>QFQD01000004.1 GCA_003241485.1 Ancylobacter novellus
CAAGGCCGGGCTGATCGGGCTGACCAAGTCGCTGGCGAAGGAACTGGCGACCTCGAACGTGCTGGTGAACGCCATCACCCCGGCGGCGGCGAAGACCGAGATCTTCAACCAGATGAAGCAGGAACACATCGACTTCATGCTGTCGAAGATCCCGATGAACCGCTTCCTCGCCGTCGAAGAGGCCGCCGCGCTCATCGGCTGGCTGTCCTCCGAGGACTGTGCCTTCTCCACCGGCGCCGTCTTCGACATCTCCGGCGGACGCGCCGTCTACTGACGAGGCGCCGCCGGCAAAAGGCGGCCCCTCCAACAAAACTGAAGATCGCAGCGGCCGGAGGCTTCCGGGCGCAAGGGCGGCGTATGTCCATCGAGCAAGGAGGGCGCCCGCATGGTTGCGCAGACACCGACACTTCTTCCTACCATCGGCAAGGTGACAAGGCGGCTGCTGCCGTTCCTGCTGCTGATGTACATTCTGGCCTTCCTCGACCGGGCCAATGTCGGCTTCGCCAAGGCGGCCTTCCAGGCCGACACCGGCATTTCCAACGCGGCCTTCGCCTTCGGCGCCAGCATCTTCTTTCTCGGCTACGCGCTGTTTGAAGTGCCGTCCAACCTCATCATGCACCGCGTCGGCGCCAAGATCTGGATGGCGCGCATCATGGTGACCTGGGGTCTCATCTCGGCGGCGATGATGTTCGCCCACAACGAGACGACCTTCTACATCCTGCGCGTGCTGCTCGGCATCGCCGAGGCCGGCTTCTTTCCCGGCGTGATCCTGTACCTGACCTACTGGTTCCCCTCCTTCGCGCGCGGCCGGGCCATGGGCCTGTTCTATTTCGGCGCGCCGCTGGCCTTCATCTTCGGCTCGCCGCTGTCCGGCATGCTGCTGGAGTTCGACGGCTTCGGCGGGCTGCATGGCTGGCAGTGGATGTTCATGGTGGAAGGCCTGCTGGCCTCCGTGGTCGGCGTGTGGGCCTATTTCTACCTCGACAACAAGCCGGCCGATGCCAAATGGCTAACCCCGGCTGAGAAAACCGTCCTGCAGGATGCGCTTGCCGCGGAAGACGCCGCCAAGCAGTCGCACGGCCCGCGCGGCACGCTGGCCGCGCTGAAGAGCGGGCGTGTGCTGTATTTCGCGCTGATCTACTTCATCATCCAGATGAGCGTGTACGGCGTGGTGTTCTACCTGCCGACCCAGGTCGCCGGCCTGCTCGGCACCAAGGTCGGGCTGACGGTGGGCATCGTCACCGCCATTCCGTGGGTGTGCGCCATGCTGGCGACCTACTTCCTGCCGCGCTGGTCGGACCAGACGGGCGAGCGCCGCCTGTTCGCCGGGGGCATCCTCGTGGTCTGCGCGGCCGGCATCGCCGCCTCGGTGGCCTCGGGCTCGCCGCTCCTGTCGATGATCGCGCTGTGCTTTGCCGCCGCCGGCTTCATCTCGGTGCAGCCGATCTTCTGGACGCTGCCGACCGGCTATCTCGGCGGCGTGGCGGCGGCGGGCGGCATCGCGCTGATCAACTCGCTCGGCTCGCTCGGCGGCTTCGTGGCGCCGAACGTGAAGAACTGGGCGGAGGCCAGCTTCGAATCGACCTCGGCGGGCCTCTATCTGCTTGCCGGCACCACGCTGATCGGCGCAGTCCTCGTCTTCGCGCTCGGCGCCATCGGCGTCGGCCGCGAGACGCGGGTGCCCGCGCCGGCCGCGCGCCGCTGACGACCTGCCCGCGGCGGGCGCTTCCGCCGCGGGCCCTTCATCTTCCGGGAGCTGCGACGACCATGACCATGCCGACCATCAAAGCCGTGCGTGCCTTTACCGTGCGTGGCGGCGGGGCGGACTATCACGACCAGGGTACGGGACACTGGATCGACGACCATATCGGCACGCCGATGGGCAAATATCCCGAATACCGCCAGAGCCGGCAGAGCTTCGGCATCAATGTGCTGGGCACGCTGGTGGTGGAGATCGAGGCCGATGACGGCACGGTCGGCTTCGCGGTGACGACGGCCGGCGAGATCGGCGCCTTTATCGTGGAGAAGCACCTCTCCCGCTTCCTGATCGGCCGCAAGGTCACCGAGATCGAGAAGATCTGGGACCAGATGTATTTCGCCACCCAGTATTACGGCCGCAAGGGCGTGGTGGTGAACACCATTTCCGGCGTCGATCTGGCGCTGTGGGACCTGCTCGCCAAGGTGCGCAAGGAGCCGGTGCACGCGCTGCTCGGCGGCCCGGTGCGCGACGAACTGCAGTTCTACGCTACCGGCGCGCGCCCCGACCTTGCCAAGCAGATGGGTTTCATCGGCGGCAAGCTGCCGCTGCACCATGTGCCGGCCGAGGGCGAGGACGGCCTCAAGAAGAACATCGAGCTGCTCGCCGACATGCGTGCGCGCTGCGGCGAGGACTTCTGGCTGATGTATGACTGCTGGATGAGCCTTGACGTGAATTACGCCACGCGGCTCGCCCACAAGGCGCAGGAATTCGGCCTGAAGTGGATCGAGGAGGCGCTGTCGCCGGACGATTACTGGGGCTATGCGGAGCTGAAGAAGAACGCGCCCAAGGGCATGCTGGTGACCACCGGCGAGCACGAGGCGACCCGCTGGGGCTTCCGCATGCTGCTGGAGATGGACTGCTGCGACATCATCCAGCCGGATGTCGGCTGGTGCGGCGGCGTGACCGAGCTGATCAAGATCTCGGCGCTGGCCGATGCCCATTCCAAGCTGGTCGTCCCGCACGGGTCGTCGGTCTACAGCTACCATTTCGTCATCACCCGGCATAACTCGCCCTTCGCCGAGTTCCTGATGATGCACCCGGTGCCGGACCAGGTGGTGCCGATGTTCACGCCGCTGCTGCTCGACGAGCCGGTGCCGGTCAACGGCCGGATGAAGGCGAGCGCGCTCGACAAGCCGGGCTTCGGCGTGCGCCTCAACCCCGACGTCACGCTGCACCGGCCCTATCCGGTCGGCTGATCCGCGCATATGCCAGGGTGGCGCGCGGCCTTTCAGAAGGTGCGCGCCACCATGAGCAGCAGCTGGTGCGCGGCCTGCGAGGCGACGGGCAGGCCGAGCCCGGTCGGGCGCCAGTCGCGCGCGGCATAGACGTTGAAATCGTACTGCACGGTGAAGGCGAGCGGGGCGACCGGCGTCCACGTCACATTGGCGCCGACGTTGTAATTGGTGCCGCCGCTGGCGCCATAGGCGGCCTGCGCGACGGGATCGTTGATGTCGAAGCGGGCATAGCCGCCGAACGCCGCCGAGTTCCACGTCGCGTTCCAGTTGTGCAGGTACTGGCCGACGATGTTCCAGCCGCTGACGCGCGACAGGCTTCCATCCGCGCTGAGATAGGCGTCGGGCGGGGCGAAGTCGCCGCTCGCATTGACCAGCCCGAGATAGGACACCGCGCCGTCGACATAGGCGCCCTCGATATAGAGCGTGTCGCCGCTGGCAATGGCCGGCAGGTTGAACATCACGCCCGCCTGCAGCGCATAGCCCCAGTCGCTCACGCTTAACGTGCTGCCATTGCCGCGCGTGGCGCTGACCTCGTGCAGGGCGGCGGAGAGCTGGAACTGGCCCCAATCGGCGCTCTGGCCAAAATTGGCGACGATGTCGGGCAGGCGCGCGAGCGAGGCGGGGCTGTCATTGGCGTCTGACGCGGTGGGATCGGCGAAGGCGACGCCGGCCTCGCGCTCGCTCGCATCCTCCAGCGACAGCGTGGCCGAATAGCCATTGGCGAGCGACCAGGTGTAGGCGGCGAGGAGGGTCTGCACATTGTCGGAGATGGTGGCGGGATCGGTGCCGAGCACATCCTGATTGTCGTAGAAATCGAAGAAGGACTGGTCGTAGCCGAAGGTGAACCCGTTGAACTGGATGTAGAAGTTCCAGGGCTGCACCACCGTGTGCTCGGGCGCGTCCGACCAGGGGTCGGAGCCGCGCCACTGGAAGCGCAGGTCGATGAAGCTGCGCAGCGTGCCGTATTCGGTCTGCGACCGTGCATCCATCTGCAGGCCCAGCGTGGCGATGGCGTAGCTGGTGTCGTTCTGCTGGGGATAGTCGGTGTAGCTGTTGTAGTAGCCCTCCGCCCATTGATAGCCGCCGATCCTGAGGCAGGTGTCGGTGCCGGGCACCTGATAGAAGCCGGGGCTGTCGAGCTTGCACGCTTTCACATAGCGCGGCGACGCCGGCAGATCGCCCGCCTGCGCCGGCGGCGGGGCGAGAAGGGCGATGGCGGCCGCGCCGACAAGGCCGAAACCGGCGTTTCTCACTTCGGCCCCCCGACCTATGGATTCGATGCGCGCCGCCATTATGCCGAGGATGGGGCCGGCGCAAAGCGGTCCGTTCCAAAGGACCGGTTCACGCCATCCGCTCGCCGGTGAGTTCGCCCAGACGCCGCCCCAGCTCCTCACTGTAGCGCCGCACCGCATGCGCCTCGCTGAGCACGCCCACCACCTCGCCGCTCGGCGCGACCACGGCCAGCGCGTCGGCCTCGGTGCGCTCGAACAGGTCCAGCGCCTCGCGGATGGTCATGTCCGGGCGCAGGGCGTCGTCGCCATGGCGCAGCAGCGGGCGCAGCGTGCCTTGCGCCGGGGCCTCGTTGTGGAGGGACGCGAGCGGCACCAGCCCGGCGTAACGCCCGCCTTCCGTCGCGACCAGCAAGGGGGTCGAGCCCGGCGGCCAGGCGAGGCGCGCGGCGGCCAGCGGTGTGTCCGCATCGAGCTGCGTTACCTCGCGGCGCATCAGGCTGGACACCGTCATCTCGCGCAGCCAGCCAATGTCATGGGCGCCGCGAATGTTCTCCCCGCGCAGATGGAAACGCCAGGTGGCGAAGGAGAAGCCGAAGAGCTGGCGCGTGGCGAGCGAGGCGACGCCGGAGGCGGCGAGCACGGCGAGGGTCAGCTGCAGGTCGCCGGTCATCTCCAGCGCCAGCAGCGTCATGGTCATCGGTCCGCCGACCACGGCGACGGCGAGCGCGCTCATGCCGATGACGGCGTGGAAGGCCGGCGGCGCCGCCAGATCCGGCAGCAGCAGGCCGAGGCCGGCGGCATAGGCGCGGCCGGCGAACACGCCCATCAGCAGCGAGGCGAAGAACAGGCCGCCGCGAAAGCCCGAACCGATGGAGACCGACGACGCCGCGACCTTGCCGGCGAGCAGCAGCGCGAAAATGGCGAGCGAACCGTCGGCGACGATATAGTGATGCACCGCGCCATGGCCGGCGGAAAACACCGCCGGGCTGCCCAGCGCCAGCGTGCCGACGATCAGCCCGCCAATCGCCGGCCGCAGGAAGGCCGGCAGGCGCGAAGGCCGGAAGCCGGCCTCGACCAGCGTCACGCCGCGCATCACGGCGATGCCGATCAGCGCGCAGAGAAAGCCGAGCAGCAGCACGGAGGGCAGCGCCTCGATGCCGGGTGCGCCCAGATCCGGCAGCGGCGGCAGCGGCGCCGGCTGCACCAGCCGCCGGGTCAGAGCGGCAGTAAAGCTCGCCGTCATCATCGGCGCGAAGGCGGGGATGGCATAGGTGCCGAGCACCAGCTCGAAGCCGTAAAAGGCGCCCATCAGCGGCGCGTCGAAGGCGGCGCCGATCGCCGCGCCGGCACCGCAGGCTACCAGCAGCCGCAGGTCGGCGCGCCGCAGGTGAAACAGCTGGCCGAGGCGCGAGGCGAGGCCGCCAGCGGCCTGGGTGTAGCCGGCCTCGGTGCCGACCGAGGCGCCGACGCCGGAGGAGGCGATGGTCTGCACGGCGACGAGGAGGCTGTCGCGCGCCGACATGCGCCCGCCATGCAGCGCGTTTGCCTCGATGGGGTCGACCGGCGCGGCACCCGGGCGCGGGAACGCCTTGTAGAACACCAGTCCGAAGATGAGACCGCCCAGCGTCGGCACGAGGAGCACGAGCGCCGGGGCGATGCCGGGCGTGATGGACAGATGCGCGTCGATGGCGATGCCGAACAGAACCTCGTGCAGCGCTTGCGTCGCCATGTTCATGACGATGACGACGCCGCCGGCGATCGCGCCGACCAGCGCGGCGAGCACGACGATGCCAAGCTCGCTGATGCGGGCGAGGCGCCGCAGCAGCCGCGCGAGGAGCGCGTTTCCCGAGGTCTTGTCGGCGGAGGCTTGATCGGCTGTCACGTCGTCCACGCCCCGCGCTGTCGCCTCGTCAGTGACTAGGCAAAGCGCGGACCGGATGCAACCTCAGCCGGCGGCGGCCATTTCCAGCCGGCGGTTGAAGCGCAGCGCCAGCAGCGTGCACACCGCGCCCGAGAGCAGATAGGCGCCCGAGGCGGCAAGGCCGAATTCGCTCGACAGCAGCAGCGCGGCGAGAGGCGCGAAGCCGGCGCCGAACAGCCAGGCGAGATCGTTGGTCAGCGCCGAGGCGGTGTAGCGGTATTTCGGCGCGAAGTTCGAGGCCACCACGCCGGAGGACTGGCCGAAGGAGAGGCCAAGCAGGGTGAAGGCCAGCACCATGAAGGTCGCCTCGCCGACCACGCCGCCGGCCAGCAGCTGCGGCGCGAAGCCCGAGAACACCGCGATCGCGACCGCCGAGCCGCCGAGCAGCGTGCGCCGGCCGACGCGGTCGGCAACGGCACCCGACACCGCCACCGCCACCAGGCCGCAAAAGGCGGAAAGCGCCTCGATCAGCAGGAAGCGGGTGGGGCGCTCATCGGTGAACAGGAACACCCAGGACAGCGGGAACACCGTGACCATGTGGAACAGCGCGAAAGTCGCCAGCGGCGCGAAGGCGCCGATGAGGATGCCCTTGCCCTCGACGCGCACGGTCTCGGACACCTTTTGCGGCTCCAGGTCGCCGCTCTTGAACAGGCGGGTATATTGCGGCGTCACCGCCAGGCGCAGGCGGGCGAAAAGCGCCACCACATTGATGGCGAAGGCGACGAAGAACGGGTAGCGCCAGCCCCAGTCGAGGAAATCGGCGGCCGAGAGGTTGCCGAGGAAGAAGGCGAACAGCGCGCTGGCGATGATGAGGCCGATCGGCGCGCCGAGCTGCGGCAGCATGGCGTACCAGCCGCGCCGGCCTTCCGGCGCGGTGATGGCGAGCAGCGGCGCCAGTCCGTCCCAGGTGCCGCCCCAGGCGAGGCCCTGGCCGATGCGGAAGATGGCGAGCAACCAGATTACCGCGACGCCGATCGTGTCGTATGATGGCAGGAAGGCGATGGCGACCGTCGAGGTGCCGAGCAGGAACAGCGCCGTCGCCAGCTTCACGCCGCGCCCATGGTGCCGGTCGATCGCCATGAACAGCGTCGTGCCGACCGGGCGGGCGATGAAGGCGAGCGCAAAGATCGCGAAGGAGTAAAGCGTGCCCTTCAGCGGATCGACGAAGGGGAAGATCAGCTTCGGGAACACCACCACCGAGGCAATGGCATAGACGAAGAAGTCGAAGAACTCGGAGGCGCGGCCGATGACGACACCAACGGCTATCTCTCCGGGAGCCACATCGCCGCGATGAGCGTGTATTTCCCGAGCGTCCTGCTCGATCGTCGTGGTTGGTGAGGTCATAGTTCTTACCGGGATTGGGGTAAATATAAACTGTAGTCTCGTGCCTATTCCGGCCTTTCGAATTTGAACGGCACGGTTAGCATCGTTCTCTATTAGCAGGGATGCGACACTTCGACATCGCATTCGTGGCTTGATATTGAATTTGCTGCGGTGCAGCTATTGGCCTCAGGATCGAAACATCGCGGGTGTACATGCCGTTGCGTCGTCTTAAGCTCTTGGCACTGCTGCCCTTGGCGGCCGCTCTCGGCGGCTGCAACTTCGTCGTGCTCGATCCGACCGGCGATATCGCTGCGCAGCAGCGTGATCTGCTGATCGTATCGACACTGCTGATGCTGCTCATCATCATTCCCGTGATGGCGCTGACGGCATTCTTTGCCTGGAAGTATCGCGCGTCAAACACCACGGCGACCTATGATCCCGACTGGAGCCATTCCACCCAGATGGAACTGGTGATCTGGTCGGCGCCGCTGCTGATCATCATCTGCCTCGGCGCGCTCACCTGGATGGGCACGCACCTGCTCGACCCCTACCGCCCGCTCGACCGCATCGCGGCCGACCAGCCGGTGCCCGCGGGCACCACGCCGCTCGATGTCGAGGTGGTGGCGCTCGACTGGAAATGGCTGTTCATCTACCCCGAGCAGGGCATCGCCACGGTCAACGACCTTGCCGCGCCGGTCGGCCGCCCGATCCGCTTCCACATCACCGCCTCCTCGGTGATGAACGCGTTCTACGTGCCGACGCTGGCGGGCATGATCTACGCCATGCCGAGCATGCGCACTGAACTCCATGCCGTCGCCAATTCGCCCGTCGATTCCCGCGGCTTCTCCTCGAACTACAGCGGCGCCGGCTTCTCGCAGATGTTCTTCCGCTTCCGGGCCCTGCCGGATGCCGACTTCCAGAACTGGGTGGGCGAGGCGAAGGCGAGCAGCGAAGGGCTGACCCGCGCCGCCTATCTCGATCTGGAGCAGCCGAGCCAGAACGTGCCGGTGCGCCGCTACTCGACCATCGACCCGACGCTGTTCGACGCCATCCTCAATCTGTGCGTCGAGCCTGGCAAGATGTGCATGAGCGACATGATGGCGATCGACGCCAAGGGCGGGCTCGGCATGGAAAGCGTCACCAACGTGCTGCCGCTGACCTATGACAAGCACGCCCGCCGCGGCACCGTGCTCGGCGGCCCGGCGAATTATGTGGTCGGCATCTGCACGCCGGAGGAGCTGTCGACCGCGCTGACGCTCTCCGCCAGCCCGGCCCGCCGTCCGCTCGACCCCGTGCGGGGCGCCGGCCTGCCGCTTCCGGTGCTGACGCTGCCCGCGTCCGCCTCGCCCCTCGTTCCGATCAGCCTGCCGTCGAGCGAGGCCCTTGCGGGCCCGCGCCGGCCCTCCAACTCCTGACGGCCCCCATGACCGAGTCACCGACCATCGAGCCGAGCTTCCTTCTGGGCCGGTTTACCCTCGAAGCCATTCCCTACCATGAGCCGATCCTGGTCGGGACCTTCATCGTCGTCGCCCTTGGCGGCATCGCGGTGCTGGGGGCGCTGACCTATTTCCGCCTGTGGGGCTATCTCTGGCGCGAGTGGTTCACCAGCGTCGACCACAAGAAGATCGGCATCATGTACATGGTGCTCGGCGTCATCATGCTGCTGCGCGGCTTTGCCGACGCGGTGATGATGCGCGCCCAGCAGGTGCTGGCCTTCGGCGGCTCGGAGGGCTACCTGCCGCCCCATCACTACGACCAGATCTTCACCGCCCACGGCGTCATCATGATCTTCTTCGTGGCCATGCCGATGGTCACCGGGCTGATGAACTTCGTGGTGCCGCTGCAGATCGGCGCGCGCGACGTCTCCTTCCCGTTCCTGAACAATTTCTCGTTCTGGATGACGGTGTCGGGTGCGGTGCTGGTCATGAGCTCGCTCTTCGTCGGCGAGTTCGCCAAGACCGGCTGGCTGGCCTACCCCCCGCTCTCGGGCATCGGCTACAGTCCCTATGTCGGCGTGGACTATTACATCTGGGCGCTGCAGATCGCGGGCGTCGGGACACTGCTCTCGGGCGTCAACCTGATCTGTACCATCGTCAAGATGCGCGCCCCCGGCATGACCATGATGAAGATGCCGGTCTTCACCTGGACGGCGCTGTGCACCAACGTGCTGATCGTCGCCGCCTTCCCGGTGCTGACGGCGGTGCTGGCCCTGCTCGCGGCCGACCGCTATCTCGGCTTCAACTTCTTCACGAACGACTTCGGCGGCAACCCGATGATGTACGTGAACCTGATCTGGATCTGGGGCCACCCGGAGGTCTACATCCTCATCCTGCCGGCCTTCGGCATCTTCTCCGAGGTGACCTCGACCTTCGCCGGCAAGCGGCTGTTCGGCTACACCTCGATGGTCTACGCCACGGTGGTCATCACCATCCTGTCCTACCTCGTCTGGCTGCACCACTTCTTCACGATGGGTTCGGGCGCCAGCGTGAACTCGTTCTTCGGCATCACCACGATGATCATCTCGATCCCGACGGGCGCGAAGATGTTCAACTGGCTGTTCACGATGTATCGCGGCCGCATCCGCTTCGAGCTGCCGATGATGTACACGATCGCCTTCATGCTGACTTTCGTGATCGGCGGCATGACCGGCGTGCTGCTGGCGGTGCCGCCGGCCGACTTCGTGCTCCACAACTCGCTGTTCCTGATCGCGCATTTCCACAACGTGATCATCGGCGGTGTGCTGTTCGGCCTGTTCGCCGGCATCGCCTTCTGGTTCCCCAAGGCGTTCGGCTTCAAGCTCGACCCGTTCTGGGGCAAGATGTCGTTCTGGTTCTGGGTGGTGGGCTTCTACTTCGCCTTCATGCCGCTCTATGTGCTGGGGCTGATGGGCGTGACGCGGCGCCTGCGCGTGTTCGACGACCCTTCGCTGCACATCTGGTTCATCATCGCGGCCTTCGGCGCCTTCCTCATCGCCTGCGGCATCGGCTCGTTCCTCATCCAGATCGGCGTGAGCATCAAGAACCGCGAGAAGCTGCGCGACACGACGGGCGACCCGTGGAACGCGCGCACGCTGGAATGGGCGACCTCGTCGCCGCCGCCGGACTACAATTTCGCCTTCACCCCGGTAGTGCACGACCTCGACGCGTGGTGGGACATGAAGCAGCACGGCGCCACGCGCCCGCTGACCGGCTTCAAGGCCATCCACATGCCGCGCAACACCGGCGCGGGCGTGATCCTGGCGGGGCTGAGCTTCGTGCTCGGCTTCGCGCTGGTCTGGTATGTGTGGTGGCTGGCCGCGATCGCCTTCGTGGGGCTCATCGCCACCGCGATCGGCCACACCTTCAACTATGACCGCGACTTCGACATTCCCGCTGCCGATGTCGCCCGGACCGAGGACGCGCGCACCGCGCTGCTCGCCAATGCGCAGGTGAAGGCATGAGCGCCGCCGTGACCACCGCCAGCCCGGCGCCCGTTTTCTACGTGAGCGACGAGCATCCCCATCCGGAAGGCCACAGCACCTCGCTGGGCTTCTGGATCTACCTGATGAGCGACTGCCTCATCTTCGCGTCGCTGTTCGCGGTGTATGGCGTGCTTGGCGGCAGCTTCGCCGCGGGCCCCGGCCCGCGCGAGCTGTTCGACCTTAACCTCGTCGCGCTCAACACCTCGATGCTGCTGTTCTCCTCCATCACCTATGGCTTCGCCATGCTGACGATGGAGAAGGACCGCAAGGGCGCGACGCTGGCCTGGCTCGCCATTACCGGCCTGTTCGGCCTCGCCTTCCTCTCGATCGAACTCTACGAGTTTCACCACCTCATTTCCGAGGGCGCCACGCCCCAGCGCAGCGCGTTCCTGTCGGCCTTCTTCGCGCTGGTCGGCACGCACGGCCTGCACGTCACCTTCGGCACCATCTGGCTGGTCACGCTGATGGTGCAGGTCACCCGGCGCGGGCTGGTGGTGGCGAACAAGCGCCGGCTGATGTGCCTGTCCATGTTCTGGCACTTCCTCGACGTGGTCTGGATCGGCGTCTTCACCTTCGTGTACCTGATGGGAGTGCTGCGATGAGCGCGCACGACACCGCCGCCGCCCACGGGCAAGACGTGCACGGGCAAGACGTGCACGGGCATGACGCGCACGACACGCACGGTTCCGGCGAGGCGCACGGTTCGCTCCGTGGCTATCTCACCGGCTTCGTGCTCTCGGTCATCCTCACCGCCATTCCGTTCTGGCTGGTGATGAGCGGCGCGCTCGGCAGCACGACCGCCACGGCGCTCGCCATCATGGGCCTCGCCGTGGTGCAGATCGTGGTGCACATGGTGTACTTCCTGCACATGAACTTCCGCTCGGAAGGCGGCTGGACCATGCTGGCGCTGGCCTTCACGCTGATCCTGGTGGTCATCACGCTCGCCGGGTCGCTGTGGGTGATGTACCACCTCAACACCAACATGATGCCCGGCGCCCACGACATGCGGCGCATGCTGTGAGCCGGCCGCCCGTCCGGGCGCGGGGGAAAAGGGTGAGGCTGGCGGCCCCGTCGCGGCGGGCGAGGGGGCTGCTTCTCGCCTTGTGTGCGCTGTTCACGGTCGTCTTCGCCGGTCTCGGCGTCTGGCAGGTGCAGCGGCTGTTCTGGAAGCTGGATCTCATCGCGCGCGTCGAGGCGCGCCTTGCGGCGGATCCCGCCGAGCCGCCGGCGCCCGCCGCCTTCACGGCGGATGACGAATATCGCCGCGTCGCGTTGACCGGGCAATTCCTCAACGATCGCGAGACGCTGGTGCAGGCGGTCACCGAGCTGGGCGGCGGTTTCTGGGTGATGACGCCCTTCGTGACCACGCGCGGTTTCATCGTGCTGGTCAATCGCGGTTTCGTGCCGCCGGAAGGCCGCGCGCCGGCAAGCCGGGCGGAAGGCCAGATCGAGGGCGAGACGCGCCTCGTCGGTCTCGTGCGGTTGAGCGAGCCGGGTGGTGGCTTTCTGCGCAGCAACGATCCCGCCCATGAGCGCTGGTTCTCGCGCGACGTCGATGCCATCGCCGAGGCGCGCGGGCTGGAGCAGCTTGTCTCCGTCGCGCCCTATTTCGTCGATGCGGACGCGACGCCAGTGCCTGGCGGCTCGCCGGTCGGCGGCCTGACGGTGGTGCGCTTTTCCAATAACCACCTCGTCTATGCGCTGACCTGGTTCGCGCTGGCCGCGATGTGCGTCGGGGCGGCTGTTCTGGTGTGGCGGCGCGGCTGAATTCTCGACAAGGCTGGTTTTCGCCCGTCTATGCCATATCCCGGTACTTCCAGTTGCAGAGATCGCATTCTGCACTGGAAACCGGCCACACTTGCGGTAACAGTTGAGGACTGACTCACGTCATTCGGCGTGAGGGCTCGCGCGGGGCGGGTCGCGCGTGGAGGCGGGCGGATGAAAAAGCCGCGTGTCGGCCGTGCTGTGATGAGGCGGCTTTTGGCGGCGCCGCGCGCCGCGCTGCTGGCGGTGATCGCCTGTGTGCTCGCCGGGGCGCCGGCACTGGCGCAGCAAGCGGCGGCGGCGGACAGCGAGCGGGTTCAGTTGCAGATCGTCGGCGGGCTGGCCGGGGTCACGCAGTACACCAAGTTTGAAAAGCCCTTCTGGGAAAGCGAGATCACCGCACGTTCGGGCGGGCGCATCACCGCGGCCATCCGCCCGCGCGATGGCGGCGGGCTGCGCGAGGGGGAGATGCTGCAGCTCATGCGGCTCGGCGTGGTGCCGTTCGGCACGGCGAGCAGCTCTCTGGTGGCCGGCGACGAGCCGGAGCTGAACATCTTCGACCTGCCCATCCTCAATCCGGACATGGAAACGCTCCGGCGCACCGTCACGCTGCTGCGCGGTCATCTGAGCGAGCTGCTGCGCACGCGCTACGACATCGAGCTGCTCGGCGTCTATGTCTATCCCGCGCAGGTGATCTATTGCGCCAAGCCGTTCTCCGGTCTTGGCGATCTTGCCGGGCGCACGGTGCGCACCTCCTCGGTCGGCCAGTCCGAGCTGATGAAGGCGCTGGGCGCCGTGCCGGTGCCAACTCCGTTCTCGGAAATCGTCGCGTCCCTGCGCAACGGGGTGGTGGAGTGCGCCATTACCGGAACGCTGAGCGGCTTCGAGATCGGCATCCCCGGGGTGGCCTCGCATGTGCATACGATGGCCATCAGCTGGGCCGTGTCGTTCTTCGGCGCCAACCTGACGGCTTGGAATGCGCTTCCTCCCGATCTGCGGGAAATCATCCGCACCGGCGTCGCCGATCTGGAGCAGCGCATCTGGCAGCAGGCGGAAGCCGATACGGCACGGGGCCTCGCCTGCAATACGGGAGCGGAACGGTGTGGAAATGCGCCGCCGGGAACGATGACGCTGGTGCCGAGTTCAACGTCCGACGAGGAGCGCCGGCAGAAACTGCTCGCGGAGGTAGTGTTGCCACGCTGGATCGAACGTTGCGGCACGCCCTGTGCCAATGTGTGGAACACCTATCTCGCCCCCGCCTATGGCTTCCGGGCCAAGACCGAATGACCCTCCTCCATGCCAGTCGATAGCCATCGATGATCCGGCACCGCATACAGCTCGCCATTATCGCGGGCACCGTCGCCATCGTCTTGATGGTGATCGGTGGCACTGCGATCCTGCTCGACCGCGGGGAGCGGGCGGCGATGCTGGTGGCGCGGCAGACGCTGGAGCGTGACGGTGAGGCGGTGGAGATCGCACTCAGCCGGCAATTGCTGCAGGTGCATGGCGCGCTCGCCAGCCTGCCCGCCCTGTTCAAGGCGGCAAACGCTTCGCCGCAATCGGCCGAGAGCGCGACGGAGATCCTGCGCGGCATTAATTTCCAGACCCTGGCTTATCGCGACCTGATGCTCGTCGGGCCGGACGGCAAGGTTCTCGCCTCGGCCCGGCCGAGAAGCCGGACCACCCCGCTGCCTTTCGACACGACGAGCCTGCGCCAGGCGCTCACCGGGCTGGTCGGCCCGATACGCAATCCCGTCACCGGCGACTGGTCGCTCTATGTTGCGCGCGCGATTCCCGAGTGGAACGGCATCACGCCGGTGGCCGAGGTGCCGCTACCCACGCTCATGCGGCTGCTGGCGGAGACGGGCATCGATCCGGACGTGCGGATAGAGCTGGAGCGCCCGGACGGGCAGCTTATCGCCGCTGTACCGCATGACGAGATCCATACCGGCCGGATCGGTCCGGACAATTTCGCGACGCGTCCGGCGGACGGGCGTGCGTTTCTCCTGCCCTCGTCCGGGCCGGAGGGGCCGGACCTTGCCGTGGTGCGTGCCTCGCTCTCCGGTGAGGTGCGCGTGGTGCTCATTGTCAGTGTCGAGGTCGCGCTGGCCAACTGGCGCCTCGACCGTGACCGCATCGTCGCCGCGGCCGGGATCGGCGCGCTGCTGCTCATCGCCTTTTCCGGCGCGCTGCTGGTGGCGCTGCGCCAGCGCGAGAAGGCCGAGGCCCAGCGCACGCGGTCGGCGACCGTGCTGCGCAACGCGATCGAAGCCATGTCCGATGGCTTCGTGATGTGGGACGAGCAGGACCGTCTGGTGACCTGCAACCAGCAGTTCCGCAATCTCTACGCGCCGACCGCGCCGCTGATGAAGGTAGGTGCGCGCTTTGAGGACATCGTGCGGCAGGGCGTGGCCGCGGGGCTTTATCCCGATACGTCGGCGGATATGGAATCGGTCGTCGCCGAGATGGTCGCCTTCCACCGACAGGGCGAGGGCTCGGCCGAGCGCCAGCTCGCGGATGGCCGGTGGATACTGGTGCGCGAGCGGCCGACCAGCGATGGCGGCATTGTCGGCATCCGCACCGACATCACGCCGCTCAAGGCGGCGCTGGCGGAGCTTGCGGAGGCGAACCGGCGCGCCAACGAAGCGACGGCGGAAGCGCGACGGCAGAATGCCGCGCTGGTCGAGCGCGAGAGCCGCATCCGCTATCTCGCCCATCATGACCATCTTACCCGTCTGCCCAACCGCGTGCTGCTGCGTGAGCGCATCGAGACCGCCTTGCGAACCGCCGGCGAGCAGGGCGCGCGCGTCGCGCTGCTTTATCTCGATCTCGACCGCTTCAAGGACATCAACGACACGCTGGGCCACCCGATCGGCGATGCGCTGCTGCGCATGACGGCCGAGCGGCTGAGCGGCTGCGTGAACGATGTCGAGCGGATCGCGCGGCTCGGGGGCGACGAATTCGCCGTGATCTGCGTGGCCCGACTCCAGCCCGACGAGGCGGAACGGCTCAGCGAGCGCATCATCCGCACGCTCAGCGCGCCCTATCAGTTGCTGGGTCACACCATCACCTCCAGCGTCAGCGTCGGCATCGCGCTGGCCGACAGTGCCGACTGCGACGCCGACGTGCTGCTGAAGCAGGCCGACCTCGCGCTCTATCACGCCAAGGCGCAGGGGCGCGGCGTCTCCTGTCTCTTCGCGCCGGAGATGGATGCGCGCCTGCGCGCGCGGCTGGAGATGCAGGCCGATCTGCGCGATGCGCTGGCGCGCGGGGAGTTCGAGCTGGCCTACCAGCCGATCTACGAGCTGGCGACCGAGCGGCTGTGCGGCTTCGAGGCGCTGCTGCGCTGGCGGCATCCGCGACACGGGGTCATCCTGCCCTCCGCCTTCGTTCCCCTGGCGGAGGAGATGCGGCTGATCGTGGGCATTGGTGCGTGGGTGCTCGACCGGGCGTGCAAGGACCTGGCGAAGATGCCCGCCGATCTGCACGTCTCGGTCAATCTGTCCCCGGTCCAGCTCGCCTCCGGCAACCTGGTGGAGACGGTGCAGTCCGCTCTGGACGCCGCCGGGCTCGACCCGCCGCGGCTGGAGCTGGAGATCGCCGAGACCGCGCTGCTGCACAGCGAGCCGCGCAATATCGAGGTGCTGCGGCGCCTGAAGGATATTGGCGCGGCGATCGTGCTGGATGATTTCGGCTCGGGCTATTCGAGCCTCAGCCATTTGCGGTTCTTTCCGCTCAGCAAGATCAAGATCGACCGTTCTTTCGTGCGCGACATCACCGTGCGCGACGACAGCGTGGCGATCGTCACCGCCATCGCCGCGCTGGCGCGCCGGCTCGGCATGCGCACCACGGCCGAAGGCGTGGAGACGGCCGAGCAATGGGAGATCGCCCGGCGCATCGGCTGCACGGAGGCGCAGGGCTTTTTCCCCGGCCGCGCGCAGTCGCTCGATCTGGCGCTGGAGATCGCCGAAACCCGGCGGCGTCCGGCCAACCGGGCCTAGAGCATTCTCAAGCCAAGCGGATCGCGGTTGGCGTGAAGAAAATGCGTCACAACAACAAGCTCTAGACGACGCCCTCACCGCGCAGCCGCGCGCGCTCCTGCGCCGGCAGGCCGAGCACGCTTTCCAGCACCTCCTCGGTATGCTGGCCCAGTGTCGGCGGCGCCAGCGGCGTGCCCAGCGGCGAGGCGCTCAGCCGCAGCGGGCTACGCACGCCCGGCGCGATGCCGCCCAGCGCATGGGGCAGGGTAAGCGCCAGCCCGCGCGCCAGCGCCTGCGGTTCGGCGAAGGCCTGGTCTATGGTGTTGATCGGCCCCGCCGGAATGCCCGCCGCGTCGAGCATGGCGAGCCATTCGTGCGTGGTCTGCCGTTTCAACGCCTGCGCCACCACGGACAGCAGGGCCTCGCGATGGGTGACACGCCCCGTATTGGTGAGGAAACGCGGGTCGGCCGCCGTTTCCGGCAGCTCGGCGAGCCGGCAGAAGCGGGCGAACTGCGCGTCATTGCCGACGGCGAGGATCAGGTGCCCGTCCGCCGTCTCGAAGGCCTGGTAGGGCACGATGTTGGGATGGGCATTGCCCAGCCGGCCCGGCGCCTTGCCGCCCACCAGATAGTTCAGCGCCTGATTGGCAAGGCTCGCCATGGCGACATCGAACAGGGCGACGTCGATGTGCTGGCCCTGTCCGGTGCGGTGGCGCTGTTCCAGCGCGGCGAGGATGGCGACGCTGGCGTTGAGGCCGGTCAGCACATCGACCAGCGCGACGCCGATCTTCTGCGGCTCGGTCTCGGGGCTGCCGGTCACCGACATCAGGCCCGACATGCCCTGAATCATGAAGTCGTAGCCGGCGCGCTCGGCCTCCGGCCCGTCCTGACCGAAGCCGGTGATGGAGCAGTAGATGAGACGGGGATTGAGTGCGGCGAGGCTGGCATAATCCAGCCCGTAGCGCTTGAGCCCGCCGACCTTGAAATTCTCCACCAGAACGTCGCTGCGCGCGGCCAGCTGGCGGATCAGCGCCTGCCCTTCGGGCCGCGCCATGTCGATCGTCACCGAGCGCTTGTTGCGGTTGGCGGTGGCGAAATAGGCGCTTTCGCGGGTCGCATGGCCTTCGCCGTCGCTCAGCCAGGGCGGGCCCCAGCCGCGCGTATCGTCGCCCGCGCCGGGCTTTTCGACCTTGATGATCTCCGCCCCGAGATCGCCCAGCGCCTGCGTCGCCCAGGGGCCGGCCAGCACGCGGGAAAGGTCCAGCACCCGGATGCCGGTCAGCGCCTGCGCGGGAGCGTTTTCGGTCGGTTCAGCGGTCATCATGCGCGTCCATATCCGGCCGGGAAGGGCGGCCGGGAGGAGACAGAGGACAATTCCGTCCGGCTTGTAAACCGCCAATTGAACGGCACTTGTGCGTCACAAGGCAGCCATGCCCTTCCCCCCGTGCGCCAAATGGCCTAATCGCGCTGCAACATTCTCTTCGGGCACCGCACGCGCATGATCCGCCTCGACTCCATCGGCAAGCAGAACGGCAAGCAGATCGTCTTCATCGAGGCGTCGGCGACGCTGTTGAAGGGCGAGAAGATCGGCCTCGTCGGCCCCAATGGCGCGGGCAAGACCACGCTGTTCCGGCTGATAACCGGCGAGGAAGCGCCCGATGAGGGACAGGTCTCGGTCGATCGCGGCATCACCATCGGCTATTTCAGCCAGGATGTCGGCGAGATGGCGGGCCAGTCGGTGCTGGCCGCCGTGATGGATGGCGCCGGCCCGGTCAGCACCATCGCCGCCGAACTGCGCGAACTGGAACAGGCCATGGTCGACCCCGACCGCGCCGACGAGATGGACGCGGTGATCGAGCGCTATGGCGAGGTGCAGGCCCGCTTCGAGGAACTGGACGGCTATTCGCTGGAGGGCCGCGCGGCCGAGGTGCTGGCCGGCCTCGGCTTCTCGCAGGAGATGATCGACGGCGATGTCGGTAAGCTCTCCGGCGGCTGGAAGATGCGCGTCGCGCTCGCCCGCATCCTCTTGATGCGCCCGGATGTGATGCTGCTGGACGAGCCCTCGAACCATCTCGACATCGAGAGCCTCATCTGGCTGGAGGCCTTCCTGAAGAATTTCGACGGCGCGCTGATGATGACCTCGCATGACCGCGCCTTCATGAACCGCATCGTCAACAAGATCGTCGAGATCGATGCCGGCGCGCTCACCTCCTATTCCGGCGATTACGAGTTCTACGCCCAGCAGCGGGCGCTGGCGGACAAGCAGCAGCAGGCGCAGTTCGAGCGCCAGCAGGCGATGCTGGCGAAGGAAATCGCCTTCATCGAGCGCTTCAAGGCGCGCGCCTCGCATGCCGCGCAGGTGCAGAGCCGGGTGAAGAAGCTCGACAAGATCGACCGCGTGGAGCCGCCGCGCCGCCGGCAGGTCGTGGCCTTCGAGTTCCAGCCCGCGCCGCGCTCGGGCGAGGACGTGGTCAGCCTCAAAGGCGTGCACAAGAGCTATGGCGCGCGCCGCATCTATGAAGGGCTCGACTTCCATGTGCGCCGGCGCGAGCGCTGGGCGGTGATGGGCGTCAACGGCGCCGGCAAGTCGACGCTGCTCAAGCTGGTCACCGGCATGGCCGAGCCGGACGAGGGCAAGGTCGCGCTCGGTGGCAGCGTGAAGATGGCCTATTTCGCCCAGCACGCCATGGAGGTGCTGGATGGCGAGCGCACCGTCTTCCAGGCGCTGGAAGACGCCTTCCCGCAGGCGGCGCAGGGCTCGCTGCGCTCGCTCGCGGGCTGCTTCGGCTTCTCGGGCGACGATGTGGAGAAGCGCTGCCGCGTGCTCTCCGGCGGCGAGAAGGCGCGCCTCGTCATGGCCAAGATGCTGTACGATCCCCCGAACTTCCTCGTGCTCGACGAGCCCACCAACCATCTCGACATCGCCACCAAGGAAATGCTGATCGCGGCGCTGGCGAGCTATGAGGGCACCATGCTGTTCGTCAGCCATGACCGGCATTTCCTCGCCGCGCTGTCGAACCGGGTGCTGGAGCTCACCCCCGAGGGCATCCACCAATATGGCGGTGGCTACACCGAATATGTCGCGCGCACCGGCCAGGAAGCGCCGGGCCTGAGGAACTGACGCCCGCCCGCGGCGGCCGGAAAGAGGCCGTCGCGAGAGTGTGAAAATACCGGACTTCGTGCGCAAATGCCGGGCCGGCGCGGCTCGCGCGAGGCGGATGAATACGCTAACGTCCGACGCGGCATCGCACGGGACCGGCGTGCGCGGCCCTTGGCCCGGTTCGGGCTAGCGTGATCTTCCGGTTCACATGGGATTTCCGATGCGTCGTTCTCGTTGTTCTGCTGCCGGTCTACTTGCCCTCGCACTCGTTGCCACCGCGGCTTTTTCTCATGCCTCGCTCGCCCAGCAGGCGCCCGCGCAGCCCGCGCCGGCCGCGCCGCGCGCCGCTGCGCCGGCCGGCAACGCGCCGCAGTCGACCACGGCGACCTATCAGGACTGGATCGTGCGCTGTGAAACCCGCGCGGAAGGTCCCAAGGTCTGCGAAATCGCCCAGGGTATTCAGGCGCAGGGGCAGCAGGGCCTTGTCGCCCAGATCGCGCTCGGCCGGCTGTCGAAGACCGATCCCTATCACCTTGTCATCCAGCTGCCGGCCGGCGTGTGGCTGCCGACGGGCGTGAGCCTGCAGTTTGAGGACAAGACCGCGCCGATCGCGTTGCCGTTCACGCGCTGCCTGCAGGTCTGCATCGCCGATCTCGAACTGAAGCCCGATCAGATCAACGTGCTGAAGGCCCGCACCGCGCGGGCGCAGATCGCCTTCGAGGACGGCGCGCGCAATAAGGTGCAGCTGCCGATCTCGTTCAACGGGTTTGCCGCGGCGCTCGAGGCGAGCCAGAAGGACTAGCCTTCAGACGAGGGAACACGCGGCCTCGCCATGCCGGTGGCGAGGTCTCGCCGACCCGATCGGCAGGATGCGTGCGAGGACTCGCAGGCCAGAGGGAGGTCCGGGGGCGCATGGAGGCATTCAAGATAGATACGGCGGATGCGCTCGTGGTCGTCGATCCGCAGTATGATTTCTGCCCCGGCGGCGCTCTCGGCGTGCCCGGCGGCGATGAAATCCTGCCGGGGATCAATCACCTGGCCGAGCGTTTTCCCCTCGTCGTGCTGACGCAGGACTGGCATCCGCCCGATCACAGCTCCTTCGCCGGCAACCACCCCGGTGCGATGGTCTACAGCACCGTCGACATGGCGTATGGCCCGCAGATCCTGTGGCCGGACCACTGCGTGCAGGGCACGCGCGGGGCGCAGTTTCATCCGCTCGTGCTCGACGGCGCCGCGCGGCGCGCCAGCCTGATTATCCGCAAGGGTGTGCACCGGGCCGTCGATTCCTATTCCGCCTTCTACGAGAACGACCACCGCACGCCCACCGGGCTGGCCGGCTATCTCCGCGACAAGGGGGTCAAGCGCTGCGTGTTCGTTGGCCTCGCCTATGATTTCTGCGCGGCGTGGTCGGCGCTCGATGCGGTGAAGCTCGGGTTCCAGGCGGTGATCGTGAAGGGGCTGTCGCGGGCGATCGCGCTTCCGCTGCCGGAGGGCGGCACGACCGAAGACGCGGCGGAGCGCGACTTCCGCGAGGCGGGCGTGCGCGTGCTCGCCATGATCTGACGGCCGCTCACGCGCGAGCGCTACACTCCACGCCTTTGTCGGCTCTATGCGCGCAGCTGCAGCGCATCGCGTCCGCGCGCCTTCAGTTGCTCGATCGAGGTCAGTCCCATCAGGCCGAGGGTCAGGCTGACCTCCTCGGTGAGATGGGCGAGGATGCGGGCGACGCCGGCCTCACCCGCCGCGGCGAGCCCATAGACATAGGCGCGGCCCAGCAGCACGCCGGAGGCGCCGAGCGCCAGCGCCTTGACGATGTCGGCGCCGCGCCGGATGCCGCCATCGAACAGGATCTCCAGCTCCCCGCCCAGCGCCTCGGCAATGGCGGGCAGGGCGGCGATGGTGGAGGACGCGCCGTCAAGCTGGCGCCCGCCATGGTTGGAGACGACGATGGCATCGGCGCCGGCCGCGCGCGCGGTCCGCGCATCCTCGGGCGAGAGAATGCCCTTCAGCACAAGCTTGCCGGACCAGCGGGCGCGAAGGTCGTCGACATCGCTCCAGGACAGCCGGGTGTCGATGCGACGCGACAGGTTGCTGGCCTGCTCCAGCGCGCCCTTGCCGAATTCCGGCCGATGCGCCACGGCGCCGACTTCCGGCAGCCCGGCACGCAGCATGTCGAGGCACCAGCCCGGCCGGGTGGCGAGGCGTGCTGCGAGGCCGGGCGTGATGCGCGTGAGCGAGCGGAAGCCATTTCGCAGGTCCCGCTCGCGCACCGAGGTGATGGCGGTGTCGACAGTGAGGAACAGCGTCTCCACGCCCGCGGCGCGGGCCTGCTCCAGCAATTCGTCGCCGATGCCGCGATCCGACATGACATAGAGCTGGAACGCCAGCGGCCCGCTGGTGGCGGCGCGCAGCTGGGCCAGCGAGGCAATGGAGAAGGTGGACAGGCACAGCGCAATGCCGGCGGCATGCGCCGCGCGGGCGGCGGCGATCTCGCCATTTCCGGCATAAAGCCCGAGAAAGCCGACCGGGCCGAGCATGAAGGGCAGCGGATGCGCCGCGCCGAGGAAGCGCGTGGTGAGATCGCGCTGCGAGACATCGTTCAGCACGCGCTGCACCAGCGTCCAGCGGGCGAAATCCGCCCGATTGGCGCCCAGCGTCTCCTCGCCGAAGGAGCCGCCATCGACATAATCGAAAAAGATGCGCGGCAGCCGGCGGCGCGCGGCGCGGCGGGCATCCTCGACATTGATGATGTTCATTCCATAACCCCGTCATCCCGGACGAGCGGAGCGAGAGCCGGGATCGCTCCCCGTTTCACGCGATTCCCGGTTCGGCCTCGCGGCCGTCCGGGATAACGGCCCCTGTCTATCGGGAATGCAAAGCGGCGTCAGCCCGGATCAATGCTGTCGAGGAAGCGGGTGACGACATCGTCGCCCGCGACCGGCTCGCTGCCCACCATCACCGCGACGGACAGCCCGATCAGCGACGAGATCTGCGTGTGCGAGCGCGCCCCGGCCCGCAAATTCATCACCAGCGTCGGGCACAGGAACAGCGCGCGGCGGATCACCACCCGCCAGTCCACGGGCAACAGGGCGCGCTCTTTCAGCAGGGTGAGGAGCGGGCGCCACACCTCCCGCGCCTTCACGTCGAGAAGCGCGGCGCGCACCGGCGAGAGCGCCCAGTCGGTCTCGACCTCGATGAGCCCCGGCGCCAGATGCGCCTGCGCACCGAACCACTGCGTGGCCAGTGCGGGGTCGTAGAGCCAGAAGGGATGGGCGAAGACGTTGTGGAAGGTCGCCTTCACTTCGGCGATGAGGCTCGGCACATGGGCGCCGGCAAAGGCGGGATCGAAGAAGCACAGGCGCGGGCCTTCGCGGCCCTGCGTGAACCACACATTGGCATTGTGCGCGTCGCCATGGGCGACCACGCCGCCGGCATCCGCGAGCTGCGCCGGCCGCAGCCGCGCCTCGGCGCTGTCGAACAGCTCGCCGAGCGTCAGCTCATAGGTGACGCCGTTGACGCACCAGCGCCGCGCGGCAAGATCGTCCCAGTCGAGCGTCGCGCCGGGAAAGCCGAAGCGCTGGCCGACATAGAAATCGCGCAGCCGCCCGCCGGGATAGCTCTGCGTGCCGTCGGCCGCCCGGTCCACCAGCCGCTCATGGAACAGGCGGTGGATCGGCTCGGCACGGGCTTCTTCGGCCGTGATCGGATGGAGGCTGGCACGGAAGGTGGCGAGCAGGCGCTGCGAGAGGTCGCGCTCCGCCTCTACGGCGCTCGCCCGCACGCCGGCATCGTCGGCGAGGTCGAGCGCGCGCAGCACGTCGGAAAAGCGCGGCTCCTCGCGCCGGCGATAGACCAGGATCTGCTCGCCCGGCAGGGTCGATACATGCACCGGCTGGTCGACCGGCAGGCCGGCCTTGCTGAGGATATCGGCGCGGTAATATTCGCCGGTCATCCCCTCTTCGCCTTCCTCCTGATGGAACTTGAAGAAGAAGGCGCCGTCCTCGGTTTCAAAGAAGCCGTTGAGCGAATTGAGGCTGTACTGGTCGAGATTGATGCGGATATTCGTCGCCGTTATCGCGAACAGGTCGTGCAGCAAGGCGCCGAGCGGGGCGATGGCCTCGGCCGGGTCACGCGCGGCCAGCGCACGGATCTGCGCGGTGCGGCTCTGTGCCGTCATGCCGGCACCCCGCCGGGGCGGATGATGGTCTTGAGCCCCTCCGCCTCCCCGCGCAGCAGCCGCGCATAGGTGTCGGGCACCTCGTCGAGGCCGATCTGCCGGTCGATCAGGCGGGCGAGATCGCCCGCAAGGGCCGGCAGGCGCGCGACCGCCTCGGGCAGTTCGTCGGTGAAGGCGTGGCAGCCGATGAGGCTGACCTCGCGCTCCACCAAAATGTTCGGGTCGAGAGCAAGCGTGCCGTGGAAGATGCCGACCAGCGCCACGCGCCCGCCGCCCTCCATGACCCTGACGAGATGACCGAGCGCGGCGGTGGAGCCGGTCGCCTCGATGGCGGCGGTGGGGAGCGTTCCGCCCAGCGCGGCGCGGATCGCGGCCGGGTCGAGGGCAATCGCGGTCGCCCCCGTCACCTCCGCCACACGCCGGGCGCGGGCGGCGTTGCGGTCCGCGACGAGAAGCTGGCCGTCATGGATCTTCGCCAGCACCAGCGCGGCGAGCCCGCCAATGGGCCCGCAGCCGAGCACGAGAACCGGCTCTCCCGGGCGCAGGGCAAGGCGGGCGATGGCGTGCAGCGCGACCGCCAAAGGCTCGGCCATGGCGGCGACTGCCGGATCGACCTCCGGCGCGACGGGAAGCAGCAGCCGCGCCGGCAGCACGATCTCTTCCGCAAAGCCGCCGTCGCAGAGCCGAGCTTTTCGCACAGATGATGGCGACCTGATTGGCAGGCCGGGCACTGCCCGCACCAGAAGCGCGAATCCGCCACCACCGTGTCGCCGGGCCGGAACCCTTCGACACCCTCGCCGAGCGCGGCGACGATGCCGGTCAGTTCATGGCCGGCAACGGAGGGCGCGCGGCTGATCCATTGGCCGGTGCGGTAATTATGCAGGTCCGAGCCGCAAATGCCGGCGGCGGTCACCGCGAGCCGCACCCAGCCCGGTGCCGGCGCGCCGGGGGAGGGCACGTCCTCGACGCGCAGATTCCCCGCGCCATGCAGCCGGACGGCCTTCATCGCTCAGCCTTTCAGCAGTTCGTCGCGGATCTCCGACACCGCGTTCTCATGGCTGGAGAAGCCCTCATAGCGGGCGAGGCGGCGGGCGTGGCCGGCGAATTCCGGGTAGGCGGCGCCGGTGACATAGCCGATGGAGGAGCGCTTCAGGAAGTCCGTCACGGAGAGCGGGCCATAAGTGCGGGCCCAGCGGCTGGTCGGCAGCACGGCGTTGGGGCCGAGCACGAAATTGCCGATGGTGACGGGCGTGTACGGGCCCATCAGCACTTCCGCCGCCTCGGTGATGCGGCCGAGATGCGCGAACGGGTCGGTGGAGAGGATCTCAAGGTGCTCGGGGGCATAGGCATTGATGAAGTCGATGCTCTCCTGAACCGACGAGGTCAGCACGATGCCGCCGCACTTGCCCGTGAGCACCGCCTTGGAGAAGGCGACGCGCTGCTCGGTCATCCGCGCCCAATGCTCGGGCAGGGCTTTCAGCGCCTGTTCCACCACCTCGCGCGAATGGGTGACGAGATAGGCGGAGGAATCCGGCCCGTGCTCGGCCTCGATCAGCAGATCGAGTGCGGCCACCGCGCCGTTCACCGTGCCGTCGGCGAAGATGATGGCTTCCGAGGGGCCGGCCGGCAGGCCGGTGTCGATGATGTCGGAGAGCAGCCGCTTGGCGGCGACCAGCCAGGGCGAGCCGGGGCCGACGATCTTGATCGCCTTGCCCACCGTCTGCGTGCCATGGGCGACCGCCGCCACGGCCTGCGCGCCGCCGCATTTATACACCGTCTCGACCCCGGCGAGGCGCGCGGCCACCAGCGTCGCGGCATCGACGCCGCCATCCTCGGTCGGCGGGGTAACGATGGCGATGTTCGGCACCTTGGCAACTCTGGCCGGCACCGCGGTCATCATGGTGACGGAGGGAAAGGCGCCCTTGCCGCGCGGCACATAGAGCGCGACGGACTGGATCGGCGTCCAGCGGTCGCCGGCGAAGGCGCCGGGGCGGATCTCCTTCAGCCACATCGGCTCGGGCGCCTGCTCCTCATGGAAGGCGCGGATATTGGCAATGCCGAACTTGATCGATTCGATCACCTCGGGCGCCACTTTCGCGAAGGCTTCGTCGAATTCGGCCTCGCTGGCCTTGATGCGGTCGGGCGCGAGATTGGCCCTGTCGAAATCGCGCGCGAAGCGGACGAGCGCCGCGTCGCCTTCGGTGCGCACCGCCTCGATGATCGGGCGCACCTTGTCGAGGAAGCCGGAGAGATCGGTCTCCGAACGCTTCAGCAGCGCCGCGCGGCCGGCGGCGTCGAGGGTAGCGAGCTCATGGAAATTGCAGATGTCCGACATGATCGAAACCTTCGAGAGGGCCGCGAAAACGCGGTAATATGTATAGTCTTATTGCCCCCGCCGTGAGGCCAAAGTTTCGGCTCCGCCTGCCCAATTCCGAGGCGTCGAGGCGCGGCTCAGATCGAGGCGAGGAAGCCGCCATCGACCGGGAAGCACTGGCCGGTGATGTAGGCGGAGGCATCCGCGGCGAGGAAGATGGCGATCCCCGAGAGGTCGCCAAGCTCGCCGAAGCGGCGCAGCGGAATCTTGGCCAGCATCGAGGCCTGCCAGTTCGCATCGGCATAGAACACATCGGTCATGTCGGTGCGGAAATAGCCCGGCGCGATGGCGTTCACGCGAATGCCGAGGCTTGCCCATTCCGCCGCCAGCGCCCGCGTCATGCCCAATAGGCCGGATTTGGAGGAGCCATAGGGCACGGCGGTGGGAATGCCGACTTCCGAGGTGAGCGAGCACAGATTGATAATCGTACCCCCTTGGGCGCCGCCGCCCCGGTCCTTCATCACCCGCGCCGCCGCCTGCGCGCAGAAGAAGGCGCCCTTGAGATTGGTGTCGAGGATGCGGTCCCACAGCGCCTCGTCCACCTCCAGCGAGGGGCGAACCTCTTCCATGCCGGCATTGTTGACGAGGATGTCGAGCCCGCCCAGCGCCTGCGCCGCGTCTTCCACGCCGGTGCGGCAGCGCGCGACATCGGTGACATCGAGGGCGAGCGGCACGGCGCGCCGGCCGAGCGCGGCGATGCCGGCGACCGTGTCCGCGAGCGTGTCGAGCCGGCGCGCGCTCACCGCGACATCGGCCCCGGCGGAGGCCAAAGCGAGGGCGATCTGCCGGCCGATGCCGCGGCTGGCGCCGGTGACGAGGGCCGTGCGGCCGGTGAGGTCGAACAGCGGATGGGCGGTCATGCCGGAGGCCTGCGGCGCGGGGAGCTAGTGCTCCTCATCGTCCGGAATCTCGTTCTTCAGAAGGTCGAGGATGCGGCGCTTCACGGCGATGAAGTCCGGGTCCATCACCATGTCCAGCGTGCGCGGACGCGGGATGGGGACGATGATCTCCTCCTTCAGCCGGCCGGGGCGCGCGGTCATCACATAGATGCGGTCGCCGAGCAGGATGGCCTCGTCGATATCGTGGGTGACGAAAAGCACGGTCTTCTGGTTCTGCTCCCACACCCGCAGCAGCAGCTTCTGCATGGAGTTGCGGGTCTGGCTGTCGAGCGCGCCGAAGGGCTCGTCCATCAGCAGAATCTTCGGGTCGTTGGCCAGCGCGCGGGCGATGGCGACGCGCTGCATCATGCCGCCGGAAAGCTGCTTGGGGTAGGCATCGTGGAAGGCGGCAAGGCCCGTCTCGTTGAGGTAGCGGTTGACGATGCTCTCGCGCTCGGCGGCCGGCACCTTGCGGCGCTTGAGGCCGAACTCGACATTCTCGCGCACGGTGAGCCAGGGGAACAGCGTGTAGGACTGGAACACCATGCCCCGGTCCGGCCCCGGCCCGTCCACTTCCTCATTGCCGAGCAGGATCTCGCCCGAGGTCGGCTCGGCGAGGCCGGCGACGAGATAGAGCAGGCTCGACTTGCCGCAGCCCGAGGGCCCGACGATGACGGCGAACTGGTTGTCCGGCACGTCGATCGAGATGTTGTCGATGGCGACGACATTCTTGCCGCGCGTGGAATATTCCAGCCTGACATCCTTGATCCGCAGGCGCGGCTCGGTGGCCGGAACGGTTTCGCTGGCGGTCTCCGCGGAGGCGTTCTCGCGCTGGAACTGGACGACGCTCATCGCGTGCTCTCCTGTGTCAGTTCGCCCACGGCACGAGCCGCAGGCGGATGAGCCGGAACACCGTGTCGGTGAACAGGCCGAGCAGGCCGATGACGGCGATGGCGAGGAAGATGACGTCGACCTGGAAGCCGCGCATCGCCTTCATCGAGATGTAGCCGAGGCCCGAGGACGCCGCGACCAGCTCGGCAACCACGAGATAGGTCCAGGCCCAGCCCATGGTGATGCGCAGCGTGTCGACGATGCCCGGCAGAGAGGCCGGCGTGAGCACGTGCAGCAGCGCGTCGCGGCGCGAGGCGCCGAGCGTGTAGGAGGCGTTGAGCAGGTCCTTGGAGACGCCGCGCGACACGTCGGCGATCATCACCAGCTGCTGGAAGAAGGTGCCGAAGAAGATGACCATGATGCGCTGTTCGATGCCGATGCCGATCCACAGGATGAACAGCGGCACGAAGGAGGTCACCGGCAGATAGCGGATGAAGTTCACCAGCGGCTCCAGCCCCGCCTGCACGACGCGGAACGTGCCCATCAGCAGGCCGAGCGGCACGGCGATCAGCGAGGAGATGAGGAAGCCGATGACCACCACCTGCAGGCTGGCCCAGATGTGCTGGGCGAGCGTGCCGTCCTCGAACAGGCGGAAGAACGCCTTCATCACCGCCGTCGGCGAGGGCAGGAAGATCTCCTGCATGAAGCCGCCATAGGTCGCCAGCGACCAGAGCGCGATGACCGCGACCCAGGTCAGCGTCGAGACGAGGTAGCGCAGGGTGGCCGGGACCTCGGTCTTCGGCGTGAGGCAGAGGTCGATGACGGAACGCTTGCGGGCCATGGCATCTCTCAGCGCGGGTAGTCGGCTTGCTCTTCCCTCTCCCCGTGGGGGGAGAGGGAGAACGTGTCGCCTGTCACTGGGTGAAGGACGGGTCGATGATCTCGGCGTAGCCGATCGGCTTCTTGATCTTGCCGAGGTCGGTCCAGATCTCGTTGCCCAGCTTGATGACTTCGGTGACCTTGCCGGGCTTGTCCGGGGTGCCGAGGTAATCGATGGTCATCGCCTTGTCGTAGAACTTCACGCCCGAGGCGGCGTCGGCGAAGTCCTTCGGGTTTTCGAGGTAGCCGCCCACGCCCTTGGCCATGATGGCATAGGCCTTTTCCGGGTTCGTCTTGATGTAGTCGACCGCCTTCTGCAGGCCGGCGACGAAGCCCTTCACGTCCTGCGGGCGATCCTTCAGCACGCTGCAGGAGAGTTCCAGCACGTCGACGATGACGCCGGGCGTGGCGGCGCTGTCGGTGAGCACCTTGCCGACATTCTTCGTCTTCACCATGGTCAGGTTCGGCTCCCAGGTCACGGCGGCGGGAACCTGGCCGGCGATGAAGGCGGCGGCCGCGGCGTCGGCGCTCATGTTGAGCACCTCGACATCCTTGAGCGGCAGGCCTTCCTTCTTCATCAGGTAGGAGAACCAGAACTGCGAGGTCGAGCCCTCGTTCAGCGCGACGGTCTTGCCCTTCAGATCCTTGAGCGAGTTGATCTCCTTGAGCGAGACCATGCCGTCGCCGCCGTGGCTCTCGTCGAACAGCGCCACCGCCTTGAAGCAGAAATTGTCGGAGCGGTACTTCAGGATCTCGTCCAGCGTGGTCGCGGTGCCGTCGAGCTTGCCGGCGGCCTGCGCGGCCATGGCGAGCGCGGAATCGTCGACCACCTGGAACTCGACGTCGACGCCGTTCTCCTTGAAGAAGCCGAGCTCCTTGGCGAGGTAGAGCGGGCCGTAGCCGACCCAGATGGTGTGGCCGATGGAGATCTTGCCTGCGAAGGCAGGCTGGGCGGCGGCCGTCGCGAGCACGGCTCCGGTAAGGGCGCCGGCGAGGTACCGGCGGAAGGTCGTCGTCAGCATGGTTCACTCCTCAGGAAAGCCGGCACCCGCGTTGTCCGGAAACGAGGCCCCGGATGGCGCGAAATGCGTGGGGAAACGTCGATAGGCCCGTCTCGAAAGTGTCTATAAATAGAACCGCGAAACCGAACTGATGGCAGGCAGTTAGCTCGTCACGGCAGGAAACCGGAGCGGCACTGAAGCCGTTCGCACGCTAAGCCGAAACCAGAATTCAGGCACGCCCATGTTTTGGGCGGATGCCGCCCGTTCTTGTGCCAGTGCTACGGAATTCCACGTAAAGCGGCGAGCCGCCGAGATGCACCGATTTCCGAACGAACGCACGATCTTGGGTAACCGCGTGGCCGTGCGCTTCCCCGTCCGCGCCGGGCGCCGATGCCCACAAAGCGAGCGGCAGGCCGCGCGGCGCGCTCATGCCTCCTCCGGCCCGGTCAGCGGGTGATAGCGGCGGCCGAAATAAATCAGCCCCTCGCGCGCGCCCTCCGTGGCAAGGCCCACCACCTCGCAGAACAGCACGTCATGGGTCCCCACCTCGACGCTGCGCACGATGCGGCAGTCGAAGGCGACGGCGGCGCCGTCCAGGAGGGGCGCGCCGGTGACCGAGGGCTTCCATGTCGCGGCCGCGAAGCGCTCGGCCACCGGCGTGCCGCCGCCGAACAGGCGCGACAGTGCCTCATGCGCGGGCGCCAGCGTGTTGACGCAGAGCACGCCATTGGCGTGGATCACGGTGCTGGCCGAGGAGCCCCTGTTGAGGCAGACCAGCAGCGTCGGCGGCGTGTCGGTGACGGAACACACCGCCGAGGCGGTGAAGCCGTGGCGCCCGCCCGGCCCGTCGGTCGTGATGATGTTCACCGCCGCGCCGAGCCGGGCCATGGCGTCGCGATAGTCCTGCTTGGTAACCATGGGCGCGCGATCCTCGGCGTGTGATGCCCGCTCGAAGCCGGGCGCCGTCTGCGGCAGGCACTGTCCCATTGCATCTTCCCTCAAACGCCGGCGGCGCCGGTTCGGCGGGTGGACTTGCGGGGCGCGCTCGGCGCCCCGCGCCGGCTCAGAATTCGCGAAGGTTGTCGCGCAGCAGCTGGTGCTTGTATTCGGTGCGCACGAGGCCGCGCTGCTGCAGCTCCGGCACCAGACCGTCGCAGATCTCCGCGATATAGCGGCGCGAGACGCGCAGCACCGGCGTGGTGATGAGGAAGCCGTCGCCGCCGATCTCGGCCATTGCCTCGCCCATCTTCTCGGCGACCTGCGCCGGGGTGCCGATCAGCTCCATGGAGGAGACGAGCCCGCCGCCGCCCGCCGCCGCCAGCTGGCGCAGCGTCTTGCCCGAGCCCCATTGCTGGAACTTGTCGAGCGTGCCGGATTCGCCGTTGGTGACGAGCTTTTCCGGCAGCGGCTTGTCGAGGTCGTAGATGGAGAAGTCGATCTCGGTGATGGCGGAAATGGAGATCAGCACGTCGGTGACGAAATTGTCCGACATGGTGACGTTCTCATAGCGCGCGCGGGCTTCGGCTTCCGTCTCGCCCAGGCTCGGGCAGATGCAGAAGAACACCTTGATGTCGTCGGGGTTGCGCCCGAGCTTCTCGGCGCGGGCGCGGATGTCGGCGCGGAACGCCTTCATCCCCTCGACGCCGTTGGCGACCGAGACGATGGCGTCGGCATGCTGGGCGGCGAAGTCACGTCCGCGCGGGGAGGCGCCGGCCTGCAGATAGACCGGGCGGCGCTGGGGCGAGGGCACCGTGTTGAGCGGGCCGCGCACCTGATAGAAGGGGCCCTTGTGGTCGATGGTGTGGACTTTCGAGCCGTCGGCATAGATGCCGTTCTTGCGGTCGAGCACCACCGCGTCCGGCTCCCAGCTGTCGAACAGCTTGCCCACCACCTCCATATATTCCTCGGCCATGGCGTAGCGGTCCTCGCGCGGGGGCAGCTTGTCCATGCCGAAGTTCTTCGCCATCAGGTCCTCGGCGGAGGTGACGACGTTCCAGCCGAAGCGGCCCTTGGTCAGGCTGTCGATGGTGGAGGACAGCCTCGCCAGCATGAAGGGCGGGTAGGCCATGGTCGACATGGTGGCGACCACGCCGAGATGGCGCGTGGCCATGCCCATCGCGACCGCGAGCGGCGCGGGGTCGGCCTTCGGCACCATCATGGCGTGCTTGAGCGAGAGGTCGCGCGAGGCGCCATAGGTCTCGGGCACCATCAGCTTGTCCTCGATCATGATGAGATCGAAGCAGGCGCGCTCCATGGCCTGGGCCATCTCGATATAGAACTGGCCGTCCCAGGGATTGCCGCCCTGGCCGAAGGGCTCGCGCCATTCGTCGGGCGTGAAGTTCATGAACCAGGCGAGGTGGAAACGCTTGTCGGCCATTGCGGTCAGTCCTTCACGAGCGCCCGGACGGGGAGACATCGCCGGGCAAGGAATTCAGGGTGGGATCGGCGGAGACGAGGGTGAGACGGAGCTTTTCGCGCTCGGTCTCGAAGCGGCGGCTGTCGCGCACACTGCGGAACTTGGCCTCGAAGTCGGAGGCGATGGTGGCGCCGAAACGCTCGGGCGCCTGCGGGTCGTTGCGCGGGCGGTCCACCGCAATGACGCGGGTGCCGAGCAGGAACGCTTCGGAGAGATCGTGCGTGACCATGACGATGGTCATCTCGTTCTCCTCCCACAATTCGCGCACCAGCTCGTGCATCGACTTGCGGGTGCCGGGATCGAGCGCGCCGAAGGGCTCGTCGAGCAGCAGCACCTTCGGCTTCATAATCAGCGCCTGCGCCAGAGCGAGGCGCTGCTGCATGCCGCCGGAGAGCTGGGCGGGGTATTTATGGGCGGAATCGGCGAGGCCGACCCGGTCCAGAAGGCCCATGGCGCGCGCTTCCAGCTCGCGCCGGCGGGCGCCGAAGAAACGGCCGAGGAAGGGTGCGCCCGCCCATTGCGGGCCCAGCATCACATTGCCCAGCACGGTCTTGTGCGGGAACACGGAATAGCGCTGGAACACCACGCCGCGGTCGGCAGTGGGTTCGGAGGCGATCGGTTCGCCGTCGATCAGGATGGTGCCGCGGGTCGGCGTCTCCTGGGAGAGCAGCAGGCGCAGCAACGTGGTCTTGCCCACGCCCGACGGGCCGATGATGACGAGGAATTCGTGGTCGGCCAGCGCGAGATTGACCCGCTCCAGCACCACGCGGTCCTCATATTCCTTCCAGACGTTCTCGATTGAAATCGTGGTCATTCAGGCCGCCTTGATCCGGTCCCAGGGGTAGGCGGCGGCCGTCAGGCGGCGCAGGCCCCAGTCCATGAGGAAGGCCAGCAGCGTGATCCAGGCGACGTAGGGTAGGATCACGTCCATGGCGAGATAGCGCCGCACGAGGAAGATGCGGTAGCCGAGGCCGCCCTCGGCGGTGATCGCTTCCGCCGCGATGACGAACAGCCACGCCGCGCCGAGCGAGAGGCGCACCGAATCGAGGAGGCGCGGCATCACCTGCGGCAGCACCACGCCGGTAATCATCTGCCAGCTATTGGCGCTCAGCGTCTGCGCCTTGATGATCTGCTCGTTCGGCAGCGAGGCGACGCGCAGCATCACGTCGCGGATGATGAAGGGCGCGATGCCGAACACGATCAGCACGATCTTCGACACCTCGCCGAGGCCGAACAGGATGAACAGGATCGGCAGCACGGCGAGCGGGGGAATGAGCGAGAAGGCGGCGAAGAACGGCTCGAAGGTGGCGCGCAGATAGGGGATGAAGCCGACCACGATGCCGAGCACCAGCCCGAGCAGCGCGGAGATGCCGAGGCCGAGAAACAGCCGCTGCAGGCTGAGCCAGGTGTCCCACCAGAACAGGTACTGGCCGGAGGCCTTGTCGAGCGTCGTGGCAAGGCGCACCAGCGTCGTCCAGAAGGTCGAGAAGGCCGGCATCAGCTTGTCGTTCGGCTCGATCGCGAGCCGCGCATTGGAGGCGAGCAGATAGATCGCCAGTACCGCGACGAAGGGCAGCGCCGCGAGGAAGAGGCGCATGCCGGATCGGGGCGCATAGTTGATGATGCGGCGCATGGTGCGGCCTCTGCTTCCCTCTTCCCGACGAGGAGAGGTGGCCCGCGAAGCGGGGCGGTGAGGGGGCTATCGGGCTGCGGAGCGGGAGATTATCTCTCGCCCCACCCCTCTCCCTCGCAAGGAGAGGAAACGGCGCCGGCTGGTTGGCCCGAGCTGTTGGCTCCCTGTGCCGGCGCCCTTCGGTCCGCTCAGAGCTTTCCGTCCGCCGCCTGCTTGGTGAAGCTCGGGTTGATGCGGAACTTGATGTTGGCCTTGTCGCCCAGCACGGTGCCGTCGGCGACTTCGATGCCGATCGAATCGACGCTGGTGGCGCCCTGGCCGAACAGGCCCTGCTCGAAGCAGAAGGTGCGGATGCTGTTCCAGATCTTCGCGTTCTCAGGCGAGGTCAGGAAGGCATAGGCCTCCGTCGGCGTGTAGAAGAAGTGGGTGGTGTCGAGCTGGGACTGCAGGCCGCCGGCATCGGTGCCCATGGCGCTGGTCATCACGGCGCGCATTTCCTCGCCCTTGGCGCCACCCTCCTTGAGGGTCGCAAGCGCCTCGTACCAGGCCCCGGTGACGGCCTTGGCGAAGTCCGGATTGTCCTTCAGCACGTCGGTCTTGCCGATGAACACGTCCATGATCTCGCCGGGAATGCCGGAGCTGTCGAACAGCTTGGTGGTGCCGGCGACCTTCATCATGTCCTCGGTCAGCGGCTTCCACGACACGGCATGCTTCATGTCGGGCTGCGAGACGAAGGCGGCGGAAACCTCGCTGTCGGAGATGTTGACCGTCTTGACCGAGGACGGGGCGACGCCCGCCTTTTCCAGCGCGCGGTTCAAGAGGTAGTGCGAGACGGAATATTGCAGCAGGTAGACGTCCTGTCCGGCAAAGTCCTTCACGCTCTTCGCCGTCTTCGACAGCACGATGTCGTTGCCGTTGGAATAGTCGGTGATGAGGAAGACCGAGGTGTCGACGCCGCCGGCGGCCGGCATGGTCAGCCCGTCCATGGAGGCGACGCCGACCGCGTCGATCTCGCCGGCGATGAACTGGTTCACCGAGCCGACATAGTCGTTCGCCTGGATGATCTCGACATCGATGCCGTACTTGTCGGCCCACTTCTTCATGATGCCGGACTGCTTCATGTAGGCGAAGGGCATGAAGCCGATATAGACGGTGTAGGCGACCTTGAAACTTTTCTTGGGGGCGGCTTCGGCGGCGCCATGCGCGCCGACAAGGGCGGCGGCGGTCAGGCCGGCAAAAAGGGCGGCTGCCCTGAGGACGCGCTTCATAGGTGAGAGCTCCTGGTCGCGAACGTGTGGGTCGCTTGACTCACTGGACCAGGCTATTAAACGGGTACTTAATATCGGCTGCAAGCCCAACAAATGGGCATGGCTAGCACATAGGCAAGGCAGAAAATTCCGTAGTTTTACGGAGGAAGCGACGATGACCGCCACGGCTCTCCCAAGGCCCGCGCGCAGGCGCCTGCAACCGGCCGAGCGTCGGACGATGATCCTCGACGAGGCGCTCAGGCTCTTCGCGGAGCGGCATTATTCCATCGTCACCGTGCGCGACATCGCCCAGTCCTGCGACATGAATGTCGGGCTGCTCTACCATTACTTCGACAACAAGGACGATCTGGTCCGCCGGGCGCTGGGCCACGCAATCGAGCAGCTCGGTGCCAGTTATGAGGCACGCCGCGCTGCCGGGCTCGATCCGCTGGCGGAAATCCTGGCCTGGCTCGACACCCATGTCGAACTGTCGCTGACCCTGGCGCAGATGGTGAAGCTGATGTCGGACTACGCCAACTCCAACATCCGCGACGCGGAGATCGACGGGCTGATCGCCGGTTTCTACGAGGGCGAGAAAAGGGTTCTGGAGGGCGCGTTGCGCCGGGGCATCGAGGCCGGGCGCTTCGGCGCCATCGATGTGCCGCGCGTGGCCCGGCGGATCGGTCTCATGCTCGACGGCATCTTCTACGCCTCCGCCAGCCGCCGCGACGAGCGCATCGAGGACGACATACGCGACCTCGCCGATCTGGTGCGCGGCATGCTGGGCGTACCGGAAAAAGCCGTAGCCGCAGGGATATAGCTCACCGATTGGTGATTAGATGATGTCCGTCATGATAGCCTAGCTTCCGCACCGGAGCGCATATGTCTGCCGTCCTCTCGCCGGGAAGCGAACGGGGCGGGTTGTCCTTTTGCGCCTCCTCATCCCCTGATGAAGAGGGCTCGATCATGAAATTCACACTCAATGGCGCCGAGCGCACCATCGAGGCGGACGGCACCATGCCGCTGCTTTGGGCGCTGCGCGATGTCGTCGGTCTCACCGGCACCAAATTCGGCTGCGGCGCGGCGCTGTGCGGCGCCTGTACGGTCCATGTCGACGGCGCGCCCGTCCGCTCCTGCCAGACCTCCCTCGCCGACGTCGAGGGCAAGAACGTCACCACCATCGAGGGCGTCGCCGCGACCGGCAAGGTCGGCGAGGCGGTGGTCGCCGCGTGGCGCAAGCTCGATGTCGTGCAGTGCGGCTACTGCCAGTCCGGCCAGATCATGTCCGCCGTCGGCCTGCTCAGCGAGAACCGCAAGCCGACCGACGCCGACATCGACGCCGCCATGGACGGCAATGTCTGCCGCTGCGCCACCTATCAGCGCGTGCGGGCCGCCATCCACGAAGCCGCCTCCAACCTCGCGTGAGCGCCATGCACATCATCAAGCCGGACCATTACCGCCGGATGCTGGCGAGCCTGGGTGAACCCGTGGCCCCCTCGCGCCGCGGCTTCCTGCAGGGCATCGCCGCTGTCGGCGGTGCGCTCGTCATCGGCCTAAATCTGGAGCCGGGCAAGGCGCTCGCCGCCGCCCTGACCGACGCGCCGATGCCCAATGCCTTCGTGCGCATCGCCCCCGACAGCACGGTGACCGTGCTCATCAAGCATCTCGACATGGGGCAGGGCGTGACCACGGGCCTGTCCACCATCGTCGCCGAGGAGCTCGACGCCGACTGGAGCCAGATGCGGGCGGCCTTCGCGCCGGCGGATTCGCAGCTCTACAACAACCTGCTGTTCGGCCCGATCCAGGGCACGGGCGGGTCGACCTCGATGGCCAATAGCTGGGAGCAGCTGCGCAAGGCCGGCGCCGCCGCCCGGCAGATGCTTCGACAAGGGCGTGCTGAAAAGCGGCAGCCATTCCGGCAGCTTCGGCGAGTTCGCGGAAGCCGCCGCCAAGCTGCCCGTGCCGAGCGAGGTGACGCTGAAGCAGCCGAAGGATTTCCGGCTGATCGGCACGCGCCTGCCGCGTCTGGATTCGGCCGACAAGACCGACGGCACCGTCCGGGCATGCTCACCGCCGTGCTGCGCCGGCCGGACCGTTTCGGCGCCAGGCTGAAGAGCTTCGACGCCACGGCGGCGAAGAAAGTGCCGGGCGTGGTCGAGGTGGTGGCGGTGCCGAACGGCGTCGCGGTGCTGGCGGAAAACACCTGGGCGGCGATCCAGGGGCGCGAGGCGCTCACCAGTATCGTCTGGGATGAGGCGGACGCGGAAATGCGCGGCACGTCCGAGATCATGGACGCCTACAAGAAGCTCGCGGGCGGACCCGGCAAGCCGGCGGCCCGGCGCGGCGACGCGGCCAAGGGGCTCGCCGGCGCGGCCAAGACCATCGACGTGGAATTCGAGTTCCCCTATCTCGCTCACGCCCCGATGGAGCCGCTCAACTGCGTGATCGAGAAGACCGCAGATGGCGTGAGCCTCTGGACCGGTTCGCAGTTCCAGACCATCGAGCAGAGCGTCATCGCCGGCATCATGGGCGTGACGCCCGCGCAGGTGAAGATCGAGACGGTGTGGGCGGGCGGCTCGTTCGGTCGCCGCGCCAACATCCCGGCCGACTATGTCGCGGAGGCCGCAACGATACTGAAGGCCATTGACGGTCGCGCGCCGGTGCATCTCGTCTGGACCCGCGAGGACGACATCAAGGGCGGCTTCTACCGCCCGATGTTCTACCACAAGGTCCGCGCCGGCCTGACCGCCGACGGCAAGATCGCCGGCTGGGAGCAGCAGATCGTCGGCCAGTCCTTCATGATCGGCACGCCCTTCGAGCCGTTCGCGGTGAAGGAGGGGGTCGACGGCACCTCGGTGGAGGGCGCGTCCGACACGAATTACGACATCGGCAACTTCGCCGTCGACCTGCACACCACAGCCTCCAAGGTGCCGACGCTGTGGTGGCGCTCGGTCGGCCACACCCACACCGCGCAAGTGGTGGAGGTGGTGGTCGACGAGCTCGCCCGCGCCGCCGGGCGAGATCCCGTGGAGTTCCGGCTGGAACTCCTCAAGGACAAGCCGCGCCACACAGCCGTGCTCAAGCTGCTGGCGGAAAAGGCGAACTGGGGTGCCAAGCCGGGACCCGGCAAGGGGCGCGGCCTGGCGCTGCATGAGAGCTTCAACACCGTCGTCGGCAGCGTGATCGACGTCTCGGTGGTGGATGGCCGGATCAAGGTCGACAAGGTGGTCTGCGCGGTGGATTGCGGCATCGCCGTCAATCCGGACGTGGTCGCCGCGCAGATTGAGGGCGGCGTCGGCTTCGGCCTCGGCGCGGCGCTGCACGACGAGATCACCATGGACAAGGGCGTGGTCGAGCAGTCGAACTTCGACGGCTACATTCCGCTGCGCATGTCGGAAATGCCGGTCGTGGAGGTGCACATCCTGCCCTCCGCGAACGCGCCCACCGGCATTGGCGAGCCGGGCGTGCCGGGCGTCGCTCCGGCGCTCTCAAACGCCATCTTCGATGCCACCGGCCAGCGGCTGCGCTCGCTGCCGTTCAGGCTCGAAGACTTCAAGGCGTGAGGTAGCTCTGAACGCATCAAAAGGTCGGCGCGAGCCGACCTTTTTTCTTTCGGGATTACATGCTTCGCGAACCAGCGCCCATGTCTTAATCTTTGCGTTTTAGCGGGGGTTAAGACATGGACGCTTGGGCCTTTGGGAAACGACGAATTCAGAAAAAGAACATCTTGGCTACAGGCGCAGAGTGTCGGATCGTGCCGAGGATAGATGGGTCGGTCGACGTGACCTTCGACACGGAAGATCCCTTTGGCGCAAAGGGACAATACGAAATAACAGTTGCCTTTTCGGCTGAAGAAATCAGCGCGCTATATCGCAAATCAATTGTCGGCGAAGCCGTTGGTAGTTCAGAGGTTGTCGACTCCCGGCGCGGCTCAATCTAGCATCTCGGGTGCGCCGAGCATCTAGGCGCCCACCGCCCGCATCGCCTCCACCAGCGCGTCGAACACCACGCGGTGGCGGGCGCTGGCCTTCAGATCTTCATGCATGACGATCCACACCGGCAGGTCGAGCGTAAAGGCGTCGGGCAGCACGGGCACCAGAGCCGGGTCGCGCCGGGCGATTGCCACCTGACATATGCCAATGCCGAAACCGGAGCGGATCGCCGCCAGCTGGGCGAGATCGCTGTCGGTGCGCAGCGCGTAGCCGGCGCGTTCCAGCACGGGAAAGCGCCCCAGCACCGCGCGGATGGCGGGCGTCTCGCGGTCATAACCGATGAGATCATGCCCGGCGAGATCGTCGAGGCTCGCGGGCAAACCCTTGCGGGCGATGTAGCGCGCATGTGCGTGCAGCCCGAGGCGGATCGGCGGCAGAGGCCGGGCCAAGAGCGCGTCCTGGACCGGTGCAATCATGCGGACCGCAATGTCCGCTTCCCGCTCCAGCACGTTCTCCACCGCATTGGACAGCACCAGCTCGACGACCAGCCGGTGATGCTGCGTGCGCAGCGCCGCCAGCACCGGCGGCAGGTGCTCGGCGCCGACGACTTCGGACGCGCTGATGCGCACCGCGCCGCGCACCTCGCCCGCCGCGCCAGAGGCGGTGCGCAGCAGGGCGGCGGCGTTGGCGGCCAGAGCGCGCGCATAAGGCGCGAGTTCGAGCGCGGTATCGGTCGGCGAAAGGCCGCGCGGCGAGCGCAGGAAAAGCTGCGTGCCGATGGCCTGCTCCAGCGCGTCGAGATGGCGCGCAAGGGTCGGTTGGGTCAGCCCGAGCCGGCGCGCGGCGCCCGAGAGCGAGCGCTCCTCCAGCACGGCGAGGAAGGAGCGGTAGAGGTCCCAGCTCGGTTCGATATTCATCCATTTATGTATAGCAGCGCCAGACATTTCGGCAATTTCGTTTAATACCAGCCGGCGCGATCCTGTCGTCCTGAGCAGACAGGAGATCGACATGACGACGAAGACGGCTCTGATACTTGGCGCGACCGGCGGGATCGGCGGCGAAGTCGCGCGCAATCTGGTGCGGCGCGGCTGGCAGGTCCGGGCGCTCGCCCGCACCGCGCCGGTCGGCCTGCGTGGCGGCATCGACTGGATGCGCGGCGATGCGCTGGACGCCGGGGCTGTGCGCCGGGCGGCGGAGGGCGCGTCGCTCATCGTGCATGGCGTGAACCCGCCCGGCTATCGCCACTGGAGCCGGCTCGTTCTGCCGATGATGGACAACACCCTTGCCGCCGCCCGTGCGGCGGGCGGGGCGCGCGTGCTGCTGCCGGGCACGGTCTATAATTACGGCCCGGATGCCTTTCCATGCATCGGCGAGGACGCGCCGCAGCGGCCGCTGACGCGCAAGGGGCGTATCCGCGTCGAGATGGAGCGGCGGCTGGAAGAGGCGACTGCGCGCGGGGATGTGCTCGCGCTGATCGTGCGGGCCGGCGATTTCTTCGGGCCGCGGGCGGGTGGCAACTGGTTCGGGCAGGTGCTGGTGAAGCCCGGCCGGCCGCCGGACGTCCTCACCTATCCCGGTCGCGCCGGCGTGGGCCACCAATGGGCCTATCTGCCCGATGTCGCCGAGACCATGGCGCGGCTTGTCGAGCGGGACGACCTGCCCGCCTTCGCCCGCTTCCACATGGACGGGCAATGGGATGGCGATGGCACGCAGATGATCGCGGCCCTTCGCCGCGTGCTGAACGCGCCGGACCTGCCGGTGAAGCCGCTGCCGTGGACGCTGATGCGGCTCACCTCGCCCGTCGTGCCGCTGTTTCGCGAGCTGATGGAGATGCGCTATCTCTGGCAGCAGCCGGTGCGGCTGGACAATGCCCGCCTGCGGGCGCTGCTGGGCGAGGAGCCGCGCACGCCGCTTGATGAGGCGGTGCGGGCCACGCTGGTCGGGCTCGGCTGCGGGACCGACGAACTCACGCCGGCGCGTCCGGCAGCCCAAGTTTCGGCAGGAACTCCGGCCCGCGCCGCGCGAGGAAGTCGATGAGCGCGGTGGCCGGCGGGGTGAGCCGCTTGGCCGAGCGCTTGACCACGAACCATTGCCGCACTTCCGGCAGGCCCTCGACATCCAGCATGGCAAGGCGCCCGTCCGCCACCTCGGCGGCGATGGTGTGGGCGGAGATGAAGGCGAGGCCCATCCCCGCCATGACCGCCTGCTTGATGGTCTCGTTGGAGCCGATCTCCATGGCGATGCGCGGCTCGATGCCGGCTTCCTGAAAGAAACGCTCCATCAGTCCGCGCGTGCCCGAACCCGGCTCGCGCGACAGGAAGCTGGAATTGGCCAGCGCCGACGCCTTGATCCGGCGCCCGAGCAGCGGATGCCCGGCCGGTGCGATGATGAGGTGGGGGTGCGCGCCGAGCGGGCTCTTGTCGACCTCGATGTCGAGCGGCGGGCGGCCCATAATGGCGAGATCGATGGTGTCGCCGCGCAGCGCCGCGATCATCTCCTCGCGATTGCCGACCTCAAGCGCGATGTCGATGCCGGGATGCAGCCGGGCAAAGGCGCCGAGCGCGTTGGGCACGAAGTACTTCGCCGTCGACACCAGCCCGACGGACACATGGCCCGACTTCAGGCCCTTCATGCCGTCGAGCGCCGCGCCGCAATCGGCGATGGCCTGCTCGACACGGGCGATGGCGGCGAGCACCTCGCGTCCCGCCGCGCTCGGCTGGAAGCGGTCGCCGGCGCGGTCGAGCAGGGGTAGGCCGAGATGCTCCTCCAGCTGCTGCACCTGCATCGTCACCGCCGGCGGCGTGACGTTGAGCTTCTTCGCCGCCGCCGTGACCGTACCGGTCTCGACAATGGCCGCCAGGGCGCGGAACTGCTTGAGGGTGGCATTACGCATTTGGCATTACAGTTCAGTTTAATTGAATAAGTAGGTAAGAATATTCGAATTTCCTTACGGCCACAACTCAGGCAGTGTGGTCTCAACAACAGGCGTCCGCCGCTTCGGGTCCCCCACTCGAAGGCCTAACGGAAACGACACGCCAAAGGGCAGAAAGCCCTCACAATAACTGGGGAAACGCCAATGAGACGCCCGACGTTGAGCGACCACCTTGCACGGTGGTCGGAGACGAATGATTTGCGCTGCGACATCGCCGCGAGCGTGTCCGCGCTGGCCGGTGCCGGCATCAAGATTGCCGAGCTGCTCGCCGCCGGCCCGCTCGCCGGCAGCCTCGCCACCGTGCGCGGCTATCACGAGGATGGCGACAGCCAGAAGGAACTCGACGTCATTGCCGACGATCTGGTGCGCGAGGCGCTGAAGAGCGCGCCGGTCGCCCTTCTCGGTTCGGAAGAGGCCGAGGTCGCCGAGCTTCTCGACCCGCGTGGCACGCTGGCCGTCGCGGTCGACCCGCTCGACGGTTCGTCCAACATCGACAGCAACATCACGGTGGGCACGATCTTCTCGATCCTGCCCTATACGGGCCCCGATGCACTGCTGCAGCCGGGCTCGGCCCAGCTCGCCGCCGGCTTCCTGATCTACGGGCCGCAGACCACGCTGGTGCTGACCGTCGGCGCAGGCACGCAGCTCTTCGTGCTGGACCGGGCCTCGGGCGAATTCGTCCTCGCGGTGGAGCGGGCTCTGGTGGCTCCCGAAACGGCGGAATACGCCATCAACGGCTCGAATGAGCGGCACTGGGATCTGTCCATCCGCTCCTATGTCGACGATTGCCGCGCCGGGCTCGAAGGCCCGCGCGCCAAGGACTTCAATACGCGCTGGGTCGCTTCCATGGTGGCGGATGCCTACCGCATCCTGGTGCGCGGCGGCGTCTATCTGTACCCCGGCGACGGGCGGCGCGGCTATCAGCAGGGACGGCTCAGGCTGGTCTATGAGGCGAACCCCGTCGCCTTCCTGATGGAGCAGGCGCAGGGCGCGGCCACCGACGGCATGAGCCCGATCCTCGAACTGGAGCCGACGCATCTGCACCAGCGCGTGCCGCTGGTGTTCGGTTCGCGCGCCGAGGTCGAGCGCATCGCCCGCTATCACAACGATTCCTCCGCCATGCCGGAGCGCTCGCCGCTGTTCGGCCGGCGCGGCCTCCTGCGCGCTTGAGGGGAGAGGACCCATGTCGATCCATCACCCCATCATCTCCGTCACCGGCTCTTCGGGCGCGGGCACCACCTCGGTCCGGCGCATCTTCGAGCAGATCTTCCGCCGCGAGAACGTGACCGCCGCCTATATCGAGGGCGACGCCTTCCACCGCTATAACCGCGCCGAGATGCGCGAGATGATGGCCGAGGAATCCTCGCGCGGAAACAACCATTACAGCCATTTCGGACCCGATTCGAACCTGTTCGAGGAGCTGGAGGAAACCTTCCGTTCCTACTCGGTCACCGGTAGCGGCAAGACCCGCCATTATGTCCACGATGCCAAGGAAGCCGAGGAATATGGCGGCCCGCCCGGCACCTTCACCGACTGGGAGCCGATCCCCACGCCCACGGACCTCCTGTTCTATGAGGGTCTGCACGGCGCGGTGATCAGCGGCAATGTCGACGTGGCGCGCTATGCGGACCTGAAGATCGGCGTCGTGCCGGTCATCAACCTCGAATGGATCCAGAAGATCCACCGCGACCGCTCGCATCGCGGCTATTCCACCGAGGCGGTGACCGACACCATCCTGCGGCGCATGCCGGATTACGTGAACTACATCTGCCCGCAGTTCACCCACACCGACATCAACTTCCAGCGCGTGCCGACGGTCGACACCTCGAACCCGTTCATCGCGCGGTGGATACCGACGGCCGACGAATCCATCGTGGTCATCCGCTTCAAGAGCCCGCGCGGGATCGATTTTCCCTACCTGCTCTCGATGATCCAGGGCTCGTGGATGAGCCGCGCCAATTCCATCGTGATCCCCGGCGGCAAGCTCGACATCGCGATGCAGCTCATCCTCACCCCGATGATCCTCAACCTCGTCGACAAGAAGCGGCGCGCCGCGTGAGCCGGGAGAACATCATGCTCAACCGACCCGACGACCAGGCCCTCCGGGACGCCCACGCGCCGGAGGCTGTCACCGAGATCGCTCACGACCATATGGCGAACGCGCTCCGGGCGCTGGCCATGGACGCGGTGGAGAAGGCCAAGTCCGGCCATCCCGGCATGCCCATGGGCATGGCCGATGTCGCGACCGCCCTGTTCAGCCGCTTCATGAAGATCGATCCGTCGCGGCCCGACTGGGCCGACCGCGACCGCTTCGTTCTCTCTGCCGGCCACGGCTCGATGCTGCTCTACGCGATCAACCATCTGCTCGGCTATGCCGATATGGGGATCGAGGAGATCAAGCGGTTCCGCCAGCTTGGCGCCGCCACTGCCGGCCATCCCGAACATGGCCACACGCTGGGCGTGGAGACCACCACCGGCCCGCTCGGCCAGGGTCTGACCACGGCGGTGGGCATGGCGCTCGCCGAGCGGATGCAGAACGCCCGCTTCGGCGACGCGCTGGTCGATCACCACACCTATGTCATCGCCGGCGACGGCTGCCTGATGGAGGGCATCTCGCACGAGGCGATCGACCTCGCCGGGCACCTCAAGCTCGGCAAGCTGATCGTGCTGTGGGACGATAACGGCATCTCCATCGACGGGCGCACCACGCTCTCCACCTCGACCGACCAGCTCGCCCGCTTCCGCGCCAGCGGCTGGAACGTCGTGAGTGTCGATGGCCACGCCTACCATGCCGTGGTCGACGCCATCGCCGAGGCGCGCGGCTCCGACCGGCCGAGCCTGATCGCCTGCCGCACCACCATCGGCTTCGGCGCACCGACCAAGGCCGGCACCGAGGGCGCGCATGGCGCCCCGCTGGGCGCGACGGAGATCGAGGGCGCGCGGGCACGGCTCGGCTGGAACCACCCGCCCTTCGAGATCCCCGACAGCGTGCGTGCCGACTGGCGGCGCATCGCGGCACGCGGACGCACCGCGCGCGAGGCCTGGGAAAAGCGGCTTGCCGCCGATCCGCGCCGCGCCGACTTCAACGCCGCCTTGAGTGGCGAACTGCCGGCCGATTTCGACGAGAAGCTCACCGCCTACAAGCGCGAGCTTTCCGAGAGCCGGCCCAGCGTCGCCAGCCGCAAGGCCTCGGAGATGGCGCTCGGTGTCATCAACGCGGCCACCGACCTCACCATTGGCGGTTCGGCGGACCTGACCCATTCGAACCTCACCCTCACCAAGGGCCTCGGCTCGGTGGCGCCCGGCGACTATGCCGGCCGCTACATCCATTACGGCATCCGCGAGCATGCCATGGGCGCGGTGATGAACGGGCTCGCCCTGCATGGCGGCTTCATCCCCTATGGCGGCACCTTCATGGTGTTCGCCGACTATGCCCGCGGTTCCATCCGGCTCTCCGCCCTGATGGGCCAGCGCGTGGTCTATGTGCTGACCCATGATTCCATCGGGCTCGGCGAGGACGGGCCGACGCATCAGCCGGTCGAGCATCTCGCCATGCTGCGGGCAACGCCGAACCTCAACGTGTTCCGCCCCGCCGACGCGGTGGAGACGCTGGAGGCCTGGCAGCTCGCGCTGCATGCGGAAGCAACGCCCTCGGTGCTGGCGCTGTCGCGGCAGAACCTGCCGACCTTCCGCACCGAGCATACCGACGAGAACCTCACCGGCTACGGTGCCTATGTCATCCGCAAGCCGATGCGCCGGCGCGATGTGACGCTGCTGGCCACGGGTTCCGAGGTCGAGATCGCGCTCAAGGCGGCGGACATGCTGGCGCTGCGCGATGTCGATGCGGCGGTGGTCTCCATGCCGTGCTGGGAGCTGTTCGAGAAGCAGAGCCCGGACTACCGCCGGCAGGTGCTCGGCTCGGCGCCGCGCGTTGCGGTCGAGGCTGCCGCCCGGCTCGGCTGGGACCGCTGGATCGGTGAACGCGGCCGCTTTGTCGGCATGAACGGCTTCGGCGCCTCGGCGCCGGCACCCGAGCTTTACCAGCATTTCGGCATCACGCCCGCGGGGGTGGTCGACGCCGTCTGCGACATCCTCACCTGCGCCTGAGCCGGAGGAAAGCCAATGGCCCGCATTACCCTTCGCCAGCTTCTCGACCACGCCGCCGAGCACGGCTACGGCGTTCCCGCCTTCAACATCAACAATATGGAGCAGGGCCTCGCGATCATGGAGGCCGCCCAGGCGGTCGACGCGCCGGTCATCATGCAGGCGAGCCGTGGCGCCCGCTCCTATGCCGGCGACGTCATGCTCTCGCGCATGATCGAGGCGCTGACCGAAATGTACCCGGCGATCCCGATCTGCATGCATCAGGACCACGGGAACAACGAGGCGACCTGCCTCTCCGCCATCCAGCACGGTTTCACCTCGGTGATGATGGATGGCTCGCTCAAGGCGGACGCCAAGACGCCGGCGGATTACGACTACAACGTCGCCATCACCCGCCGCGTGGTCGATGCCGCCCATTGGGTCGGCGCGTCCGTGGAAGGCGAGCTCGGCGTGCTCGGCTCGCTTGAACATGGGGCCGGCGAGCAGGAAGATGGCCATGGCGCGGAAGGGCAGCTCAGCCACGACCAGCTGCTCACCGACCCTGACCAGGCGGTGGATTTCGTCGCCCGTACCAAGGTCGACGCGCTTGCCATCGCCATGGGCACCTCGCACGGCGCCTATAAATTCTCGCGCAAGCCCGATGGCGACATCCTCGCCATGCATGTGATCGAGGAGATACATAGCCGGCTGCCGAACGTGCATCTGGTCATGCACGGCTCTTCCTCCGTGCCGCAGGCACTGCAGGACCTCTTCAACGCCAGCGGCGGCGAGATGCCCCAGACCTGGGGCGTGCCGGTGGAGGAGATCGTGCGCGGCATCCGCCACGGCGTGCGCAAGGTGAATATCGACACCGACTGCCGCCTCGCCATGACCGCGCATTTCCGGCGGGTGGCGCAGGGCACGAAGTCCGAGTTCGACCCGCGCAAATTCCTCAAGCCCGCCATGGACGCGATGCGCGACCTTTGCCGCGAGCGCTTCGAGCAGTTCGGCACGGCGGGGCAGGCCTCGAAGATCACGCCCCTGCCGCTCGCGGCGATGGCCAAGCGCTACGCCTCGGGCGCGCTCGATCCGGTGATCGGCGGCGCGCGCGTCGCGGCGGAGTGAACGAACCCGCCTCTGGCGGAAAACACATCAAGGGAACCGTCCCCCGTGTGCCGATGAACGGCGCCGATGGGCACGCCACAGGAGTGAGATCGATGAACGCGATCGACAAGACCGTCTCCGCCGAGAAGCCCCGCAGCCGCTACAGCGCCGGCGTGATGGAATACCGCAAGATGGGCTATTGGGAGCCCGACTACGAGCCGAAGGACACGGACGTCATCGCCCTGTTCCGCGTCACTCCGCAGGATGGCGTCGACCCGATCGAGGCCTCGGCGGCGGTGGCCGGCGAAAGCTCGACCGCGACCTGGACGGTCGTCTGGACCGACCGCCTGACGGCCTGCGAGAAGTACCGGGCCAAGTGCTACCGCGTCGATCCGGTGCCGAACGCGCCGGGCCAGTGGTTCGCCTATATCGCCTATGATCTCGACCTGTTCGAGAACGGCTCGATCTCCAACCTGTCGGCGTCGATCATCGGCAATGTGTTCGGCTTCAAGCCGCTCAAGGCGCTGCGCCTGGAGGACATGCGCCTGCCGGTCGCCTATGTGAAGACCTTCGACGGCCCGGCCACCGGCATCGTGGTGGAGCGCGAGCGGCTCGACAAGTTCGGCCGTCCGCTGCTCGGCGCCACGGTGAAGCCCAAGCTCGGCCTCTCCGGCCGCAACTATGGCCGCGTGGTCTATGAGGCGCTGAAGGGCGGGCTCGACTTCACCAAGGACGACGAGAACATCAACTCGCAGCCCTTCATGCACTGGCGCGAGCGCTTCCTCTACTGCATGGAGGCGGTGAACAAGGCGCAGGCCCAGACCGGCGAGATCAAGGGCACCTACCTCAACGTGACCGCCGGCACGATGGAGGACATGTACGAGCGCGCCGACTTCGCCAAGAGCCTCGGCTCGAACATCATCATGATCGACCTCGTCATCGGCTACACCGCCATCCAGTCCATGGCGAAGTGGGCGCGGCGCAACGACATGATCCTGCATCTGCACCGCGCCGGCCACTCGACCTATACCCGCCAGAAGAGCCATGGCGTGTCGTTCCGCGTCATCGCCAAGTGGATGCGCCTTGCCGGCGTCGACCACATCCATGCCGGCACGGTGGTGGGCAAGCTGGAGGGCGACCCCCACACCACCAAGGGCTATTACGACATCTGCCGCGAAGACTTCGTGCCGGCGAATCTCGCCCATGGCGTGTTCTTCGACCAGCCCTGGGCCTCGACCCGCAAGCTGATGCCGGTGGCGTCCGGCGGCATTCACGCCGGCCAGATGCACCAGCTCATCGACCTGCTCGGCGAGGATGTGGTGCTGCAGTTCGGCGGCGGCACCATCGGCCACCCCATGGGCATCCAGGCCGGCGCCACTGCCAACCGCGTCGCGCTGGAAGCGATGATCCTCGCCCGCAACGAGGGTCGCGAGATCCTGCACGAGGGCCCGGAGATCCTGAAGGAGGCCGCGCGCCACTGCCTGCCGCTGAAGCAGGCGCTGGAGACGTGGAAGGACGTGACCTTCAACTACACCTCCACCGACACGCCCGACTTCGTGCCGCAGGCGACCGCGGCGGAGTGAGGCAGCCCTGTCCCGGACGCCTGAAGCGCCAGCCAAAGGCGAGCCGGGACCCAGAATTTTGCCGCTTCGCGAATTTTTCTCCTGGACCCCGGATCGGCGTCGCGCTGCGCGCGCCTTGTCCGGGGAACGAGACAGAGATGAGGACACCACCATGCGCATCACCCAGGGAGCCTTCTCCTTCCTGCCCGACCTGACCGATCAGCAGATCGCCAAGCAGGTGCAGTACTGCATCGACAAGGGCTGGGCGGTGAACATCGAGTTCACCGACGACCCGCACCCCCGCAACACCTATTGGGAGATGTGGGGCATGCCGATGTTCGACGTGAAGGACGCCGCCGGCGTCATGTTCGAGCTGAACGAATGCCGCAAGGCGTATAAGGGCCGGCACTATATCCGCGTCAGCGCCTTCGATCCCAGCCATGGCTGGGAATCGCTGCGCCTGTCCTTCATCGCCGACCGTCCCGCTGAAGAGCCCGGCTTCGCGCTGGAGCGCCAGGAAGTCGACGGCCGCGCCATTCGCTACACCACGCGCGCCTATGCGGCGAACCGCCCGGAGGGCGCGCGTTACTAGCCACGCCTTACGCGTTTTCATGCCGTCGGGACGGTATCCCGCGCGCCTTGAGAACGCTGCCTAAATCCGTCGGTCTCCCCTTATTCCCCCGACGGAACTATCGCGGCCGCTCGGTTTCCTCCCCGGCCGCGAGGGACCGACTCTGGAATGCCGCGCCCGGAGTCGGTCCCCCTTTCTTCCCTTCATGCGAGCGGGAGTCCCTGTCATGGACGCTGTCATCGATAGGCCGCCTGATGCCGCCGCCGAGCCGGTGCCCGAGGCGATCGACCTGCGCGCCGAATTCACCGAAAGCGGGCTCGCCGACATCCTGCGGGAGCTCGACGCGGATCTCGTCGGCCTCGGCCCGGTGAAGCAGCGCCTGCGCGAGATTGGCGCGCTGCTGCTGGTCGATCGCGCCCGCGCCCGTTTCGGCCTGCAGGCGGTGAGCCCGACCCTGCATATGAGCTTCACCGGCAATCCGGGAACCGGCAAGACCACCGTCGCGCTGCGCATGGCCGCGATCCTTCACCGGCTCGGCTATGTCCGCAAAGGCCATCTCGTCACCGTCACCCGCGACGATCTGGTGGGCCAGTATATCGGCCACACCGCGCCCAAGACGAAGGAAGTGCTCAAGCGCGCCATGGGCGGCGTGCTGTTCATCGACGAGGCCTATTATCTCTACCGGCCGGAGAACGAGCGCGACTACGGGCAGGAAGCCATCGAGATCCTGCTGCAGGTGATGGAGAACCAGCGCGACGACCTCGTGGTGATCCTCGCCGGCTATGGCGACCGGATGGAGCGTTTCTTCACCGCCAACCCCGGCTTCCGTTCGCGCGTGGCGCACCATATCGACTTCCCCGACTATTCCGACGCGGAACTGGAAGGGATTGGCGGGCGCATCCTCAGCGACATGAACTACACGCTGAGCGAGGCCGCGCAGGAGGCATTCCACCGTTATGTGAGCTTGCGCATGGCCCAGCCGCATTTCGCCAATGGCCGCTCCATCCGCAACGCGCTCGACCGCGCCCGGCTGCGCCAGGCCAACCGGCTGTTTGCCGGCGACCGGCCGGTGACGGCGAAGGACCTTGTCACCATCGAGGCCGAGGACATTCTCTCCAGCCGGGTGTTCTCCGGCGGCATCGACAGCTACCCGCCGCTGCCGGCGCGGTGACACGACAAACAGGCGTCATCCCGGCCGGCACATAGCGTAGAGCCGGGATCGCACGCCATTTCGCACGATCCCGGATCGGCCTGTGGCCGTACGGGATGACATCCGAGCAAGGAGACTCCCATGGTACTCATCGCCCCTTCCATGCTCGCCTCCGACTTCTCCCGCTTCGGCGAGGAGGTGCGCGATGTGGTGGCCGCCGGTGCCGACTGGATCCATCTCGATGTGATGGACGGGCATTTCGTGCCGAACATCACCTTCGGGCCGGATGTCATCAAGGCGATCCGCCCCTGCACCGACAAGGTGTTCGATGTGCATCTGATGATCGAGCCGGTGGAGCCCTATATCGAGGCCTTCGCCAAGGCAGGTGCGGATGTCATCACCGTTCAGGCCGAGGCGACACGCCATCTCGACCGCTGCCTCCAGCTTATCCGCTCGCTCGGCAAGAAGGCCGGGGTGGCGCTGAACCCGGCGACGCCGGAGAGTGCGGTGGCCTATGTGCTGGACAAGGTGGACCTCATCCTGCCGATGACGGTCAATCCAGGCTTCGGCGGGCAGGCCTTCATCGCTGACGTGTTGCCCAAGGTGCATCGCCTGCGCGCCATGATCGCCGGCCGGCCGATCCATATCGAGATCGATGGCGGGGTGAACCCGGAGACCGGGGCGCTCTGCACCGCGGCCGGCGCGGATGTGCTGGTTGCGGGTTCGGCGGTGTTCAAGGGCGGGCGCGAGGCCTATCGCGGGAACATCCAGGCCATCCGCGCCGCCAGCGAGCGCGTGCGCGCGGCGGCGTGAGGGCGCCTTCAGCGCAGCGCGTCCTCGGTCATGTTGAGGATGAGGATCTGCTTGGCGCTGTCGGGGATGGAGGGCGAGCTCCGCAGCTCAAGATCCAGCGCGGGGCGCTTGTTCTGCACCAGCGTCGCCAGTTTGTTGGCGACGTCCGCACTGGCGGCATTATAGGACAGCGTGTTGCTGGTCGGGTTCGACACGCCGGCATCCGACACGAGCACCTCGAAGCCCGCTGACTTCAGGATATTGGTGAACTGCTCAAGCTTCGCGGCCGGCACGCTGCCGGTGGGCGCGAACATGCGCACGATGTAGCCCGCGCCCGGCCCGGATGGCTTGGGCGCCGCGGGTGGCGTGGGTGCCGCCGTGGTTTCCGGCGCGGCCGGAGACGAGGCTGTCTCGCTCGTCGCCGGCGCGGGGGCCACCGGTACGGTTGCGACCGAGGTCGGCGCGATCGGCGTGGCCCCGGCGGCCGGGGCGGCCTCGCTCTGGGGCAGGGCGGCGACGCGGGCCGGCCCGGACGCGGCGTCCGCGGCAATGGCGGCCTTGTCGTCGACGGCGGCGACGGCGCCACGCAAATCCTCGATCTGCGTGCGCAGCGTGCCCAGTTCCGCCCGCAGCGTCACCACCTGATAGAGGCCGAAGCCGGGCAGCACGATCAACAGCGCGGCGAGCGCGCCGAGCACGGCCGCCAGTAGCGGATGGGTCGCGCGCGGCGCGGGCGCGGCCGGGCGCTGCGCTTCCAGCTCCAGCCGCTTGTTCTCCGCTTCGAGGCGGCGCATGTCGATCTTAAGGCGCTCGATGTCGATCCAGCGGCGGAAGGCCTCGGGCTCGACCGGGGGCCCCTTGGCGCGCTGCGGAGCGGCGGGGCGGGCAGCGACATGCGGCGCCGGTGCCGGGCTCTCGGGCACAGGCGCGCTTTCGTCACCCGTGCCGGCTTCCTCCAGCGACGGCTCTTGCTTTTCCATGACTCAACTCCCGAACTCGCCTGCGCCCGTCCAAGCTAGCTTCCAGCTATGGCGGAATTGCAAGCCGTTCCTGCGCGCATGCTTTACGGCGCGGCTTGCCCGGAGCCTTCAGTCCTGCAGCCCGACAATGGCGCGGGCGAAGTCGCGGGCTTCAAAAGGCTGCAGGTCGTCAATGCCCTCGCCGACGCCGATCAGATGGATCGGCAGGCCGTGCTTGGCGGCGATGGCGACGAGAATGCCGCCACGGGCGGTGCCGTCGAGCTTGGTCATGACGAGACCGGTGACGCCGGCCACGCGCTTGAACGCCTCGACCTGCGACAGCGCGTTCTGGCCGACCGTGGCGTCGAGCGTCAGCACCACCGCGTGCGGAGCACCCGGCTCCTGTTTCTTGATGACGCGGACGATCTTCTCCAGCTCGGCCATCAGCTCGGTGCGGTTCTGCAGCCGGCCGGCGGTGTCGATGATGACGACGTCGGCGCCCTCGTCACGGGCCTTCTGCACGGCGTCGAAGGCGACGCCGGCGGCGTCCGCGCCGGGCGCGCGGGAGACCAGCGTAGCGCCGGTACGATCGGCCCACACCTTCAGCTGCTCGATGGCCGCCGCGCGGAAGGTGTCGCCGGCCGCGAGCACGACGCTCTTGCCCTGCGCGCGCAAGGTGGAGGCGAGCTTGCCGATGGTGGTGGTCTTGCCCGAGCCGTTGACGCCCACCATCAGCAGCACGAAGGGTTTCACCGACGTATCGAACACCAGCGGGTGGGCCACCGGCTTCAGCACCGCCTCGATCTCGTGGGCGACGGAGGCACGCACCTCCTCCGGGCTGATCTTGCGGTCATAGAGCCCGAGGCTGAGGATCTCGGCGATGTGCGACGCATTCTCCACGCCGAGATCGGCGCGGATCAGCACATCCTCGAAATCCTCGATCGTGGCCGCGTCGAGCTGGCGCTTGGTGAACAGGTCGGTGATGCCGGTCGACAGCTCCGACGCGGTGCGGGTCAGGCCCTTGGTCAGGCGCTTCCAGAAACTGGTGCGTTCGCTCGGTGTGTCGTTCATCTCGCTCAAGCTGCAATCAGCCGCGTGCCGTCATGGCCCGCGACGCGGATATGGGCGAAGGTTCCGGGCGCGAGCTCGCGCGCCAGCCGGACCGGTGTGAAACCTCTGGTACGGGCGATGCCGCCGCGCTCGGCGAGCACCTCGCGCTCGCGGCCGACCTCGGTGGCGAGGTGGCGCTGCAGCGCTTCCGCGCCCTTCTCGCGCAGCCGCCGGGCGCGGGCGCGGATGGTCTCGGCCCCGAGCTGGGGCATGCGCGCGGCGGGCGTGCCCGGACGCGGCGAGAACGGGAAGACGTGCAGATGCGTCAGGCCGCAGGCGTCGACCAGGTCGAGCGAGGCCCGGAAATGCGTTTCGGTTTCGGTCGGAAATCCCGCGATGATGTCGGCGCCGAACACCATGTCGGGACGGCGCCGGCGCACCTCGCGGCAAAAAGCGATGGCATCCGCGCGCAGATGCCGGCGCTTCATCCGCTTCAGGATGAGATCGTCGCCCGCCTGTAGCGAGAGGTGCAGATGCGGCATCAGCCGATCTTCCTCGGCGATGGCGCGCAGCAGGTCGTCGTCCGCCTCGATCGAATCGATGGAGGAGAGCCGCAGCCGGCGAAGCTCCGGCACATGGCGCAGCAGCGCGCGCACCAGCGTGCCGAGCCGTGGCGCGCCCGGCAGGTCGGTGCCATAGGAGGTGAGGTCGACGCCGGTGAGCACGACTTCGCCGAACCCGTCCTCCACCAGCTGGCGCACGCGCGCGACGACGGCGCCCATCGGCACCGAGCGGGAATTGCCGCGCCCGAAGGGAATGACGCAGAAGGTGCAGCGGTGGTCGCATCCATTCTGCACCTGCACGAAGGCGCGGGTGTGCCCGTCAATGCCCTCACCGGCGCCGTCGAGCAGATGCGGCGCCGTTTCGCGCACGCGCATGATGTCGCCGACGATGGCCTTCTCGTCCGTGCCGATGCCGAAATCGAGCGCGTGGCGCGTCGCGGCCCAGCTCGCGGGCGCCATCTTCTCCTCATTGCCGAGCACGCGGTCGACCTCGTCCATGGCGGCGAAGGTCGCGGGCTCGGTCTGCGCGGCGCAGCCGGTCACGACGATGCGGCGGGCGGGGTCTTCGCGCTTCAGCCGGCGGATCGCCTGGCGGGCCTGCTTCACCGCCTCGCCGGTGACGGCGCAGGTGTTGACCACCACGGTGCGCTCCAGCCCCGCCGCGCCGGCCAGCGCCTTCACGGTCGCGGAATCCAGTGCGTTGAGGCGGCAGCCGAAGGTAACGACGTCGACGGGCATGTCAGGCGGCGCCGGCGAGCATGGCGGCGCTCAGACGGCCGTCGAACTCGAATTCGGCCGGGCCGGTCATCAATATGTGGTCGTCGCTCTCGCGCCAGTCGATCACCAGATCGCCGCCGGGCAGGCTGATGGTGACGCGCCGGCCGGTCAGGCCGAGCCGGGCGGCCGCCACCGCCGTCGCACAGGCTGCCGAACCGCAGGCGCGGGTGAGGCCGACGCCGCGCTCCCACACCTTGAGCCGGATATGATCCGGGCCGATGAGCTGGGCGAGCGAGATGTTCGCCCGCTCGGGGAAGATCGGGTGATGTTCGAGTTCCGGCCCGTAATGGGCGAGGTCGATCGCCGCGATGTCGTCGACCCAGAAAATGGCGTGGGGGTTGCCGACATTGACCACGGCCGGTCCGCGCAGCACCGGCGCCTCGGCGGGGCCGGCCTGCAGTTCGAGGACGCGCGTATCGGCGACCGGACCGGCGAGCGGGATATCCTGCCAGCCGAAGCGTGGCACGCCCATGTCGGCGGTGATGGCCTCGCCGGCAATGCGGCAGTCCAGCAGGCCGGCGGCGCTCTCGAACACCAGATGGTCGCGGCCGGTGCGGCCGGCTTCATAGAGCGCGATGCAGCGCGTGCCGTTGCCGCAGGCGCCCGATTCCGAGCCGTCCGAATTGATGATGCGTACGAAGGCGCTCGTGCCCTCGGTCTTGGGCGGATAGAGCGCCATGATCTGGTCGAAAGGCAGCACCTCCGGCCGGGCGAGGGCGCGCGCTTCCTCGGGCGGCACGGCGAGCGGCGCGTCGCGCAGGTCCAGCACGACAATCTCGTTGCCGAGGCCGTTCATCTTGACGAAGGGACGATTTTCCAGCGCTGCCATGGCGAGACCGGGGGTAGGGTTGCTGCCCCTATATGGCGAAGCAGGGCGCAAATGACCAGCGCCAAAGGAACGCGGCCGCGCGCGCCTGCCGAAACCGTTGCCGTCCGGGCACGATTGCGCGAGAGCACGCGCATCGGTGCCCTGCGCCGTCGCGGGCGCGCCCCGGCGATGCTAAGAGTGGGAGGCGTCCGCGCTGTACCCGGTGAGCCCATGCGTTTCCAGATTCCCCCTGCCCACGACGTGCTGCGACGCCTCGTTCTGCTGCTTGCCCTGACAGGCACGCTGGCGGCGGCGCCACGCGCCTTCGCGCAGGACGCCGCCCCGCCCTCCGCCCCGCCGGCAGCGACCCCCTCCGACCCGGCCGCGCCGGCGCCGTCTCCACCCCTGGACGCGGACAAGCCGCTCGACGACGACGGCATGGTCGCCCCGCCCGTGATCGATCCCAAGGGCGTCGATACGCAGGCCGTCGCGCCGGAAGACGACCCGATGAAGCGGCCGGACGGCTTTGGCGATCCCGCGCAGATGAAGCCGGTGCCGGTGCTGATGAAGGCGGGCAAGGCCAATTGGGACGATGCCTTCACCACCATCGTCGCCACGCTGAAGGAGGTCGATGCCGAAATGGCGCGGCTGAAGCTGAAGCCGGCCGGGGCTTCCTTTGTCATCTACACCTCGACCGACGATTACGGTTTCACTTTCGAGGCGGCGGTGCCGTTCGAGGGCGCGACGGTGGAGAAGCCGCACAATGACGTGCAGTTTTCCGCCTCGCCCGCCGGCAAGGCGCTGCGCTTCACCCATCGCGGCCCCTATGATGCGATGGACCCGACCTATGAGCAGATCGCCAACCTGCTTGATGCCAAGGATCTGGAAGCGGAGGACCTCTATGTCGAGGAGTACCGCTCCGACCCACGCACCACGCCGCAGGACAATCTGGTGATCGACATCTGGGTGCCGCTGAAGCCGGGCAGCCCGCCCGCTGTCCCGTCCGCGCCGGCGCCCTAGGCGACGCCTTCGTGAATGCCGGCCCTATTCGCCATGCCGGCCGGCCTGTGCTATGAGGCGCGCAAACACACACTCTTCGATAAAGCGATGAACCTCATAGATACCACAGCGGCGCCCGCCGCCGGGGCGCAAGTCTCCGTCGTGACCGAGCCCTCCGCCGACACGCGCGGCGGCGCCAAGCGTTCGCTCGCAGGGCTCGACCGTGCCGGCCTTGCCGCCGCGCTGGCCGAGATTGGCGTGAGCGAGCGCGAGCAGCGCATGCGCGTCGCCCAGCTCTGGCACTGGATCTATCTGCGCGGCGTCACCTCTTTCGACGACATGACCAATGTCGGCAAGGGTCTGCGCGCCAAGCTGGAGGAAGCCTTCACGCTGGCGCGGCCGGAGGTCGTGGTCGAGCAGGTTTCCAATGACGGCACGCGCAAATGGCTGCTGCGCCTGCCGCCCGACATTGCCGGCGACAAGCCGCACGATGTCGAGATGGTCTATATCCCCGAGAGCGACCGCGGCACGCTGTGCGTCTCCTCGCAGGTCGGCTGCACGCTGAACTGCTCGTTCTGCCACACCGGCACCCAGCGGCTGGTGCGCAACCTCACGGCGGCCGAGATCGTCGCACAGGTGATGGTGGCGCGCGATCGCCTCGGCGACTATCCCGGCATGGAGCGCGCCGTCGGGCCCGGCCTGCCGACCGAGGGCGACCGTCTCGTCACCAACATCGTCTTCATGGGCATGGGCGAGCCGCTCTATGCCTATGATTCCGTAGCCAAATCCATCGAGGTGCTGGCGGACGGCGAGGGCCTCGGCATCGGCAAGCGGCGTATCACCGTTTCCACCTCGGGCGTGGTGCCGGAGATCGAGAAGCTGGGCCGCGATGTCGGCCCCATGCTCGCCATCTCGCTGCACGCGGTGCGGGATGAGTTGCGCGACGTATTGGTGCCGATCAACAAGAAGTACCCGCTGAAAGAGCTGCTCGACGCCTGCCGCAATTACCCGGCGGCCTCGAACGCCAAGCGCATCACTTTTGAGTACGTCATGCTCAAGGGTGTGAATGACAGCCCGGCCGACGCCAAGGCGCTGGTGAAGCTGCTGGCCGGCATCCCGGCCAAGATCAACCTCATTCCCTTCAACCCCTGGCCGGGCACCAAGTATGAGTGCTCGGACTGGGACACCATCGAGCAGTTCTCCGACATCGTGTTCCGTGCCGGCTATTCCAGCCCGGTGCGCACGCCGCGCGGGCGCGACATTCTCGCCGCCTGCGGCCAGCTCAAGAGCGAGACCGAGAAGCTCTCCGCCCGCGAGCGCCTCGCCTTGCGGGCCATGGCGGCGGCGGCCGAATAGGAGAGGGCCGATGCTCGACCATGTCGGTTTCCCCGTCGCCGATTTCGCCCGCTCCCGTGCCTTCTATGCGACGACACTGGCACCACTGGGCATTTCCGTGGTGATGGAAGTCTCCCCCGACCAGACCGGCGGGGCGGCCCATGCGGGCTTTGGCGAAGGCGGCAAGCCGTATTTCTGGATAGGTTCCGGCGGCGCGCTGACCGGCCGGGAGGGCGCGCGGCTGCATGTGTGCTTTACCGCGCCGGACCGGGCGGGTGTCGATGCCTTTTACGCCGCGGCGATGGCTGCCGGCGCGCGCGACAATGGCGCGCCGGGGCTGCGCCCGCATTATCACCCCAATTACTACGGCGCCTTTGTGCTCGACCCCGACGGGCACAATATCGAAGCCGTCTGCCACGCCCCGGCCTGATGCATGGACAATCTGCTGCGCTTTCTCATCCGGCTTCTGGTGGTGCCGCTCGGTGTCGTCGCGGGCATGATCGCGACCATGGGCGTGGTGATTTTCGGCTATTGGCGCGTGGGCGATCTTCTCGCCGGCAATGACGAGGTGCAGGCTGCTGCGCTATTCGAGACGATGGTGGCGGCGAGCCTGCTGCTGATGGCCATCGTGCTGATGATGTGGGCCATCGCCGCGATAGGCATCCTGTTCGCCGAAGCCTTCGCTATCCGTTCCTGGATGTTCCACACGGCCAATGGCGCCGTCTCCGCCTGGATCGCGGCGCAGCTGTTCCCGCCCTATCCCGACACGCCGGTGCCGTTCGACGATACGCTGCTCTATGTGCTGGGCGCGGGGCTCGCGGGCGGGCTGGTGTACTGGCTGGTGGCCGGCTGGAGCGCGGGCTTCTGGAAGCCGCTCGGGCGTGCGCTGCCGCCGGCCAATCCGCCGGTGGTTCCTCCCTCCGCGGAGCCGCCGGCCGCCTCGTCCGCGCCCTAGGCGCAGGCCCGGCGAGGGCGTGCTTTCGATACCTATCTTGCGCGCGGGCGCGTCATGCCTATAGTCCGCGCCGTTTTCCGGCGGTTCCCGCCGGTCCCGATGCCTCATTCGTGCGGAACTCTTCGACATGGCTGACGTCAAGCGCGTGGTCCTCGCCTATTCCGGCGGTCTCGACACCTCGGTGATCCTGAAGTGGCTGCAGACCACTTATGGCTGCGAGGTGGTGACCTTCACCGCCGATCTCGGCCAGGGCGAGGAGCTGGAGCCGGCGCGCAAGAAGGCCGAGATGCTCGGCATCAAGCCCGAGCACATCTTCATCGAGGATGTGCGCGAGGAATTCGTGCGCGACTACGTGTTCCCGATGTTCCGGGCCAACGCGCTCTATGAGGGCCAGTATCTGCTCGGCACCTCCATCGCCCGCCCGCTGATCGCCAAGAAGCAGATCGAGATCGCCCGCAAGGTCGGCGGCGATGCCGTCTCGCATGGCGCGACCGGCAAGGGCAACGACCAGGTGCGCTTCGAGCTGAGCTATTACGCGCTGGAGCCGGAGATCAAGATCATCGCGCCGTGGCGCGAATGGGACCTGCGCTCGCGCGAGGCGCTTATCGCCTTCGCCGAAAGCCATCAGATCCCGATCGCCAAGGACAAGCGCGGCGAGGCGCCGTTCTCGGTCGACGCCAACCTGCTGCACTCCTCCTCCGAGGGCAAGGTGCTGGAAGACCCGGCGATCGAGGCGCCCGAGATGGTCTATATGCGCACCATCGCGCCGGAGGACGCGCCGGACAAGGCGACCTACATCACCATCGACTTCGAGCAGGGCGACGCGGTCGCCATTGACGGCGAGACGCTCTCCCCCGCGAGCCTGCTGACGCGCCTCAACGCGCTCGGCAAGGAGAACGGCATCGGCCGGCTCGACCTCGTCGAGAACCGCTTCGTCGGGATGAAGTCGCGCGGCGTCTACGAGACCCCCGGCGGCACCATCCTGATCGCCGCCCATCGCGGCATTGAGAGCATCACGCTCGACCGTGGCGCGGCGCATCTCAAGGACGAGCTGATGCCGCGCTATGCCGAGCTGATCTATAACGGCCTCTGGTTCTCGCCCGAACGCGAGATGCTTCAGGTGCTGATTGACAAGAGCCAGGAGCTGGTCACCGGGCGCGTCCGGCTGAAGCTCTACAAGGGCAATGTCACCGTGGTCGGCCGCGAGAGCCCGTATTCGCTCTACAATCAGGACCTCGTCACCTTTGAAGAGGGCGCGGTCGCCTATGACCATCGCGACGCCGCCGGCTTCATCAAGCTGAACGCGCTGCGTCTGCGCACGCTGGCGAACCGCGACCGCAAGGTCGGCCGCTAAGCGCCGCCGCGTTCTGCGTCACATTCGGGAAAAGGCCGGCGGGCATGGCTCGCCGGCCTTTTGCTTTTCCGGGGAGTGAGCGCTCAGGCCGACGTCTTGCGGAACAGGTCGAGCTCGATCTCGTCGCCGGCGGCGCCGATGATTCCGGCGGGATCGGCGGCGATCTCAAGGTCTGTCTCGTCGATAGGCGCGGCCGCCGTGACGGCCGCCTTCGGTTTCAACAGGACGAAGGATAGCAAGGCGAGCACGGCCATGCCCGGCAGCACCATGCCGAGCGCGGCGGTGGGGGCGTGGAACAGGCTCGCCACCGCCGTGCCGGCGAAGCCGCCGCCGATCTGCAGGCAACCCATCAGCGCCGCCGCCGAGCCGGCGATGGCCGGCGAGCCCGACAGCGCCGAGGTGGTGCCTCCCGGCATGACCAGCGCCATACCGCAGGCCCAGACGGCGACCGGCCCCATCACGGTCAGGAAGGAATAGGGCAGGAACCACGGCATCACGGCCATGGCGGCGCCCGCGCCGAGCACGATGGCCAGCCCCACGGGGATAAGGCGGTTGGCGTCCACCCATTTCATGGCCCGGCCGGCAATCACCGTGCCCAGCATGAAGGAGCCGGTCTGGCACACCATAGCGAGGCCGAACTGCGTCGGCGTGAGGCCGACGACATCGATCAGCACGAAGGGCAGGATGGCGCCGAGCGTGTAGATGCCGCCCACCGAGAAGCCGATCAGCAGGCTCGCCCGCATGAAGCCGGCATTGCCCAGCAGTGCACCGTAATTGCGCAGGATCCGGCCGGGCCGCGCCTGCGCCGGATCGGGCGCCGGGTTGGTCTCGGGCACGGCGAGCAGGATGAGGCCGAGCGCCGCCACGCCGTACAGTACCATGACGTAGAAGATCGGCTGCCAGCCGAAGGCACTGAGGATCGCCCCGCCAATAGTGGGGGCGATGGCCGGGCCGATACCCAGCATGGTGCCGATGAGATTGAGGATACGGGCCGAGGTCTGGCCGGTGAACTGGTCGCGCACGATGGCACGCGATATCGCCGGCCCGGCGGCGACGCCGATGCCCTGCAGTGCGCGCCCGAGGATGAGCCAGTGTACATCCGGCGCACTGGCGGCGATGAGGCTGCCCGCGACATAAAGCAGGAAGAAGCCGATGGCGGCGGGTCGCCGGCCATAGGCATCGGAGAGCGGTCCGCAGATGAGCTGCGCCACGGCGAAGCCGCCGAAATAGACGCTCAGCGTCAGCTTCATCGTCGAGGCGCTCGTGCCGAAGGCCGCGACCAGTTCCGGCATGGCGGGCGTGTAGAGCGACATGCTGATGGGGCCGAGCACGATGAGCAGCGCGCCGATCACCGCGGTGCGCATTTCGGTCATGACGGGCTTCATGGCTCGCTGCTCCGGCTCGGCGCGCACAGATTGGCGCGAACCTGTTCGAGCACCGTCCGCAGCGTGTCCCGCTGCTCGGGGGCGAGGCCGGCAAGCGCCTCTTCGCGGGCAGTGACCGCCGCGGCCATGACTTTCTCCAGCAGCGGCGCCGCTGTCGCGGTCAGCCGGACGATCTTGGCGCGCCGGTCGGTGGCGTCGGGGTCGCGCGCGATCAGCTGCTGGCTCTCCAGCCGGTCGAGATAGCCCACCATGGTCATCGGTTCGATGTTCATGCGTTCGGCCAGAACGCCCTGCCGCAGACCCGGATTGATGCTGACATGGGCGAGGGTGCGGGCTTCGCCGGCGGTGAGGCCAAGGCCTGCCTGCTCGAAAGCGTGGTCGAGGCGCGCGCGGTAGAGCCGGGCGGCGTCGACGAGAAGAAATCCGAGGGGAACGTCTGTCATGATACGCATGACATATTATAAGGTAGGCTTACTATCAAGTCGGATGGATGTCTGTTTCCGGTCCTCCAGAGCGCTCCCAGGCGAGGCGCTGGGCAGCGTTTCCCCGCGGTCAAATCCCGGAGCGGCCTTTCGGCCGTCCGGGATGACCGAGCAGGTGCCGGATGGTCAGTCCAGCGGGACCTTGCGGTTCTCGCCGAGGTCGGTGGGCGAGCCGGTGAGCCGGGCCGCCATCATCTTCAGCACGACGCCGATGGAGGTCGACGGGCCGTCCCAATATTCGGCGTGGTCGGGCATGAAGCGCACGACGCAGATGTTGGGGTCGGTCTTGCCTTGCGGCCAGAACGCCTTGTTCATGTCGCTCCAGAGCTCGTCGATCTTGGCGCGGTCATTGGAAACCTCGGCTTCGCCCGAGACCGAGAGATAGTCGTTCCGGCCCGGATGAGCGAAGGTGAGCGCGGCCTGCGGATGATGCTGCAGTTCGTCATCCTTATGGCCCCGACGGTCGGAGAGGAACCAGACGCAGCCTTCCTCGCGGGAGGGGTGGGCGTCCATCGGGCGCGCGCGCAGCGTCTCGCCTTCGCGCGTCACCAGCATGCAGATGCGGATGTCGTCCATCATCGACCACACCTTGTCGATGGCCTGCTGCGTCGTCGTCTCGTCACTCATGGGATCCTCCTTGTACTGGAGGGGAAACCCGGCCCATGGCAGCCCGGTTCCGACATTGCCGGCGAAGGTGGGGGAAAAAGGCTGCCGCCGTCGCGCTGGCGAAGCTATGCTGGCCTGCCGGGTCTGCCGGCCCGCGCGAAGGAGTTCCGCATGCCCTGGTCGCTTACCGTCGGCTATGTCTATGGCACGGCCGTGCGTATCCACGTCACCTTCCTGCTGTTCCTCATCTGGATCTGGGCGGCGTATTACCAGCGGGGCGGGGCCGGCGCGGCGTGGGAAGGCGTGGCCTTCGTGGCGTTGCTGTTCCTGTGCGTGCTGCTGCACGAGTTCGGTCACATCTTCGCGGCGCGGCGCTATGGCGTGAAGACCCCGGAGGTGACGCTCTGGCCGTTCGGCGGCATCGCCCGGCTGGAGCGGATTCCCGAAAAGCCGTCGGAGGAACTCGTCGTGGCCCTTGCCGGCCCGGCGGTGAATGTCGTCATCGCCGGCGTGCTGCTGCTGTTCCTCGGCGGCAATATCGGCATGGAGCACATTGAGGGCATCGAGAACCCGCAGGTGAGCCTTCTCGCCAAGCTCGCCGCCGCCAACATCTTCCTCGTGGTGTTCAACCTGATCCCGGCCTTCCCGATGGATGGCGGACGGGTGCTGCGCGCGCTTCTGGCGATGAAGCTGGGGCATGCGCAGGCGACGCAGACGGCCGCCTCAATCGGGCAGGCGCTGGCCATAGGCCTCGGCCTTCTCGGCATTTTCGGCAACCCGATGCTGATCATCATCGCCGTCTTCGTCTTCCTGGCGGCCTCGGGCGAGGCCGGCCAGTCGCAGATGAAGCAGGCGGCGCAGGGCCTGCTGGTACAGGACGCGATGATAACCCGCTTCGAGGTGCTGGGTCCGCAGGCCAGCGTCGGTGACGCGGCCGAGGCGCTGATCCGCACCACTCAGAAGGAATTCCCCGTCGTCGACGGGGCGGGCCATCTGCGCGGCGTGCTGACGCGCGATGCCATGATCCACGCGCTTCAGGCGAAGGGGCCCGCCTCCTCGGTCATCGAGGCGATGCAGGGCGATGTGCCTACGGTGGGCACGCGCGCTCCGCTCGACCGTGCGCTTCGCCTGCTCACCGAGCGCGGCGCGCCGGTGGTCGGCGTGCTCGATAGTGCCGGCAAGCTGGTCGGCCTCCTCTCGCCGGAGAATGTGGGCGAGATGATGCTGCTGCGCGCGGCGCAACCCGAAGCGCGCTTCGGGCCCTGGGCGCGCAAACCCGTCGCGTGACGCGGTTCAGCTGCCGGTGATTCGCGTAAAGGAAGGCGGGTCGCTCGCCGGGAAGCTGTCCTCCAGCGCCTCGTCGATCTCGGCCTCGCTCGGCGGTGCCTTCTCCGATCCCTCGTCCGAAGGGGGCACCTCATTGCCGGTCGTGCCGCTGAAGGCAGGCGGATCGCTTGCCGGGAAGCTCTCCTCAATGCTCTCGTCGATCTCGCGTTCGGTGTAGGTGGCCGGGTCGCCCGGCTTGCCGCTCTGCTGCGTCATCGGTTCAATTCCTTCTGCTTCCTGATTGAACTGGGTCGCGTGCGCGCCTGTTCAAGTCCCGCGCCGCCTGTGCGCGGCATTTCCGCAGTAGCGGAACCTTCGGTGCGGCGGGGCGTTGAACTGCGCGGCCGCGTCAGCGTGCGGGGGTGCGCGCGAGAGGCGGCGGCACTCGTTGCCACAGGAGGAGGATCAAGCCTCATGACGCCTGATCATCAACCCGTCCGGCTGCAGTACTGGCCGGCATCGCACGCGGTCGACGCACCCGGCGTCTGGCCCGACAGCTACGAATTCGACAGCGTCGAGGATGCCGTCGCCTTCGCCATGACCCAGTCCCCCGCCAATCGAGAGGTCGCCTGGCTGCGTACGCAGGACGGTTCGGTTCTCAAATGGCCGCAGATTCTGCGGCTGTGGGAGATGCGGCAGGACCACTGATCGGGTCTGACAGAGCGGAAGAATCGCGAAAAGCCGCGCTGTCATTGCCAATGCGGGCTTTCTCAGTATAGTGCGCCGCAAAATTCAACGCGGGCCCGGAAGGCTTCGGGCTCGCTTTTTGGTGTTTATTTATGAAGCTGCGCAACATCGCCATCATCGCCCACGTCGACCACGGCAAGACCACGCTGGTGGACGAGCTGCTGAAGCAGTCCGGCTCCTACCGTGAGAACCAGCGCGTCGCCGAGCGTGTGATGGACTCGAACGACCTGGAAAAGGAACGCGGCATCACCATCCTTGCCAAGGCCACCTCGGTTGTCTGGAAGGATACCCGGATCAACATCGTCGACACCCCCGGCCACGCCGACTTCGGCGGCGAGGTCGAGCGCATCCTCAACATGGTCGACGGCGCCATCGTTCTGGTCGACGCCGCCGAGGGCCCGATGCCGCAGACCAAGTTCGTGGTCGGCAAGGCGCTCAAGGTTGGCCTGCGTCCGATCGTCGCGATCAACAAGGTCGACCGCTCCGACGCCCGCGCCCAGGAAGTCATCAACGAGGTGTTCGACCTGTTCGCCGCGCTCGACGCGAATGACGAGCAGCTCGACTTCCCGATCCTCTACGGTTCGGGCCGCAATGGCTGGATGGCGCATTCCCCGGAAGGCCCGCAGGACGAGGGCATGGCCCCGCTGTTCGACCTCGTGCTCAAGCACGTTCCCGAGCCGACCGTGGATGACGGCCCGTTCCGCATGATCGGCACGCTGCTGGAAGCCAACCCCTTCCTCGGCCGCATGATCACCGGCCGCATCACCTCCGGCTCCATCAAGCCGAACCAGTCGATCAAGGTGCTGGCGCAGGACGGCTCGCTGGTCGAGCAGGGCCGCGTCTCCAAGATCCTCGCCTTCCGCGGCATTGAGCGGCAGCCGATCGAGGAAGGCGTGCAGGGCGACATCGTCGCGATTGCCGGCCTCTCCAAGGGCACGGTCGCCGACACGTTCTGCGACCTGAGCGTGGATGCCCCGCTCAAGGCCCAGCCGATCGACCCGCCGACCGTCACCATGTCCTTCATCGTCAACGATTCGCCGCTGGCCGGCACCGAGGGCGACAAGGTGACCAGCCGCGTCATCCGCGACCGCCTGCTGCGCGAGGCCGAAGGCAATGTCGCGCTGAAGATCGAGGAAGCCGCCGACAAGGATTCGTTCTTCGTCTCCGGTCGCGGCGAACTTCAGCTCGCCGTGCTCATCGAGACGATGCGCCGCGAGGGCTTCGAGATCGCCGTCTCGCGCCCGCGCGTGGTGTTCAGCAAGGACGAGGCGACCGGCGAAATCCTTGAGCCGATCGAGGAAGTGCTGATCGACGTCGACGAGGAATATTCCGGCGTCGTCGTTCAGAAGATGAGCGAGCGCCGCGCCGAGATGGTGGAGATGAAGCCGTCGGGCGGCAGCCGCCAGCGCCTGGTGTTCTACGCACCCACCCGTGGCCTCATCGGCTATCAGGGCGAGCTGATGACCGACACGCGCGGCACCGCCATCATGAACCGGCTGTTCCACGCCTATCAGCCCCACCGCGGCGACATTCCCGGCCGCCGCAACGGCGTGCTGATCTCGAACGAGGCGGGCGAGGCCGTGGCTTACGCGCTGTGGAACCTGGAAGACCGCGGCCCGATGATGATCGAGCCCGGCTGGAAGGTCTATCAGGGCATGATCATCGGCGAGCACAACCGCGAGAACGATCTCGAGGTGAACGTGCTCAAGGGCAAGAAGCTCACCAACATCCGCACCACGTCCAAGGACGAGGCGGTGCGTCTGACCCCGCCGATCCGCATGACGCTGGAGCGTTCGCTGGCCTGGATTCAGGACGACGAGCTGGTCGAGGTGACGCCGAAGTCGATTCGCATCCGCAAGCGCTTCCTCGACCCGAACGAGCGCAAGCGCGAAGAGCGCCGCAAGGAATCGGAAGGCGTCTGACGTCGCGTCCACGACATCTCGGCGTGGCTGAACGGCCACGCCGAAATCAATCGATCGTGCATTTTGTGACGAGGGTCTTGATCCGGGAGAGCGCATTTGCTCCCATCAGGCCATGAGCACGCTTCTCGTCGAGACACGCCGGGCTCGCCCGGCCGATGCTGTCACTATCGCCGATATCCATGATACGGCGTGGCGGGCCGCCTATCGCGGCCTGATCCCTGGCGGCGAACTTGAGAAGATGATCCAGCGCCGCGGGCCGGTGTGGTGGGAGACGGCGCTCAAGCGAGGCTCCCGCATGCTCGTGCTCACGCTCGGCGACGCGGTTGCCGGCTATGCCAATCTCGGCCGCAATCGCGCGCGCGGCCTGCCCTATGAGGGCGAGATCTACGAACTTTATCTGCGTCCGGAATATCAGGGGCTCGGCTTCGGCCGCCGCCTGTTCGGCGACGCGCGCAAGGAGCTTGCGAGCGCCGGTTTCGACGGGATGGCGGTGTGGGCTCTGGCGGCCAATGAACCGGCCGTGGCGTTTTACCGCGCCATGGGCGGCATGGGGGTCGCCCGCTCCAGCGAGACCTTCGGCGGGCGCAGCCTCGACAAGCTCGCCTTTGGCTGGAACGGCTGAACGCCTAGTCCTCGCCGATCACGGCCGTCAGGCGCGCTGCCAGTTCCGCCGCATCGCCATTCAGCTTGAAGCTCTTGGTCCGGCCCGTGGCGCCCGACAGCAGCTCCACGCGCGAGGGGGCTACGCCGCCCGCCTTGGCCAGCAGCCGCGCCAGCGCCGCATTGGCCTTGCCATCCTCCGCCGCCACCGAGACGCGCGCCTTCACCGCCTGCCGGCCGTCGCCGAGCGCGACAAGGCCGTCTATCGCGTCACGTCCCCCGCGCGGCGTCGCACGTACGGTGACGATGAGCCCGTCGGCCGCACACGTCCAGGCGCCGGCGCCACTGCCGGCACTCACGAGCCGGCCACGATCTCGAAGACGAGGTTGCGGATGAAATACAGGCCGATGATGAGCACCACCGGCGAAATGTCGATGCCGCCGAGATTGGGCAGGATGCGGCGCAGCGGCGCCAGCACCGGCTCCGTGACCCGCCAGAGGAATTCTCCGACCGAGCGCACGACCTGGTTGTGCGGGTTCACGACATTGAACGCCACCAGCCAGGACAGGATGGCCGAGGCGATGAGAATCCAGACGTAGAGAGTGATGATGGTGTCGAAGAGCCAGAGAAGCGAGTACATCGCGAGCCTCGGAACGGGGTCCTGCCGCGCGGCGCCGAGCCACGCTGCAAGATGCTTAATGGGGTCGCTGCATTGCGGCAACCCTGATTCACACCTCAGTTTCCCCAGACACCGGAAGCTGCCTTGACAGCGGGCCGGCGGCGAACGTACAAGGCGCGGCCTGAAGGCACGGGGCCGTAGCTCAGTTGGGAGAGCGCTGCAATCGCACTGCAGAGGTCAGGGGTTCAAATCCCCTCGGCTCCACCATTCAGAACCCCAACCTTCTGGCTCAGCTTTAGAATCGTTCGCTTCGTCCACCACCGCCCAGAGATGGGCGGCGCTGCGCAGCCGCTGTAATTTCGCGATGCGCGACGTCGGCGATGGGCCCCAACCGGTGGGCTCCGCTCAGGCGGCCGGCATGTTGCCGCGGCCGATCCCGACATATTTGAAGCCCCGGCGAATCAGATCGGCAGGCGGGTAGATATTGCGCAGGTCGATCACGATCGGCGTCGCTAGCAGCTGCTTGAGCCGGTCGAGGTCGAGCGCGCGGAAGGCATCCCATTCAGTGACGATCACAAGGGCGTCGGCACCTTCGGCGCACTCATAGGGGCCCTCGGTGTAGGTCACCTGGGGCGGCAGCACCTTTTTCGCTTCTTCCATGCCCACGGGATCGAAGGCGCGCACCTTCACGCCGCGGTCGAGCAGCGACTGCACGATGCTGATGGCGGGGCTGTCGCGCATGTCGTCGGTGTTCGGCTTGAAGGTCAGGCCGAGCAGCGCCACGGTCGCCCCGCGCGCGGGCGTCTCCAGCGCCTCCAGCACCCGGCGCCCCATGGCGGCCTTGCGGCTCTCATTCACCGTCGTCACCGTCTCGACGAGGCGCAGCGGCGTGCCGGCCTCCTGCGCGGTGCGCATCAGCGCCAGCGTGTCCTTGGGAAAGCACGAGCCGCCATAGCCGGGGCCGGCATGCAGGAATTTCGAGCCGATACGGCGGTCGAGGCCGATGCCGCGCGCCACTTCCTGCACGTCGCCGCCGACCTTTTCGCACAGGTCCGCGAGTTCGTTGATGAAGGTGATCTTCATCGCCAGGAAGGCGTTGGACGCATATTTGATGAGTTCGGCGGTGTTGCGCTCGGTGAACAGGATCGGCGCGGCATTGAGCGAGAGTGGGCGGTAGAGCGCGCTCATCACCTGCTGCGCCCGCGGATCGCTGGTGCCGATCACCACGCGGTCGGGACGCTTGAAATCCTCGATCGCCGCGCCCTCGCGCAGGAACTCCGGGTTGGAAACCACCGCGACGTCCGCCTCCGGGGCCTCCTCGCGGATGATGTGTTCGAGGTCCGTGCCGGTGCCCACGGGAACGGTCGACTTGGTGACGACGACCGTGAAGCCTTCCGCCGCGCGGGCGATTTCGCGCGCTGCCGCGTGCACATAGGAGAGGTCGGCATGCCCGTCACCGCGCCGCGAAGGCGTGCCGACCGCGATGAACACGACGTCAGCCTCGCGCACCGCTTGGCTGAGGTCGGTGGCAAAGGTGAGCCGCCCGGCCGCGACGTTGCGGCGGACGAGTTCGTCGAGCCCGGGCTCGAAGATGGGGATCTCGCCGTTCTTCAGCCGCTCGATCTTCGAGACATCCTTGTCGACGCAGGTCACGTCGTGGCCGAAGTCGGAGAAGCAGGTGCCGGAGACAAGGCCGACATAGCCGGTTCCGATCATGGCGACGCGCATGGAAGACTCTCGATCCTTGCAGTTGCAATGGAATCCGTGCCGTAGGCTGGCGCGTTTCCGGAGCCTGTGTATCCGATCCTTTCGCCTCCCGCGAGAGCGTTCGGCATGAGCTTTGACTTCGCTGCCGCAGGCTGCCAGCGAGTGATGCCCGCGCTCCACGTCAGTTTCACGACGGGACGGGCGTGGCGCCGCACTGACCCACGACGGGACGCCGGGGATCGCCCGGACTGCGCGCCTTCCTCAGACGTGACTTGCGTTGCTCCGATACCGGCGTAGTTCTACCGCCACCGACCTGCAGGGATTGAGACCATGACCGCCACGACCTCCTCCGCCAGCGCCGCGTCTGCCTCGTTGCGCTCGACCCAGATCGCTGCCGCCCTCATCGTCGCCGTGGCGGGGGCGGGCACGCTCGCGGGCGCGTGGTACTTCCAGCTGGTGGTCGGCCTCGCGCCGTGCCCGCTCTGCCTTGAGCAGCGCATTCCCTATTATGTCGGCGTGCCGGTAGCCCTGCTGGCAGTGATCTGCGCGGCCAGCGGCAAGGCGCCGCTGGCGCGCGTCGCGCTGGGGCTGACGGGCATGCTGATGGCGCTCGCCGCCACGCTCGCGGTCTATCACGCCGGTGTGGAATGGGGGTTCTGGGCCGGGCCGACCGCCTGCTCGGGCTCGGGGCCCGCTCTGACCACCGGCAATCTGCTGGAAGGGCTGCAGCAGGCGCGCGTGGCCCGTTGCGACGAGGCGCCGTGGCGGCTCTTCGGCCTGTCGCTCGCCGGCTACAATGCCTTCATCGCCGCCGCGCTGACGCTGGTAGCCATGCGCGGCGCGATGGCGCGCTGAGACGCGGACAATCCACCCCGGCTCACGGGTCGAGTTCGGTGTCCCAGTAGAGATAGTCGACCCAGCTGTCGTGCAGGTAGTTCGGCGGGAAGTGGCGGCCGTTCTGGTGCAGGTCGAACACCGAGGGCTGGAAAGGCTTCTGCCGCGGAATCATGTGCGCCTGCGCCGGCATCATGCTGCCCTTGCGCAGATTGCAGGGTGAGCAGGCGGCGACGACATTCTCCCACGTCGTCTGGCCGCCGCGCGAGCGCGGGATCACATGGTCGAAGGTGAGATCCTCGCGTGAATCGCAATACTGGCAGGTGAAGCGGTCGCGCAGGAAAACGTTGAAGCGGGTGAAGGCGGGCTGGCGGGCCGGGCGGATGAACGCCTTTAGCGAGACCACGCTCGGCAGGCGCATCTGGAACGTCGCGCTGGACACCTGACGCTCGTAATATTCGACGATGTTCACCCGATCGAGGAACACCGCCTTGATCGCGTCCTGCCACGACCAGACCGACAGCGGGTAATAGCTCAGAGGCCGGAAATCGGCATTGAGCACGAGGGCAGGCCAGGCACCCGGAGACAATGTCGCCGTCAACGCTCGCTCCCTTGCAGGGGCGTCCGCACAGCGACTCGGCGCCGTGTGACGCACGGCGATAGTCTATATTTAGCGTGTCAATCTTGTGAAGCGCCGGGAGCGGTTCCCGGTCGTGCCTCAGCGGGCCAGCACGCCCGCAAGGAAGTCGCCGGCGAGGCGCAGCCCGACCGGATCGATGCCGTGGCCGAGGCCGGGCGCCAGATGCGAACGCACGGCAATGCCGCGCGCGGTGAGGCTCTCCACGGCGCGCGGAAGATAGCCCGGCTCGATGACCTGGTCGGCGTCGCCATGCACCAGGAGCACCGGCGGGCGGCTGGAAATTTCCGCGTCGAACGCCGTGCGCTCCGCCTCGGGCGGCAGCACATGGAGGCCGGAGAAGCCGACGATGGCGGCCGGTGCCACCGCGCGGCGCAGGCCCGTGTGCAGCGCCATCATCGTGCCCTGGCTGAAGCCGACCAGCGCCAGCCGCTCGCCCGGCAGGCCGAGGCGGGCGAGTTCGGCATCGAGGAAGGTGTCCAGCGCCCGGTGCGCGCTCTGCACGCCGGCCCAGCGCTCGGCATCGTTGCGCTCGACATAGCCGAACCATTGCCGGCCCACCGGGGCGATGGCCACGTGCTCGGGCGCGTGCGGCGAGACGAAGGCGGCGTCCGGCAGCAGCGGCGCCCAGTACTGGCCGAGATCGATCAGGTCGCGCCCATCCGCGCCATAGCCGTGCAGCAGCACGACCAGCGCCGTGGCCGGACGGCCGGAGCGGGGAGGCAGGCGGGGACCATCAAGCATGCGCAGCACCGGGCTCAGTTGGCGTCGTCGAGGGCGCGCGCGCCGCCAGAGGCGACCTTGGGCAGCGCGGAATGGTTCAGCAGCGTGTCGAGCCGCTCGCGCTCATCCTCGAAGCTCGCCAGAATCTTGCCGTCGAGCGCGCGCCCGCGCGGCAGGCGGATGCGCATCGGATCGACGAAGCGTCCGTTCACCAGCACCTCATAATGCAGGTGCGCACCGGTGGAGAGGCCAGTGGAGCCGATATAGCCGATCAACTGACCCTGCCGCACGCGCAGCCCCTCGCGTATGCCCTTGGCGAAGCCGGACTGGTGCGAATAGGTGGTGACGTAGCCATTGGCGTGCTGGATCTCGATGCGCCGGCCATAGCCGGAGGTCCAGGCGGCCTTCTTGATCACGCCATTGCCGGCGGCATAGATCGGGGTGCCGACGCGGTCGGCCCAGTCGACGCCGGAATGCAGGCGGCTATAGCCGAGGATCGGGTGGCGACGCATGCCGAAGCCCGAGCGCAATATGCCGCCCGAAAGCGGCTTGCGGACCAGGAACTTCTTCGCGCTCTTGCCGGCCTCGTCATAGAAATCGAGCAGCCCGTCATCGGGCGTCTGGTAGCGGTAATAGCGCCGCTCCTCGCCGCCGACCGTGAGGCCGGCATAAAGCACGCCGCCCGCGCCGCCCGCCTCGTCCGGCTCGTACACCACCTCGAAGGCATCGCCCGCCCGCACCCGGCGCTGGAAGTCGACGTCGAAGGAATAGACCCGGATCATGCTTTCGATGACGGGACGCGGCACCTCGTGGCGCAGCGCGGTCTCCCAGATGCTGTCATAGAGCGTGATGCCACCGCGCCCGCCGGCATCGTCGTCGCTGTCGTCCGGCGTGACGTCGGCCACCTGCGTGTCGGCCGGCTCCTGCACCGGCAGGAACTTGCCGCTGTCGGAAAGCGCGACGGTGCCCTGATGGCCCTGGTCGTTGAAGGCGGCGATGCGCAGCGGCACGACGCTGCCGCCGCTCGCGTCGAGCAGCACCTTGAGGCGCAGGCCCTCGGGTAGGGTCCCCTGCAGGGAGCGGGTGGCGAAGGCGGCGGAGGCGGCACTGGCCGACACTTCCGGCACGCCGAGATCGATCAGGATGGAGGCGAGGGTATCGCCCTTCTTGGCGACGAGGGTGCGCTCGGCCCAGTCATTGCCGCCATTGGCCTCCTCGCCGGACTTGCCGACGGAGGAAATGTTCTCCGGCTGGGCCAGCGCCTTGGCTGGATCGGAGGCGCCCGCCGGCGCGAAGGCGAGGGCGCCGCCAATGGTCGCCAGCGCCGGAGCGCGGCTGTCGGCCGGCATGCTGAATTCGGCGGTCTCGCGCACCTTCATCAGCACGTCTTCCATCGGCATCTCGGCCGCGAATTTCGTGCTGGGCGGCAGGCTGGCGATGTCGCGCATCACCAGAGTGAGGTCGCCGGTGGCCTCCGCCTGCGGGGCGGCATCGTCATCGCTCGAATCGGCGATCAGCTTGGCGGGATTGAAGCGCGGCACGTCGCTGGAGGCGGAAGTGACGGACTGTGCGAGATTGGCCGACACCTTGGTGACGGCGCGCACCTTGATGACCTCGCGGTCGCCGTCCTTCGATGTGGTGGACAGGCGCAGCGTCTGCTTGGCGGTGAAGCTCTCGGACAGGATCGACATGCGATCGCCCTTGCGGGCGAGATTGGACGGGCGCTCGCCGGCCGCTAGCGCGCCGCGCAGCGCCGAGCGCACGGTTTCCGGCGACTGGGCGAAGCGGTATTCGCCGTCGAGCGCGGCATAGACGGCGCCACCCATCAGGGCCGCCCCGCAAATGCCGGTGAGCAGCGTGGCCATGAGCCAGCGAATGGAAATGCGGCGGCGGCTGATCGGCTCTTCGGCGTCGCCATCGGCACCGAGCGGAGGCTCATCTCCCAGATCGAACGCAGGGGCACGGTTGTGCCGCATGCCGTTTGGTCCGCGACGAGTCTCCAACAGGCGATCCCCATTCAGGTCCGGTGTCTTCGGCCCGACGACGCGGAGGCATCCTCCGGGGCGGGCCAGACACCTTGTACGGTTTGGCGCCCGCGGGGCGGACGCGGCGATTCACGCGGATGCGCGTTGCCCTAGCGAAACGGGCGTGACCATGCCGTTTGCCATGGGCATCGTCAACCCGCGGCCCGGCGGGCGATTCCCCCGTGCCGGCAGACGCCGCGATCTATACCCCGGCTCGCGGCAAAAGCATGGCGTGGCAGAGCTATTGCGTGCTCACCTGCGTGCTGCCCGCGCGCGGGCGCAGAGGCGAGGGCGGCGGCAGCGGCACCAGCGCGACCTTGGCGGGTGCGATCGCCAACGTTTCGCCCGCGGCGATGAACTGGGCCGGCAGGGGTTGCGCCGCGCCGCTGGCGAGCGGCTGGTGCAGGGCGGGAGCGGCAACCTGCAGCGGTGCGGGTGCCTCGCCCGCCGCAGGGGCGATGCCCTGCCAGGCGGTGGCGAAGGAATCCGGGTTTCGCGCGATGGCCGGGGCGGCGGAGGGCGAAGCCGGGGCAGGGGCCGGAGCCGGGGCCGGGCGCGCGGCGATGGGCGCAGTCGAGGCCAGGACCGGCGCGGCGGTCGCGGGAATGACCAGCGGCGCTGCCGGCGCGACAGAAGTGGGGGCGGGCGCAGCGGGAGCATTGCCGCCGGCCACCAGCGTCGCCTGCGAGGGGAAGCTGAACCGGGAGAAGAACGACCAGATTTCTTCCGGCGCATCGAGGCCGGAGCGACGCGGGCCGAGCAGCACGGCGGCCAGCGCGTCGCCGGCGCCAACCGACTGGGCAGGCGGCTGGTGGCCGCCGGCGATCTCGTAGAAGGCCACCGCCGCACCGGGCGCGCAGTTGTTCCAGCGCAGGATGCGGGTGTTCGGCGCGCGGCCTTCCTCGGGCGGCGCGCAGCCGTCGATGCGGGCGAACAGCGCGGCGCTTTCGGAGGCCGACATCAGCCGGGCGCCGGGCGTCGGGCGCCCGAACATCGGCACGATCGGGTCATAGGTGCCGTTCATCATCAGGATCGGCACCGGCCGCTCGGGCTTGCAGCTCTCATTGTAGCCCACCGGCACCGTCATCATCATGGTGGCGAAGGCGGCGAAGCGGTTGGCGTAGCGGCAGGCGACATAGGCGGTGAGGAAACCGCCATTGGAGAAGCCCATGAGATAGGCGCGGCTGGGATCAACCAGCCCTTCGCTCTCCAGCGTCGACAGCACGTCGAGCACGAAACGGCCGTCATCGCGCGGGTAGATGATCGGCATGATGCCGGCGACCGTCGAACGCCCGTCGTTCCACAGGAGGTTCAGCCCCTTGGGATAGGCGACGACGATGCCCTCGCGGTCCGCCACCTTGTCGAGGTCGAGATAGCGCTTCATCACGCCGGCCGGCTGCCAGGCGCCATGCAGGGCGATGATCAGCGGCTTGGGGCCGGGCGGTGCGTTGTCGGGCACATGCAGGATGAACTCGCGCGTGATGCCGCCGGATGTGATCGTCCGTTCAGAATCAGCGGCGGCCGCCGGCCGGGACAGCGGCCCGGCGAGGGTGGCAGCCAGGGCGATCAACAATGCGCCAAGCTGGAGGCAGGGTTTCGCCAATTGCATACTCTACGCAACCTCGACAGGGCGGCTCGCGACGCGGGCTTGCGAAAGACCCGTTACAGACAGCCAGTTTCAGTCAATTAAAAGGCGAAGATGGTTAATGTCGCGTGTGCAGGCACTTGCACGCGCGCTGGTGAAGCGTCGGCTGTCCCTGCGAAAGAAGATGTGCGCCACGGCGCGCTTGCGCTAGGGTGCGTCCGCTGCAGCGCAGCGCGTTTCGCACGCTCTTCCAACGATAGGCGTCGCCTTTGGAATGATTGCGAATTGCAATCGTTTGGGCTACGCACACCGAAACATCCTAGGGAACCCAAGGATATCAGACATGCCAGGAGCGGCCCAGCGGCCTCTTTCCCCGCATCTCCAGATCTATCGCCCGATGCTCACGATGATGATGTCCATCGTGCACCGCATCACCGGTGTGGCCCTCTATTTCGGCACCCTCCTGCTGGTGGTCTGGCTGATCGCCGCCGCGAGCTCGCCGGAGGCCTTCGATAAGGTGAACGGCCTTTACGGCAGCTGGCTCGGCCTTCTCGTGCTGGTCGGCTTCAGCTGGGCGCTGATCCACCACACCATTGGCGGCGTACGTCATTTCGTCTGGGACACCGGGGCCGGTTTCGGGCCTCAGTCGCGCGAATTGCTCGCCAAGCTCACCATTGGCGGCTCGGTGGTGCTGACGGTGCTGCTCTGGATCGTCATCTGGGTGGTGAAAGGCTGAACCATGAGTGTTTCGTCCGGTTCTTCCATGCGCACCGCCCGCCGGCGGGTCGCGGGCCTCGGTTCGGCCCGCTCCGGCACGGGCCATTTCTGGCTGCAGCGGGTGACGGCGCTGGCCAATCTCATTCTCGTCATCATCACGCTGCCGATCATCATCAGTGTGGCGGGCGAAGGTCACGGCGCACTGGTCGCGGCGCTGCGCAACCCGCTCGCGGCGGTGCCGCTGCTGCTGCTGCTGTTGTCGGTGTGCTTCCACATGCGCATCGGCATGCAGGTGGTGATCGAGGATTACGTCCATTCCGAGGGGACGAAGGTGCTGGCGCTGATCGCCAATGCCTTCTTCACGACGGCGGTCGGCTTTGCCGGTGCCTTCGCCATCCTCAAGATCAGTTTCGGAGGCTGACAGACCATGGCCGGGAGCAATGGCGCCGCCAATGGCGCGAGCCCTCATGTGAACGGGGCCGCCTATCCGATCACCGATCACACCTATGACGTCGTCGTGGTCGGCGCCGGCGGCGCGGGCCTGCGCGCCGTGGTCGGCTGCTCGGAAGCCGGGCTGCGCACCGCCTGCGTGACCAAGGTGTTCCCGACCCGCTCGCACACGGTGGCGGCGCAGGGCGGCATCGCCGCCTCGCTCGGCAATATGGGCACCGACGACTGGCGCTTCCACATGTACGACACCGTGAAGGGGTCGGACTGGCTGGGCGACCAGGATGCCATCGAGTATCTGGTGCGCCATGCGCCCGCCGCCGTCTACGAGCTGGAACACTGGGGCGTGCCGTTCTCGCGCACCGAGGCCGGCACGATCTACCAGCGCCCCTTTGGCGGCATGACCATCGACTACGGCAAGACCCCCGCCCAGCGCACCTGTGCGGCGGCGGACCGCACCGGGCACGCCATCCTGCACACGCTCTATGGCGCCGCGCTGAAGCACAATGCCGAGTTCTTCATCGAGTATTTCGCGCTCGACCTCATCATGGACGAGGACGGCCGCTGCCGTGGCATCGTCGCGCTGAAGATGGATGACGGCACGCTGCACCGATTCCGCGCGCAGACCGTGATCCTCGCTACCGGCGGCTATGGCCGGGCCTATTTCTCCGCAACGAGCGCCCACACCTGCACCGGCGACGGCAACGCCATGGTGCTGCGCGCCGGCCTGCCGCTGCAGGACATGGAGTTCGTGCAGTTCCACCCGACCGGGATCTATGGCTCGGGCTGCCTCATCACCGAGGGCGCGCGCGGCGAGGGTGGCTACCTCACCAATTCCGAGGGCGAGCGCTTCATGGAGCGCTACGCCCCCTCGGCCAAGGACCTGGCCTCGCGCGACGTCGTCTCTCGCTCCATGACCATGGAGATCCGCGAGGGACGCGGCGTCGGCAAGAACAAGGACCACATCTATCTGCACCTCGACCACCTGGATCCGGCGATCCTGCACGAGCGCCTGCCGGGCATCTCGGAAAGCGCCAAGATTTTCGCCGGCGTGGATGTGACCAAGGAGCCGATCCCGGTGCTGCCGACCGTGCACTACAACATGGGCGGCATCCCCACGAACTTCCATGGCGAGGTCGTCACCAAGAAGAACGGCAATCCCGACCATGTGGTGCCGGGCCTGATGGCGGTGGGCGAATGCGCCTGCGTGTCGATCCATGGCGCCAACCGCCTCGGCTCGAACTCGCTGACCGACCTCGTGGTGTTCGGCCGCGCGGCGGCGCTGCGCTGCGCCGACATCCTGACGCCAGGCGACAAGCAGCCGGAGCTGCCGGCGAACTCCGCCGAGCTGGCCTTGTCGCGGCTCGACCACTTCCGCAACGCCTCCGGCTCGACGCCGACGGCGGAGCTGCGCCTCTCCATGCAGAAGGTGATGCAGAACAACTGCGCCGTCTATCGCACCGGCGAGGTGCTGGAGGAAGGTCGCAAGCTGATCGCCGACGTCTTCGCCGGCACGAGCGACATCGACGTGACCGACCGTTCGCTGATCTGGAACTCGGACCTCATCGAGACGCTGGAATATGACAATCTGATCGCCCAGGCGACGGTCACGATGGAAGGCGCCGCCGCCCGCACCGAGAGCCGTGGCGCGCATGCGCGCGAGGATTTCCCCGAGCGCGACGACGCCAACTGGATGAAGCACACTCTGGCATTCATGGATGCCAAGGGTTCGGTCACGCTCGATGAGCGCCCGGTGCACACCTACACGCTGTCGAACGACATCCAGTACATCGAGCCGCGTAAGCGGGTTTACTGAAACCTTCCGCCCGCTCCACGCGGGCGGGGCCTCGCCGACCCGACCACGCCTTTCCAGGGACACGTTCCGCCATGGTCCAGCTGACGCTGCCGAAGAACTCGCAGATCAACGAAGGCAAGGTGTGGCCGGCGCCCGCCGGTGCCAACCGGCTGACCGAGTACCGCATCTATCGCTGGAACCCGGATGACGGGAAGAACCCGCAGGTCGACACCTATTATGTCGACCGCGACGATTGCGGGCCGATGGTGCTGGACGGCCTCATCTACATCAAGAACAAGGTCGACCCGACCCTGACCTTCCGCCGCTCCTGCCGTGAGGGCATCTGCGGCTCCTGCGCCATGAACATCGACGGCACCAACACGCTGGCCTGCCTGAAGAGCATGGACGACGTGGACGCGAAGGCGGTGAAGATCTACCCGCTGCCGCACATGCCGGTGGTGAAGGACCTGGTGCCGGACCTCACCCAGTTCTACGCCCAGCATGCCTCCGTGGAGCCCTGGCTGCACACCGAGACGCCCGCTCCCGAGCGGGAATGGCGCCAGGGTCGCGGCGACCGCGAGAAGCTGGACGGGCTGTATGAGTGCATCCTGTGCGCCTGCTGCTCGACCTCCTGCCCCAGCTACTGGTGGAACGGCGACCGCTATCTCGGCCCGGCGGCGCTGCTGCAGGCCTATCGCTGGCTCATCGACAGCCGCGACGAGGCGACCGGCGACCGGCTCGACGATCTGGAAGACCCGTTCCGGCTCTATCGTTGCCACACCATCATGAACTGCGCCAAGGCGTGCCCCAAGGGGCTGAACCCGGCCAAGGCGATCGCGGAAATCAAGAAGATGATGGTGGCGCGCCAGTTCTAACGCGCTACATCAGCGGGTGATGACCTCGCCCGCCCGCCCCACCTTCCGCTTCGCACCGAGCCCGAACGGGCTGCTGCATCTCGGCCATGCGCGCTCGGCGCTGCTCAATGCGTCCATGGCGCAGGCGGCCGGCGGGCGCCTGCTGCTACGCATCGAGGACATCGACCCTGCACGCTGCCGCCCCGAATTCGAGGCGGCGATCGAGGAGGACCTCGCCTGGCTCGGGCTGTCCTTCGAGAGCCCGGCACGCCGGCAGTCCGAGCACATGCGCGACTACATCGCCGCGCTCGGCCGGCTCGACGCGATGGGACTGGTCTATGCGAGCTTCGAGAGCCGCGCCGACATTCGCCGGGAAGTGGAGAAACGACCGGGCTGGCGCCATGATCCTGACGACGTGCCACTGTTTCCGTTCCCGCGCGCCTCAATGAGCCGGGATGAGCGGACGGAACGCATGACGGCGGGCCACCCCTACGCGTTGCGGCTCGATATGGAGTGCGCCGTTGCGCGCGCGGGGCCGCTGTTCTGGCGCGAAGTGGACTGCGCCGGGGGGAGCGAGACCCGCGTCGCGGCCGACCCGCGCGCCTGGGGCGACGTCATTGTCGCCCGCAAGGACGTGCCGACCAGCTATCACCTCGCCGTGGTGGTGGACGATGCGCTGCAGGGCGTGACCCATGTGGTGCGCGGCGCTGACCTGAAGGCCGCGACGTCGGTGCACCGGCTGCTGCAGCAGCTGCTCGGCCTGCCCGAGCCTCTCTACACGCACCACTCGCTGCTGCTCGATCCCGATGGGCGGAAGCTGTCCAAATCCATCGGTTCGGAGAGCCTGCAGACGCTGCGCGCGAATGGCGCGACGCCCGAGGACATCCGCCGCTGGGCGCTGAATGTCGCCGATTAGCCGGCATCATCGACGTTTCGTGGTTCGCCGTCAGTTCACGCCGAGGATAAGGAACCAGGCGGTGACAGACAGCAGGCTCAGCGCTGTGGAGAGCGAGACCGCGCTGGCCGAGGCGGTGACGCCGACGCCGTAGCGCTGCGCGAGCAGATAGGCGTTGATTCCGCACGGCATCGCCGCGAAGGCGACGCACACCCCGGCCCAGACCGGCGGCATGGGCAGGAGGAAGGTCAGCGCATAGACGATGGCGGGATGCACGACGAGCTTCAGCGCGGTGATGGTCATCGCCGGGCCGACATCGCCGCGAATGGGATAACGGTGCAGGGCGAGGCCGAGCGACACCAGCGCGCAGGGCACGGCCGAGGCGGCGAGCATGTCGAGCGTCTGCTTGAGCAGGCCGCCCGGCGCATAGCCGGAAATCTTGGCAATGCCGCCGGCATAGATTCCGAGCAGGATCGGGTTGAAGGCGAGCCGTCGCCCGAGCTGCTTGAGCCCCTTCAGCGAAAGGCCGACCGCCGCGCCCTCGGTGAGCACCGTTGCCACCACCATCATGATCGGTAGATGGACCGCGATGAGCAGGAAAAGCGGCACCGCCCCCGCCGGCCCGAAGGCCGACAGGATGAGCGGTACGCCCACGAACACCGTGTTCGACTGGCCGGCGGTGAAGCCGTGCACCACGGCCTCGGTATGATCGCGGCCGAAAAGCCGGCGCGCCGCCTGCATGGCAATGCCGAACACGACGAACGCGCCGGTGAAATAGGCGATCCAGTAGCCCCAGGGCTGGCCTTCCTCCGGCAGCCCGGCCTCGGCCAGCGTTTTGAAGATGAGCACCGGCACGGCGAGGCCGAACACATATTCGGACAGGCCCTCCGCCGCCCGCTCGCGCAGATGGCCGCTGAGCGAGGCGACGAAGCCGAGGCCGATCAGGCCGAAGACCGGCGCCACGATAAAGGCGATGGCGCCGAGCTGGGCAAGCATGGTTTCAGGCCGCCGCTTCCATCGACGCGCTGGACACAAGATGCGAGGTGCGCACCGGCACCATCACGTCGATCCGTGCCCAGAGGCGTTCGGCCAGTTCTACCGGCGCGGTAAAACCGACCTCGACGCGCATGACACCGAGGGCGGCCGGATCGAGCCGCTCGTCTTCCGCCGCATCAAGCCGCACACGCGTGGGCTGGACGCCGTGGATGGCGAAGGGTTCGAGCAGGCGAAGCATGAGGTTCGGATGGGCATCGGCCTCGACGACGAGGCGATGGCGGAGAAGACCGGCAGTCATGGCAAAATCCGATGACGAGAGATGAAGACAGGCGTGCGTCAGAAACCCCGGCCGACCAGATCGGCCGGGCGGCGAATTCGCCGGCCCGCGCGCAGATGCGTCTTCATGCTGTGCATCGACATCATGGCCGCGAAGCTAGGCGCCGGCGGCCGCCGCGTCAATGGTGCTGTCCTGTTTCGCACGCCGCTTCATGCTCAGGGCGCCGGCGCACCGCGGTCCAGCAGCATGTAGCTGGTCGGATTGTCCGGGCAGAGCCCCCCCGCGCATTCCAGCACCGTCGACACGCCATTGCCGAGCGCCAGCAGCGCGATCAGCGCGAAGGCGACGAGCGCGAGGCCCGAGAGCCGGTGCCGCGCCGGGACGGCCTCGAACTGGCGGTCGACCAGCAGCAGCAGGGCGCAGCCGCCAATGATGAGGATGAACAGAAACAGCGCCCAGCTGTAGAAATGCAGCCCAAGGAACGGGTCGCCATAGGTGCCCGTGCCCGGCACGATGTGCAGCAGAACCTGCCGGGCCGAGATCGCCGCGCCGGCCATGGCCGAGAGGATGGCGATGCCATAATGGCTCGGCCGGGCGCCGAAGCGCAGGTTCAGCGCGAGTCCCACGCCGACGCCGACGAAGCCCACGCGCTGCAGCAGGCAGAGCGGGCAGGGCAGATCGCCGCCGACCAGCTGGTCGTAGAACGCGAAAGCCAGCACGACGCTGACGGCGATGAGCCCGAGCGCGTTGAGCTGGCGGGAGAGTTCAGGCCACAGCGAAGCGGAGCGGCTGGTGTCCGTGTTCATGGCGCAGCGCTCACAGCACGATGTTGAGGGGATCGGTGGCGTGCGCGTGGAACAGCGCCAGCAGCACGGCCATCGAGACCAGCCATGCCAGCACGGCGGCCAGCCGCTGGCCCGCGAACGCAAGAAGGAGGGCGAAGAACAGACCGAAGAAGGGAAGGCTCATCATGGGCGGCACCCGCGGTGCAAACCGGCGGATGCCGGTGCGGTAGTTTGATGTGTAGCGCCACGCCTTGAGGAAGTCATGACGCATTGCGGTGGTCGCACCCTCGTCGTGTCGCCAAGCTATCGATTGACGCTGGAAGCGGCTGGCGGCACGCTCGCTTGCCGGGCGAGAGCGTCGCGGCCAATGACAAATCAAGCCAGCTTCGGGATGGAAACGATGAGATTGCTTTATGTGAGTCTTGCGTTCGCAGCCGCGCTGCTCGTCGCCTCGTGCGGCGAGCCGACGCCGGGCCCCGCCGGCCCACCCGGCCCGCAGGGAGCGGCCGGTCCCGCAGGTCCGGCAGGCCCCGCCGGCCCGGCGGGCGCCGTTGGCCCGGCCGGTCCTGCCGGTCCCAAGGGCGAGGCGGGTGTCGCGGGTCCCGCAGGTCCGGCGGGTCCGGCCGGCGCGACAGGCCCTGCGGGCCCGGCGGGCGACAAGGGCGAGGCGGCCAGCATGGCGCAGGCGCCCGGTGCGGTGCGGGTCTACACCCGTCGCGAGTGCTTCTCTCCGGAAGGCTGCCACATGACCTGCGAACCCGACGAGGTCGTGGTCAACGCCTATCTCGCCCCGCATGAAGGCGAGACGACCATCCTGAGCGAGCGGGAAGTCCGCTTCGCGCCGAAGCCGGCGGATGCCGCGCGCGCGCCGCTGATGGTGCTCATCTGCGCCCGCAAGTGAGCACGGCCGCGCGTTAGAGGAAGCTCTGCGGGTCGATGTCGATCTCGACCCGTAGGCTACCGGTGGCGCGCGGGGCGTTGGCCATCCAGCCGCGCACATAGCCGGAAAGATCGAAGCCGCGTTCGGAACGGACGAGCAGGCGGAAACGGTGCCGGCCGCGGATCAGCGCCAGCGGCGCCTCGGCGGGGCCGAGCACCCGCACCTCGTTGGACAGGGGCGAACAGGCGGCCAGCGCGCGCGCATGCGACTGCGCCGCGTGGGCGTCCGTCGCCGAGATCACCAGCGCGGCAAAGCGGGCGAAGGGCGGCAGGCGCGCTTCCTCGCGCACGGCGATTTCCCGGTCATAGAAGGCGTCGCGGTCGCCGGCCACCAGCGCCTGCATCACCGGGTGCTCGGGCATGTAGGTCTGCAGGAAGGCCCGGCCTTCCACATTGTGCCGCCCGGCGCGGCCGGCGACCTGGTGCAGCAGCTGGAAGGTGCGCTCCGCCGCGCGCGGGTCGCCATGGCCGAGCCCGACATCCGCATCGATGACGCCGACCATGGCGAGGCCGGGAAAATTATGCCCCTTGGCGACGAGCTGGGTGCCGACGATGACATCGACCTCGCCATCCTCGATCGCCTTCAGCTCGGCGCGCAGCCGCTCCACACCGCCGGCGAGATCGCTGGAGAGAACCTGTGTGCGCACATTGGGCAACAGGGTGGTGACTTCCTCGTGCAGCCGCTCCACCCCGGGTCCGCAGGGAATGAGCGCGTTCGGCTCATGGCAGTGCGGGCATTCGTTCGGCACCGGCATGGCATAGCCGCACTGGTGGCATTCGAGCCGGCGGCGGAAGCGGTGCTCCACCAGCCAGCTTGAACAGGACGGGCATTTGATGCGGTGGCCGCAGGCCCGGCACAGGGTGAGTGGCGCGTAGCCGCGCCGATTGAGGAACAGCAGCGCCTGCGCGCCGGCCTCGATGGTACGGGTCATCTCCTCCGCGAGGCGCGGGGCGATCCAGCGCCCGCGCGGGGGGCCTTCCTTGCGCAGGTCGATCGGCTCCAGCCGCGGCACCCGCGTGCCGGCGAAGCGCTCGGGCAAGGCGAGACGCGTATAGCGCCCGCGCCGGGCATTGACTTCGGTCTCGATGGAGGGCGTGGCGGAGACGAGGGCGATGGGCGCCTGCTCCAGCCGGGCGCGGACCACCGCCATGTCGCGAGCATGGTAGTGGACGCCGTCCTCCTGCTTGTAGGCGCTGTCGTGCTCTTCATCGACGATGACGAAGCCGAGATCGGCATAGGGCAGGAAGAGCGCCGAACGCGCGCCGACCACCACACTGACCTCGCCCGAGGCGACGCCGCGAAACACCCGCCCGCGCCGCTTCGAGCCGACCGCCGAGTGCCATTCCGCCGGCTTGACGCCGAACCGGCGGGCGAAGCGGTCGAGAAATGCCTGGGTCAGGGCGATTTCCGGCATCAGGATCAGCGTCTGCCGCCCCTGCCGTATGGTTTCGGCCACCGCCTCGAAATAGGTCTCGGTCTTGCCCGAGCCGGTGACGCCATCGATGAGGAAGGGGGCGAAGGCGCGGGCCTTCACCGCTTCCACGAGGCGCGCAGCCGCTTCCGCCTGTGCGGGCAGCAAGTCGGGCGCCGCATGGTCGGGGTCGGGCGCCTCGGCGGCGGGTTCGGGCGGCAGGACGAGGGTTTCCAGCACACCGTCGTCGATCAGCCCGTCAATGACGGAGGGCGAGACGCCGGCCTCGCGCGCCGCATCGGTTTTCGAGCGGACAAAGCCGTCCGCCAGCGCCTCGACAGTTCTTTCGCGCGCAGCGGTGCGGCGTTCCGGCGCCTTGCCGGTGAGCCGCACGCCGATGCGCTCGCGGGTGATGCCGGCGCTTTCGTCATGGCGCAAAGCGAGGCGCAGCACCATGCCGGGCGGCGCGACGGTGTATTCCGCGATCCAGCGGATGAAGGCGATCATCTCCGGTCGCAGCGGCGCGACATCATAGCGGCGCTGGATGGATTTGAGCTTGGCAGGGTCGACCTGCGGGGCGCCCTCCGCGCGCGGCCACACGCAGCCGAGCATGTTGCGGGTCCCGAGCGGGACCACGACGATATCGCCGGGCGCGACCTGCATCCCCTCCGGCACGCGGTAGGAATAGGCCGAGCCCACCGCCAGCGGCAGCAGCACGTCGACCACGTGCGCGTGCGTTGGGAAAAGAGACATGGAATCGGGGCGGGTCTCGGTCATCGCAGAACTCATAGCGCATCGCGGCAGGGGTGGTTACTCCTCCCGGCAAAGGTGGAGGGCGTCGACGAAACCGAAAGGGATGGTGTGCTAGTCTCAGGGCCGGTTCGCAGGAGAAACCCATGGCAGCGAGCGATGCGCAGAAGGCGGCGCGGGCAGAACGCGGGCTGATCGCCGGGGCGACGCCGGATGTCGGCGAGGCGTTGACCCAGTGGCTCGGGCGGCTAGGCCATGAGCGCCGGCTCTCGCCCAAGACGCGCGAGGCCTATGCGCGCGACGTCTCCACCTTTCTCGGCCTGCTGGCGCGCCATCTCGGCCGCCCGCCGGACCTTAAGGCGCTGGCCGACATGCACCCGCGCGATGTGCGCGCGGTGATCGCCGCCCGGCGGGCCGAGGGCATCGAGCCACGCACGCAGATGCGCTTTCTCGCCGCCGCGCGCTCCTTCGGTCGCCACATGGAGCGCGAGGGGCTGGGCAAGGTCGGCGCGCTCACCGCGGTGCGGGCGCCGCGCATTCCCCGCACTCTGCCGCGCCCGCTGTCCCCATCCGATGCGCGCGCCATGGCCGATCCGGCGACCCGGGCCGGAGAGGAGCGCGAGCCCTGGGTGCTGATGCGCGACGCGGCGGTGATCGCGCTGCTCTACGGCTCGGGGCTACGCATTTCCGAGGCGCTGGGGCTGATGCGCCGCGACATGCCCGTGCCGGGACGCGGCGACCAGATCATCGTCCATGGCAAGGGCGGCAAGACCCGCATGGTGCCGCTGCTGCGCACCGTGGTCGACATGGTCGACGCCTATGCCCGCGCCTGTCCTTATGAACTTGAGCCGGAAAAGGCGCTGTTTCGCGGCACCAAGGGCGGGCCGCTCTCGCCGCGCATCGTGCAACTGGCGGTGGAGCGCATGCGCGGCAGCCTCGGCCTGCCCGATAGTGCGACGCCGCATGCGCTGCGCCATTCTTTCGCGACGCATCTGCTGGGGCGCGGCGGCGACCTGCGCTCGATCCAGGAACTTCTCGGCCATGCCTCGCTTTCCACCACGCAGATCTATGCGGCGGTGGATTCGACCGCGCTGATGGCGGCGTGGAAGGCGGCGCACCCCCGCGCCCGGTAGGAGAGAGCGATGCAGCGCATACGGCCGGTCATCGAGCACATGTCGATCGGCGTTTCGGATTATGAGCGCTCGGTCGCCTTCTACGACGCGGCGCTGGCGCCGCTCGGCTTCACCCGTGTCATGACCTTCACTGAAGCGGAGGGGGAGTCCGCCTGCTGGGGCCCCGAAGACGAGCTGCCGTCGCCGGAGGGCACGCCGGGCGCCGCGCCGTTCTGGATCCAGCACCGGGCGGACAAGGTCGAGCCACCGCCGGGCTTTCACCTTTGCTTCATGGCGCCCTCGCGCGCGGCGGTCGAGGCGTTTCATGCCGCAGGGCTGGCGGCCGGCGGGCGCGATGAAGGCGCGCCGGGGCTGCGCCCGCTTTATGGGGAGGGGTATTATGCGGCCTTCCTGTTCGACCCGGATGGCTGGAAGATCGAGGCCGTCACCTACACGGATGCGTGAGAGAGCGGCTTTTGTCTTACCTTAGGTTATCAACCACCGCTGGCGCGCTTTTCATCGTGCCCGCCGGGCGTACACTGGCTGTCATCGCAAGCAGCCAGAGGAGACCACGCATGAAGAAAATCGTGACGGCCCTGTGCGCCCTGTCCTTCACCGCCGCCCTTTCGGGCGCGGCGCTGGCGGATTGCTACCAGGGCCATGCCTCGGCGAAGCCCACGGTGGCGACCGACACCAAGGGCAGCTGATCCTTCTCCACTCCCCCGCCAAACGCGACGGCCCGGAGAGCGCTCTCCGGGCCGTCGTCGTTTCCAGCGCTATGAGGGGCCCGTGCGGGTACGCGCTCACATGTGGATGGAGCGCTTCTCCACCGCCATGGCCGCTTCCTTCACCGCTTCCGAGCGGGTGGGGTGGGCGTGGCAGGTGCGGGCGAGGTCTTCGGACGAGCCGCCGAATTCCATCAGCACCGCCGCCTCGTGAATCAGTTCGCCGGCCTCGATGCCGATGATGTGGACGCCGAGCACGCGGTCGTTGGTCGCGTCCGCCAGCACCTTCACGAAGCCGTCCGTTTCGTCATTGGCCTTGGCGCGGCCATTGGCGAGGAAGGGGAACTTGCCGACCTTGTAGTCGATGCCGGCTTCCTTCAGCTCCTCCTCGGACTTGCCGACCGAGGCGACTTCCGGCGAGGTGTAGACCACCGCGGGGATGACGTCGTAATTCACATGCCCGGCCTGACCGGCCAGCAGTTCGGCGAGGGCGACGCCCTCATCCTCGGCCTTGTGGGCGAGCATGGGGCCGGCAATGGCGTCGCCAATGGCGAAGATGCCGGGCACGTTGGTGCGGTAGTAATGATCGGTGACGACGCGGCCGCGCTTGTCCTTCTCGACGCCGAGCGCTTCCAGCCCGAGCCCTTCCGTGTAGGCCACGCGGCCGATGGCAACCAGCACCACATCGGCCTCGATCGTCTCGGCGGCGCCGCCGGCGGCCGGCTCGACCGACACCTTGAGCGTCGTGCCGGTGGTGTCGACGCCAGTGACCTTGGACCCCAGTTTGAAGTCCATGCCCTGCTTCTGCAGGATGCGCTGGAAGGACTTCGCCACATCGAGGTCCATGCCCGGCAGGATGCGGTCGAGATATTCGACCACCGTTACCTGCGAGCCGAGGCGGCGCCACACGCTGCCCAGCTCCAGCCCGATGACGCCGGCGCCGACCACCACGAGCTTGCCCGGAACCTTGTCCAGCGCGATGCCGCCGGTGGAGGAGATGATGCGGGTTTCGTCGATCTCGATGCCGGGGAGCTTCGCCACATCCGATCCGGTGGCGATGACGATGGCGGTGGTCTCAAGCGTCTGGCTGCCGCCGGCGGCGAGCGCGACGTCCACCTTGCCGGGGGCCGGGATGCTGGCCGTGCCGTGATACGTGTCGATCTTGTTCTTCTTCATCAGGAAGGCGACACCCTTGGTGTTGCCCTCCACCGCCTGATCCTTGAAGGCCAGAAACGCCTTGTGGTCGAGCTTGGGGGGATCGACCACGATGCCGAGCTTGGCGAAGTTGTGGTGTGCCTCCTCGAACATATGCGAGGCGTGCAGCAGCGCCTTGGAGGGGATGCAGCCGATGTTGAGGCAGGTGCCGCCGAAGCTGGCGCGCTTCTCGACCACCGCGACCTTGAGCCCGAGCTGGGCGGCGCGGATGGCGCACACATAGCCGCCGGGGCCGGTGCCGATGACGACGAGATCGTAGGACATGGACGCAGCTTCCCTGGATTCGAAAGTGGTCAGCCCGCCTTCTGGACGGCGAGGCGAAGGCCGAGCAGCACGAAGGTCGCGCCGGTCACCCGGTTGAACCAGCGGCCGCCGGCCGCGAAGCGTGCCCGCACGGCGGGATTGGTGAAGAACAAGGTGACGCCGGCGAACCAGGCGATGAGCGCGCTCGCCATGCCGATGCCATAGAGAAAGACCACCGGCACCGGCGTCTCATGGCTCACCATCGCCGAGAACAGCGACAGGAAGAACAGCACCGGCTTGGGGTTCAGCGCATTGGTCAGGAAGCCCATGCCGAAGCAGGCCGGCAGCGACACGCGTCCTGCCTTTCCGGCATCGGCCGCAAGGGCGCGCTCGTCGAAATTCATCGGCTTCTCGAAGAAGGAGCGGATGCCGAGATAGACGAGATAGGCGACGCCCAGCCACTTGATAAGCGCGAACAGCGCCAGCGACTGGGAGACGATGAGGCCGATGCCGAGGATGGTGTAGGAGATATGGAACAGCAGAGAGGCGCCGATGCCGAAGCTGGTGACCAGCGCGGCCTTGCGGCCGTGCACCACGCTCTGGCGCACGACGAGGGCGAAATCCGCCCCCGGCGCGACGATTACCACCGCGAACACGGCCATCAGGGCCGCGAATTCGCTCAAGTAGGTCATTCTCCCCTCCGCCGGAGTCTCGTCCGGATCACAGATCCAGCACGAGGCGGGTCGGATCCTCCAGCGCTTCCTTGACGCGCACGAGGAAGGTGACGGCGCCCTTGCCGTCGACGATGCGGTGGTCGTAGCTCAGCGCGAGATACATCATCGGACGTACGACGATCTGCCCCTTCACCACGACCGGGCGCTCCTCGATGCGGTGCATGCCGAGAATGCCGGACTGCGGTGCGTTGAGGATCGGGGTCGACATCAGCGAACCGTAGATGCCGCCATTGGTGATGGTGAAGGTGCCGCCCTGCATGTCCTCGATGCCGAGCTTGCCGTCGCGCGCCTTGCGGCCGAGGCTGGCGATGTTCTTCTCGATACCGGCGATGGAGAGCTCGTCCGCATTGCGCACCACGGGCACGACAAGGCCCTTGTCGGTGCCGACGGCGATGCCGATGTGGTAGTAGTTCTTGTAGACGAGGTCCTGGCCGTCGATCTCGGCATTCACCTCGGGCACGTCCTTCAGGGCCTGGATCACCGCCTTGGTGAAGAAGCCCATGAAGCCCAGCTTGGTGCCGTGCTTCTTCTCGAACACGTCCTTGTACTGCGCGCGCAGGCTCATCACCGCCGACATGTCGACATCGTTGAAGGTGGTGAGCATCGCCGCCGCATTCTGCGCATCCTTCAGCCGCTTGGCGATGGTGAGGCGCAGCTTGGTCATCTTCACGCGCTCTTCGCGCGAGGCATCGTCCGGCGCCGAGGGCGCGCGCACGCTGACCGGCGCGGGGGCGGCCGGCGCCGGGGCGGAAGCGCCCGTGGCGATGGCGGAGAGCACGTCGCCCTTGGTCACGCGGCCATCCTTGCCGGAGCCGGCGAGCAGGGCCGGGTTGATGCCGGCTTCCGCCGAGATCTTGGCGACGGCGGGGCCGTTCGACGCGGCCGCGGCCGGGGCAGCCGCGGGAGTGGGCGCTGCCGCAGGAGCGGCAGGAGCGGCAGCCTTCGGAGCTTCCGCCTTGGCGGGCGCGGCGGCAGCGGGCGCGGCCTGCGCACCCGAACCGGCGCCGATCGAACCGAGCAGGGCGCCGACGCCGACCGTCTCGCCATCCTTGGCGATGATCTCGGAGAGCACGCCGGCCGCCGGGGCCGGGACCTCGATCGTGACCTTGTCGGTCTCCAGTTCGACGATGGGCTCATCGGCGGCGACCGCGTCGCCCGCCTTCTTGAACCACTTGCCGATGGTTGCCTCGGTGACCGATTCGCCCAGCGTCGGAACGCGGATCTCGGTGGCCATGCTCATGTTTCCTCACCGTTTGCCGGCCCGACCGCCGGCACTGCCTCGGATGTAGTCGATGCTCAGCCCAGGGCGTCCTGAAGGAACGCCTTGAGCTGCGCGAGATGCTTGGACATCAGGCCCGTCGCCGTGGCGGCGGAGGCCGGACGGCCGGTGTAGCGCGGACGGGTGGAGGCGGAGCCTGACTGCTCCAGCACCCATTCGAGATAAGGCTGCACGAAGGCCCAGCCGCCCTGGTTCTTCGGCTCTTCCTGGCACCACACCACCTCGGCCTGCTTGAAGCGGCCGATTTCCTGTACCAGCGTCTTGAGCGGGAAGGGGAAAAGCTGCTCGACGCGCAGGAGGTAGATGTCGTCGATGCCCCGGCGCTCGCGCTCCTCGTACAGGTCGTAATAGACCTTGCCCGAGCACAGCACGACGCGGCGGATCTCGTTGTCCGGCTTCAGCGCCACCGCTTCCGGCGGCAGCGTGTCGGCGTTGGAGCGGTCGGCATCGTCCCACAGCACGCGGTGGAAGCTGGTGCCGGTGCCGAAATCGGCGAGCTTGGAGACCGCGCGCTTGTGGCGCAGCAGGCTCTTTGGCGTCATCAGGATCAGCGGCTTGCGGAAATCGCGCTTCAGCTGGCGGCGCAGGGCGTGGAAATAGTTTGCCGGCGTCGTCAGGTTGGCGACCTGCATGTTGTCTTCGGCGCACATCTGCAGATAGCGCTCGAGGCGGGCCGAGGAGTGCTCGGGACCCTGGCCCTCATAGCCATGCGGCAGCAGGCAGACGAGGCCGGACATGCGCAGCCATTTGCGCTCGCCGGACGACAGGAACTGGTCGAACACCACCTGCGCGCCATTGGCGAAGTCGCCGAACTGGGCTTCCCACAGCACGAGCGCGTTCGGCTCGGAGAGCGAGTAGCCATACTCAAAGCCGAGCACCGCCTCTTCCGAGAGCATCGAATTGATGACCTCGTAATGCGACTGGCCCTCGCGCACATGGTTGAACGGGGTGTAGCGGTCCTCGTTCTCCTGGTCGATCAGCACCGAATGGCGCTGCGAGAAGGTGCCGCGCTCGGTGTCCTGGCCGGAGAGGCGCACCGGATGGCCTTCGAGCAGCAGGCTGGAGAAGGCCAGCGCCTCGCCGGTCGACCAGTCGATGCCGGCGCCGTCCTCGATGATCGCCTTACGGCGGGCGTCGAGGAAGCGCTGGATGGTGCGGTGGAGGTGGAAGCCCTCCGGCACGGTGGTGATGCGTTCGCCGATCTGGCGCAGCGTGTCGAGTTCCACGCCGGTATTGCCGCGGCGCGGGTCATCGGCGTCGGCGGCGGCCTTGAGGCCGGCCCAGCGGCCGTCGAGCCAGTCGGCCTTGTTCGGCTTGTAGGCCTGGCCGGCGTCGTATTCACCATCGAGCTTCGAGCGCCACTCGGCGCGCATCTTGTCGATCTCGCCGGCGTCGACGACGCCTTCGGCTTCGAGCTTGCGGCCGTAGATTTCCAGCGTCGTCGGGTGCTGCTTGATGAGCTTGTACATCAAGGGCTGGGTGAAGGCCGGCTCGTCGCCTTCGTTGTGGCCGAAGCGGCGGTAGCAGAACATGTCGACCACCACCGGCTTCTTGAAGCGCTGGCGGAACTCGATCGCGATCTTGGCGGCGAAGGTCACCGCTTCCGGGTCGTCGCCGTTCACATGGAAGATCGGCGCCTCGATGGTCTTCGCCACGTCCGACGGATAGGGCGAGGAGCGCGAATTGCCGGGATAGGTGGTGAAGCCGATCTGGTTGTTGATGATGAAGTGGATCGAACCGCCGGTCTGGTGGCCCTTCAGGCCGGACAGCCCGAGGCATTCGGCCACCACGCCCTGACCGGCGAAGGCCGCGTCGCCGTGCAGCAGCAGCGGCAGCACCTGGGTGCGCTCGGCATCATGAAGCAGGTCCTGCTTGGCGCGCGCCTTGCCCAGCACCACCGGGTCGACGATTTCGAGATGCGAGGGGTTCGCGGTCAGCGACAGGTGAACCTGGTTGCCATCGAACTCGCGGTCGGACGAAGCACCGAGATGGTACTTCACATCGCCCGAACCCTCGACCTCGTCCGGCGCCCAGGAGCCGCCCTTGAACTCGTGGAACAGCGCGCGGTGCGGCTTGGCCATGACCTGCGTCAGCACGTTCAGACGACCACGATGGGCCATGCCGAACACGATCTCCTTCACGCCGAGATTGCCGCCGCGCTTGATGATCTGCTCAAGCGCCGGGATGAGGCTTTCACCGCCGTCGAGGCCGAAGCGCTTGGTGCCGGTGTAGCGCACGTCGAGGAACTTCTCGAAGCCCTCGGCCTCCACCAGCTTGTTGAGGATGGCGCGCTTGCCCTCGCGGGTGAAGGTGATTTCCTTGTCGGGGCCTTCGATGCGCTCCTGGATCCACGCCTTCTCCTCGGGCGAGGAGATGTGCATGAATTCGACGCCCAGCGTGTTGCAATAGGTGCGCTGGAGGATGGCGACCATCTGCCGGACGGTGGCGAATTCCAGCCCCAGCACATGGTCGATGAAGATCGGCCGATCGAGATCGGCTTCGCGGAAGCCATAGGAGGCCGGGTCAAGCTCGGGCGCGGAGCGCTCGGGCTCCAGACCCAGCGGGTCGAGCTTGGCATGCAGGTGGCCGCGCATACGGAAGGCGCGGATCATCATCAGCGCCTTGACCGAGTCGCGGGTGGCCTGCTGCACGTCGGCGGAGGTCAACTCGACGCCGGTCGATTTTGCCTTCTCGGCGACCTTGGCCTCGACCTTCTTGCCGACGGCCTTCTCGATCTCGATCCAGTTGCCGTCCAGCGCCGAGACGAGCTCGCCATTGGCGTGGATCGGCCAGCCCGGCTGCTTCCAGGAGGCACCCCGCGCGCTCTTCTCCACATCGGCGGGCGCGTCCTTCAGCCCGGCGAAGAAGGCCTGCCATTCGGCATCGACCGAGGAGGGATCTGCCTCATAGCGGGCATAGAGATCCTCAATCCACGCCGCATTGGCGCCGTAGAGGAAGGAGGTGTTGAGGAAAGCTTCGTTCAAGTCCGCGCGCGACATCGTCGGCTCCTGAAGGACCATGGGGTCCGGTGGAGGCAATTTCCTGCCGGAGTTCCGGCCTTGCCGGGCTTCGGTCGGTCTCCGGGCGCCCCGGGTCCTCGGGGCAAAGTCTCGGATAAGAGCCTATATAGGTCTCTTATCCGCTTCATGAATACCGTATGAATGCGACTCTGGGGTGCATTTCTGCACGGCTTCACTTCGGTTTGTACGGATCGTGCGAACGCCGAGCGAAGGTGTTTCGCACGGGCCGGCGGAAGGGTGTTCCGCCGGCTTCAGCAAGACGGGCCCGAAGGCCCGCCCCGCTGGTGTGACCGCGGGAAGCGTCGATCAGCCCGCGAGGTTCGGGGCGATCTTCTGGCACTCGGCGACAAGTTCCTTCACCGAGGCGATGGACTTGTCGAGCATGGCCTTCTCGCTGGCGTCGAGGCCGATCTCGACGATCTTCTCCACGCCGCCGGCACCGATCACGACCGGCACGCCGAGATAGAGGTCGTTCTGGCCGTACTCGCCGGAGAGGAAGGCGGCGGCCGGCAGAACGCGCTTCTTGTCACGCAGATAGGAGGTTGCCATCTCGATCGCCGAGGCGGCGGGCGCGTAGAAGGCGGAGCCGGTCTTCAGGAGGTTGACGATCTCGCCGCCGCCCTTGCGGGTCCGGTCGACGATGGCGTCGAGCTTCTCCTGGGTGGTCCAGCCGAGCTTCACGAGGTCCGGCAGCGGGATGCCGGCCACGCCGGAATAACGCACCAGCGGCACCATGTCGTCGCCGTGGCCGCCCAGCACGAAGGCGGTGACGTCCTCGACCGAGACATTGAACTCGTCCGACAGGAAGTAGCGGAAACGGGCCGAATCGAGCACGCCGGCCATGCCAACAACCTTGTGGGTCGGCAGGCCCGAGGCCTTCTGCAGCGCCCACACCATGGCGTCGAGCGGGTTGGTGACGCAGATCACGAAGGCGTCGGGGGCGAATTTGGCGATGCCCGCGCCAACCTGCTGCATGACCTTCAGGTTGATGTCGAGCAGGTCCGAGCGGCTCATGCCAGGCTTGCGCGGAACGCCGGCGGTGACGATGACGACATCCGCACCTGCGATGCCCTCATAGCCGTTGGTGCCGACGAGCTTGGCGTCGAAGCCGAGAACGGGAGATGCTTCCGCGATGTCGAGGCTCTTGCCCTGCGGGATACCTTCGGCCACGTCGAACAGAACAACGTCGCCGAGTTCCTTGAGGCCTGCGAGAAGGGCGAGCGTGCCGCCGATCTGACCGGCCCCGATCAGTGCAATCTTTGCTCGAGCCATGAGATTTCCTGACTTTCCGAGGAGGGGTGCGGCGCTCCGCCGCGCGGGCATCCGATAGCCCTTATCGCCGCCCGGTTCAAGCGAACTTGCCCACCCCACCGTCAAGTGAAGATACGACTTTGCGCGTATTCGTTTTGGTATACGAAATACAGGATGCCTATCTCCGCCGTTGCACCAAGTCTTCCATCAACTCGATCTGGATCGACTGTATTTCAGCCAGCCGCTCCCACTGCCGGGTCAGCATGTGGTCGATCTTCTCGTGCAGATGGCGGATCTCAAGCTCGGCCTTGAGGTTCACGCGGTAGTCATTTTCCGACCGGAGGCGGTCCTTCGCCTCCTGCCGCTTCTGGCTCATCATGATGACCGGGGCCTGCAGCGCGGCGATGCAGGACAGCACCAGATTGAGCAATATGAAGGGATAGGGGTCGAACGCGCCCATCAGCCCGGCGACGTTCAGCGTCATCCAGAAGCAGATGAACACCATGAAGGAGATGATGAAGGTCCAGCTGCCGCCGAAGGAGGCGATGTGGTCTGCGGCGCGCTCGCCGAAGGTGCGGTCCTTGTCGATCTCGCTCTCGACATTCTGGGTCAGGATGTCGTTATCGGCGAGGCTCTCGATCACGTCATGGTCGAGCTGGGTGAGGTCGCCGCGCTCGGCCTGCAGCGTCGCGGCGATGTAGGCCGCCCGCTCCTTGGCCAGCGCCTTGCGCGAGATGTATGCGTCTGGCGCAATGCCGGGATGCAGTGCGCGGATATGATCGGCCAGCTGCGGCCGGATCATATCGAGCCGGATACCGTCCCGGCGGGAGAGAATCTGACCGCTGAGTGCGCAGACATGGTCCGGCTCGGCGGCGTTGTGGCGATGCTTCGGGGGGTTCATGACGGCACGCGGCGCTGAGCGGGAAACGGGCCTTTAAGTTCGTGCGCCGGGCCGTCCCGATCAAGAGCAGGCGTCAGGTTTCCACGAGGCCCGTCGTGTCGCCGGAGGCTTCCGAATCGCCGCGGCCGTGCGGACGGGCAATATAGTCGCTGGAGCGCATCTCATGCAGGCGCGAGACGGTGCGGGCCCACTCGAAGGCTTCCGCGCCCTCGGTGCCGAGATAGAGTTCCTCGGGCTCGGCCGCGGCGGAGGCGACGAGCTTCACGCCTTTCTCATACAGTTCGTCGATCAGCGTGATGAAGCGCTTGGCCTCGTTGCGCCGGTCCTGGTCGAGCTGCGGAATGTGGTCGATGACCAGCGTGTGATAGGTGCGGGCAAGGCGCAGATAGTCCGAAGCGCCGAGCGGCTGGCCGCACAGATCCTCGAAGCTGAAGCGCGCCGCCCCGCCGCCCGCGTGCGGCACCGCAATGACGCGGCCGCTGGACGTGACCTTGGCCGGCGCGCCGCCATCGGCGCCGGCGATACGGTGCCAGACCTTCTCGATCTCGCGGTCAACCTCGGCGGGCGTGTGGTCCGGGCCGGGCACGTACCAGATGCGCACGCCGCCGAGCTTCTCCATGCGGTAGTCGGTCGGCGATTCGATGCGCACCACGTCCATGTGCTGCTGGATCATGGCGATGAACGGAAGGAACAGCGCGCGGTTTAGGCCGCCCTTGTAGAGGTCTTCGGGCGCGACGTTCGAGGTGGCCACGATCACCACGCCGAGATCGAACAGCTTCTCGAACAGCCGGCCGAGGATCATCGCATCGGCGATATCGGTGACGTGGAACTCGTCGAAGCACAGCAGCCACGCTTCCTCGTAGAGCGCGGCGGCGACGGTCGCGATAGGATCGGTGTCCTTGATCGTGCCGGCCTTGATGTCGGCGCGCACCTGGAAGATGCGGGCGTGCACATCGGCCATGAACTCGTGAAAATGAGCGCGCCGCTTGCGCTTGCGGACCGCGACGCTCTCATAGAACAGGTCGACCAGCATGGTCTTGCCGCGTCCGACCGCACCGTGAATATAGAGGCCACGCACGCGGGGAATGGCGTCCTCGCGGCGGGCGAAAAGCCAGCCGAGCGCGGAGGTTTTGCGGGCCAGCCGGCGGGCGGCGATGCGCTGCTCAAGCTCGGCAAGGGCGAAGACGACCTTTGCCTGGCCGGGATCCGGCGAGATGTCGCCGGCCGCCATACGGGCGACATAGCGCGCCGCGAGCACCGAGCCGCCGGCTTCCGCGGCTAACTTGTCCGCCATGTTGGACCACCCACTCGCACCATCCATCATTGGTGCAGCGCACGCATTAACGGCACCGCCGCGCCGGGGCAAGCCGGCATGCGCCGTGCCCGACGAAGGTGCAAGCCTTCATCCGTTGCCTGCGGGTGAGGGAACCTATCGTGCTGGAGGGCGTTATTACTTCCGTGCCTTGACGTGGACACGATCCTCTCCGCACATTTCTCCCGTCATCACGGGGGAAGGTTCGCGGATGTCGTGCGGGGGCATATGGCGCGTGAGCGGAGCTGGAGCGCCGCGGGCGTTCTGTTTTGCAACGCTGGTGCTTCTGCCGATGATGACCTGCGCGGCCAGTGCGGGCGAACAGCGGAACGCGGCCAACAGCGCGAGCCTGCCCTCCGCTGCCATCCTGATCGACGGCGATGACCGCCTCTCACCGGCCGACTATGCGCGGGCGAACGGCCTTTCCCCCGCGCAGATGGCCGGCCGGTTCGGCGCCACAGGCATTGTGCGCTGCGGCGGCGCCGTCGGCACCGGCCAGCTGGTAGAGGCGAATAATATACTCCTCACCGCCGCGCATGTTCTGGTGGCCCCGGGTGGCGCCCCCCGTGGCACGGGGGAAGACTGCACTTTTGAGATTGATGCGGGCGGCGAGCGCCAGCGCGTGCCGATCCTTGTCGAGCGCGCGATGACCGGGGCGCGTGAGCCCTATGCCATGCCCGCCATTCACGATTGGGCAGTGGCGCCGCTGCTCGCTCCGGTGCGCGCGGCGCGCGCTTATCCTCTGGCACCGGCGATGAAGGTGCCGGGCGCGGTGGTTCTCGTCGCGGCCGCACGATCGGGCGGAGAGGAAAGCCATTCGCTGGAGCGCTGCTCTGCCCGACAAGTGACGGCGCAGGGCCCCGGCGGTCTGCGCGAAGTGGCACTGGACTGCGACGCCGAGGGCGGCACCTCCGGTTCGGCGCTGCTGACGCCGAAGGGCGGCCTTGTCGGCCTCTATGTCGGCTTCCGCTCGTCGCATCCGGGCACGCCGGGCCCCTTTTCCATGAGCCACTACAATTTCGCGCTGACGGTGGAAGGCCCGCTGCGGCAGGCCATCATGAGCGCGGCGCGGCGCAGCGAGCCGGTGACCGCGAGCCGCTGACCGCTCGACCCTTGGCCCGCAGCCCGTGGTTCCACGCATTGCCCCGGCGGGCGAAGAGGCGCAGAAATGAGCGTGGGCTCGTAGGCGCTGCATGCGAGCCATGCAGACGTGTCGGTTGTTCTTTTGTGCGATGCGCATATTTCTGCTGCGCCGCAATAATCGGCGGCGCGAGACGAGAACGATGCCTGCGATGGAACACAGCAATCCCCTTTCCAGCCGCACACCGCTGCGTGTGGAGGAGGTGCTTGACGCATCCGCCTCCCACCGCCCGGCCCGGCTGGCCGAGGGCGAAATCCGCAAGCTGCTCCCCGCCGAACGCCAGTTGCTGGTCGAACATCTGCTCCGTCTCGACCCGCTGAGCCGCTTTATGCGTTTCGGCGGCGTGGTTTCCGATGCCGCCATCGCCCGCCATGCCACCCGGCTGATGAGCGGCGATGCCATCGCGCTAGGCTATTTCGTTGATGGCGAACCGCGTGCGGTTGCCGAACTGCATCCCCTGCCCCGGCGCCCTGGCAAGCCTTCCGCTGGCGAGGCGGCGTTCAGCGTCGAGCGCGCGTGGCAGGGCAGGGGCATCGGCTCCGCCCTCATGCGCTATCTCGTGCTGCTGGCGCAGAATCGCGGCATTGAGGAACTGCAGGTGGTCTTCCTGCCGAACAACGCGCCGATGAAGCACCTCGCCGTGCATCACGCCGCCAATTTCTCCGTCGACGACGAAGAGGTGATCGGCACGCTGAAGGCACCGCATGCCACCGTGTTCTCGCGGCTGCGCGAATTGATGGGCGATGTGTTCGCGGTCTGCTCGTCTGCTTTCGATCTTCAGGAACGTACGCTGCCGCCTTCCATGCGCGGCAACTGAGCGCGCGGCACTCGCCTTGCGGGTATTCCTGTCAGCTTTGCCTTGACTTGGCCCATATCGAACCTGAGACAGGGGCATTCCGGCTCGAACTGCCTCGTGGTCATGGCTCATCTCATCTTCGCATCCGATTGCGCGACCGCAGGGGCGCGCCGCCGTCCGGCTTCTCGCCGCGGCGATCGTGCCAGAGGCTTCGGCCAGCTCTTTCTCCTTGCCGCTCTCGTTTTCTTCGTTGCGCTGCTTGCGCTGGCGCCCTCTTTCGCATCGGCGCAGGCCGGGGGCCCCGTCTCGCCCGAGCAGCAGGTGGTGCAGGACAAGCTCGAAGGGCAGCGGGCGGTTGTCGATGGAGTGGAGGCGGCGCTTGGCCGTGAGGGGCTCAGCTCTGCCGATCTCGACAGTCTGCGCGCAAGGCTTGATCCGGCACGCTCCGAACTGACCGGCGCCAGCGCGGTGCTGGACCCGCTGGTTGCCGACCTGAACAAGCGCGTGCAGGAAATCGGTCCGAAGCCTGCGGCTGACGCGCCGCCGGAAGACGCCTCCATCACCCAGGAGCGCGAGGCCCTGACCGCGCGTCTCGCCTCGGTCGATGCGGTGTCCAAGCAGGTGAAGCTGTTGAAGGTGCGCGCCGACCAGATGGCGGACCGCATCACCAGCCGCCGCCGGGCGCTGTTCACCGATACGCTGCTGGCGCGCTCCTTCAGCGTGCTGGATCCCAATCTGTGGATCTCCGCCGTCACCTCGATCCCGATCGAGCTGCGCGGTATCCGCTATCTCCTCGGTGACTGGCAGGCCTATGCCGACGCCCGCATGTCGCGCATCGGCCAGGTCGTCGTCGGGCTGGGCGCTCTCGCCATCATCGCGCTCGTCGTGTTCCTGCAGAACATGTTCCGCCGGCCCCTGCATCGGACCGATCTCGATGCCAGCGCCGAGCCGCTCTCGCGGCTCAAGGCCAGCGGCCTTTCGGCGCTGGTGGCACTGCTCGGCATGGCGGCGGCGCCGGTGGCGACGCTGGCGGTGCTGGCGCTGCTGAACGCCTTCGACCTTGTGCCGGCGCGCGTGGAGGAAATCTCCCAGGGGCTGGTGCTCGCCGTGTGCATCCTGGCGATCGGTCGCGGCCTGCTGCAGGGCGCGCTGGCGCCCGGCGAGCCGCGCCGGCGTGTGGTCCCGGTCTCCGACGAGATGGCGAGCCTGATCTATCGCAATGCGGCGCTCGGCCTTTGGATCCTTTCGGCGACGGCGCTTCTCAACACTATACACAAGGCACTGGTCGTGCCGGTGCCGCTCACCGTGGCCACCGCCGCGACAATGGCGCTGGCGCTGGTGCTGGTCGCCGGCCGCACCATGCGCGCGCTCAGCGAGCTTTCCGACGGCGACGACACCGAGGGCAAGACGGACGCGGACGGCGCTTCCACGGGCCCTTCGCCGACGACGCTGCAATGGATCCGATTTCCGTTCTGGGTGCTGAACGCGACCATCGTCGCGGCGCTGGTTGCCGGCTATGTCAGCGTTGCCACCTTCCTTGCCTCGCGCTCACTCGTCGCGGTGGTCATGGCGGGCGCGCTCTATCTCATCATCGCGCTGATCAATGCTGTCTTCATCGACGGCATCGCGTCCGGCCCGCGCGCGCGCCATGTCGCCAAGACGCTGGGCGTACGCCCCGCCAGCCTGGAACTGCTGGCGCTGCTTGTTGCGGGCGTGTTCAAGGCGCTGGCGACGCTGGTCGTGCTGGTTATGGTGATGGGCACGTTCGGCACCTCGACCGCCGACATACGCGACCTCGTCAGCCGCATCACCTTCGGCTTCACCATCGGCACCTCCACCATCACCATCGGCGATGTGCTGAGCGCAGTGATGTTCATGGTGATCGGCATCGTCATCGCCCGCGCGATCCAGCGCTGGTTCGCCGTGGCGATCCTGCCCAAGACGTCGTTCGACCAGGGCCTGCAGAACTCGATCTCCACCATCATCGGCTATGTCGGCTCCATCGCCGTCGTCGCCATGGCGATGGGCCAGCTTGGACTGAACCTCGAAAACATCGCCCTGGTCGCCGGTGCCCTCTCGGTCGGTATCGGTTTCGGTCTGCAGTCCATCGTGTCGAACTTCGTATCAGGCCTCATCCTGCTGGCGGAGCGGCCGATCCGCGTGGGCGACACCATCAATGTGAAGGGCGAGGAAGGCTATGTCCGCCGCATCAGCGTGCGCGCTACCGAGATCGAGACCTTCGATCGCGCGGCTGTGCTGATTCCGAATTCCGACCTCATCACCGGCATGGTGAAGAACTTCACCCACGCCAACACCACCGGTCGCGTCATCGTGGCGGTGAATGTCGCCTATGATGCCGATGCCGACCAGGTGCGCGACATTCTGATCGGCTGCGCGTGCGACCACCCGCAGGTGCTGCGCTCGCCGCCGCCGCGCGTGTTCCTGATGGCGTTCGGCGACAGCTACCTGAAATTCGAGCTGCGCTGCGTGGTCGCCAATGTCGACTATGCGCTCACGGTGAAGAGCGACCTGCATTTCGCGGTTCTCGACCGCATGAAGGCGGCGAAGATCGGCATCCCCTACACGCCCTGGGCGGTTTATCGTGGCGGGCGCATCGGCCCGGACGAGCCGACCGGGGACGATGGCGGCTGAACCTGCCCGCCTTTTCCGCATAAACCCGTCTTCGAACCCAGAGATACCGGATGCCCGCCTTCTCGCCGATGCGCTTCGCTGCTGCCCTGCTTCTGCCGCTGCTGATCGCGGGCTGCGCCGCCGCGCCGACCACCGTTCCGGTCAACGACACCTTCTATGCCAACATCGCCAAGGGCGGCACGCTGGACCCGCAGGCGGCAGCCTCGCTGCTGAGCGACTATCGTCAGGCGCGCGGCCTGCCTGCGGTGACGATCGACCCGACGCTGATGGCGGTGGCCGACAAGCAGGCCAAGTCCATGGCCGCGGCCGACCAGCTCTCGCACGACATTGGCGGGCGCTCGCTTCTGGTGCGGCTGAAGGCGGCCGGCTTCTCGGGGCTGAAGGCGGCGGAGAATGTCGGCGCCGGCTACCACACGCTGGCGGAGGCGTTTTCCGGCTGGCGCGATTCCCCCTCGCACAACAAGAACATGCTGATGCCCGGTGTGACCCGGCTCGGCATCGCGGCGGTGCGCGCGCCGCGCTCCAAGTACAGCGTGTACTGGGCGATGGTTCTCGGGGTGCCGGACCCGAAGGTGGAAGCCGCGCAGGGCACCACGCCCGCCGCGGCGCCGGCCCCGACGGGCGCGCCCGCGCCGGGCAGCACGCAGCTGCTGTTCAACGGCGTGCAGATGCCGCAGTAGCGGCCGCTTTCAGCGGCGCAGCGTGGCCGGCGCCAAGGGGTTGTCGGTCATCGCGATGCGATCGGGCTGGTCCGGCGCCGGCAGCCCCATGAAGGCCTCGAACAGCCGGCGGATCACCGCCGGCTCCACATCGCGAACGATCATGACAAGTCGGGTGCGGCGGTCGTCATCCGGCCAGGCGGGCAGCTGGCTCGGCGGATGCAGCACATGCTGCACGCCATGCAGCACCAGCGGGCGCTCGGGATCTTCCGCCAGCTTCACGATGCCCTTGAGGCGAAGCAGCTTGGCGCCATGCGTGCCGCGCACTAGTTCCAGGAACATGTCGATCGCCGCCGCTGATACCGGCGGATCGTGTGCCAGCGTGAAGGCGCGGATGCGGTCGTCATGGCGGTTGGGATCATGGGCGTGGCCACGCGAGGCCGCTTCCGCCGCCGCTACCGCTTCGTCTGCGAGCCAGCGCGACACGTCCGGGATCTTCGCAGCGGGGTCGTAAAGGCCAGCGTCGAGCAAGGCGGCCGGCGTCGCCTCGCCGCGTGCGGCATCGAGCACCGGCGCGCCGGGCGCCAGCGCCTTGAGCCGAGACAGCAGTGCCTTGTACGCGGCCTCGCGCTCGGGCGTGTCGACGAGATCGGTCTTGGTCAGCACGATGCGGTCGGAGATGGCGACCTGCCGCACCGATTCAGGATGCTCGTCGAGCGTCGAATGGCCGTTCACCGCATCGACCACCGTGACCACGCCGTCGAGCCGGAAGCGCATCACCAGATAGGGATGCATCATCAGCACATGCAGGATCGGCGCGGGATCGGCGAGGCCGGTGGTCTCGATCACGATGCGGCGGAAGGGCGGGATGACGCCATTGTCCATGCGCCGCAGCAGGTGCTCCAGCCCCTCGACGAGATCGCCGCGTACCGTGCAGCACAGGCAGCCGGAGGCGAGCAGCACGGTCGCGTCGTCGAAATGCTGGACCAGCAGGTGGTCGAGACCGATCTCGCCGAACTCGTTGATGAGCACCGCAGTGTCGGCAAGGCCGGGGTCCTGTAGCAGGCGGTTCAGCAGTGTGGTCTTGCCAGCACCGAGAAAGCCGGTGAGCAGGGTGACCGGAATAGGGTCCGGCTGGCGAGGACGGTCCTCGCTGGAATGGTCCTCGCTCATGATTCAGCTGTCCCGGCGGACCAAGGCCCGCGCATCGCGAGAAGAAGAAAGCCCGACCGTGCCCGGCTCATTGCGGCGGAGGCGGCGGAGGTACGGTGGGATAAGTGGGAGCCGGCGCCGGCTTTGGCAATGGCTTGGCCGTGACCGACGAGGCGCTGGCGGATGGCTTTGCCGCGGGCTTGGCCGCCGGCTTGGCGGCGGGTTTCGCGGCCGGCTTGGCCGGGGGCGAGGCGGCTGCGGCATCGGGCGGGGCCGTGCCGGCGGGGTCGATGATGGCCGTCTTCGGGCCGCCCTTCTTCGGCTTGTCCTTGCCGGCCGCCTGCTTCTTCGGGGCGGGTGGCGGCGGATAGGCGGCGGCGAGCGCCTCGGCGCTCGGGAACGGGCCGACCCACACCTCGACCGGCGGCATGGATGGCGGCAGCTTCTGCAGCAGGCTGGCGCCGGTGACGTTGTCGCCGAGCGAGCCCATGCCGGCGGCGACGAAGCTGGAGGCGGTGGACGGGGTGTCGTCGTCCTCGGACGCGGTGTTCTTGCGCTTGCCGCCGCAGACCTCGGCCCGCATGTCGGTCGGCGGGCCGCCCTCATTGCGCAGGGAATCGAGGGTCGGGGCGACGGCGCCGAAGATCTTCCACGAATGCTGGAAGCCCTTCTCCAGCAGCAGCGCGGCCTGTTCGGTGCGGGCGCGGCCCGAACTCGTACCCAGCACCACGGCGAGCACATGCTTGTCGCCACGCTTGGCGCTGGCCACAAGATTGAAGCCGGAGGCGCAGATGAAGCCGGTCTTCATGCCGTCTGCACCGGGATAGCTGTCGATCAGCTTGTTGTAGTTGCGGATGACGGCATTGCCGAGCTTGATCGCGGGAATGCGGAACATATCCGAGCGCTCGGGAAATTCGGTAAGCAGCGCGCGGGCGAGAATGGCGAGGTCGCGGGCCGTGGTGATCTGGCCGGGCGAGGGCAGGCCGTTCGGATTGTCGTAATGCGTGCCGTCCATGCCGAGTTCACGCGCGGAGGCGTTCATCTCGGCGATGAAGGCGGGATAGGAGCCGCCGACGCCTTCGGCCAGCACGACGGCCATGTCGTTGGCCGACTTCACCAGCATCATCTTCAGCGCATTGTCGACGGTGACCTGCGTGCCGACCTTGAAGCCCATCTTGGAGGGCGCCTGCGCCGCCGCCGTCTCGGTGACGGAGACCAGGGTTTCGGGAGTGACGCGGCCGTCGCGGATCGCCTTGAAGGTCACATAGGCGGTCATCAGCTTGGTGACGGAGGCAGGGTACCACGGCTTGGTGGCATCTTCCGCCAGCAGGACCTTGCCGCTGTCGACCTCGATCACCAGCGCCGGTGTCGCCTGCGCGCGAGGGGCCGCCGCCAGCGCGATCGGCGCCGCGACGAGCGCGGCGAGGCCGAGGCGGGCCAGCGCGCGGTTCAATGAGGCGGAGGCACGGACCATGCCGGTGCGGGAGAGAGAGAAGCGCGTCACGCGTGGGTTCCGTTTCGAGCTTGCGTTCAGCCGCAAAGGCCCCGGGGACCTTACGTGCGGGATCCTGCATACCCGTTTTGTGGCGGCGGATCAAAAGCGGGAGGCCCGCCAATACCCGGCCGGGGATCATTTCGGCGCGAGTGGACACGCCGGTCTGTGCGGCGCAGCATAGCCCTGCCGGCCGCGTGTTCAAAGTCTTTGACGCCCTTTGCCGGCATGTGAGCACCGACATCGGCCATTCATGAAACGCGGATTAGACTCAGGGTTAATGAGTGATTCGATTCGCCGCCTCCATGCTGCCGTGGTCGCGACGCGCCGGGGACGAAACCCCTCGCCGCGCACCGCCAAACTATTTGCCAAGGGGCGGCACTTCATCGCCAAGAAAGTGGCGGAGGAGGCGGTGGAGGTCGCGCTCGACGCGGTAGGCGGCGATGCCGCCGGCGCGGTGCGCGAAAGCGCGGACCTGCTCTACAATCTGGTCGTGCTGTGGGTCGAGATGGGCATCGACCCCGAGGATATCTGGGCCGAGATGCACCGGCGCGAGAACCTGATGGGCATGGCCGAGAAGCTGCCGAAACCGCGCGCCAAGGCAAGTGGCCTCGGCATGGGTGTGCGGTTGTCGGACGACCTTTTCGCCACCGATCTGCCCGCCGATCTCCTCGGCGCGGTGCGCCGCGAGACCACTGAGCCGGGGACGGAAGCGAGCGCCAGCCCCGCGGCGCGGACGCGCTAGCGCGATTTCCAGGGCGCCGGCTGTTCCCGCCGGTCGGGAAATGCTCTAACGGCCTCATCCGACCGTAATCGCCGTTCACACCTGCCGCCCGCACCCGACCATCCGGACATCACCATGCTGCGCCGCCTCTATCAGTGGGTCATCGATCTTTCCGAACGCCCCTCCGCGCCTTGGGCGCTGGCGGCGGTCTCCTTCGCGGAGAGTTCGTTCTTCCCGGTGCCGCCGGATGTGATGCTGGTGCCGATGTGCCTCGCGCGGCCGAAGCTCGCCTGGTTCTACGCCGCGCTGTGCACGCTCGCCTCGGTCATTGGCGGCCTGCTCGGCTATGCCATCGGCGCGCTGCTGTATGAATCGGTCGGGATGTTCCTGATCCAGCTCTATGGCTATGGCGCCAAGGTCGACGCCTTCACCGAGGCCTACCAGCACTACGGTGCCTGGATCATCCTGATCAAGGGACTGACGCCGATCCCCTACAAGGTTGTGACCATCACCTCGGGCTTCGCCCATTACAGCCTGTTCTGGTTCGTCGTGCTCTCGGTGATCACCCGCGGCCTGCGCTTCTTCATGGTGGCGGGCCTGCTCTACTGGATCGGTCCCTCGGCGCGCACCTTCATCGAGAAGCGGCTCGGCCTTGTCACCGCGATCTTCGCCGTGGTGCTGGTCGGTGGCCTCGTCGCGGCGGTGTACCTGTTCTGACGCGCTTGCGGTTGCGGTTCAGTGCCGTCCGCTGCGGGCGTTGAGGCGCGCCTCCAGCGCGGTCTTGGCCAGCAGGGTGACGATGGCGAGCAGGGCGAGCAGCGAGGCGACCGCGAAGGACGCCTGGAACTGGTACTCGTTGTAGAGGATCTCGACCTGCAGCGGGATCGTGTTGGTCTCCCCGCGTATATGGCCTGAGACCACGGAAACGGCGCCGAATTCACCCATGGCGCGCGCGTTACAGAGCAGGATGCCGTAGAGCAGCGCCCATTTGATGTTGGGCAGGGTGACGCGGGAGAACACCCGCCAGCCACCGGCGCCGAGCGTGACCGCCGCTTCCTCCTCGGTCGTGCCCTGCTCCTGCATCAGCGGAATGAGTTCGCGCGCCACGAAGGGGAAGGTGACGAAGATCGTTGCCAGCGCGATGCCCGGCCAGGCGAAGATGATCTTGACGCCGTGGTCGGACAGCCAAGGCCCGAAATAGCCCTGCGCGCCGAACAGCAGCACGAAGACAAGGCCGGCGACCACGGGCGAGACCGAGAAGGGCAGGTCGATCAGGCTGATCAGGAAGCTCTTGCCGCGGAAGGAGAACTTGGTGATCGCCCATGCCATGACGAGGCCCATCACCGTGTTGGCGGCAACGGCGATGGCGGTGACGAGAAGCGTCAGTTCGACCGCGGCAAGCGCGTCCGGCTCCACCAGCGCCAGCGAATAGGCCTCCCAGCCCTTGCTGAAGGCCTGCGCGAAAACGTTGACCAGCGGCAGCAGGATGAACAGCCCGATGAACAGGGTGGCAAGGGCGATGACCGTCCATTTGACCGCCACCGGTTCGGCGCGCGCGCCGTCAGGACTGTGGGGCAAGCTCATCCCGCTCTCCCGGTGCGGCTCTCCGACCAGCGCTGCAGGCCGTTGATGATGAAAAGCAGGACGAAGGAGGCGACCAGCATGGTGGCGGCGATGGTGGTGGCGTCCGCGTAGCGGAACTCCTCCAGCCGGATGACGATCAGCAGCGGGGCGATCTCCGACACGTTCGGCAGGTTGCCGGCGATGAAGATCACCGAACCATATTCGCCGACCGCGCGGGCGAAGGCGAGGGCGAAGCCGGTGAGGAAGGCCGGCAGCACGGCGGGCAGCACGACGCGGCGGATGGTGGTCCAACGCCCGGCGCCGAGCGTGGCGGCGGCTTCTTCCAGCTCGTGGTCGAGATCTTCCAGCACCGGCTGGACGGTGCGCACCACGAAGGGCAGACCGATGAAGATGAGCGCGACGAGAATGCCGAGCGGGGTGAACGACACCTTGATGCCGAGCGGCGCCAGCCAGGAGCCGATCCAGCCATTCTCGGCATAGAGCGTGGTGAGGGCGATGCCCGCCACCGCCGTCGGCAGCGCGAAGGGAATGTCGATCAGCGCGTCGAGGATGCGACGGCCGGGGAAATCATAGCGCACCAGCGCCCACACGATGACGGCGCCGAAGAACAGGTTGATGGCTGCTGCGACCAGCGACAGGCCGAAGGAGATCTTCAGCGCGTTCAGCGTGCGGGTGGCGGTGAGGATGTTGAAGATGCGCTCGGGCGTCAGCTCGGCGGTCTTGAAGAACAGCGCGGTCAGCGGCAGCAGCACGATGAGCGAGAGCCAGAGCAGGGTCAGGCCGAGCGTCAGGCCGAAGCCGGGAATGACGGATTGCGGCCGGCGGGCGGCATCGCGCGGTCCGGTTCCCACCAATGTCGTTCGGTCCAGCGTCATGTCGCTCAAGTGCCCGGCCCCCGGAAGTTCTATCTTATGGCAAAGGCCGGGCCTGTGGGACAGGCCCGGCGCCAGGATCGGCTAGCCGATCAGGTGCAGTGATGGGTGGAGGGGCGTTCAGTTCGAATAGATCTGGTCGAACACGCCGCCATCGGAGAAGTGAGTGGTCTGTGCCTTGCGCCAGCCGCCGAAGATCGGGTCGTCAATGGTCACGAGATCGACCTTGGGGAACACGTTCTCATACTGCTTGGCGATTTCCGGATCGCGCGGGCGGTAGAAGTTCTCGGCGGCGAGCTTCTGGCCTTCCTTGCTGTAGAGCAGCTTGAGATAGGCATTGGCGACGTCGCGCGTGCCCTTCTTGTCGACGGTCTTGTCGACGACGGTGACGGGCGGCTCGGCAAGGATGGAGAGGGAGGGGACGACGATGTCGAACTTGTCGTCGCCGAATTCCTTCTTCGAAAGGAACGCCTCGTTCTCCCATGCCAGCAGCACGTCGCCGACGCCGCGTTCGGTGAAGGTGACGGTGGAGCCGCGCGCGCCGGTGTCGAGCACGGGCACGTTCTTGAAGAGGGAGGCGAGGTAGGCCTTGGCCTTCTCGTCGGAGCCGTACTTCTTCAGCGCATAGGCATAGCCGGCGAGATAGTTCCAGCGCGCGCCGCCCGAGGTCTTCGGGTTCGGGGTGATGACCTTGACGTCCGGCTTCACCAGGTCGTCCCAGTCCTTGATGGCCTTCGGGTTGCCCTTGCGGACGAGGAAGACGATGGTCGAGGTGTAGGGCGAGGAATTGTCGGGAAGCCGCTTCTGCCAGTCCTGCGCGATGAAGCCCTTGTCGGCAATGGCGTCGATGTCATAGGCGAGCGCCAGCGTGACGACGTCCGCCTCCAGCCCGTCGATCACCGAGCGCGCCTGCTTGCCCGAGCCGCCATGCGAGGCCTTGATCTCGACGCTCGTGCCCGTCTCGGCCTTGTACGTCTCCGCGAACAGCTTGTTGAACTGCTGGTAGAGCTCGCGGGTCGGGTCATAGGACACGTTGAGCAGGGTGACGTCGGCGGCCTGGGCAACCGGCGCGAGGGCTACCGGCGCCGCCAGCGCGGCAATGAGCGCCGCGGCAATAGCGGGTTTGAAATGGAACGACATGTTGGCTTCTCCCCGACGGCGCCGGCGCGCCGATGAATGCGTGGGAGGAGATTTCCACGCAGGGCGGGCGTGGTCAATATAAAATATACATTAAATATCGAAAATAGGGTTTCGATACATTATTGGCGTGTGAAATGCGGCGTGCGGGCGGGAGGATGGATTAGGAAAATGAGCCTTTCCAGCCCTCTCACGAGCAGGACCGACCCCGCCGCTGTCAGAGCGTGTTCAGCAGGGTATGGATGCCGCATTCGGTCTTGGCGCTTCCGCGCCAGCGCCCGGCGCGCGCGTCTTCGTCCGGTGCCGCCCGGCTGGTGCAGGGCATGCAGCCGACCGAATTGAAGCCTTTGGCCACCAGAGGATGTTCCGGCAGCCTGAAGCGCTTATGCGCGGCCTCGACATCGGCGCGGTCGAGATTTGCGAGCGGATTGAACTTCAGCCGGGCCCCGTCGCGCTCGACCACCGGAATGGCGGCGCGCACGCCGCCCTGGTAGCGCTTGCGCCCGTTCATCCAGCCGTCGAACCCGGCCAGGGCGCGGGCGAGCGGCTCGACCTTGCGGATGCGGCAGCAGGCATCCGGATCGGAAAACCACAGATCACGATCGCCATCCAGCTCGGCCAGCCTTCCCTCGTCGGGATGGATGGTGCGCACATCGGTGAGGCCGAGCTGGCGCGTGAGCGTGTCGCGATAGGCCAGCGTTTCCTCGAACAGCCAGCCGGTATCGAGGAACACGACCGGGATGGAGGGATCGACCTCGGCCATATAGGCGATCAGCACCGCTGATTCCGTGCCGAAAGAGGAGACGAGGGCGAGCTTGCCCGCCCCGACCGTTTCGGCCGCGGCGGAAATGATCTCGGTCGGTCCCGCCATTGCCAGCGCCCGGTCGAGCGCGGCTATGTCGCCGGCGTCAGGATTGCTCGGCAGGGAAATCCCGGCGGGTTGGGGAGTGCTCATGTCGGCCTCAGGGCGCGACGCGGCCAAGGCGCTGGCGCAGAAGGCTCGGGCGCTGGTCCGTGGCGGGTTGGTAGAACACGGTGTAGCGATGCACCGCCTCGTCGAAGGCGGCGGCATCGGCAGGCTTTACGGCCTCGATCTGGTCGAAGCCGGAGCGCTCCATCAGCAGGAACTGGTCGCGCAGCACATTGCCGGTGGCGCGGATCGGGCCGGTCCAACCGTGCCGTTCGCGCAGCAGGCGGGCCTGGCTGTAGGCGCGTCCGTCGCGGAAGATCGGGAAGACAAGGGCGATGAGTGCGAGCTGACCGAGATAGGGCTCGATCTCGGCGATCGGGCGGTTGTTCGGCCAGATCACGCCGACTGGCGCCGACCGCGCCTTCAGCGTCTCGGACTCCTTGAGGAAGCGGTCGGCACTGACGAGCACCGCCGCGCCCTCGGGCACCGCGTCCTCGTCGCTGACGCGGACGAAGCTGTCCTCGATGATCTTTCCATTCTCAATGAGCGGCATAGACGCGCTCCTTGAAGGGCTCGACGCCAAGACGCGCCACGGTGTCGATGAAGAGTTCATCCGGGCCGGCGCGCAACTCCATGTAGGTATCCACCACATCCTCGATAAGGCCGGGAACCTGCTCGTAGGGCACGGCTGGTCCGAGCAGTGTGCCGAGCTGGGCCTTCTCGTCGGCCCGCCCGCCCAGCGTGATCTGGTAGAATTCCTGTCCGTTCTTCTCGACGCCGAGAATGCCGATATGGCCGACATGGTGGTGGCCGCAGGCGTTGATGCAGCCGGAGATGTTGATGTGCAGCCGGCCGATGCCGCGCGAGCGGTCGAGGTCGGCGAAGCGCTTGGCGATCTCCTGCGCCACCGGAATGGCGCGGGCATTGGCCAGTGCGCAATAATCGAGGCCGGGGCAGGCGATGATGTCGCTGACATGGTTGACGTTCGGCGTGGCAAGTCCCGCCGCGTCGAGACGGCGCCACAGCGCGGGCAGGTCCGATTTCGCGACGTTCGGCAGGCAGAGATTCTGCTCGTGGCCGACGCGGATTTCGCGCGAGCCGTAATCGTCCGCGAGGTCGGCGACGACGTCCATCTGGTCGGCGGTCGCGTCGCCGGGAGGGGCGCCGATGGGCTTCAGCGAGATGGTGACGATCGCGTAGCCGGGCACTTTGTGCCGGTGCACCGAATTGGCATACCAGGTGGCGAAGCGCTCATCCTTCAGCGCCTCGACCAGCTCGGTCGGCTGGTCGTCGCGCGACTCGAAAGCGGGATAGAGGAAGCGCGAGCGGATGTCGGCGACGATGTCGTCGGTGAGGTGCAGCGCGCCCTCGCGGGTCGCTTCCCACTCGGCCTCGACCGCCCTGGAAAATTCCTCGGCGCCGATCTCGTGCACCAGGATCTTGATGCGTGCCTTGTAGATGTTGTCGCGGCGCCCGTACTGATTGTACACGCGCATGATCGCCTCGATGTAGCTCAGCAGATGCTGCGCCGGCAGGAAGGCGCGGATCGACTTGCCGACGAAGGGCGTGCGGCCGAGCCCGCCGCCGACCAGCACCTCGAAGCCGAGCTCGCCCGCCTCGTTGCGGTGCAGCCGCAGGCCGACATCATGCACCTTGATCGCGGCGCGATCCTTTGGCGCGGCGGTGATGGCGATCTTGAACTTGCGCGGCAGATAGGTGAATTCCGGGTGCAGTGTCGAGTACTGGCGCAGGATCTCGGCCCAGATGCGCGGGTCGTCGAACTCTTCCGGGGTGGCGCCGGCCCACTGGTCGGTGGTCACGTTGCGGATGCAGTTGCCGGAGGTCTGGATGCCGTGCACCCCGACTTCAGCCAGCGCCGCCATGGCGTCCGGCAGGTCTTCCAGCTTGATCCAGTTGAACTGGATGTTCTGCCGCGTGGTGAAATGGCCATAGCCGCGATCATAGGTGCGCCCGACATAAGCGAGCCGGCGCAGCTGGTCGGATGACAGCGTGCCATAGGGAATGGCGACGCGCAGCATATAGGCGTGAAGCTGCAGATAGACGCCGTTCATCAGCCGGAGCGGCTTGAACTCGTCCTCGCTCAGCGCGCCGGACAGGCGGCGTTCGACCTGGTCGCGGAATTCCGCGACACGCTCGGCCAGAAAGGCGCGGTCGAATTCGTCATAGACATACATCGTCGGGCTTCGCCTTATGCGTCGTGAATGAGTGTCAGTGCGGCAGCTCGAAGGTCGGGCCGTCGACGCGGATACGCTCGCGCAGATTGCCCGGCAATACCGAGCCGTCCGCGCCCAGCTCCACCGGCGCGACATAGGCGCCAACCGCGTCGATGTCGCGCTGCAGGGCGCCGGACAGCAGCGCCATGGCGGCTTCGGCCGTGGTGACCACCGCGGCGTCCGCGAGATCGACCGACCAGCCGCCGGCCTTGGTGCGCCACACGACGGCCCCGTCCGTCAGCCGGTTCGCCGTCACGGTCACCGGTCCGGTGACCTTCAGTTTCTGCTGCTGCGGGGCGACCATGCTGCGCTAAATTCCTGTTGACTGATGGGTGAGGCGTGCATAACACCAATTTAGAACGTGCAAAAGAATTAAATGCACGAAAAATACGTGTAATTAGTTCCCGGCCGGGTTATGTATTAGGCTCGGGGGCGTCACAAACCGGGTTCTCACCATGTCCACTGCCGACGACCGGCTCGACGAGCTCGAGGCTCAGAGCATCTACATTTTCCGCGAGGCTTTCGCGCGGATGAAGCGCATGGCGCTGCTCTGGTCGCTCGGCAAGGATTCCAACGTGATGATCTGGCTGGCGAGGAAGGCGTTCCTCGGCCATGTGCCATTTCCCGTGCTGCATGTCGACACCGGCAAGAAGTTCAAGGAGATGTACGACTTCCGCGACCATTATGCCGGCGCATGGGGGCTCGATCTGAGGGTCGATCCGTGCCCGCCGCTGGAGCAGATGGACCCGACGCTGCCCCCGGCCACCCGTTCGGCCGCCCGCAAGACGGAAGGGCTGAAGCTGGCGCTGGAGAAGTACGGCTTCGACGCGCTGGTGGCCGGCATCCGTCGCGACGAGGAAGCGACCCGCGCCAAGGAGCGCGTGTTCTCCCCGCGCGGGCTGGAAGGCGACTGGAACGTGCGCGAACAGCCCCCCGAGTTCTGGGATCACTTCAACGCGACCCTGCCGGCCGGCGCGCATCTGCGCGTCCATCCGATCCTGCATTGGACCGAACTCGACATCTGGGCCTACACCAAGCGGGAGAACATCCCCGTCATCCCGCTGTATTTCTCGAAGGACGGCAAGCGCTACCGCTCGCTCGGCGACCAGGACATCACCTTCCCGGTCGCGTCGGAGGCCGCCACCATCGACGAGATCCTCGTCGAGCTCGCCACCACCAAGGTGCCCGAGCGTTCCGGCCGCGCCATGGATCATGAATCCGAGGATTCCTTCGAGCGGCTCCGCGTCGCCGGTTATCTCTGAGAGGTCGGCCATGTCGACGAACATCACCCCCTTCGCCGTTCCCGCCGTCGCCGCCGCCGACCGTCCTCTGGTGCGCATCGTCATTGTCGGTCATGTCGACCATGGCAAGTCGACGCTGATCGGCCGCCTGCTGCATGAGACAGGCGGTATTCCGGCCGCCAAGCTGGAGCACCTCAAGGCGATTTCCGCCCGGCGCGGCATGCCGTTCGAATGGTCGTTCCTGCTCGACAGCCTGCAGGCCGAGCGCGACCAGGGCATCACCATCGACACCAGCCAGATCCGTTTCCGCACCCCCTCGCGCGACATCATCCTGATCGACGCGCCGGGCCATGCGGAATTCCTGCGCAACATGATTACCGGTGCCGCCCAGGCCGACGCCGCGCTGCTGCTGATCGACGCCGCCGAGGGCGTGCGCGACCAGACCCGGCGTCATGGCTATCTGCTGCATCTGCTCGGCGTGAAGCAGGTGACAGTGGTGGTGAACAAGATGGACCGCGTCGGCTATGACGAGGCGGCCTTCCGCGGCATCGAAAGCGAGATCGCGTCCTATCTGTCCGGCCTCGGCGTGCGGGCGAGCGCTGTCATCCCGATCTCTGCCCGCGAGGGCGACGGTGTTGCCGAGCATGGCGAGCGCACGCCGTGGTATGGCGGGCCGACCGTGCTGGAGGCGCTGGACAGCTTCGATCCGGCGCGCGCGCCGCAGGACCTTGCGCTGCGCCTGCCGGTGCAGGCCGTCTACAAATTCGACGACCGCCGCATCGTCGCCGGCCGGATCGAGACCGGCAGCCTGAAGGTGGGCGACGAGGTCGTCTTCCAGCCCTCGGGCAAGAGCGCGGTGGTGAAGACCATCGAGAGCTGGCCGGTGCCGCCCGCCGGGCAGGAAGTGAAGGCCCTCAACGCCGGCGCTGCCGCCGCCATCACGCTCGACCGCGAGATCTTCGTCGAGCGCGGGGAAATCCTCTCGCTGCCGACCGCGCGCCCGCACGCCACGCGGCGCATCCGCGTGCGCCTGTTCTGGCTCGCCGAGGAGGCGCTCGAGGTCGGCACCACGCTCATCGCCCGGCTGGCCACCTCGGAATCGCGCGCCACCGTCACGGTGGTGCATGAGGTGGTCGATCCCGGCCATCTCTCCAGCTTCGAATCCAAGCGCATCGGCCGCAACCAGGTCGGCGAGATCGAATTGCTGCTGTCACGTCCGATCGCCGCTGATCCGCATGGGCTGAATGCCCGCACGGGCCGGGTTGCGCTGGAGATCGGCGGACGTATCGCCGGTGGCGGTCTTGTCATCTCCGTGCTCGACGGGGAGGCGACGCGCACGCCGGAGGCGCGCCACATCACGCCGGTGTCGTCCGCCATGTCGAATGACGAGCGCATCGGCCGTTTCGGTCATGACGGCGCGGTGGTCTGGCTGACCGGCCTGTCGGGCTCGGGCAAGTCGACGCTGGCGCGGGCGCTGGAGCGGCGCCTGTTCCACCGCGGCGGCCTCGCCACGCTGCTTGATGGCGATACGCTGCGGGCCGGCCTCAACAGCGATCTCGGCTTCTCCGACGCGGACCGCGCCGAGAACAACCGTCGCCTCGCGGAGGTGGCGAATTTCCTCAAGAACCTCGGCCATATCGTGCTGGTGGCGGCGGTGTCGCCGTCCGCGGCGGCGCGGGCGCGGGTGCGCGAGATCGTCGGCTCGCGCTTCTTCGAGATCCACGTTTCTGCACCGCTTGAACTGTGCGAGGCGCGCGACCCGAAGGGATTATACGCCAAGGCCCGCGCGGGCGAGATCCGTGGCTTCACCGGGATCGACGCGCCCTATGACGTGCCGGCGGCGCCGGAACTCGTGATCGAGACCGACAAGCTCGACGCGGCGGCGGCGGTCGACCGGATCGAAACGGTGCTGGCGGAGGCTGGCGTGTTCCACCGCTATGCGGCGGTCGCCGACGACGCGGGGCTGTGAGGGTCGAGTAATTTTCGTCAGTGTAGCGGCCGCTCACGCCCAGATGGCGATGGGCAGGCCATGCGCATCGCGCTCGGGCGGGGAGGGGAAGCTCACCGCCTCGCCCCGCGCAAGGCGCCCCGCCGTCCAGGCGGCGGCGCAGGCATCGATCAAGTCGTCCTCGCCCACGCCGATCTCGCGCGCCCTCAAGGGGGCGAGCGGGCCGGCCGGAAAGCCCGCGCGCTCCAGCAGGCCGCGCCGCATGACAAGACCCGGCCGGTGCGGGGCGTTCTTCACCTTCTTGGGCGTGTCGAGCGAGATGCCGCCGTTCATCGCCCAGAAGCTGACCTCCGGGTGGCATTCATGGACGCGTGGCAGCAGCGCGGGATTGTCGCGCAGCCAGCGGTCGATTTCGATGATCTTGGGAAAGATGGCAAAGCCCTGCCTCGCGACCGCGCGCGGCGGTGTGGAGGTCGCGCGGGCTTTGGCGCAGGCGTGGGCGTAGCGTTCAAGCTCCGGCACGGCCTCGTCCACGCTGGCATAGACCGCCGCGCGTGAGGGAATGGAGAACACGCTGGACTGGCGCCGCCCCAGCAGCGGGCGTGCCAGTCGTTCGGGTGCGCGGCCCTTCGCCTCGATCCGCTCGGGCAGGCCGATCGGCATGTCGACGGCGAGGATGTCCGGGCTGAACGGGCCATCGAACAGCTCGGCCAGCCGGGTCACCCGTTCGGCGCGGGCGGTGCCATCCGGCTCGACGATGACCACCGCCCAGCCGCCCCTGCACCCGTCCGCGCCCGCGACACGCATCGAGGTTCTCTCAGATGATGTTGAGCTCGGCATAGGGCCGGCCGGCGAGGATGCGCTCATAGCCGAACACGTCGAGATCGAGCGAGACCGAGCGGCCCTGCGTGATCCATTCGGAAATGGCACGCCCGGCGGCGGGCGCCTGCTGCAGGCCGTGGCCGGAGAAGCCGTTCATGAAGTAGAAATTGGCGATCTCCGGATGCGGGCCGATCACCGCATTATGGTCGAGCAGGTTCATCTCATAGTGCCCGGCCCAGGCGCGGACCACCTTCAGCTCTTCCATCGCAGGAATGCGGTGGGCGAGGTTCGGCCAGATGCCTTCCTCGAACACCGACCAGTCGACCTCGAAATCCCCGTCGGCATCGGGGTCCTGATCTTCGGGGGGCGGCGCACCGCAAATCTGGTAGGCGCCTTCGGGCCGGATGTAGAAGCCGGAGGGGTCGCAGAGCAGCGGCAGCTTGGGCAGGGGCGTGCGGCAATGCACGACGAAGACGCAGCGCTTCTTGCCCTCGACCGGAAGCTCGATGCCCGCCATGGCGGCGACCCGCCCGCCGCGCGGGCCGGCCGCATTGACCAGCGCGCCGCAGCCGAACCGGCGGCCATCCGCCAGCGTGGCACCGGTGATGCGGTCGCCGGTGCGCTCAAGGCCCGTGACTTCACCATTGATGAACACCGCACCCTGCGCCTTCGCCGCCGCGCGCAGCCCGCCGAGGAAGGCATGGGCGTCGAACCAGCCCTCGCCGGAGAGCCCATAGGCGCCGGTGACGATGTCGTCGACGTTCAGCCAGGGAAAGGTGGCCTTCAGCCGGTCGGGATCGAGCAGGGCGATGTCCGCGCCCTCGGCCTGCTGCACGCGGTGGTTGGCCTCCAGAATGGGAAGCCCGGCAGCGCTGGCGAGGATGAGATAGCCGCCCTCATGCCAGCCAAGATCGACATCCGTGCCGAGGCGATCCTTGGCGTTGCGGATGAAATCCAGCCCGAACAGCGACATGCGGATATTCTCCGGAATGGAGAATTGCTGGCGCAGCGAGGCGGCCGAAAGCGTGGTGGAGGACTGCGCGAAGGTTGTGTCGCGCTCGATCACCGCGACACGGCCCTTGAAGGCCGGATCCAGGGTGAGGAAGTAGGCGGCTGACGCACCCATGATGGCGCCGCCGACGATAAGCACTTCGAAATTGTCGTCCATGATCTGCGCGTCCGTTTCGGACCCTCTCACAGCGCCCCGCAGGCATTGCCGGCTGGCGATGCCCCGTTGGCAGTTCCCCTTGCAGCCGGATAGGCTTCAATCAAGCGTTTGCCAATTAGCCGAGCGAATCATGCCTTCATTTGTCCGACCGCGCCGCAGCGTTCTCTACATGCCTGGCTCCAACGCGCGGGCGCTGGAGAAGGCGCGCACCCTTGCCGCCGATGGCATCATCATCGATCTGGAGGACGCCGTCGCGCCGGATGCAAAGCCGGGCGCGCGCCATCAGGTCGCGGATGATCTCGCCCGCGGCGGCTTCGGTCCGCGCGAGGTGGTGGTCCGCGTCAATGGCGCCGATACGCCCTGGTTCTGGGACGACCTCGCCTGTTTCGCGCAGGCGAGCGCCGCCGGGAGGGGGCCCAACGCCCTGCTCATCCCCAAGATCGCCGATACGGAGACGCTGCTGGTGGCCGGCCGGCGGCTGGATGCGCTGGGCGCGCCGGCCTCGCTCAAGCTCTGGGCGATGATCGAAACGCCCCTCGCCGTGCTGAAGGCGCTGGAGATCGCCCGCGCCGGGGCCATTCCGGCCGCGCGTCTGGCGGTGCTGGTGCTCGGCACCAACGACCTCGCCAAGGAGACGGGCGCCCGCATCGTGCCCGGACGGGCGCCGATGCAGGGCTGGCTGTCGCATTGCGTGCTGGCGGCACGCGCCGGCGGCGTCGAGGTGCTGGACGGGGTGTGGAACAATTTTCGCGATCTCGACGGTCTTGCCCGCGAGTGCGCCGAGGCGGCCGATCTTGGTTTCGACGGCAAGACGCTGATCCATCCCACCCAGATCGAGCCCTGCAACGCAGCCTTTACGCCGCGAGAGGAGGAAATCGCCGAGGCCCGGATGCTCATCGAGGTGTTCGACCGGCCGGAGAATGCCGCCAAGGGCGTGCTGCAGATCGAGGGGCGCATGTATGAGCGCATGCACGCCGACATTGCGCGCAAGCGCGTGGCGCTGGCCGACGCGATCGACGCCCGCAGCTGACACGCGTTACCGTTCATTTCCGGGTGAAACACAGGACCCATCATGAAGCTCTATCGCTATCTCACCGGCCCCGACGACGTCGCCTTTTGCAAGCGCGTGTCCGCCGCGCTCAACAAGGGCTGGCAGTTGCACGGCAATCCGACACTGACCTTCAATCCGGAAAAGGGCCGGGTGATTTGCGGTCAGGTGATCGTGAAGGAGGTCGAGGGCGAGTGGTCGGACGATGTCGTACTCTCGGATCATTGAGCGCAAAGCGTTGCGAACAAACGATTCGACAGGTCATTTCGTGGTCAATCCGACCGCCTGAATGGCGCTGAAACGGGCATTCCGCGGACGGGGCGGCTACGAATTTTTCCAGTCCGAAAGGCCGGAAAAGTCGGCAGATTTGAGCGCGCCGAAAAAGGACAGCAAGGCTAACGCATTGATAGGTAAGCCTTTCTGACGATGTGGGAACGAGTTATCCAAAGCCGAGGCCGCCGTCATTTTTCTTTTGCGAAGGGCGTTGACAGTTCTGGGGGGCTCCCCCTATAAAGCGGCCATCGACGGGGCGCGCCGCTGACGCGGTGCTGACGCTCCTCTGGTTGATCCCGACAG
>QFQD01000075.1 GCA_003241485.1 Ancylobacter novellus
GCGGCGGGCGCGAGCCCGGCCTGTCGGCACTTGATGTCGAGGAACTTCTCCGCGCCGAGGTCGGCGCCGAAGCCGGCTTCCGTCACCACATAATCAGCAAGGCCGAGCGCGGCACGCGTCGCCATCACGGAATTGCAGCCATGGGCGATATTGGCGAAGGGCCCGCCATGCACCAGCGCCGGCGTCGCCTCCAGCGTCTGTACGAGGTTCGGCTGGAAGGCGTCGCGCAGCAGCGCGGTCATCGCACCGGTCACCTTCAGCTGCGCGGCCGTCACCGGCTGCCGGGTGCGGGTCTGCGCGACCACCATGCGCCCGAGCCGCTCCTCAAGGTCCTCCAGCGAGCGGGCCAGGCAGAAGATCGCCATCACCTCGCTGGCGACGGTGATGTCGAAGCCATCCCCGACCACGACGCTGCGCAGCGCCCGGTCGTTGAGGTCGACCACGCGGCGCCAGTTGATGCGCCGCGTGTCGATGCCGAGTTCGTTGCCCCAGTAGATGTGGTTGTCGATCGCTGCGGCGAGCAGATTGTGCGCGGCGCTGATGGCGTGGAAATCGCCGGTGAAATGCAGGTTGATGTCCTGCATCGGGATGATCTGCGCATGCCCGCCGCCGGTCGCGCCGCCCTTCGAGCCGAACACCGGCCCAAGGCTGGGTTCGCGCAGCGCGATGGCGACGTTCTTGCCGATGCGTGCCAGTGCGTCGCCGAGGCCGATGGTCGTGGTGGTCTTGCCTTCTCCCGCCGGGGTCGGGCTGATGGCGGTGACGAGGATCAGCCGGCCGTCGGCCTTCGCTTCGGCGCGGCCGGCGAAGTCGAGCGCGATCTTCGCCTTGGTGTGCCCGTAGCGAAACAGCGCGTCGCCCGGCACGCCGAGACGGTTGCCGATCTCCTCGATCGGGCGCGGCTCCACGCGGGCCGCGATGGCCGCATCGCTGTTGGGATCTATGGTGCGCAAGGCGGTAGTCATCGCGGCTCCCGTTTCAGCTCGGCATCAGGCGGCGCGGGTGCGCTCGGCCAGTATGGCGACCAGCAGCATTCCGCCGATCACCGAGAGATGCTCGATGGCGATGTAGAATTCCAGCTGCGCAATATCGCCTTCCATGTTCCAGAAGTGATGCGCGATCGGAATGGTCAGAAAGGTGAAAATGACCAGCGCCCCGGCGCCGAGCCATGCGACGCGGTTCAACAGGATCAGCACACCGCCCACGAGCTGGGTGACCAGCGTCGCGAGGGCGAACAGCCACGGCGGGTTGAGGCCGAAATAGGCCATCTCGGCCTGCGCCGCCGGGAAGTCGATGAGCTTGCTGATGCCGCTGCCGAGAAACATGAAGACAAGGAGAAGACGCGCGACGAAGGCGGTGATCGGAGACCGCAGGATGGTCGAGATGATGCCCGGTGTCATCGGTAGCTTTCCTCAGGGAAGATCAACCCCGATGTCCTAGCGCAGCGACCGTGCAAAGGCGATATGCACCCACGGCAACCGGCCTACTGGCGGGTTTCCTCCGGGGTGCCGTCCTCGTCCTCGTCACCTTCCTCGTCTTCGTCCTCCTCGCGCGCGGCCTTCGCCTCGGCGATGAAATCGGCGGCGTGCTTCTTGGCCTCGCGCACGCTGTCGCCGAGTTCGCGCACATAGCGGTCGAGGTCGAGCCGCAGCCCGCCGATCGACGGCTTCTCGGTCTCGGCGGCATAGGCGACCATGCGCAGCGACAGGCCGAGGTCGGAAACGAGGTCGGCGAGGAAGGCGTCGCCAAGGTCGTGCTCGTCGGCATAGGCCATCAGGCGCTCATAGAGCGCGGCGCGATGCGTGTCATAGGCCTCTTCATAGGCCTCGTCGCTCTCGTCCTCGGGCGTGTTGTCCCAATCGGCCATGGTGCGTGTCCTCTGCGGAAAAATGCCAAACGGGCTCAGGCGACGCCGTCGCGGATCGGCGGCTGGAAGGTGAGGCCCATGTCCCAAGGAAAATAGATCCAGGTGTCCTGGCTGACCTCGGTGATGAAGGTGTCGATCAGCGGACGCCCCAGCGGCTTGGCGTAGACGGTGGCGAAATGCGCTTCCGGCAGCATCTCGCGCACCACGCGGGCGGTCGAGCCGGTATCGACCAGATCGTCAATCACCAGGAGCCCCTGCCCCTTCGCGCCCGCGGCGGCTGTCACCGCTTCGGCGATGGGCTTGAGCACTTCCATCGCGCCCTGGTTCTTGTAGTCGTGATAACTGGCGATGCAAACGGTCTCGATAAGCCGGACGCCGAGTTCACGAGCCACAATGGCGGCCGGCACCAGCCCGCCGCGCGTGATGCAGACGATGCCGACAAACGGCCCCGCTCCCGCAAGCCGCCAGGCCAGCGCCCGCGCGTCGCGGTGGAACTGGTCCCAGGAGACAGGAAAGGCCTTGTTCTGGCGGTCGTCGGACATCGGTCATCACCTTGGGCACGCAAGCCGCATGGGAGATCATTAGCGGCAGCCACCGCGCTTCTCCAGAGCCGCGCGGCGAAATCCCCGCCTTAGCGTCGCTCAGCGGCGCGGAATGGCCGCCACCATGAGCTTCACCGCCGCCACCGCCTCCGCCAGCTTCGCCGGATCGCGCGAGCGAACCACGAGGTTGGAATTCGGCCGCCCGTCCTCGTCGAGGAAGGGATAGGAGCCGATTGTCACGTCCGGATGCGCCTCGGCGATGAGCTTCAGCGGCCCGCCAATATCGCCCTCGCGGGCATTCGCCCGCACCGTCTCGGAGAGCACATGTACGCCCGTGCGCAGCTTCGGCGCCACCTGGTCGAGCATGGCCTGCATGATGGTTGGCACGCCGGCCATGACGATGACATTGCCGATCCAGAAGCCCGGTGCCTTGGAGACGGGATTGGGCACCAGCTCGGCGCCCGCGGGAATGCGCGCCATGCGCAGCCGCGCCTCGTTCAGGTCTTCGGGCTTGATGTATTCGAGCAGCATGGCCCGCGCGCGCGGGTCGACATGGATCGGCACGCCGAAGGCCTTGGCGATGGAATCGGCGGTGATGTCGTCATGCGTCGGGCCGATGCCGCCCGTGGTGAAGACATAGGTGTAGCGGGCGCGCAGTGCGTTCACCGCGCTCACGATCTCATCCTCGATGTCGGGCACCACCCGCACCTCGCGCAGATCGATGCCGATGGTGGTGAGGTACTCGGCGATGTAGCCGATGTTCCGGTCCTTGGTCCGCCCGGACAGAATCTCGTCGCCAATGACCAGGATGCCCGCCGTCACCAGCTCCACTGCACCGCTCATGCGATTCCCTTTCCCTCGGCTGCTGCTTCTCGCCGCAAATGAACGCAGTACCCGCCGCAAGCAAGGGCAGACAGCCTCACAAATGGGCAATCGGCGAACAATCCGCCGAATATCTGCATCCAGAGTCTTCCGCCTCTTCCGCTGGCACGGCGTTTGTAGCTAACTTGGCCGAGTTGGGGAGTAGATTTGCAACTATGAGCGTCGCCTTCGACGAGATGACAAATGCGGACGGCTCTATTCGCCCCGCTTACACCGCCCTGTCACGCTGGCTGAGCAGCGTTCCGCCCGAAGTGCTCGATTTCCGACGCAAGGAAGCCGAGTTCATATTCCGGCGCATCGGCATCACCTTCGCCGTCTATGGCGACAGCGACGCGCAGGAGCGGCTGATCCCCTTCGACATCATTCCCCGCATCCTCTCCAGTGGTGAGTGGAAGCGGCTGTCAAAGGGGCTGGAGCAGCGCACCAAGGCGCTCAACCTCTATATCAAGGATGTCTACAGCAAGCGGGACATCCTGAAAGCCGGCGTGGTGCCGGAGGATCTGGTCTACCAGAACCCTGTGTTCCGCCCGGAGATGAACGGCCAGAAGGTCCCGCACGACCTCTATGTCCACATCGCCGGCATCGACGTGGTGCGGGTCGACGCCGACACCTTCTATGTGCTTGAGGACAATGCCCGCACGCCCTCCGGCGTCTCCTACATGCTGGAGAACCGCGAGATCATGATGCGGCTGTTCCCCGAGCTGTTCGCGGACAACCGCGTGGCGCCGGTCGAGAACTACACCGACGAATTGCTGGCGACGCTGAAATCGCTCGCGCCGGTGACCGCGACCAGCGACCCGAACGTGGTGGTGCTGACGCCCGGCATCTACAACTCGGCCTATTACGAGCACTCGTTCCTGGCCGACAAGCTGGGCGTCGAGCTGGTGGAAGGGCGCGACCTCTTCATCCGCAACGACATCGTCTACATGCGCACCACCGAGGGGCCCAAGCGCGTCGATGTGATCTATCGCCGCCTCGACGACGACTTCCTCGATCCCCTCGCCTTCCGGCCGGACAGCGCGCTCGGCGTGCCGGGGCTGATGAGCGCCTACAATGCCGGCAACGTCACGCTGACCAACGCGGTCGGCACCGGCGTCGCCGACGACAAGGCGGTCTACAGCTACATGCCGGACATCATCCGCTTCTATCTCGGCGAGGAGCCGCTGCTGAAGAACGTGCCGACCTGGCGCTGCCGCGAGGCCGACCACCTGAAATACGTGCTCGACCATCTGAGCGAGCTCGTCGTGAAGGAGGTCCACGGCTCTGGTGGCTACGGCATGCTCATCGGCCCGCGCGCCGACAAGGCGCAGATCGAACTGTTCCGCGCCAAGCTGAAGCAGGACCCGAACAACTTCATCGCGCAGCCGACGCTGGCGCTGTCGACCTGCCCGACCTTCGTCGAGGAAGGCATCGCGCCGCGCCATGTGGACCTGCGTCCCTTCGTGCTCACCGGCTCGGACCGCACCCGCATCGTGCCGGGCGGCCTCACCCGCGTGGCGCTGCAGGAGGGCTCGCTGGTGGTGAATTCAAGCCAGGGCGGCGGAACCAAGGATACCTGGGTGCTGGAGGACAGCTGAACGGCGCGTCGACTTACGGGAGACAAGAAGCAGTGTCGCAAGAGGGAGCCTGAATATGCCGATCGAGACATGGCTGGCCTTCGTCGCCGCCTCAGCGGTGCTGCTTGTCATTCCCGGACCGACCATTCTCCTCGTCGTCTCCTATGCGCTCGGACAGGGCCGGCGCGTGGCGCTGCCGGTGGCGGCGGGCGTGGCGCTGGGCGACTTCACCGCCATGACGCTGTCCATGCTCGGCCTCGGCGCGCTTCTCGCCACCTCGGCCACGCTGTTCACCGTGCTCAAATGGATCGGCGCGGGCTATCTGATCTGGCTCGGCATCAAGCTGTGGCGAGCCGGCGGCACCCCGCTCATCGGCGAGGCGCGTACCGGCGGCTCCTCGCTGCGCATGCTGCTGCACGCCTGGATCGTCACCGCGCTGAACCCGAAGAGCCTGACTTTCTTCGTGGCGTTTCTGCCGCAGTTCCTCGACCCGGGCCGGGACTTCCTCACCCAGATGGTGGTGTTCGAGACCACCTTCCTTGTCCTCGCCGCCTGCAACGCCTTCGGCTACGCGCTGATCGCGGGCCGGCTGCGCGGGGCGATCGGCAATTCCCGTGTCGTCGCCGCCATCAACCGGACCGGCGGCACACTTCTCATCGGCGCGGGCCTTGCCACGCTCGCCTGGCGCAACGCCAAATGACCGGCACGTAAACCAACGCGGACCCCATGCTTTCACGCACTGCAGACAATCTCTACTGGCTGGCCCGCTACATGGAACGCGCGGATTGCCTCGCGCGGATCCTCGACGTCACCCAGCGCCTGGCCCAGCTGCCCGCCGCCTATGGCGGCTCGACCAATGAATGGCGTTCGGCATTGCTGACCGCCGGCTGCGCCGACCTGTTCAAGCAGGTGCATGACGAGGATGCGAGCGAGCAGAACGTCATCAACTTCCTGGCCTTCGCGCCGGAGAACCCCTCCTCCATCCGCAACTGCTTCGAGATCGCGCGCACCAATGCCCGCTCGGTCCGCACCGCGCTGACCATCGAGATGTGGGAGACCATCAACTCCGCTTGGCTGGAGCTGAAGCGCTACTCCACCAAGAACATGACGCGCGAGGAGCTGGCGCGCTTCCTCTCCTTCGTGAAGGAAACCTCGCTGCGCTTCGACGGCGCCGCCTACCGCACCATGCTGCGCAACGACGCCTTTTGGTTCTCGCGCGTCGGCATGTATGTGGAGCGCGCCGACAATACCGCCCGCATTCTCGACGTGAAGTACCATGTGCTGCTGCCGGATTCCGAGCATGTCGGCGGGCCGCTGGACTACTTCCAGTGGGCCTCGATCCTGCGTTCGGTGTCGGCGCTCACCAGCTTCCACTGGGTCTACCGCGAGAGCGTGAAACCGTGGCTGGTGGCGGACCTCTTGATCCTCAACGCGCAGATGCCGCGCTCGCTGACCAGCTGCTATCAAAACATCACGCGCTATCTCGATGACATCGCCGCCTATTATGGGCGGCAGGGGCCGTCCCAGCGCATCGCCCGCACCACCCTGACCCGGCTGGGCAACAGCCGCATGGACGATATCTTCCAGACCGGCCTGCACGAATATATCGACGACTTCGTTTTCGAGAATAACCGTCTCGGATCGACCGTCGCCGAGCAATATCTGCTCTGATCGAAACCGGTCCGCGTCATGCGCATTCATGTGAACCACGCCACCACCTACACCTATGATCCGCCCGCCAATGGGGCAATCCAGACGCTGCGGCTGACCCCGCGCAGCCATGACGGCCAATATGTCGTCTCCTGGCGCATCGACGTTTCCGAGAGCTGCCGCCTGCGCGCGCATGAGGATGCGTTCGGCAACCTCACCCACACCTTCGCCGTCGACGGCCCGATCTCGGAGCTGCGCGTGCTGGTCGAGGGCGAGGTGGAGACGCAGGAGACCTCCGGCGTCGTGCGCGGCGCCAAGGAGCGTTTCCCGCCCTCCCTGTTCATGCGCGAGACCGACCTCACCAGCGCAGATGAGGCGTTGCGCGCCTTCGCGGTGGACGTCACCGCCCGCGAGAGCGACCGCATCGCCAAGCTGCATGCTCTGAGTGACGCCATCGCCGACGCCATGAGCTTCGATCCTGACCCGACCAATGCCGGGACCACCGCCGTCGAGGCCTTCAGCCTGAAGCGCGGCGTCTGCCAGGACTATGCCCACATCTTCATTTCCGCGGCGCGCCATGCCGGCATCCCCGCCCGCTATGTCAGCGGCTATCTCGTCGGCGACGCGGGCACCAGCGCGAAGGCGGGCCAGCAGGCCGGGCATGGCTGGGCGGAGGCCTATATAGACGGCCTCGGCTGGATCGGCTTCGACGCCACAAATCGCCAGTGCCCGACCGAGGCCTATGTGCGCCTCGCCATCGGGCTGGACTATCTCGGCGCGGCGCCGGTGCGGGGAAACCGCTATGGCGGCGGCGAGGAAAACCTCTCGGTCGCCCTCACGGTCGATCAATCGAGCCGGCAGATTCAAGGCTGACGGCAAAATCGGGGCGGAAGGACTGCCCCTCGCGGAAACGCCCCGCTATAAGGGCGCCCAGGGAGAAGCGCGTGCCGAGCGGTACGCGTGCGGAGGGAAGTGCGTTTCATGACCTATTGTTGCGGGATCCTCGTGCGGGAAGGCCTGGTCATGATCGCGGATACGCGGACCAATGCCGGGCTCGACAACATCTCCACCTTCCGCAAGCTGCATGTCTATGAGGAGCCGGGCCGCTACATCATGGCGCTCGCGACCGCTGGCAATCTGTCCATCTCGCAGGCGGTGATCTCCACCCTTCAGGAAGGCCTCGATAATCCCGAGACCGGCGAGAAGGATACGCTGACCGGCTGCACCAGCATGTTCCGCGCCACCCAGCTCGTGGGCCGGGCCGTCCGCCATGTCTATCATCTCTATGGCGAGGGGCTGAAGGAAGCGGATGTGCGCTTCGACGTGTCGTTCCTGTTTGGCGGGCAGGTGAACGGCGGCCGGCTTCGGCTGTTCATGATCTACGCGGCCGGCAACTTCATCGAGTGCACCTCCGACACCCCCTTCCTGCAGATCGGCGAGCACAAATACGGCAAGCCGGTGCTGGACCGCTCGATCACTTTCGAGACCGACATCTATGATGCGCTGAAGTCCGGGCTCATCTCGATGGATTCCACCATGCGGTCGAATCTGGGCGTCGGCATGCCGCTCGACGTGCTGGTCGCCCGCCGCGAAGGCAACCAGGCCGAGCTGAACTACCGCATCGAGCCGGGCGAGCCCTATTTCCATGATCTGCGCGAGCGCTGGTCGGCCGCCCTGCGCGCCGCCCATACCGCGATTCCGCGCCCGCCTTACGGCCAGCGCCGTTAGGCCGCTCAAATCTTTATCGGCCTGACGATCAGGTAATGAGATAGAGCAGAATGATGATCGGAATCGGAATACCAATGAGCCACATAAGAATAGCTGGCATTATCGTTCTCCTCGCGTAGGAATGACTTGCATTCTGCCTCGATAACGCTCGCAGCTCTTTGCGGTTCCCATCCGTCAGACAAGGTCGGCCAAAAACCGCGCGACCGCCCATCCGCGTCTTGCCGGGACCGCAGCTCTCGGCCATTTTGCCGGTAGGGAGAAAATCATGAGCAACGCCAACAAAATCGCCCTCGTCACCGGTGCCGGCACCGGCATCGGCAAGGCTGCCGCCGTCGCCCTTGCGGAAAGCGGCTTCACCGTCGTGCTGGCGGGCCGCCGGCTGGCGCCGCTGGAAGCGCTCGCCGCCGAACTCGGCGACAAGGGGCAGGCGATCGCGGCCGATGTCGCCGATCCCGCCTCCGTCGATGCGCTGTTCAAGGCGATCGCGGACCGCTTCGGCCGGCTGGACGTGCTGTTCAACAATGCCGGCGGCTGGTCCCCCGCGACGCCCATCGAGGACATCCCGCTGGAGGACTGGCAGCGCGTGGTGAATGTGAACCTCACCGGCGTGTTCCTGTGCACCCAGGCGGCCATCCGGCTCATGAAGGCGCAGGATCCGAAGGGCGGGCGCATCATCAATAATGGCTCGATCTCGGCGCATGCCCCGCGTCCGCTCACCGGGCCCTACACCGCCACCAAGCATGCCGTCACCGGCCTCACCAAGCAGGTCGCTCTGGAAGGCCGGGCGCACAACATCGCCTGCGGACAGATCGACATCGGCAACGCCGATACCGACATGGCGGTGAAGATGAAGAGCGGCATCCTGCAGCCGAACGGCCAGATCATGGTCGAGCCGACCTTCGACCCCGCCCATGCCGGCCGCGCCGTCGCCTATATGGCGAGCCTGCCGCTCGACGCGAATGTGCTCACGATGACCATCATGGCGACCGCGGCACCCTTCGTCGGGCGGGGCTGACGCCCACGCATCAGATGACGGCCAGCGCGCCCTGGTAGAGCATCCAGCTCAGCAGCCCCATCACGCCGAGGCTGATAAGCGTCGCGACGATGCCGGCGCAGATGAACACGCCGTCGCGCTCGACAAGGCCGAGCGCGAGGATGCACACGGCGATGCCGGGCGGCAGGTTGCCGAAGATCGGGATCGGCAGCAGCAGCAGCAGGCCGAGCAGCACCACAAGCCCGCCGAGCACGAAGCGGGCGGAATAGCTGGAAAAATAGGGCAGACGCGGGCGCGAATAGCCCTCGAAGCGGCGAATCCACTTCAGCGCGCCGCCGACGATCTTCTCCAGCAGACTGCGCGAGAAGGTGCGCGCCGCCAGCCAGCGCGGCAGCCACAATTCGTCGCGCCCGATCAGCATCTGGCCGCCGACGAGGCACAGCAGCACGCCGCAGATCACCGGAATGCCCGGCGGCATGGGCAGGCAGTTCGGCAGTCCAAGCAGCAGGATGGACAGGCCGAAGGCGCGGTTGCGCAGCGCATGCACCACCTCGCCCACGCCGATGCGTTCCGCCGAATGCGCGGTCACGATCGCGGAGAGAAGCTCCGACGTGCGAGGAGAGCGATGGTCCAATGCCGACGTCCCGACTGCCTTCAAGCCTTGCCGGGGAGCCTTCACGGCTCCCCACCGGCCGCCCTCATAGCACGGTGAAAGCGGCAAGGAGAGGGCCGAGCTCGGGTGAGTGCCGAAATGCCACGTCGGCTCGCGGCGCCCGCCCGCTCAATTGAGCAGGAAGACCCCGTCCACGCTGCGCAGCTCTGCCGGGCGGATCAGCCGGGAATGCGCCACCGTCACCGAGTGCAGCGGCCCCTCCAGCTCCCGTTTCCAGAATTCGAGGAAACGGTTCAACTCCGGGAAGTGGGGATAGAGATCATAATGCTGCCAGAGATAGGTCTGCAGCAGCTGCTGGTGGTCAGGCATGCGGTAGAAGATCTGGGCGGTGGTCAAGCCGTAGCCGGCGAGCTGCCGGACGAAATCCGGCGACGCGTGGCGCGCAGCGACGGCGGGCGACTCATGAGATGCCATGCGGAACCTCCTTTTGCACGAGTGACGATTGTGCGAAGGCCCGATCGCCCGGACAAGCATAAATTACGTTTTATCGTTCAAAATCAACATACTAGCAGCGCTCTTCAGCGAGTGCTGACAAATCTGGCTTCACCACGCTGGCACTCTCCTGTCGCGACTGCCAGATTTTTGGGTCCCTGCCCTTGCGCGCCGTTCCCCCGCCTCCTAGATGTCAGCCGGCGGCACCGTCGGATGGCCAAGGTCCAGCTGCGTGTCGTCGATCAGATGATCATCCACGATTTCTGGAGAGAGAACCGATGAAGTTCCGTCCCCTGCATGACCGTGTCGTGGTCAAGCGTATCGAAGCGGAAGAGAAGACCGCGGGCGGCATCATCATTCCCGATACTGCCAAGGAAAAGCCCTCGCAGGGCGAAGTCGTCGCCGTCGGGCCGGGTGGCCGCGACGAAGCCGGCAAGCTCGTCCCGCTCGACGTGAAGGCGGGCGACCGCGTGCTGTTCGGCAAGTGGTCGGGCACCGAGGTCAAGCTGGATGGCGTCGATTACCTCATCATGAAGGAATCCGACGTCCTCGGCGTGCTCGACGTCACCGCTTCGGCCAAGAAGGCCGCCTGACGCCATTGCCCGACGCAAGTCGCAACGCCACACCGGAGTTCACATAAATGTCTGCCAAAGAAGTCAAGTTTTCCGTCGACGCACGTGACAAGATGCTGCGCGGCGTCGACATTCTCGCCAATGCGGTGAAGGTCACGCTGGGCCCCAAGGGCCGCAACGTCGTCATCGAGAAGTCGTTCGGCGCTCCGCGCATCACCAAGGACGGCGTCACCGTCGCCAAGGAGATCGAGCTCGAGGACAAGTTCGAGAACATGGGCGCCCAGATGGTGCGCGAAGTGGCCTCGAAGTCCAACGACCTCGCCGGCGACGGCACCACCACCGCCACCGTGCTCGCCCAGGCGATCGTCCGTGAGGGCGCCAAGTCGGTAGCCGCCGGCATGAACCCGATGGACCTGAAGCGCGGCATCGACCTCGCGGTCGAGGCCATCGTGGCGGACCTCAAGAAGAATGCCAAGAAGGTGACCTCCAACAGCGAGATCGCCCAGGTCGGCACCATTTCCGCCAATGGCGATTCCGACATCGGCAAGTACCTCGCCGAAGCCATGCAGAAGGTCGGCAACGAGGGTGTCATCACCGTCGAGGAAGCCAAGACCGCCGAGACCGAGCTCGACGTGGTCGAGGGCATGCAGTTCGACCGCGGCTACCTCTCGCCCTACTTCATCACCAACGCCGAGAAGATGCGCGTCGAGTTCGAGGATCCCTACATCCTCATTCACGAGAAGAAGCTCTCCGGTCTGCAGGAGCTGCTGCCGGTTCTCGAGGCGGTCGTCCAGACCTCCAAGCCCCTGCTCATCATCGCCGAGGACATCGAGGGCGAGGCTCTGGCCACCCTCGTCGTCAACAAGCTGCGTGGCGGCCTCAAGGTCGCGGCCGTCAAGGCCCCCGGCTTCGGTGATCGCCGCAAGGCCATGCTGCAGGACATCGCGATCCTCACCGGCGGCACCGCCATCTCCGACGATCTCGGCATCAAGCTCGACACCGTGACGCTCAACATGCTCGGCCGCGCCAAGAAGGTGGTGATCGAGAAGGAGAACACCACGATCGTCGACGGCAACGGCGCCAAGAAGGACATCGCGGACCGCGTGTCGCAGATCAAGGCGCAGATCGAGGAGACCACCTCGGACTACGACCGCGAGAAGCTGCAGGAGCGTCTGGCCAAGCTCGCGGGCGGCGTCGCGGTGATCCGCGTCGGCGGCGGTCGACGACGCGCTGCACGCGACCCGCGCGGCCGTTGAAGAAGGCATCCTTCCGGGCGGCGGCGTCGCCTTCCTGCGCGCCATCAAGGCGCTGGACGGCGTCAAGACCGCCAATGCCGACCAGAAGACCGGCGTCGAGATCGTCCGCAAGGCGATCCAGACCCCGGCGCGCCAGATCGCGTCCAACGCGGGCGAGGACGGTTCGCTGATCGTCGGCAAGATCCTTGAGAAGGACAGCTACTCCTTCGGCTTCAACGCCCAGACCGGCGAATATGTCGACATGTTCAAGGCGGGCGTGATCGATCCGGCCAAGGTGCTGCGCTCCTCGATCCAGAACGCGGCCTCCGTGGCCTCGCTCCTGATCACCACCGAGGCGATGATCGCCGACCTGCCGAAGAAGGGTGGCGCGGCCCCCGCCATGCCGGGCGGCGGCATGGGTGGCATGGGCGGCATGGACTTCTGAGCAAGTCCATCCATCTCGATCCAGGGAAGGGCGCGGCGCAAGTCGCGCCCTTTTCGTTTGTTCGGGTCGTGGTGGATCAGGCGTGAACGGCGGTCAGCCAGCGATTGTGCTCAATGTTGCGGCGTTCCGGGACGAAAAGCCTCCACCAGGCATTGGGAATGATATCGACCTTGTAGCCATTCGCCTTGAAAAGGGCGATGCACGCCTCTTCGAGTTCCTTGCTGTGAACTTCGACAAGGAAGTCCGCGGCTCCCGCGCGGAGCAAGCCTTCGGCGCTGCGCAGAACGTCCATTTCAGCGCCGTCGACATCGATCTTGATAAGGCCGCGGTGGTTCAGCTGGGGTGCCAGCGCGTCGAGCGCTGTACATCCCTCTCCCAGCCCTACGAAGTCGGGGGACATGGAGACATCGGACAAGGCCCACCCATTCGCGGCGAGATTGTCGCCAAACCTCGCGAGCTGCTCGGGTCGCGGCTCGAAGGCGAACACGGTGTGCGGGCCGTGAACTTTCATGAAATACAGCGCCAGTTCGCCCACACCAGCGCCGACATCCACCATCCAAGCCGCGCGGCGAATCAGTTCCCGGGTGGCGGAAAACGTCTCGGTCTCATATAATCCCAAGTAAATTTGCGTCTCGGTGCTAAAATCCAAATGCAGTTTTAAGCCTTTCAGCAGGCCGAATTTTACGGTCCGCAGCTTTATTCCTGGCTTCAAAACTCTATGTTTCACCATCGAAAGCGGCCGAAATCTAACGCCGTTCAGTCCCGCCAAGGCAAATCCTCCCCATCCACATGCTGGATCATTGCAAGGAAGCTCACCCAGCTCAATCCCTTGGTGGTAATAGAGGGCAGGAGAACGGACGAAGAGCAGCCTGGTACGGCTCAGTCCAGCGTCTGCCGGAACCTGCGCACCGCGATCAGCATCGCCACCGCCATGATCGCGGCCAGCGCGAGGATGTTGCTGAGGAGATCGTCGACCCCTGCCCCCTTCAGCAGGATGCCGCGCACCATGCGCAGATAGTGCGTCAGCGGCAGCGTCTCGGAGATCCACTGCGCCCAGCGCGGCATGCCGTCGAACGGAAACATGAAGCCCGACAGCAGGATGTTCGGCAGGAAATACATGAAGGTCATCTGCACCGCCTGCAGCTGGTTCTGCGCCAGCGTGGAGAAGGTGTAGCCGATCGACAGGTTGGTCACGATGAACAGCGTCGTCAGCGCCGTGAGCAGGCCTAGCGAGCCGACCACCGGCACCTGGAACAGGAAGATGCCGGCAATGATAATCATCCCCGCCTGCCCTGCCCCCACCAGCACATAGGGCGCGATCTTGCCCAGCATCACCTCCACCGGGCGGATGGGCATGGCGAGCAGCGTCTCCATCGTCCCGCGCTCGATCTCGCGCGTCACCGAGAGCGCGGTGAAGATCAGCATGGTCATGGTCAGAATGGTGCCGAGCAGGCCGGGCACGATGTTGAGCTGGGTCACCGCCGCGGGGTTGTAGCGGGCATGGGTGATGATCTCGAAAGGCGGCGGCGCCGGCTCCAGCCCCGAGCCGCGCGGCCCGCCCTCCACCGCGAAGCGCTCGCGCTTCACCGCCGTGTCGACGAGGCTGCGCAGCGTCGCCAGCGCGCTGCCCGAGGCGACGGGATCGGTGGCATCGGCCGCCACCAGCATGGCGGGGTTCTCGCCGCGCCGCATCGCGCGCTCGAAACCGGCGGGGATCTCCACCACGAACAGCACGTCGCCCGCACGCATCAGATGCTCGGCCTCCGCCGCGCTGGCGGGATGATGGGTGATGGCGAAGTACTTCGTGTTCTCCAGCGCCGCGAGGATGGAGCGGGTGAGCGCGGTGTTCTCATAGGCCAGCACCGCGGTCGGCAAATGGCGCGGCGTGGTGTTGATGGCGTAGCCGAACAGCACCAGCTGCATCAGCGGGATCATGATCATGGTGGCGAAGGAAACGCGGTCGCGCAGGAGCTGGAGGAATTCCTTGCGCATCATCGCGCCCACGCGGCGGAAAAATCCCCTCATCGGAAATTGTCCCGCGAGCGGTTCATCAGGTCGATGAAGACGTCCTCCAGCGTCGGCTCGTCCTTGCGCCAGGAAAGCGCCGGACGCGCGCGGAAGGGCGCGATCGCCGCCTCCAGCGCCGCCGCATCATGCCCGCCCACATGCACGCTGTTACCGAAGGGCGCGACCAGCTCCACCCCGGGCAGTTCCAGAAGCTCGCGCGCCAGCACCGCCGGGTCGCCCCCGGTGACGCTCCAGGTGGAGAGCCCCGCACCGGCTACCACCTGCTCCACCGTGCCCTGTGCCAGCAGGTCGCCATAGGCGATGTACGCGATCTCGTGGCAGCGCTCGGCCTCGTCCATGTAATGGGTCGAGACGAGCACGGTGAGCCCGTCGGCCGCGAGTTCGTGTATCTGCGCCCAAAACTCGCGGCGCGCCTTCGGGTCGACGCCGGCGGTGGGCTCGTCGAGCAGCAGCAGCTGCGGCGAGGGCAGGATGCAGGCGCCGAGCGCGAGGCGCTGCTTCCAGCCGCCGGAGAGCGAGCCGGCGAGCTGCGCGTCGCGCCCGGCCAGTCCCAGCCGCTCCACCGCCGCCTTCGCCGCAGCCACGGGGTTCGGCACGCCGTAAATGCGGGCGACGAATTCGAGATTCTCGCGCACCGACAGATCGGCATAGAGGCTGAATTTCTGCGTCATGTAGCCGACATGGCGGCGGATGGCGCGCGATTGGGTGAGAATGTCGAGCCCGAGGCAGGTGCCCCGCCCGGCATCGGGCGTGAGCAGGCCGCACAGCATGCGGATCGTGGTGGTCTTGCCCGAACCGTTGGGGCCGAGAAAGCCGTAGATCTGCCCGCGCTTCACCCGCATGGACAGGTCGCGCACCACCACACGGTCGCCGAACTTCTTGCTGAGGCCCTCGACCTCGATCACATAATCCGGCACGGGCGGGGCGGCGGGCTCATCCGACACCCGCCCCGTCATGGCGCGATCTCGACGGTGATGGGCTGCCCGGGACGCAGCGCGCCGGGTTTGTCCGCCTTTGCCTCCAGCATGAATACGAGCTTGGAGCGCTCGTCGAGGCTGTAGATGACCGGCGGGGTGTATTCCGCACTGGACGAGATGTAGCTGACGCGCGCGGGCACCGCCGCGCAGCCGTCGCAGGCGACGTTCACCCTTGTGCCCAGCTTGAAACGCGGCAGGTCCGGCTCGGGCACGAAGAAGCGCAGCTTGATCATCTCCGGCGGCAGGATCGAGACCACTGGCCGCCCGACCGGCACCAGTTCGCCCGGCCGGAAATACACGGTCTCCACCGAGCCGGCGACGGTGGCGGCGAGCGTGCGTCGCTCCAGCCGGATGCGGGCGGCGTCGAGCCGAGCCTGCGCATTGTCGAGCTGGCGTTCGGCGGCGGCGATCTGCTGCTCGCGCGAACCCATGCGCGCGACGTCGATCTGCTTCTTCACCTCGTCCAGCGCCGCCTGGTTCTGGTCATAGGTGTGCTGCGCGGTATCGAGCGCCGCCTTGGACCCCACCGCCTTGGCGTAGAGGTCCTTCTGCCGGTTGAGTTCGATGCTCGAAAGGTCGAGCGCGGCCTCGGCGCGGCGCTGGCCCGCCTCAAGCACGGCGACCTCCTCCGGCCGCTGGGCCGCTGCCTTTACATCCGCCAGCTGGGCACGCGCCTGTTCGAGGCTGGCGACGGCGGCCGTCACATCGGCCTGCTGAAGCACCGGATCGACAGCGAACAGCTCCGTGCCGGGCGTCACGAGGTCGCCCTCGTCGACATCGAGCGTCAGCAGCCGGCCGGCTTCATCGGGGCCGACAAAGATCAGGTCGCCCTCGGCATAGCCCTGATAGCGCGCAGGCCCGCCCTCCGAGCAGGCCGCGAGCGCGAGCGCGACGATGAAGGCCAGACACGCACCGATCCTCATCGCTCCTCCATCCAGTGTCGCCACTAGCAGGAGATCATGAGCTTTGGGAGAGTAAAAACACGACGGGCGCCCCGAGGGGCGCCCGCCACACTGTCGATTATTGACCGGATCAGTTCAGCTTGCCGACGGCGATGAACTGCGTCTCCCCGGAGGAGTCCTTCACCCCGTCATTGTCGGTGACGATGAAGGCATTTCCGGCGCTGTCGATGGCGAAGCTCTCGACCTTGTCGAGCACATAGCCGTGCGGCGCGGCCAGCAGAGGCAGCAGGTCTTTCACCTCGGTCTTGGTCAGCACCGGCGGGTTGGCCTCGCTGCCGAGCGGGGCCGGCTTCACGCCGTTCAGCGACACGAAGGTCAGCTTCTTCAGCTTCGCGCCGGGACCGATCTGGTTGTCGCGCTCGATGGCGATGAGGCCGTCCTTATAAGCGGTCAGCTCGGAAAGCCCGACCCAGCCCTTGCCCGCCTTGTCAAGGGGGTAGCGCACATAGCCCCAGCTCTTGTCGGCCGGCTTGTAGGCGAGAAGCTTCACGAAGCCCTTCGGGTCGTCCTTCCACTCGCGCTGCACGGCGATCCACACGGTCTCCTCCGTACCCGCGCCGGTGACGGCAACGCCCTCGAAGCCGAAGCGGGTTGCCTGTGCGGCCACCGCCTCCGGCAGCGCGATCTCCTCCGCGATGGCACCGTCGGCACCCACGCGCAGCAGCAGGTTCTGCGTCGTGCCTTCCTTCTTCTCAGGGTTGCCTTCCGAAACGACCCAGAAACCGCCCTCGGGACGAACGGCGATGCCTTCGAGATCGAGGCCCTTGGCGGGCTGGCCGTCGCGGGTCAGCACGGTCGCGGCGGTGATCTTCGCGGGGAGCGCGGTGGCGTCGACAGTCAGGATGCGGGCCTGCGCGAGGGCGCTATCGGTCACCGCATAGAGCTTGCCCGGCACCTTGGCATCGGCCGCGAAGCCGGAAAGCGCCGCCCACCAGATCGGCAATCCGTCCGGGCCATTTTCCGACTGGATGGTGGGATAGGCGACCTGGGCGCCGGGCTGGCGCTGATAGATCGTCACTTCCGAGCCGATGCCGCCATCCTCGCGCAGATCGGTCTCGCTGGCGGTCACGAACAGATTGCGGCCGGGAATGGCGATCAGCCCTTCGGGGCCGACACCGCCGGGCAGCACCTGCAGGAATTCGGGTGCCTGCGCGCCGCCCTTGTCGCGATAGACGAAGACCAGCGAGCCACGCTCGGAGGCCACAAAAATCAGGCGGTCATCGCCGAAGGTCGCGACTTCCGCGCCCTCCATCTCGATGCCCTTCTTGTTGCGGTGCTCGGGATAATGGCCGAGCCGCACGGCGAGGTGCTCCGGCGCGGTGCCGGATTCGAACAGCAGCTTGCCGGTCTTGTCGAAGATGCTGAAGCCGCGCGTGCCGCCCTTCCAGTCGCCTTCATTGGCAATCACGAAACGCTCGTCGTCGATCCACTGCACGGTGTCGGGCTCGCGCGCGACGGCCTTGGCGGAGCCGGAAAGATCGATGACGCCATCCTTCTTGGTGTCGATATGGTCGAGATCGACCGTGCCGGCGGAGAAGTGGTTCGTCACCTTGCCCGTGGGCAGGTCCACAATGACGATGTGGTTGTTCTCCTGCAGCGTCACGACGACTTCGTTGCGGGAATTGATGTCGACATATTCGGGCTCGGGATCTTCCGGCGCGATGGCGGCAAGGGCGGTGAGGTCCACCACCTTCTTGGAAGCACCGTCGACGGCGCCGTTCTTCACCTGGAAATAGGTGAGATTGCCGGCGGGCGCCTGCGGCAGCGCGCCATCGTTCACTTCCTCGTCGCGCTCATTCTCGATCGCGATGGCGAGGTAGCTGCCGTCCGGGCTCTTGGTGATCGAATCCGGCTGGCCGCCGAGATCGTATTTGGCTTCGACCTTGCGGCTGGCGATGTCCACCACGGCGAGATGGCCGGACGGGTTGGCCTTCGATTCCGACGTGTTGACGCCGACATACGCCTTCCCGCCGATGACGACGCTGGTGGTCGGCTCGCCTTCCAGCGCCACCACGCCGGCCGGCTTCGGCGCGGAGGGATCGGCAATATCGATGAAGCCGATGCGCTGGCCGGGGCTGTCGCTGTAGATCAGCGTCCGCCCGTCTTCGGTGAAGGTGATGATTTCCGCAGAGGTCGACTTGGCGGCGTCCGCGCCCGCCGGAAGGTTGTCCACGACGTGGAAGGTCGAGACGCGGTTGAACGGAGCCGGTGTCTGAGCGCAAGCGGCCGACGCCGCAAGGCCAAGCACCATCGCCGACACGCCGGCGAGAAGAATCGAGCGCATGGATATGTTCCCATCGAAACGCGGGTCGAGCCCGCCCTGACGGGCACTTCAAGTCGCCGCGAATGACAGGCCGATGACGAATGCACGGGAAACCGCCGCCCAATCCCCATCGTCTTCTACTTTGGTACATCGCGATTGACGTAACTGCCGCGAATTAGGGCTTGCACTTACCTCTGCGGCATCGTCTCCTTCCGTCATCGGGACAAGGTGCAAAAGTGCCGCCCGGCGGGCTCGACCCGCGAGGAAACGCCATAGGAGGAATCGCCATGACAGACACGTCAGGCAAGAATGCGGAGTCGCGCCACGACCTCCGCACCAGCCGTCGCCGCTTCATCGCTACGGCTGCGGCCGCCGCCGGTGCCACCGTGGTCGCGGCGCCCGCCGTGCACGCACAGGCGCCGATCAAGCTGAAGTTCCAGTCGACCTGGCCGAATAAGGACATCTTCCACGAGTTCGCCGGCGACTACGTAAAGCGCGTCAACTCCATGACCGGCGGACGCGTGGAACTCGAACTGCTGCCGGCCGGCTCGGTCGTGCCGGCCTTCCAGATGCTCGACGCGGTCTCGTCCGGCATTCTCGACGGCGGCCACGGCGTCGCCGCATATTGGTACGGAAAGAACAAGGCCTTCTCGCTGTTCGGCACCGCGCCCGCCTTCGGCTGGGATGCGGACGAACTGCTGGGCTGGATCCGCTTCGGCGGCGGCCAGGCGCTCTATGACGACCTTGTCCAGAACACGCTGAAGCTGAACGTCGTCGGCATGCTCACCGGCCCGATGCCGAGCCAGCCGCTTGGCTGGTTCAAGAAGGAGATCACCAGCGCCGAAGACATGAAGGGCATGAAGTACCGCACCGTCGGTCTCGGCGCGGATCTCTTCAAGGAGTTCGGCGCGGCGGTGACGATCGTTCCGGGCGGTGAAATCGTGCCCGCCATCGACCGTGGCCTGCTCGACGGCGCCGAGTTCAACAACCCGTCCTCGGACCTCGTGCTCGGCTTCCCCGACGTCGCCAAGGTCTACATGCTCCAGAGCTATCATCAGGCGCTGGAGTGCTTCGAGATCCTGTTCAACAAGACGAAGTTCAACAGCCTGCCGCCGGATGTGCAGGAAATCCTCAAGGGCGCGTCGGATGCGACCTCGGCGACCATGATGTGGAAGGCGCAGGACCGCTATTCCAAGGACCTCGAGGCGATCCGTGCGCGCGGCGTGAAGGTGCTCCCGACGCCGAAGCCGGTGCTCGAAGCCCAGCTGAAGGCCTGGGACGTGGTCATCGCCAATCTCTCGGCCGACCCGGTCTTCAAGAAGGTCGTCGACAGCCAGAAGGAATGGGCCAAGCGCATCGTCGGCTTCCGTCTCGAATACGAGCCGGATTCGAAGTTCGCCTACGACCACTTCTTCAAGACCGCCTGATCCGGCCGTCTGGTCGCGCCCTCTCCCGCGCGGAGAGGGCGCTTCCCGGTGCCAGCCTCATCCGTAATGTCGCGCGCCGCGAGGGCTCCGCACCTCCGCGAGCCGCGCCGCCCCCGTGCGCCCGTCCGACGGATATCCCATGCAATCGCTCCTTCTCGGCGTCGACCGGCTGAACGCCTTCATCGGCAAACTCTTCGCCTGGTGCATCGTCATCCTCATGCTGGCCATCTGCTATGAGGTGTTCCGGCGCTACGTCCTGCGCGACCCCACTACCTGGGCCTATGACGTCAGCCTCATGCTGTACGGCGCCCTGTTCATGATGGCGGGCGCCTACACGCTCTCGCGCAACGGCCATGTACGCGGCGATTTTCTCTACCGAAAATGGCGACCGACCACGCAGGCCAGAATCGATCTCGTCCTCTACTTCCTGTTCTATTTCCCCGGCATCCTGGCGCTGATCTATTCCGGCTGGGGCTATTTCCATCTTTCCTACATGCTCAACGAGCATTCCTCGTTCAGCCCGGACGGCCCGGTGATCTGGCCATTCAAGGCGATCATTCCCTTTGTCGGCGTGATGATGCTGTTGCAGGGCGTGGTCGAGGTGGTGCGCTGCTACATCTGCATCCGCGATGGAGACTGGCCGCAACGCCTGCACGATGTGGAGGAGATGGAGAAGATCATCCTCGACGAAGCCGCAGCCAAGGCCGAGCGCGAAGCCACGTTGACCGCGGTCGAACGGGATTCCACCACCAGGGGGTCGCTGTGATGTTCCTGTCGGATCCCGCCCTCGGCATTCTGATGCTGGTGCTGTTCCTCGTCTTCCTGATGCTTGGCTTTCCCATCGCCTTCACGCTCATGGCGCTTGGCGTGGGCTTTGGCTATTTCACGCAGGGCGACAGCATCTTCAACCTGTTCGTCCAGCGCACCTATTCGGTGATGGCGAACGACGTGCTGATCTCGATCCCGCTGTTCCTGTTCATGGGCTATGTGATCGAGCGCGCCAACATCCTCGACCGGCTGTTCCGCTCGATCCAGCTGGCGGCAGGCTGGATTCCCGGCTCGCTGGCGGTCGCCACTCTGATCACCTGCGCGCTGTTCGCCACCGCCACCGGAATCGTCGGCGCGGTGGTGACACTGATGGGGCTGCTCGCCTTCCCCGCCATGCTGCGCGCCGGCTACAGCACCAAGCTGGCCTCCGGCGTCGTCTGTGCGGGCGGCTGCCTCGGCATCCTGATCCCGCCGAGCGTGATGCTCATTCTCTACGGCGCGACGGCCGGCGTGTCGGTGGTGAAGCTCTATGCCGCCGCCTTCATTCCCGGCATCACGCTGGCGAGCATGTACATCGCCTATGTCATCATCCGCGTGATGCTGAACCCCTCGCTGGCGCCAAAGCTGCCAATGGAGGAGCGCAACGTTCCGGCCGGGGAGATCGCCTGGGCGCTGCTCACCTCCTTCCTGCCACTGGTGCTGCTCATCGTCTCGGTGCTCGGCTGCATCATCTTCGGCCTGGCAACCCCCTCGGAAGCGGCGGCGATCGGTGCGATGGGCGCCATCCTGCTGGCGCTGGCCTATCGCACCTTCAGCGCGGAGAAGCTGAAGGATTCGGTCTTCCTCACCGCCCGCGCCTCGGCGATGGTGTGCTGGCTGTTCGTCGGCTCTGCGGTGTTCTCGGCCGTCTTCGCGTTGCTCGGCGGTCAGCGCGTGGTGGAAGAGTTCATCATGGGGCTGGACCTCAGCCCGGTCGCGTTCCTGCTGCTCACCCAGCTCATCATCTTCGTGCTGGGCTGGCCGCTGGAATGGACGGAGATCATCGTGATCTTCCTGCCCATCTTCCTGCCGCTGCTGGATCACTTCGGCATCGACCCGATCTTCTTCGGCGTGCTGGTGGCGCTGAACCTGCAGACCTCGTTCCTGTCACCGCCGGTTGCCATGGCGCCCTTCTATCTCAAGGGCGTGGCCCCCAAGCATGTGTCGATCGACGAGATCTTCGCCGGCGTCATGCCGTTCATCTTCATCGTCATTCTGGCGATGGGAATGCTCTACGTGTTCCCCGGCTTCGCACTCTGGCTGCCGAACTATCTCTACGGCGGCTGAGCGGCGCAAACCCTTCCTCAACAGCAGAACGGGCCCGACAACGGGCCCGTTTTCATGTGCCAAGCCGCGATGATCTCACGCCGAGGCCGGCAGGCCCTTGGGATCACCCGGCGCGGTCTTCCAGCCGAGCGCGGGGAAACGCACGACGCGCCGCCCGCGAAAATCCGCTTCGCAGACCAGATGGCCGCGCTCTTCCATATAGGTCAGCAGCCAGCGCCCGCGCGAAGGCGAGCGGCTGCCATAGGCGCGGGCGAGCGCTTCGTCCGCGGGCGATGGCGCGCCCTCCATGCCGGCGCGGGCCAGCAATAGGAACACGCCCTGCATCTCCTCCGGCAGCCCGCCCGCCTGATCCACCGCGCGCTGCCAGTCCTCGTCCCCTGTGCGCGGATCGAGCCCGGCGCGGGCGATGGCAAGGCGGCGGGTGAATTCGGCAAGGTCCGGCACCTTGGAGCCAACCCGCCGCACCCGGCAATGCACGAGGAAATCGGGATAGAGCGCCGCGGCCGAGCGGAACGGCGCCTCGGGATCAGCGACGAACTGGCGCACGATCTCCTCCACCAGCGCCTCACGCTCGGCGTCGAACGCGGCTGCGGCCTCCGGATCGACCGGAACCGGGATCGGCGCGGGCGTCTCCTCCAGCGTCTCTATGACCTCGTCCACCGGGCGCGGCGCGGCACGCGAGGGGGCCGCCGGCACTGGCTCGGTGCCGAGGTCGTCGAAGATCAGGTCCTGCAGTTCGGCCGATCCCATTTCGGGCGGGGGCATCAGCTCGGGGCGGCCATTCCGGCTCATCGTCTCGACATAGCCGATCTTCACCGGCAGCGGCCGGCGCGACAGAGCAGGGCCGAGCGCCACGAAGGAGCCGGTGTTGAGGTCGCGGAAACTCTCCGCCTGGCGCTTCTCCATGCCGAGCAGATCGGCCGCGCGCGCCATGTCGATGTCGAGGAAGGTGCGCCCCATCAGGAAGTTGGAGGCTTCCGCCGCGACATTCTTGGCAAGCTTGGCGAGGCGCTGCGTGGCGATGACGCCGGCAAGGCCGCGCTTGCGGCCGCGGCACATCAGGTTGGTCATCGCCGAGAGCGACACCCGCCGCGCCTCGTCGGAAATCTCGCCGGCGCCGGAGGGCGCGAAGAGCTGCGCCTCGTCGACGATCACCAGCATGGGGAACCAGTATTCGCGATCGGCGTCGAACAGGCCGTTCAGGAACGCCGCCGCCGAGCGCATCTGCGCATCGGCATCGAGACCTTCGAGGTTGAACACCACGGAGGCGCGGTGGCGGCGGATACGCGCGGCAATGCGCTGGATCTCGCCAGCCGTGCGCTCGGCGTCAATGACGACATGGCCGAAGCGCTCGGCCAGGCCGACGAAGTCGCCCTCCGGGTCGATAATGGCCTGCTGCACATGGCCGGCGCTCTGCTCCAGCAGCCGCCGCAGCAGATGGGATTTTCCGGAGCCCGAATTACCCTGCACCAGCAGGCGCGTGGAAAGAAGCTCCTCCAGATCGAGCCGCACCGGCTGGCCGGCGGTACTGGTCCCGAGCTCGATACCGATCTTCATTTCCGAATAACGAACCCTCGCGCATTGGCTGCCCCCAGCCGGCCCCTGATCTAGCACGCGCGCGCGTGCTGCGGTGCAGGCTGCTAAGAAGTCCACAGATTCGCGGCGCCTCGACAAGGGGCTTCCACGCGGTCATCCTCCCCTCACCCCGCAGGAAGCCGTCAGATGCCCGCTCGCGCACCCCTCTTCACCATCGGCTACGAACAGGTCTCTTCCGCCGCCGTGCTGGACACGCTGAGCGCGGCCGGTGTTGAGCTGCTGGTCGACGTCCGCGCCGTTGCCGCCTCGCGCCGCGCGGGCTTTTCCAAGAGCCATCTGGCGGCCGGCGTCGCGGAGCGGGACATCGGCTATCTGCACCTGCGCGGCCTGGGAACGCCGGCCGAAGGGCGGCAGGCCGCCCGCTCCGGCCATTATGACGAGCTGAGGCGCATCTATGACCTGCACATGGCCACACCGACCGCGCAGGAGCAGCTCGCCGAATTGACCGAGATGGTGAAGAACGGCCGGCGCGTCTGCCTGCTGTGCTTCGAGCGCCATCCGGAGCACTGCCACCGCCAGATGATCGCGGACCTTATCTGCGAGCGTGTCGACGTGCCGGTCGAGCACCTGATGGCGCCTCCCGTCTGATCCGCCAAATCGCGGCAATTTGTCACATTTTTCGCGGCGAATCAGAGCGTCGACACAACCGATGATTGATTGAGCGCAACCGACTCAATGCGCTCGAATGGTTGCATTCACACAGTTTCCCCGCCCCTCGCTTAGCCGAGCGTGCCGATGATCGGTTCGCCGAGCCTTGCCCATGCGCATCTGCCTGCGCGCCGGAAAAACTGGCGACCGGTTGCGCTTTCCGCGGTGGCCTTCTGCCTTGCGCCGTCGCTCGAGGCCGAGGAGACGCGCCGCGATCCGCTACGTGACCGGGTGTATTTTTTCACCGGAATGGATGTGGCTCGGGACAATGCCTATGGCTGGGCCGGCATGGCCTGGGCGCCCTTCGCGAGGATGGACGAAGAGGGGCTTCGCCTGCGCACGCAAACCGGCGGCGGGGCCTATCGCTACCGCACGGACGCGGTGCCGGGCGGCTGGAACAACGCCAACAAGCTGGAAGGGGAAGTGCTGGCGGGCTGGCAATGGCTGCGTGGTCCGCACGCCGTAGCCGTCTATGCCGGGGTGAACATGGTCGACAACCGCCTCGACCTTCCCGATCCCGGCAACAAGGATCAGGGCACGCAGTTCGGCGCGAAGCTGGTGGTCGAGTGGTTCTACCGGCACGACGAATTCTGGACCTTCACCGCGGCTCTCGCCGGATCGACCGCCGATGAGACCGCCAGCGTGCGCGCCACCGCCGCGCGGCGCATTCACCCATGGTTCGACCTCGGCCTCGAAGCCTCCGCCTCCACTGACTGGCTGTCGCAGGACGCACGCGGCGGGCTGTTTCTCGCAACCCCGCTGCCGGGATGGCAGTGGCGCGTGGCGGGGGGATGGCGCTGGAGCAGCGACAGTGACGACGGAGCCTATGGCACCCTGTCGCTTTATGCGCCCTATTGAGCCGGCCTCAGGCGTCCTCCGCCTTCATGCCTTCCAGTGCGGGGCCTTCATCGACATCGGCATGGGCGGCGATCTCGTGGATCGCCAACGCGGCGAGTTCGTCGCGTGTGTCGATGTCGAGGAACACGCCATTGCCCTCCGTGGCGACATCGACCACCGCGTCGGCATACTCAGTGATGAGGTGTCGCGCACCGACATCTCCGCTGAGGGCCATTAGCGCGGGAAACATTCGCCGCGCCCAGGCGACGGGATTGCCGCGCCGCCCGTTCACCACCGGCACGGCGATGAGTTGCCCGGCATCCGCATCGATGGCGCGCGCCAGACGCTCGACCAGTTCGCCCTCCACCCTCGGCATGTCCCCGAGCAGGACCACGGCGGCCTCGACGTCTTCCGGCAAGGCGGCAATGCCCGCGCGCAGCGAGGTCGAGAGACCCTGCGCGTATTCCGGATTATGCACGAAGACGACATCGAGCCCTGCCAGTGCGGTGCGCACCTTGGCTTCCTCGTGCCCGGTGACGACCACCACGGGCCGCGCGGAGGACCCAAGCGCCGCCTTCACCGCCCGCCGCACCAGCGGCTCGCCATCGACGGAAACGGAGAGTTTGTGCGCCTCCGGCATGCGCGTGCCGCGACCGGCCGCCAGCACCACCGCCGCCCGTTTGCTCGTGTTCTCGCCCACCGCGCCTTCGCGCGGCTGCGGGCGGGTCGGGATTTCCATCAGCAGACCTCCGACGCCCAAAGACGTGATGTCCTCGCGGGAAACGCTAAGCCCGGCGAGAAGACGGTGCAGAACCCAGTCGAACCCGTTCTCCCGGGGGCTGCGTGCACAGCCGGGCGCGCCCAGCACCGGCATGGTGCCAACGCGGCCGATGAGAAGAAGGTTTCCCGGATCGACCGGCATGCCGAAGTGCTCGACCACGCCCCCCGCCGCCTCGATGCCGCTCGGGATCACGTCCCGCCGGTCGGCGATGGCCGAGGCGCCGAACACCAGCGTCAGCTCGGCGCCGTCCGCAGCCACCTCCGCCAGCGCCCGCGCGAGTTCCTCCTCGTCGTGCCGCACGCGACGCTCGCTGACGATGGTCGCCCCCGCCGGCGCGAGCCGTGCAGCCGTGACACGCAGCGTCTTGGCGACAACCTTTTCGGGAAGACCGGACAGCAGCGTCGAAATCACCGCGACCCGCTTGATCCTGTAGGGCGCCACCTCCACCAGCGGCCGGCTGAGCGGCGCGAGCGCAGCCATCGCGGCGTCCGACACGGCAAAGGGAATGATCTTCACGGTGGCGATCATCTCGCCGGTCGTCACGCGGTGAAAGGGGGGCAGCGTCGCCAGCGTTACCGCCTCGTCGATGTGGTTGAGCGCGTCCACGCCGGCGCGGTCGACCACAACTACACCGTTCGCCCCGGCGCGGATGTTCACGCGCCCGGTGAAGGCGGCGTCCGGCACGGCATGCGGGCCGGCAATGGCGGCGCCGATCGCGGTGGCCGCGTCATTCTCGCCGACATCGCCCACCTCCAGCCGGGTCGCCACAATGTCCGCCACACCTGCCGCGCGCAATTGGCCAATCAAGCTGGGGGTGAGCACGGCACCTTTGCGGAGATCAAGGCCGGGAAGGCGCACCGAATGCACCACCACCGCCCCCTCGGCCTCTTCAAGCGCGATGCGGCCGAACTTCACGCCGCCTGCTCCCGCGCGATACGGGCTAGCGTCTCGCGCGGGAGGCCCTGCGCGGCCAGCCGTTCCAGCCGCGCCGCATGCGTTTTGCGCGAGCCGAGCGCGCCGACATAGAAGCAGCCGGCCGCCAGCGCCCCCGCCAGCGCCGGGTCGTCGATCTTGGGATCGTGGGTCAGCGCCGCCAGCGCCGTGAAGGGATCGAGACTGATCTGCGCCAGCGCCACATCCGGCCATTCGGCGCGCAGATCGACTTCGGGAAAGCGCTCGGGCGTCGCGAAGGCAGTGCGGGGATCGACGATGATTACGTCGAACCCGGCCGTCGTCGCCATCGGCGCCAGCGCCTGCGAGATATGCACCGCGCCGGTGATCACGAGCCGGGGCGCAGGCACCTGCGCGGTAAGGAAAATGCGCTCATTGCCGACCTCGACCAGCCGGCTCTTGCCGGTTCGCAATGCCTCGGCAACGTCTGCCGCCAACGGATCTGCGGCGGCCTGCGCGGGAAGCACCAGCCGCTGCCGGCCGCTGCCCAGCTCGGTCACCAGCACGCTGGCGCGCCGCGCCGCGCGCTCGCCGTTCAGCGCTTCGAGTAGAGGAAGGTCCATTACGCGACCTTCTCGACATAGACCGCGATGCGCCCGCCGCAGGACAGGCCCACCTGCCAGGCCGTCTCGTCGGCGACGCCAAATTCGATAAGCCGCCCCTGCCCGTCTGCGATGACGTCAGCAGCCTCCGCGACCACCGCGCCCTCGACGCAGCCGCCGGACACGGAGCCGAGAAAGTGGCCTGCCTCGTCGATCACAAGATGGCTGCCGACCGGACGGGGGGCGGAACCCCAGGTTTCGATGACCGTCGCCAGCGCCACGCCGCGCCCTTCCCGGCGCCATTGCGCGGCGACCTGCAACACGTCTTCCTCACGAACCAGCATCGCGTTTCCCTCGGCCTGTCGGCATCAACATAGCGCAATGCAGCAAACCGCGCCTTGCCGGCAAGAACGGAACGGATCAAAAGACCGCGCATGAAGCCTGTTCCGTCCCATCTCCCGCCGACGCCGCTGGCCCGCTTGCCGCGCACGCTGCGCAGCCTCGACGATCTCGACGCGGCCGGCTTGCTGCCCGCACGCGAGGGGCTCGACGCCGTTGCCGAGCGCTACGCCGTTGCGCTCACGCCGACGCTCGCGCAGGCCATCGACCCCGCCACGGCGGATGATCCGATCGCGCGCCAGTTCGTGCCCGATGCGCGCGAGGTCGAGACGCTGCCGGAGGAACTGGCCGACCCGATCGGTGACGCCGCGCACAGCCCGGTGCCGGGCATCGTGCACCGCTATCCCGACCGGGTGCTCCTGAAGCTCGTCGGCGTCTGCGCCGTCTATTGCCGCTTCTGCTTCCGCCGCGAAATGGTCGGGCCGGGCGCCGAGACCAGCCTGTCCGACGAGGCGCTGGAGACGGCGCTCGCCTATGTCGCGGCGCACCCGGAAATCTGGGAAGTGGTGGTGACGGGCGGCGACCCGCTGGTCGCCTCGGCCCGCCGCCTCGCGGAACTGATGGCCCGGCTCGCCGCCATCGGCCACGTCCGGATCGTGCGCTTTCACACCCGCGTGCCGGTTGCCGCGCCCGAGCGCATCACCGCCGCGCTGGTTGAGGCGCTGAGGGTGCCCGGCCCCACCACCTATGTCGCAGTGCACGCGAACCACGCTCGGGAACTCGGCCCCGAAGCCCGCACGGCGCTGGCGCGGCTGGCGGATGCGGGTATCGCGCTGGTGAGCCAGAGCGTGCTGCTCGCGGGGGTGAATGACGACGCCGACACCTTGGCAACGTTGTTCCGCACGCTGGTGGAGTGCCGGGTGAAGCCCTACTATCTGCACCATCCCGACCTTGCCCCCGGCACCGCGCATTTCCGCCTCACCATCCGGCGCGGACAGGAGCTGATGCAGGCCCTGCGCGGGCGCCTCTCCGGCCTCGCCCTGCCGACCTATGTGCTCGACATTCCCGGCGGCTACGGCAAGGTGCCGATCGGCCCGACCTATCTGGAGGCGACGCCGGACGGCTGGCATGTCACCGATTATTGCGGCGGCGAGCATGCCTATGACGAGGCGGTCGCTCCGGCCGACAGACACGGCGCGCCGCAATGAAGGCGGCAGCGAGCGTTGACGTCGTCGTGCTCGGCGCGGGTGCGGCCGGCATGATGTGCGCCTGGGAGGCCGGCAAGCGCGGCCGGCGCGTCGTGGTGATCGACCACGCCCGCGCGCCGGGCGAGAAGATCCGCATTTCCGGCGGCGGTCGCTGCAATTTCACCAATCTCGACGCGGCGCCGCCCAATTATCTCTCGGAAAATCCCGGCTTCTGCATCTCCGCGCTGAAGCGCTACACCCAGCGCGACTTCATTTCGCTGGTGGACGCCCGCGGCATCGCCTGGCACGAGAAGGGCCGCGGCCAGCTGTTTTGCGACGGCTCCTCACGCCAGATCGTCGATCTGCTCACCGAGGGGCTGCGCGCGGCGAGCGTGGAACTGCGCCTCGCCACCGGCGTCACCCGCATCGAGCTAACCGCCGACGGCTATACGCTGGAGACGACACATGGCGCCCTCGCCTGCCGCTCGCTGGTCGTCGCCACCGGCGGCAAGTCGATCCCCAAAATGGGCGCGACCGGCTTCGGCTATGACATTGCCGAGCAGTTCGGCCTGAAGCTGGTGCCGACGCGCCCCGCGCTGGTGCCGCTCACGCTGGAGGCAGGGCTGCTGGAGCGGCTGGCACCGCTGGCCGGGGTCGCCGTGGAAGGGCGCGTGCGACACGGCAAGACACAGTTCGACGACGGCCTGCTGTTTACCCATCGTGGGCTCAGCGGTCCGGCGATGCTGCAGATCTCGTCCTACTGGCGTGAGGGTGACGAGATCGAGATGGCGCTCGCGCCCGGTACGGACATCTTCGCCGAGCTCAGGGCCGCACGCGCGAGCCACGGGCGGCAGGCCGCCGCTACCGTGCTGGCCCAGTTCCTCCCCAAGCGGCTCGCCCAGCTCATCGGCGAGCGCGAGGCCGGCGCGAAGAACCTCGCCGACCTTTCCGACAAGGTGCTGCGAGGAATCGCGGAAGCGGTGAATGCCTGGCGGGTGAAGCCGGTCGGCTCGGAGGGTTACCGCACGGCCGAAGTCACGCTGGGCGGCGTGAATACGGACAGCCTTGATTCGCGCAGCATGCAGGCGCGCGACATGCCCGGTCTCTACTTCATCGGCGAGGTGGTCGATGTCACCGGCTGGCTCGGCGGCTATAATTTCCAGTGGGCGTGGTCGTCCGGCTGGGTCGCGGGGCAATTCGCCTAGATCTTCAGGAAATCGCGCCCGAGATAAGCGAGCTTCGCCCGGTCCGGGCCGAGCGTTACCGCCTCGACATGGCCGATCAGCACGTCATGCGTGGCGATGGTGCGCACATCGACCAGCCGGCACTCGAACACCGCGACGGCGCCCACAAGAGACGGCACGCCTAGGCTTCCCGCGTGCCAGTGGCCCACACCGAAACGCTGCTCGCCGGAAAGCCCGGTACGTCCGCTAAAACCTTCCGCGACAGACTGCTGCTCGCCCGCCAGCATGTTCACCGCGAAGACGCCGGCCTGCCGGAAGGCCGGCGCCGAGCGGATCCGCCGGTTGAGGCAGACCAGCAGCGTGGGCGGACTGTCGGAGACGGAGGCGACCGCCGTCGCGGTGAAACCGGCCCGGCCGTCCTCGCCATGGGTGGTGATGACGTGGACGGCAGCGACGAGGCGGCTCATCGCCTCCCGGTAGAGGCCGGGCTCGACTGTCCGCATGCCCGCGTGCTCGCCCTCGCGGCCCGTCATTTCATCCAAATCCGCCTCCCTGAACGCGGCAGCGTCCCCTGCCGCGCATACATCTGGTGGCTCCTGTGCATAACTTCCAATGCACCGCTTTGAAACCGCCGGTCCGTCGCCTTCCCCTGCCGTGGCCATTGCGTCAAAAAAGTGAACACGGTGTGCGAATTACGTGACGTGGACGCAGTGCGGCAAAATATTGAAGAACAACGATATTTCGTGAATTGGTATTTTAATACCCATACATCACACCTTTCGATCGATTGCATTTAGTCTTTCGATCGAATTGTATGAGTGCGCGGTGCGCGATAAGAGTGTGAGACGCATACAGGACGGGCACGATGATTATCTGTGCAAAGCGTCCGGCCGCACGACCTCCAATAACGGCTGAGGGGAGCCGAAAAACAACATGGACGTCTTCATTCAGCAGCTCATCAACGGGCTGACGCTCGGCTCGATCTATGGGCTGATCGCCATCGGCTACACGATGGTCTTCGGCATCATCGGCATGGTGAACTTCGCCCATGGCGATGTGTTCATGGTTTCGAGCTTCATTGCGCTCATCTGCTTCCTGCTGATCACCACGGTGTTCGGCATCACCTCGATCTTCCTGGCGCTGGCCATCGTGCTGGTGGTGGCGATGTTCTTCACCTCGCTGACCAACTGGGCGATCGAGCGCGTGGCATACCGCCCCTTGCGCGGCTCGTTCCGCCTCGCGCCGATGATCTCGGCGATCGGCATGTCGATCTTCCTCGCCAATTTCGTCCAGGTCTCGCAGGGCCCGCGCAACAAGCCGGTCCCGCCGATGGTCACCGACGTGATCGTGCTGATGGACAATAACGGCTACCAGGTCACGCTGGCGTGGAAGCAGATCATCATCATGGCCGTAACCGCCGTGCTGCTGATGGGCTTCTGGTACCTCGTTCAGAAGACCTCGCTCGGCCGAGCGCAGCGTGCCTGCGAGCAGGACCGCAAGATGGCGGCGCTGCTCGGCATCAATGTCGACCACACCATCTCGCTGACCTTCGTCATCGGCGCCGCGCTCGCGGCCGTCGCCGGCGTCATGTACATGATGTACTACGGCGTGGCGCACTTCGCCGACGGGTTCGTGCCGGGCGTGAAGGCCTTCACCGCCGCGGTTCTGGGCGGCATCGGCTCTCTTCCGGGCGCCGTGCTGGGCGGGCTGCTGATCGGCCTGATCGAAGTGTTCTGGTCGGCTTATTTCTCGATCGAATACAAGGACGTGGCGGCATTCTCCATCCTCGCCATCACGCTCATCTTCATGCCGCAGGGCCTGCTTGGCCGGCCGGAAGTCGAGAAGGTCTGAGGTCAGGTCGTCATGGCAGTTCAGCTTGCTGAAACCGCGCCGGCCTCGGCCCAGGCGTCCCCTTCCAATTCGGTGATCGGCGAAGCGTTCAAGGACGCGCTGATCACCGGCCTCATCGCTCTCGGCCTGTTCGGCCCGCTCATCGGCTTCGAGACCGTCGTGATCGACGGCCTTCTCGGGCTCGCCTACCGCCCGAAGCTGCTGGCCATCATGGTCGGCATCATTTTCTTCGGTCGCCTGATCCTCAACCTCACGGTCTGGTCGCCTAATCGCAAGCCGAGCGCCCGGAGTGGTCCGAGTGTCTTCGATCGTGCCGGCACCGCCATCGGGCCGACCGTCAAGCCGATCCTGCTGGCCTTCGCCGTCGGCTTCCCCGCCATCGCGACCTTTGCGATGGGCGGGCTCAACGAGAGCCGCTACCTCATCGATCTGGGCATCCTCATCCTCACTTATGTGATGCTGGGCTGGGGCCTCAATATCGTGGTCGGCCTCGCGGGCCTTCTGGATCTCGGCTACGTCGCCTTCTATGCCGTTGGCGCCTACACCTATGCGCTGCTCGCCACCTCGGCCCCGATCAACGACTTCTTCGCCGGCCTGCTCGGCGAGACGTTCTGGGCCAACTGGGCGTTCTGGATATGCCTGCCCTTGGCGGGCGTCTTCGCCGGCCTGTGGGGCATGATCCTTGGCTTTCCGGTGCTGCGCCTGCGCGGCGACTACCTCGCCATCGTGACGCTGGCCTTCGGCGAGATCATCCGCCTGGTGCTCATCAACTGGGTGGATTTCACCGGCGGCGGCGCCGGCATCGCCTCCATCCCGCGCGCCACCTTCTTCGGCATCCCCTTCAGTGCGGGCGAGGACGGTTTCGCGGCGCTGTTCGGGCTTGAATTCAACCCGATGCACCGCATCGTCTTCCTCTACTTCGTTATCCTGGCGCTCGCGCTCATCACCGCCTTCGCCACGGTGCGGCTGCGAAAGCTGCCCGTGGGGCGTGCCTGGGAAGCCCTGCGCGAGGACGAGATCGCCTGCCGCTCGCTCGGCATCAACACCACCAACGTCAAGCTGTCGGCCTTCGCCACCGGCGCCATGTTCGGCGGCTTTGCCGGCTGCTTCTTCGCGGTGCGTGCCGGCTTCGTCAGCCCGGAGAGCTTCACCTTCGACATCTCGGCGATGATCCTCGCCATCGTGGTGCTCGGCGGCATGGGCTCGCAGATCGGTGTCGCCGTCTCGGCGGCGGTGATGATGGGCGGCATGGAGATGCTGCGCAATCTCGGCTTCCTGAAGCAGATCTTCGGCAATGATTTCGACCCGAGCCTCTTCCGCATGCTGATCTTCGGCTTCGCCATGGTCGCCATCATGGTCTGGAAGCCGCGCGGTCTGGTCTCGACCCGTGATCCCACCATCTTCCTCAAGGAGCGCAAGGCCGTGTCGGGTGACCTCGTCAAGGAAGGGCACGGCTGATGGCACATTCCGTTCAAGCCGGCATCCCGCGCTGGGAAGCCGACCCCATCCTCTCCGTCGAACACCTGTTCATGCGCTTCGGCGGCCTGATCGCGGTGAACGACCTCTCCTTCAAGGTCGGGCGCGGTGACATCACCGCCCTGATCGGCCCCAATGGCGCCGGCAAGACGACGGTGTTCAACTGCATCACCGGCTTCTACAAGCCGAGTGAGGGGCGCCTCGTGCTCGCCCATGGGCGGGCGCCGACGGCCGACGAGCTCGCGCGGGTCACCCTCATCGGCGAGCGCGCGCTGGTCAGCCAAGGCTCGAGCGTCTACCTGCTGGAGCGCATGCCCGACTACCGGGTCTCGGGCGAGGCGAAGGTGGCCCGCACCTTCCAGAACATCCGCCTGTTCACCGGCATGACGGTGCTGGAGAACCTGATGGTCGCCCAGCACAACGCGCTGATGCGGGCCTCCGGCTTCTCGCTCAAGGGCCTGTTCGGCCTGCCGAGCTGGGGCGCCGCCCAGCGCGCCGCGACGGAGAAGGCCAAGTACTGGATGGAGAAGGTCGGGCTCACCGACCGCGCCGACGACCCGGCCGGCGATCTCCCCTATGGCGCCCAGCGCCGGCTGGAGATCGCCCGCGCCATGTGCTCAGAGCCCATCCTGCTGTGCCTCGACGAGCCCGCCGCCGGCCTCAACCCGCGCGAGAGCCTGGAACTGAACACGCTGCTGCGCTCCATCCGCGAGGAGCACGGCACGTCGATCCTGCTGATCGAGCATGACATGAGCGTGGTGATGGAAATCTCCGACCACGTCGTGGTGCTCGACTACGGCACCAAGATTTCCGACGGCACTCCCGAAGCGGTGAAGAACGATCCGCGCGTCATCGCCGCCTATCTCGGCGTGGACGAGGACGCGGTCGAAGAGGTCGAAGCCGAGATCGACGCGGAAATCGCGGCCCATTCCACGGGAGCCCACTCGTGAGCGACACCCTGACTGCCGCCCCGCAGACGGCGGCGGCGCTGCCCACCGGCGAGCCCATGCTGGCCGTGCGCGGCGTGAAGACCTTCTACGGGAACATCATGGCGCTGAAAGGCGTCGATGTGGACGTCCATCGCGGCGAGATCGTCACGCTGATCGGCTCCAACGGCGCCGGCAAGTCGACGCTGATGATGACGATCTTCGGCCAGCCCCGCCCCCGCGAGGGCCAGATCATCTATGAAGGGCGCGACATCACCAAGGTGCCGACCCACGAGATTGCCAACCTGAAGATCGCCCAGTCCCCGGAAGGACGCCGCATCTTCCCGCGCATGACCGTGTTCGAGAACCTGCAGATGGGCGCCTCGGTCGACGGCTTCAAGCATTTCGACGCGGATCTGCTCAAGGTGTTCGAGCTGTTTCCGCGTCTCAAGGAGCGCATCAACCAGCGCGGCGGCACCCTGTCGGGCGGCGAGCAGCAGATGCTCGCCATCGGCCGCGCGCTGATGAGCCGTCCGCGCCTGCTGATGCTGGACGAGCCCTCGCTCGGCCTCGCCCCGCTGATCGTGAAGCAGATCTTCGACGCGATCCGCGAACTCAACCGCGCGGAGGGCCTGACCGTCTTCCTCGTCGAGCAGAACGCGTTCCACGCGCTCAAGCTGGCCCATCGCGGCTATGTGCTCGTCAACGGCGTGGTGACCATGTCCGGTCAGGGCCGCGAACTGCTCGAACGCCCGGAAGTGCGGGCGGCTTATCTCGAAGGCGGGAAGCACTGAAATGGCGACCTCCAGCGGAACTCTCATTTCCCAGGGCTCGCCGGCCAGCCTTGCCGTGGTCGTACCCGCCCTCATCATACTGGCCGTTCTTGTCAGCGCGGTCATCGCGCCCGACCAGGTGGTCGAGGTCTCGCGCGGCGATTTCGCGCTCGTCACGATCTTCCTCGGTGGCGGCGCGGCGTGGCTGACCGGTCGATCGATCGCCGGCACCTGGCGCTCCTACCGGCAGGTGGTGATCTACGCCCTGCTGCTGGGCTGCGTCGTGCGCTTCTTCCACTTCGCCCTGTTCAACGGCACGCTGCTCTCCCTGCATTACTTCGTGACCGATACCGCCTTCCTCATGGCGGTCTCGACCTTGGGCTTCAGGGCGGAGCGTGCCCGGCAGATGGCCACGCGCTATGGTTGGATCTACCGTCAGTCCGGACCTTTCGGCTGGCTCGCCAGCGGCGCCGGCAAGGCACCCGGCGATAGCGCGTGAGCCCTTTCACCATGTTTCGCTTGCTCGTCGACAAGAGCGCGGAAAAGAGCATGATAACGGTTCGGGGCGACTGCTGCCGAGCCGCTCAGGCTGCGACTAAAACCCTTCCAGTACTAGGAGAGAAGTTCATGAAGAAGCTTCTGTTTGCCGGCATTGCGCTCGGCGCCATGGCGGCCCTTGCCGTTCCGGCATCCGCGCAGGTCAAGGTCGGCGTCGGCGGCCCCATCACCGGCGCGAACGCGACCTTCGGCGCCCAGCTGAAGAACGGCGCCGAGCAGTGGGCTACGGACGTCAACGCTGCGGGCGGCCTCCTCGGCCAGAAGGTCGAGATCATCGTCGGTGACGACGCCTCCAAGCCCGAGCAGGGCGTTTCGGTCGCGAACAAGTTCATCGCCGACGGCGTGAAGTTCGTCATCGGTCACTTCAACTCGGGCGTGTCGATCCCGGCCTCCGAGCAGTATGCCGAAGCCGGCGTGCTGGCAATCTCCCCGGCCTCGACCAACCCGAAGCTGACCGAGCGTGGCCTGGCCAACGTGTTCCGCACCTGCGGCCGTGACGACCAGCAGGGCCTGGTGGCGGCCGAGTACATCGAGAAGAACCTGAAGGGCAAGAAGATTGCCATCGTCCACGACAAGACCCCCTACGGTAAGGGTCTGGCGGACGAGACCCAGAAGTCGATGAACAAGGCGGGCATCAAGGAAGTCATCTACGAGGGTATCAACCCCGGCGAGAAGGACTATTCGGCTCTCGTCTCCAAGCTCAAGGGCGCGAATGTCGACGTGCTCTATTACGGCGGCCTGCACACCGAAGCCGGCCTGCTCGTGCGCCAGATGCGCGACCAGGGCCTCAAGACCGTCCTGTTCTCGGGTGACGGCATCACCGACAAGGAGTTCTGGACCATCGCCGGTCCGGGCGCCGAGGGCACCCTCATGACCTTCGGTCCCGACCCGCGCAAGAACCCCGCCGCGACCAAGGTCGTCGACGAGTTCAAGAAGAAGGGCATCGATCCGGAAGGCTACGTGCTCTACTCCTACGCCGCCGGCCAGGTGATCCAGCAGGCCGTGGAAGCGACCAAGTCGCTCGACACCAAGAAGGTCGCCGAATACATCCACTCCGGCAAGGCCTTCGACACCGTGCTCGGCAAGCTCACCTTCGACAAGAAGGGTGACCGCACCAACCTCGACTACGTCGTCTACGTCTGGAAGGACGGCGGCTACACCGAGCTCTGAGGCGACGCGCCGGCGCGGTTCGTCCGCGCAGCGCCTGTCATCAGTTTGGAATAAGGAAACCCGCCGGCTCGCGCCGGCGGGTTTTTCTTTGGGCGGCCTCGCTCACATTCAGCCGAAGCTGCCCAGTGCCGGGAACGTCTCCAGCATCCAGTAGCTGAAGGTCGCCATCCAGCCGGACAGGAAGCCTATGCCGGTGAGCACCAGCAGCGCGCCCATGGCCTTCTCGACGATCGGCAGATAGCGCCGCGCATGCACCAGCAGGCCGAGCGCCGGGCGCGCCATTGCCGCCACCAGCATGAACGGGACGCCGAGCCCGGCGGAATAGACCGCCAGCAGGCCAGCCCCGTGCGTCAGCGTCTGCTCGCTCGCCGCCACGGCGAGAATGGCAGCGAGCACGGGCCCGATGCAGGGCGTCCAGCCAAACGCGAAGGCAAGGCCCATCACATAGGCCCCCGCCAGCGTCGAGGGCGCGTCGACATGCACGCGCTTGGTCCGGGTCATCCAGCCGAAGCGCAGGACGCCGAGGAAATGCAGCCCCATCAGCAGGATGGCAAGGCCGGCGATGATGGCGAGTTCCTGCGAGTAGAGCCTGAGATAGCCGCCGACCACCGAGGCCCCGGCACCGAGCGCCACGAACACAGTGGAAAAGCCGGCGACGAACAGCACCGCCGCGCCAAGCGTGCGCCGCGCCGCCGCGTCGGTCGGCGCCTTGTGGGTGATCTGGTCGAGACTCGTGCCGGCGAGATAACACAGATAAGGCGGCACCAGCGGCAGCACGCAGGGCGACACGAAGCTGGCAATGCCGGCGACAAACGCGGCCGGGAGGGTGACGTCGGCCATGAACTGGGTAACCTTGGTCGTTCTGAGTGCTTCCCAATGCACGGCCGGCCGACCATAAGCAATGCGGCCGGTAGCCTCTCCCCGTGATGTGATGAACCGAGTGCGGCTCCCATGCGCAACCTGATCACCGATGTCGCCGGCGTGAAGGTGGGTCACGCCACCGATCTCGCCCTCGCCTCCGGCACCACCGCGATTGTCTTCGATGAACCGACCGTCGCCTCCGTGGATGTGCGTGGCGGAGGCCCCGGCACCCGCGAGACGGATCTGCTGGCGCCGGACGAGACGGTGGGCGCGATTCACGCCATCACGCTGTCGGGCGGTTCCGCTTTCGGTCTCGATGCCGCGGGCGGGGTGATGGCGGCCCTGGCCGAGCGCGGCATCGGCTTTCCCGTCGGCGAGGCGCGCGTGCCGATCGTGCCCGGTGCGGTGCTGTTCGACCTCATCAACGGAGGCGACAAGAACTGGGGCCGCTTCTCGCCCTATCGCGACCTGGGCTATGCCGCCGCCAATGCCGCGGGTCTGGATTTCCCGCTCGGGACCATCGGCGCCGGCACCGGCGCGACGACGGTGAACCTCAAGGGCGGGCTCGGCTCCGCCTCCATGATTGCCGCCAGCGGCCACACGGTCGGCGCCATCGTCGCGGTGAATGCCTGCGGCGCCGTCACGCTGGGCGAGGGACCGCATTTCTGGGCGGCGCCTTTCGAGACAAACGGCGAATTCGGCGGCCTCGGCCTGCCCAGCCCCCTGCCCGCTTTGCCGCAGCGCCCGCCGTTAAAAGGGTTGCCGCCAGGCGCCAACACCACCATCGCGCTGGTTGCCACCGATGCCTTGCTCACCAAGGCGCAGTGCAAGCGCCTCGCGGTCATGGCGCATGATGGCTACGCGCACGCCATCTGGCCGGTGCACACGCCCCTCGACGGCGACACCATCTTCGCCGCCGCGACAGGCCGGCGCCCGCTCGACGATCAGATTTTCGATCTCGCGCTGATCGGCGACGCGGTGGTGCGCACGCTTGCCCGCGCCTGCGCCCGCGCAGTGTATGAGGCGACCGCCCTTCCCCAGCCCGGAACACTGCCGGCCTGGCGCGACAGATGGCGGCGCTGATCTCCTCCTGAGGAACGGCCGGAAACGCCCGGCCGCCCGCCCGGTGGTAATGCGTTCAGGGGCAAGGTTCCCAGAAGCCCGTGGTCCGCTGCGGATTGGTATAGAACCAGCAGTAGTTCGGCTGCGGCGGCGGACCGGCCAGCGAGGCCGCGGCCGCACCGGCAACGAAACCGAGCGCGGCACCCGCCGCCACCGCGCCGCCGGACGGCCAGTAGCGATAGGGGTTGGTGATCACCACCGGGCCGCGGGCGCCGTAATAGGCGCCATGCGGCACGTAATAGCCGCGGTTCGGGTAATAGCCCGGGCCACGATACACGCCCGCACCGGCAGCGCCCACGCAGCCGCGCGGACCGCAGGCGCCGGCCCGCCAGGCGCTGGCTTCCGGAATCACCGACAGCAGGCTCATTGATGCCAGCCCGGCCACCGCCGCCAGATACCCCATCTTGTTCATCAGGTGCTCCCCCAAAAAACGGTCTCGGCACGATATGCCGAGCGCTACGAATCGGAGCCTAACCCAGCGCCGGATACCGCGCATCCGCAGTTACGCCTCAGATGCGCCAGAGCCACATTTATTGCGGCTCCGCCACCGCCATGCTACGGCCCGGCCTTCCGGAACGCGCCCGCCGGGGAGAACCGCAATGACCACACGCCCGCTCATCATCGCCCCGTCCATCCTCGCCTGCGATTTCGCCCGCTTCGGCGAGGAAGTGAAGGCGGTTGACGCGGCCGGCGCCGACTGGATCCATATCGACGTGATGGACGGGCATTTCGTGCCCAACATCTCCTTCGGCCCGGATGTGGTGAAGGCGATCCGCCCGCTCTCCGCCAAGCCGTTCGACGTGCATCTGATGATTGCACCGGTCGATCCCTATCTGGAGGCCTTCGCCAAGGCGGGCGCCGACCACATCACCGTCCATGCCGAAGCGGGCCCGCATCTGCACCGCTCGCTGCAGGCGATCCGCGCGCTTGGCAAGAAGGCCGGCGTCGCGCTCAACCCGGCGACCCCGGCCAGCGCCATTGAGCATGTGCTCGACATCATCGACCTCGTCATCGTGATGACGGTAAACCCCGGTTTCGGCGGCCAGGCCTTCATCGCGCCGGTGATGGACAAGGTGCGGCAGATCTCCGCGATGATCGGCGATCGGCCAATCGACATCGAGATCGACGGCGGCGTGACGAAAGACACCGCCGCCGCCTGCACGGCTGCCGGCGCCAACGCGCTCGTCGCCGGCTCCGCCGTGTTCAAGGGCGGCCCGTCCGCCTATGCCGGCAACATCGACGCCATCCGCACCGCCGCCGCCCGGGCGCGCGGCGAACTGGTGTGAAGCCTGCGTTTGAAGGATTTTCCCTAACCTGCTAGAGCGCACTACTCCCTCGATTGCCGAAAGAGCCGCCCGTGATCCCGCGCTATACCCGTCCCGAAATGGCTGCCATCTGGGAGCCGCAGACCCGCTTCCGCATCTGGTTCGAGATCGAGGCGCACGCGACCGACGCGCTGGCCGAGCTCGGCGTGGTGCCGACGGAGGCCGCCGCGAAGATCTGGGAGATGGCGAAGGACGCCACCTTCGACGTCGCGCGCATCGACGAGATCGAGGCCGTCACCAAGCATGACGTCATCGCCTTCCTCACCCATCTCGCCGAGATCGTCGGACCGGAAGCGCGCTTCGTTCATCAGGGCATGACCTCGTCGGACGTGCTCGACACCTGCTTCAACGTGCAGCTGATGCGCGCCGCCGACATTCTCATCAAAGATGTCGACCGGCTGCTCGCGGCGCTGGAGACCCGCGCCTTCGAGCACAAACTCACCCCGACCATTGGCCGCTCGCACGGCATCCATGCCGAGCCGACGACCTTCGGCCTCAAGCTGGCGCAGGCCCATGCCGAATTCCAGCGCAACCGCGCCCGCCTGGTCGCGGCGCGCGACGAGGTCTCGACCTGCGCCATCTCCGGCGCGGTTGGCACCTTCGCGCAGATCGACCCACGGGTTGAGGAATATGTCGCGGCCAAGCTCGGCATGAAGGTCGAGCCGGTGTCGACGCAGGTCATCCCGCGCGACCGCCATGCGGCGTTTTTCGCCGCGCTCGGCGTGGTCGCCTCGTCGATGGAGCGCGTCGCCATCGAGATCCGCCATCTGCAGCGGACCGAGGTGCTGGAAGCCGAGGAGTTCTTCTCTGCCGGACAGAAGGGCTCGTCGGCGATGCCGCACAAGCGCAATCCGGTACTCACCGAAAACGTCACCGGCCTTGCCCGCCTCGTGCGCGGCATGGTTACCCCGGCGCTGGAGAATGTCGCTCTCTGGCATGAGCGGGACATCTCGCACTCTTCCGTCGAGCGCGGCATTGGCCCGGACGCCACGGTGACGCTCGATTTCGCGCTGAACCGCCTGGCCGGTGTGGTCGAGAAGCTGATCGTCTATCCCGAGACCATGCAGAAGAACCTCGACCGCCTCGGCGGCCTGGTGCATTCCCAGCGCGTATTGCTGGCGCTGACCCAGAAGGGGGCGAGCCGCGAGGACGCCTATCGCCTCGTTCAGCGCAACGCCATGCCGGTCTGGCGCGGCGAGGGCGATTTCCAGACGCTGCTTACCAACGATGCCGATGTGCGCAGCTATCTGAGCGCCGAGGAGATCGTCGAGAAGTTCGACCTCGGCTACCACCTCAAGCATGTCGACACGATCTTCACCCGCGTTTTCGGGCACGCCTGACAAAAAGGGCGGCGCTAGGCGCCGCCCTTTCTATTTCAGATCCGTTGCGGACTAGCGGTGGAAGCCGCCCATTCCACCCCCGCGGAATCCGCCGCCCATCGGTCGATACATGACGGGCCGGGGCCCGCCGAAGCCGCCGCGGAAGGCAGGACCGCCTCGATAACCCGGGGCGCCACGGAAGACCGGGCCGGGATAAGCCCGCCAATTGGCCGGACGAGGCCCGCGGAACGCCGGGTTTCCGCGCCAGCCGGGTGCGCCGCCGCGCCAATAGACCGGGCGGCCGCGCCATCCGGGAACCGGGCCACCACGCCAGCCCGGAGGGGGCCCGCCACGCCAGTAACCCGGGCCGCGCCAATAGCCCGGACCCCGCCAGTAGCCGGGGCCACCCCAATAGCCGGGACCACCCCAGTAACCGGGGCCATTCCAATAGCCCCAGCCGGAGCCGATGGCGGCCCCCACCGCGAGTGCCCCGACGCCAAGGGCAACGTCATTGTCGTAATAGTCCGGCTGCACCAGAACACGCGTCCCGCCGCCGAAGGCGAGATAGCTGGCATTCGCATAGCCGCCACCGACGCGGCACCAATTGCCGGTGCAGCCGCCGACATCAACCCGCGCTCCGGCCGGAAGCGACCCGACCACGGCATAGCGGGTTCCCGGTCCCGAGCGGACATTGAGATCGGTCGTCACTGTCGCCGGACGTGCAGAGGCTGCCACGCTCCCTGCAACCAGCAGGCCGACAGCCAATATCAGGCTTTTTGGCACTCGCATGGCACTCTCCTCACTGTGGGATGCGTTCGAGGCACCCTCTCGCCGCTGTCTCCAGCAGACGTCATCAATGTGGAGTAGCAACTGAATTGGCATGAATTGGTTGCACTACTTATCCGCGCAGCCCTTCACGGCACTGTCATCGGCTCACCAGCGCGAGGCGCGGGGGCGCCAGGATACCGGCCGCCCATCGTACCAGGGGCCCGCATCGTAGGGTCCCTGCCAGCGCGGCCCGAGCCCGGACGAGCCATAAAAACTCGCCCGTTGCGGCAGGCGCCCTTCCCCGCGCCGCGACCAGTAGGTGTCGCCATTGCGATCGCCGAAGCGCGCGTAATTGGTGTAGCCAGGGTGCATGTTCCAATAGGTCGGTCGCCCACCCCAATAGCTCGGCCGCGCCCCCCAGTAGGATGGACGGTTCGGGCCGGTCACGCCGGGGCCCCAATAGCCCGGCCCCCAGCTGGCGCGCCAGACATTGCCGGCCCCATAGCCGTAACCATAGGACGGCGCACCGTTCCAGCCGTAGCGGCCGGCTCCCCAATTGGTGGTCCATCCCCCGTTCCAGTTGCCGCTCCAGCCGCCGACAACAGTGTCGACCGCCGCGGCGACACCCACGATCGGCGCGGCCAGGGTGGCAAGGACCGCACCGCCGAGGTTGGGCGCCGGCGAATAGCCGAAGCCGCCATAGCCGCCATACCCGCCATAGCCGGGATCGGTGGCGTAGCTGGTCGGGTAATCTGCGGGATAGGCCGCATAGGCGGGATCGACATAGGCGACGTTGGAATAGCTGCCCGAGGTGACGCGCGAGGGACGCACCACGACACGGGGCGTCGAGGGCCGCGTGGCAAAGGCCGGGCTCCCCTGCCCGCCGGAAAGATGGCGCGAGCTGACATAGCCATATTGCGTCTGGCACCAGGCGCCGGCACAGGAGACGACATTCACCGGCGTACCCGCCGGAACCGTACCGAGCAGGTTATAGCTGGTACCGGGCCCACTGCGGACATTCACCGCGGCCGTCGTCATCGTCGAATAGGCCGTCGCGGTCGCCGCGCTGGGCGCCTCGGCCTGAACGCCGGGAGCCATGACGGTCGGGATAGCCGGCGCATAGGCACGGGCAGCACCGGTCGGCAGGACAGGAGCGGCGGGCTGGGTCGCGACGCCGGCCGTGTAGGCGGGCTGGCGGTAATTGGTCCCGGTCGCGGCATAACCAAGCGCAGCCGCCCCGGCGATGCCGGGTGTCGCCATGGTCGCGGGCAGCGCTCCAGGCGTCGCGCGGCTCAGCGGAACACCTGTGATCGGAGTGACGGGGGCTGCAAAGGCGCCTTGGGTGATGTGGCGGGCACTGACATAGCCATACTGGGTCTGGCACCAGGCGCCGGCGCAAGAGACGACATTCACCGGAGATCCCGCCGGCAGTGTGCCAAGCGGGCCATAGCGTACGCCCGGCCCCGAGCGCACATTCACCGCCGCCGTCGTCGTGCCGCCGCCCATGGCCGCGCCGCCATAGGTCGCGCCATAAGCCGCCGGCTGGCCCGCCGCCGCGAGG
>QFQD01000076.1 GCA_003241485.1 Ancylobacter novellus
TGCGCCGCGCGCAACCGGTCGTTCAGCGCCCCGCGGATCAGCGAGGACTGCTCCATGAACACCGACTGCGCCGAGGCGTGAACCTCGCCCGAGAGCTGGTCATAGGCGAGCCGCGCCTCGCTGGCCGAATTCAGGAACAGCAATGAATTATAAAGCGCCAGAGACGGGCCGACCTGGCCCAACGTCCCGAGAGCGCCCGCCGTGGCGAACTGGTTCGGCGTCGCGGCGACGCTGGCGAAAGCGTTGTCCGGGACCGAGATGACCACATTGATGCCGTTGGCGAGGTCGTTCACGTCGACGGTGAGGAACATCGAATCCGTTGTCACCGCCCCGAACGAGCCCACCACGCCACCCGCGGCGGACACGATCGTATAGACCTGCGGGTGCCGGTAGCTTTCCTGCGGGTCGAGGGTAACCAGCGCCACCGTTGCGCCATTCAGGAACGCCTGCCCCGTGGCGGCGATGAGGTCGCTATTGCCGTTCGCGTCGAGCTCGACCTGATAGATTGAGCCTGGCGAGAAGGTGACATCGCCCGTCACCGCGATGGTGCCGATCGAATTGCCCGGCGCGATGATGCCGCCTGCTGCGACGGTGAGCGCGCCAATCGTGCTGTTGCCGCCCAGCGTGGTTCCGCTGCCGACATTCACCGCCATGCCGGGAATGGCCGCATTCACCTTCACGGTGCCGCCGATGAGATCGAGCGTACCGGTGAAATCCGGGGAGTTGACGGTGAAATTGGTCACGCCGGCAAGGTGGCGGATTTCGCCGCCCGTGCCAGACAGCTCGTTGTTGAAGACCAGTCCCGTGCTGGTGTGGTTGAACACCAGCGTCGCGTCGCCCTCGCCGAAGTAAACGCCATTGGCGCCGATAACGGTGCCGGGCGCGACCGGTGCCTGGCCTTCCGCCGCGCCGATGTTGAGCGTGCCGACCGAGCCTTCGAGATCGGCGATGCGGATCAGATTCGCGGCCGAAAGCGTCGCGCCGTCCTGCACGGTAACCGTGGCCTCGCCGGCAAAGCCGACACGGAAATTGCCGGAGAAACCGGTGCGCGCCAGCACCTGGAACACGGTGCCCTGCCCCGTCACCAGCAGCGTGCCGCTGGAGCCCTCGTCGACGCCGACCGCGCCCGTATAGGACGTGGCCACCGCGCCGTCGGCGACAACCGCCGACCCGCGACCAGGATCGCCATTGCCGGTGCCGCCGACATAGATGTTGAGCCAGTTGTACCAGGTCGTGCCCGCGCCGGTCACGGTGATGCTGGTCACCGCCTCGGTGCCGGCACTGCCGATATAGCTGGCATCGGCATTCAGCGTGGCGCCATTGCTGATGACGGTCGTCGCACCCTCGTCCGGGCTGAACCAGCCGTCGCCGTCGCTCCAGTCGACCGGCGGCGTGGCATTGCGGGTGCCGATCAGCATGGACGAGCCCGGGCCCGTCACGGTGATCGTCGCGCCGAGGCCCGCATAGAGGCTGCCTTCATAGGTCTGGAAGCTGCCGCCGTTCTCGACGGTCAGCGAGCCCGTGGATCCAGCGTTACGGGCAATGTTGACGCCGTTCCGGTTGAACCAGGTGCTGCCGGCTCCGGTGATCGTCAACGCACCATTGCCGGTCTCGGGCTCCAGGCTCCTCAGTAGCCGGAGCTGGCCGCCGCCAATGTAAAGCCCCTCGTCATTGTGCACCTGCGCACCACCGGAGACCGTCACCGTTCCAGTGCCGTTGCCGCCGATGATGGCCGTGTAGGCGTTGTTCCACCGCGTGCCCGGACCGTTAAGGGTGACAGTTCCATTGCCGGTCTGCTCGCTGCCGATCGTGACGTTCTGGGTGTTCCACACGCCGTCATTGGCGAGTTGCAGCTTCCCCATGCCCGCCTGGCCGATCAGCACGAAGTCGCTCTCATCGGTCCAGTTCGCACCGGGTCCGCTGATGATGACGGTGCCGGTGGAGCCCTCTTCCACGCCGACAATACCGCCCTCGCTATAATAGGAGCGGCCGTAAGAACGGTGGCCGGTGGTCAGCGCCGCGCCCGGCGCGACGGTCAGCGTCCCTATCTCGCCATTGGCGATGCCAACAAGGACCTCCTCCCACCGCTCGTCGGAAGCAATGATCTCGCTCTGGCCCGGCGGGGGCGCACTGACTTCGAGAATGGCGCGGCGGGCAAGAGCGGGAGTGCCGGAAACCGCATACACAAAGGAACAAAAGGCGGTCGACGCCAGAAGCGCCCGCCGAAGGTTGATCTTGTTCATCCCACCCCTGCCCACCGCCTTCCCGGCGGTTGCATTCTAAGGCCGGCTTGTGTCCCGGCCTTCACCACATGCCCCTGCGCACGGCCGGTCGTCCCACGGCGACGGGCAGCACCACTCCGTCGTCCCATGCCTGAAGATGGCCGACGTTAAGGAAACGGTAACATGTGCCGCTGCGGCAGCAATAGACAGAAACACATATTGCCAGCCAGCAACGTGCCGAGCTGACGCGACTGAGCCTTTAAGGCAACACTTTGATACCTCTCCTCGGCCGGGTCGGCGCGGCGGCGGCATCAGCTCCGCGCGCTTATTCCGCCGCCGCGTCCATCTCCTCGGCGTCGAGGAAACCGCCGGACTGCCGCTGCCAGAGCCGCGCATAAAGCCCGTTCTTCGCCACCAGCTCGGCATGGCTGCCGGTCTCGACGATGCGGCCGTGCTCCATCACCACCAGCCGGTCCATGCGGGCGATGGTGGAAAGCCGGTGGGCGATGGCGATCACCGTCTTGCCCGCCATCAGCTCATCCAGATTGGTCTGGATCGCCGCCTCAACCTCCGAATCGAGCGCCGAGGTTGCCTCGTCGAGCACGAGGATCGGCGCATCCTTCAGCAGCACGCGGGCAATGGCGATGCGCTGGCGCTGGCCGCCGGAGAGCTTCACGCCGCGCTCGCCGACATGCGCGTCGAGCCCGGTGCGGCCCTGCGGGTCGGAAAGCGTTTCGATGAAGCCGTCCGCATGGGCGCGCCGCGCCGCTTCCCGGATCTCGTCATCGGACGCGCCGGGGCGGCCATAGGCGATGTTGTCGCGTACCGAGCGGTGCATCAGCGAGGTGTCCTGCGTGACCACGCCGATCTTCGCCCGCAGCGTCTCCTGCGCGATGGCAGCGACATCCTGCCCGTCGATCAGCACGCGCCCGCTTTCCGCATCGTAGAAGCGCAGCAGCAGGCTCATCAGCGTCGACTTGCCGGCGCCCGAGGGGCCGACCAGCCCGACCCGCTCGCCGGGCCGGATGGCGAGGCTGAGATGGTCGATGACGCCCGATCCCTTGCCGTAATGGAAGCTCACATCCTCGAAGCGGATCTCGCCGGCCGGCACCTGGAGGGCGGGCGCGTCAGGCGTGTCGACCACCGTGTGCGGGCGGGCGATGGTGAGAATCGCCTCCTGCACCGTGCCGACATTCTCGAACACACCGGTGACGACCCACATGATCCAGCCGGACATGTTGGTGATGCGAATGGCAAGGCCGGTGGACAGCGCGATGGCCCCGAGATTGATCGCCTCGATCGACCACAGCCAGATGCCGAGGCCGCCAATACCGCCCAGCATCAGGCTGTTGAGCATGCTCACCGTCAGCGCCATGCGGGTGATCTGGCGCTGCTGGCGCTTGAAATCCGTATTGTGCCGCTCCAGCGCTTCGCGGACATAGCTGTCCTCGCGGTCGCCATGGGCGAACAACTTCACCGTCATCATGTTGGTGTAGCTGTCGACGATGCGGCCGGAGAGCAGCGAGTTCGCCTCCGATGTCGTCTTGGAGAGGTGGCGCACCTTGGGCACGAAGCGCGAGAGCGCCAGCACGTAAAGCCCGATCCACAGCACGATGGGAATGGCGAGGCGCAGGTCGGCTTCCGCGAACAGGATAACCGCGCTCACCGCGTAGACGCTCACATACCAGAGCGCGTCGATCACCTCGACCACGGAGCCGCGCAGCGCGGGGCCCGCCTGCAGCACGCGCTGGGCGATACGGCCGGCAAAATCGCTCTGGAAATAGCCGAGCGACTGGCGCACCACCCAGCGATAGGACTGCCAGCGGATCAGGCTGCCGACATTGGCGGTGATCGACTGGCGCACCAGCAGATCGTGCAGCGCATTCGCGAGCGGGCGCGCGATCACCACCACGAAGGCCATCCACAGCAGCAGCCCGCCATGCTCGGAAAAGAGGTTGGCCGGGCTGGAGGATTGCAGCAGGTCGACGATCTGGCCGATGTAGCGGAACAGCGACACCTCGACGATGGCCACGATGAAGGCCGCGCCGAGTGCCGCAATGAAGATCCAGCCACCCTGGCGGACGAAGTGCCAGTAGAAGGCGAGCAGTCCCTCGGGCGGCCGCACCACGGGGGCGGGCCGGAAGGGGTCGACCAGATTCTCGAACCAGGTGAAGAGTCGCGCGAACATGGCCGGCCTTCTGCGCCGGGGATGCGGCGCCAGTATGTCGAATCGCCGCGTCGCAAACTCCCGCAAGCCTGTCACCGTGGCGTAAGGTGAGCGCGCCACACAGGCGTTCAAGCCTTGGGGGAGATCAGCAATGCGGCCACGCCATTCCGAGAACCATTTCGTCGATCGCGCCGGCTGGCTGCGGGCCGCGGTGCTCGGCGCCAATGACGGCATCCTGTCGACCGCCAGCCTCATCGTCGGCGTGGCCGCCGCCAATGCCGACAGCGGCGCGGTGCTGCTCGCCGGCATTGCCGGGCTGGTCGCCGGGGCGATGTCTATGGCGGCAGGCGAGTATGTCTCGGTCTCCTCGCAATCCGATACGGAGAAGGCCGACCTGTCGCGCGAGAGGGCGGAACTCGCCGCCGATCCAGCCGCCGAACGCATCGAACTGGCGCTGATCTATGTGAAGCGCGGCCTCGATCCGGATCTCGCCGACAAGGTCGCCGGCCAACTCATGGCGAAGGACGCGCTGGGCGCCCATGCGCGCGATGAACTCGGCATCACCGAGATCACCACCGCCCGTCCCGTCCAAGCCGCCCTCGCCTCCGCCGGCAGCTTCGCCGCGGGGGCGGCGTTGCCACTCGTTACCGTGCTGGTGGCACCGGCTTCCACGCTGACCTGGGCCGTCTCGCTCGGCGCGCTGGTCTTCCTGGCGCTGCTCGGCATGCTTGGCGCCAAGGTCGGCGGCTCGGACATGGTCAAGGCCGCCACCCGCGTCACCTTCTGGGGAGCGCTCGCCATGGCGCTGACCTATGCCATCGGTGCGGTGTCCGGCACGATGGTGTGAACGCTTCCCGCCTCGCGCGGGAGACGGTAGAAGCGCGGCATGCGCCTCAGGAAATTGCGATGACGACCACCCTCCCCGCCGATATCGAGACCCGCAAGCAGACCGCGCGCGCCTGGTTCGAGGAACTGCGCGACCGCATCTGCGCCGCCTTTGAAACGCTCGAGGAGGAGGCGCCCGCGGCGCTCTATCCCGGTACGGCCGGACGCTTCGTGCGCACGCCCTGGGAGCGCACCGACCATGCCGGAAACAAGGGCGGCGGCGGCGTCATGTCGATGATGCACGGGCGGCTGTTCGAGAAGGTCGGCGTGCACTGTTCCACCGTGCATGGCGAGTTCGCGCCCGAATTCCGCAAGCAGATCCCCGGCGCCGAGGAAGACCCGCGCTTCCACGCCACCGGCATCTCGCTCATCGCTCACATGCACAATCCGCATGTACCCGCGGTGCATATGAACACGCGCTTCGTCGTCACCTCCAAGGCCTGGTTCGGCGGCGGGGCGGATCTGACGCCGGTGCTGAACGCACGCCGCACGCAGGAAGACCCCGACGCCATCGCCTTCCACGCGGCGATGCGCGGCGCCTGCGAAGGCCGCCCGCACATCGACTATGCCCGCTACAAGGCATGGTGCGACGAGTATTTCTTCCTGCCGCACCGGGGCGAGCCGCGCGGCATTGGCGGCATCTTCTACGACTGGCTCGATTCGGGTGAATGGGACGCCGATCTCAACTTCACCAAGGCGGTAGGCCTCGCCTTCCTCGACATCTATCCGCGCCTGGTGCGGGCGAATTTCGCGACGCCGTGGAACGAGGCCGAGCGCGAGGAACAGCTCGTGCGCCGCGGGCGCTATGTCGAGTTCAACCTGCTTTATGACCGCGGCACGATCTTCGGGCTGAAGACCGGCGGCAACATCGACTCGATCCTGTCTTCGATGCCGCCGGTGGTGAAGTGGCCCTAGGGCGGGCCCTCACGGCGCCTTGAAAGTGACGGTCCTGCCGGCCCCCTCCTCGGGGCCGTCGAACAGCAGCAGGGCCTCCACCATGCCGCCCGCCTCGGCGAGCGGCAGCACGGCCTCGGGCTTCACCTTGGTTCCGTAACCGGGCAGGTCGACAAGCTTTTCCAGCCGGTCGCCGGCGGAATAGAACAGCGTGTAGTCGCCATCCGCCACCGCATCGTCCGGCGGGTCGACGGCGGGACCGGCGATGATGAGGAAGCCGTCGCGGAACGGCGCGAGATCGCGGATGCCGCGCGGATTGCCCTTGCTGTCGGGGCCGAGTTTCAGCCCGACGAGGTCGCTCGTCAGCGGCTTGTCGCCGAACAGCGCGTCGAGCGGCACGGACAACATCCAGGCGGTGCCTTTGCTCACCGGGGCGCGCAGCCCCGCATAGAGCCGCCCGTCGCGCACGGCGATGCCTTCCAAACTCAGCCCCTGCTCCGCGAGCGGGGCATCACGGCTGTCGCTGATTTCGGGATGGGCCGCGATGGCGTCGTTGAGCCGGCCGGTCTCGGCGAGCTCCGGCTTGCCGGTCAGCTTGCCGTCGGCGTCCGCTCCCTCCGTGGGAAGCAAGACGCGGAACAGCCGCCGGCTCACCTGCGCCTTGGCGTCCTGCTCGGCCGGATCCGCACCGGGCTTTTTCGCTTCATGCCGCGGCCGCCCATGCGAACCCGCGACATAGAATGCGCCGCCGGCATAGGCGACGGCCTCGCCGTCGAAGTCGATCGCCTTGTTCCGCCCGTCCGGGCGGCGGAAGACATCACTAACCAGCGGAATGAAACTGCCGGCCCGGCCGCCATGCTCATCGAGCATGATGATCTGGGCACCCTGCGCCTCGTCGTCGACGATCATGCACAGTCGGCTGGCCTTCTTGTAATCCTTGCCATCGAGCGAACCGACCGGTCGATCTCTCTTCAGTTCGCCGAAGATCTCGCCCTTGAACGTCCACGCCGGCTCCTGGGCGAGCGCGCCCGGCAGCACCCCGAGCAGGCCGACGAAGAGCAGCCCGATCCACAGCAAAAACCCGCAATTCCTGCTCGCGCGCACAGCCGCCATTGCCGTCCTCCCGCCCTTGACCGACACCGGAGCCAGAGCGCCCCATTAGATTGTATTATTACAATATACACTCAAAAGTTGCACAGAAGAAGTCGCCCTTGCGCCTAAGCGGCGGCGGTGCGGGCGATGATGGCAAGTGCCTCGCGGTTCATGGGAAATCCTGCCTCGACCCACGCCTCTTCCGCGCTCTTCAGGGCGGCCCCGAGGCGTGGTCCCGGTGTAAGCCCCAGGGCGAGAAAGTCCGCCGCCTTCAGGGGAAAAATCGGGATCGGCCAGTCCGCCGCGATCCCCGCCAGCGCCCGCCAGCCCGCATCATCCAGTGGCGCGCGGGAACGGGCGAAGGCGATCAGCGCGCGGTCCTGGAAGGCCTGCCGGCCCATGCGGTAGATAAACGCCTTCTGCCCCTTCTCGCACATGCCCGGCGTCGGCGCCGGACCGGCCAGCGCGAGGAGGCGCGCCGCTTCGGCATTGGACAGCCGCAGCCCCTCGCGCAGCGCCTCGGCGTCGGCTTCCTCGCGCACCGCCAGCGCGCCGAGCCGGCGCACGCCATCGGCCGGCAGGCCGAGCCCGTCCTCGATCTCGACGAGATGTGCGAAGGTGCCCACATCCCCCGGCCGCCCCAGCACCGGCTCCAGCAGCCCGGCACGCTGCATGTCCGCCAGCGTCTCGCCGGCACGCGGGGCAACGAGCAGCTTGAGCGTTTCCGCCCGCACCCGCTCACGCGACAGGCGCGAGAGCCCGTCGCGGTTGCGCATCGCCGCCGCCAGCGCCTCCGAGTCGAGCGGGCCCTTGCCGAAGGCGGCGTGGAAGCGGAACAGCCGCAGGATGCGCAGATAATCCTCGCGGATGCGCACATCCGCGTCGCCGATGAAACGCACCCGCCCGGCCTCGGCATCCGCCGCACCGCCGACGAGGTCCACCAGCTCGCCGGTGCGGGTGAGATAGAGCGCATTCATGGTGAAGTCTCGCCGCTGCGCATCGTGCTCCCAGCTGCGGCCGAACATGACGCGCGCCCGCCGCCCGTCGGTCTCCACATCCTCGCGCAGCGTCGTCACCTCATAGGGCTCGCCCTCGGCGACCAGCGTGACCGTGCCGTGCTCGATGCCGGTCGGCACCGCCTTGAGCCCTGCCGCGCGCGCCCGGCGCGTCACCTCCTCGGGCGTCGCCGTGGTGGCGATGTCGATGTCGGAGCGTACCCCGCGCCCGATCAGCCAGTCGCGCACCGCGCCACCGACGATACGCGCCTCCTCGCCGTCACGGTCGAGCGCGTCGAGCACGCGGCCAAGGCCGGGCCTTCCCTCCAGCAGCGGGTTCATTCGATATGGCCGGGGGTAAGCACGCCATCCTTCCATGTCGGCGGCACATAGGCGCCGGTGGTAGGCCCGCGGCCCGACACTTCGACCATGACAAGGCTCAGCGCCACCAGCGCCACGGCCGCGAGCGTGCAGAGCGCGAAGGCGCGCGTCGACCAGCCCTCAAGCCAGGAATCCACCCGCCGCCCGAAACGCAGATAAAGCGCGAAGGCGAGGAAGGGCAGCAGGAACAGCCCGATTTCAGCAATGATCCGCGCCATCAGGTGTAGACCCTTTCATAGAGGCTGCGCAGGATGCCGGCGGTGATGCCCCATATGCGCCGCTTCTCATAGGTCATGGCGTGGAAGGTGCGCATCAGGCCGAGCCATTCGCGGCTCTCGCGCTGGTGATTGTCCGGGCTCATCAGGAAATCGAGCGGCACCTCGAACGCCTCATCCACCTCGCCGGGGTTCAGCGTCAGGGCAAAGTCCGGCTGAACGACGCCAACCACCGGCACGATCCGAAAGCCGGTGCGCGAGAGATAGGCGTCGAGATAGCCGAGCGGGGACACCAGCGTCCGCGACAGCCCAACCTCCTCCTCGGCTTCGCGCAGCGCGGCGTCGAGCGGGCCTGCATCCTGCGGGTCTATCTTGCCGCCGGGAAAGGAAATCTGCGCTGCGTGGCTGGTAAGGTGCGCCGAGCGCAGGGTCAGCAGCACGGTGGGCCGCTCACGGGCGATCACCGGCACCAGGACCGCCGCCGCCCGCACCGAAAGCGCGTCGACCAGCGCGCGCACTTCCGGTGTGAGCTCATGGTCGCCGCGCGCCGGCTCGCCGGTCAGGTCCGGCTCGCGCAGCAGGCGGGTACGGGCGCGGTCGAGGAAATCGTCGAGCGTCAGGGCCGCCGCGGCCGGCTCGTCCCCGGCAACCGCGTCGATGATTTCATGCAGGCTCTCAGGCACGGCGCTCATGGCATTCCTTCCGCAGTGTCGACCGGCGCCAGCGGGAAGAAGACCCCGGCGGAGGCGACACCGAACATGGCACGCCCCTCCACGTGCCGCTCCTCGACCCGCTCGGCAAGGTCGAGGAACACCGGCCGCGTCAGCCGGGCCCACAGGCCCCGTCGCACATAGATATAGGGTCGCACTTCGTCGCTGCCCGGCTGCGGGTCGAAACGCAGCGGGTGCGCCTCGTCGCAGCGCACGAGATCGTCGAGATTGGTGCGGAACACCAGCACGGGGCCGCCCTCGCCCTCCTCGACCGCCATGTCGACGGCGAGGAAGGGCGCGTCCTCAACCGTGATGGCGAGCTTTTCCACCGGCGTCACCAGTTCGTAGCGCTCGCCCTCGCGGCGGAGCACCGAGGCGAACAGCCGGACCAGGGCCGGACGGCGGATCGGCCGGCCCTCATGGTGCCAGGCGCCCTCGCGGTCGATTCTGATGTCGATTTCGCCACAATCGGGCGGATTCCAGCGTTCGATCGGCGGGAGCGCCCGGCCGGGCGTGTCTCCGACCGCACGCATCAACTCGTCGAATCGTGCGGAAGCCTCTGAACCCACGGCCAAATCCCTGTCACATAGGCGTAATCGCGCTATCGTGATCCCCTGCCCGATAGTCGACGATGTCTCAAGATAGCGTAAGCTCGGCAGCGAGAAAGCCCGCGTGACCGCTGTGCGCAACGCCCTCCACTCTCCGGCTCGTGCGTTGCGCCGGGGGGTATTGCGACGCAACATGGCCGGCACGGTTCGCACAACAGACGGGGATTGAGGATCAGCTTATGACGTCAGCCACCGGCGAGAATTTCGAATCTCTCGACGACATGATCGTCCGCGCGGCGGAAACCACGGCGGCGAATGTGCGCGCCGCCAAGGCCGGCATCGGTGCAGTCATCTTCGGCCAGGAAGCGGTGGTCGAACGCACGCTCATCACCATCCTGTCGGGCGGCCACGGCCTGCTGGTCGGCGTGCCGGGCCTCGCCAAGACCAAGCTGGTGGAGACGCTTGGCACCGTGCTCGGCCTCGATGCGCGGCGCGTGCAGTTCACCCCGGACCTGATGCCCTCCGACATTCTCGGCGCCGAGGTGCTGGAGGAAAGCGCGGGCGGGCGGCGCTCCTTCCGCTTCATTCCCGGCCCGGTCTTCGCCCAGCTGCTGATGGCGGACGAGATCAACCGCGCCTCCCCGCGCACCCAGTCGGCGCTGCTGCAATCAATGCAGGAAGGCCATGTGACCGTGGCCGGCGTGCGCCATGATCTGCCGAAGCCTTTCCATGTACTCGCCACCCAGAACCCGCTGGAGCAGGAAGGCACCTACCCGCTGCCCGAAGCCCAGCTCGACCGTTTCCTCATGGAAATCGACGTCGACTATCCCGACCGCGACGCCGAGCGGAAAATCCTGTTCGACACCACCAGCGCCGAGGAAACCAAGCCCAAGGCGGTGATGACCGCGGACGAGCTCGCCGCCGCCCAGCGGCTGGTGCGACGCCTGCCGGTGGGCGAATCTGTTGTCGAGGCCATTCTCACCCTGGTGCGCTCGGCCCGTCCCGGCGCGGATGCGGGCGACCTCGCCAAGTTCATCGCCTGGGGCCCCGGCCCGCGCGCCTCGCAATCCTTGATGCTCGCGGTGCGGGCTCGCGCGCTGCTGGAAGGGCGTTACGCCCCCTCGGTGGACGACGTGGTCGCGCTTGCCGAACCCGTTCTCAAGCACCGCATGGCGCTGACCTTCGCCGCCCGCGCCGATGGCGAAACCGTGACCGGCATCATCGCCAAACTGACCCGGCGCATCGGCTGAGGCGTATAGGCTGAACCGTCGTGCCGCCTCGCAGGGCGGGCGGCCTGCATCGAAGACCAAGGCGCGGACCATATCGGCCGCGCGGGACGTGACGGAGACCTGATCGGGTGGAGTTCGACGCCGATACCGCCGTACGGAACGCCGCACAGGACGCGGCCGGTCTCGTGGCGGCCATGCCCCGGCTGGTGCTTGAGGCGCGCAAGATCGCGGCCAGCGTCTATCACGGCCTGCATGGGCGGCGCCGCGCCGGCTCGGGCGAGAATTTCTGGCAGTACCGCCGCTTCATGGATGGAGAGCCCTCCGCCCGCGTCGACTGGCGCCGCTCGGCCCGCGACGACCATCTCTATGTCCGCGAACGCGAATGGGAGGCCGCCCACACGGTGTGGATCTGGCCGGACCTGTCGACGTCGATGGTGTTCGCCTCGCCCCTCGTCTGGGAAACCAAGCGCGACCGCGCGCTCATTCTCGCTTTCGCGCTGGCCGACCTGCTGGTGAAGGGCGGCGAGCGCGTCGGCATTCCCGGCGTCATGCGTCCTTCCGCCACCCGCAACATCGTGGAGAAGATGGCGGAATCCCTCGTGCACGCATCGACCCTGCCACAGAGCCTGCCCCCCGCCTTCGCACCCTCGCCGCTCGCCGAGGTGGTGGTGCTTTCGGACCTGTGGAGCCCGACGCCCGAGGTGGTGGCGAGCCTCACCGGCCTTGCCGCCTCCGGCGCGCATGGGCATGTGGTGCAGATCTGCGATCCGGCGGAGGAGACCTTCCCGTTCTCCGGCCGCGTCGAGTTCCGCGAGCCGGAAAGCGGCGTGCAGCTGACCATCGGCCGCGCCGAGACGGTGCGCGCGGAATATGTCGCCCGCGTCGCCACCCACCGCGCTACCATCCGCCGCGAGGCGGAGCGGCGAACCTGGAGCTTTCTCGTCCACCGCACCGACCGCCCGGCGAGCGAACTGCTGCTCGCTCTGCATGCGCGCATGAGCGGTGGCAGTTTCGGCGTCACCGCTCATCCCGAGGGGCAGCCGGATAGCGCCTCCACGTTGGGAGAGGGAGGGCGAGCGGCATGAGCGGCTTGTTCGGCCTTCCCCTCGCCTTCGCCACGCCCATGGCGCTCGCCGCGCTCATCGGGCTGCCGCTGCTGTGGTTCATCCTGCGTCTGGTGCCGCCGCGCCCGCGCCGCATCGCCTTCGCGCCGACGAGGCTGCTCCTCGACATTCCGCCCAAGGAAGAGACGCCGGCCCGCACGCCCTGGTGGCTGACCGCGCTTCGCATCCTGCTGGCGGCCATCATCATCATCGCCGCCGCCGGGCCCATCTGGAATCCGCCGGTCGCCGGCCCTGTTTCCACCGGCCCGACTGTTCTGCTGATCGATTCCGGCTGGCCCGCCGCGGCCAGCTGGGAGGCCCGCCGCGCCAGCGCCGAGGGCGTCGTCGCCGATGCCGATATTGAAGGACGCGGCATCATTCTCATACCAACGGGCGAGCCGCCGCTGGAGCCGCGCGTGATGGCGCCGAACGAGGCGCGCGACCGGCTGCGCACGCTGGCGCCCGTGGCCCATGTGCCCGATCGCGCCCCGGCCCTCGCCAGCCTGCGCAAGGCGCTGGAGGCGGCGCCGCAGGCCTCCGTCATCTATCTCTCGGACGGCGTCGCGCTGGAGGGAACGCAGGGTGTGCCCGCCGACATCGCCGCCGCCATCGGCACTCATCCGCTCACCACGCTGGCCGATGGCGTGCCGGAACCGCTGGCTCTTGTCGCCGCCGACAACGCCATCGACGCGTTGACCGTCAAGGTGATCCGCGCCGACCGCGACACGCTGGCGCGGGCCGGCACGGTGCGTGCGCTCGACATGCGCGGCCTGCCTCTCGGGACCGTACCGTTCAACTTCGAGCCGGGCGCACGCGAGACCGAGGCGCGCTTCGACCTTCCGGTGGAGATCCGCAACGAGATCGCCCGGCTGGAGATCGCCGACGAGGCGTCCGCCGGCGCGGTGCAGTTGCTGGACAAGCGCTGGCGCCGGCGCAGCGTGGGCCTGGTTTCCGGCGCGACGGCGGACCAGCGCCAGCCGCTGCTGGCACCTTCCTACTACCTCACCCGCGCGCTCGCGCCCTTCGCCGATGTGCGCACCGCTGAAGGCGCTGGCAGCAGCGAGGCAGTCGACCGCTTCATCGAGCAGAAACTGCCGGTCATCATCCTCTCCGATGTCGGCACGCTGCAGCCCGAGACGCATGCCAGGCTCGCCCGCTGGATCGAGGGCGGCGGCGTGCTGATCCGCTTCGCCGGCCCGCGCCTCGCCAATGCCACTGACGACCTCGTGCCGGTCACGCTGCGGCGTGGCGGGCGGGTGCTCGGCGGCTCGCTCTCCTGGGAGCAGCCGCAGTCGCTCGGCGGCTTCTCCGCCGAGGGGCCGTTCCGCGACGTTGCGGTGCCGAACGATGTGAGCGTGGAACGGCAGGTGCTGGCGGAGCCGGACGGCCTGTTGGCGTCGCGGACCTGGGCGACGCTGTCGGACGGCACCCCGCTCGTCACCGGCGAGCGGCGCGGCGCGGGCATGCTGGCGCTGTTCCATGTCACCGCCGACACCTCCTGGTCGAACCTGCCCATGTCCGGCGCCTTCGTCGACATGCTGCGCCGCGTGGTCGCGCTGGGCGGCTCCAGCGCGGCGGAGGCCGACACCGGCGGCGGCACAGCCGTTCCCACCGGTGAGACCGTCGCCCCCAGCCGCCTGCTCGATGGCTTCGGCGCTTTCCACCCCTCCACCCCGACCGCGAAGGCCATTCCCGTGGGCTATAATGGCCGCGCCACCGCCGACCACCCGCCGGGCTTCTACGGCCCGCCGGACGGGCTCGTCGCCGTCAATGCGCTGCTGCCGCGCGACCGGCTGGCGGCGCTGGACCTCTCCAGCCTCGGAAAGGTCGAGCCCTATCGCGCCGGCGCTGCTGGCGCTGCTGCTGGTGGATTCGCTCATCGTCTTTCTGCTGGGCGGCGGCCTCGCCCGGCTCGTGCCGCGCCGTGCCGCGACGACGGGGGCTGTGCTCCTCATGGCCGCTCTGGCAGTGGGCTACGCTCCCGAGCACGCCTTCGCGCAGGCGCCGGCCACGCCCCCGGCCAGCGCCGAAAAGCCGATGACGCAGGCCGAGATCGACTTCGCCGTGAAGGCGACCAACGCCACCCGCCTCGCCTATGTCATCACCGGCGATGCCGAGACGGACGAGGTCAGCCGTTCCGGCCTCAAGGGGCTGACCGACTTCCTCAGTGACCGCACCGCGCTGGAAGCGGGCGACCCGATGGGCGTCGACCTTTCGCGGGACGAACTGTCCTTCTTCCCGCTGATCTACTGGCCCATCGTGCCCGGCGCCGCCCGCCCGACGCCGGCCACGCTCGCCCGCGTCGACGCCTTCATGAAGCAGGGCGGCACCGTGGTTTTCGACACGCGCGACGCCGAAACCGCACTGCCCGGCTCCAACGGTGCCGGCACCCCCGCCAACGACACGCTGCGCGCCATCCTCTCGGGGCTCGACATACCGGAACTGGAGCCGGTGCCGCGCGACCATGTGCTGACCAAGGCATTCTACCTGCTGCGCGACTTCCCCGGCCGCTTCACCGGTGGTGAAACCTGGGTCGAGGCGCTGCCCGCGCTCGCGGAGGGCGAGGAGCGCCCCGCACGCGCGGGCGACGGCGTCTCGCCGGTGGTCATCACCTCGAACGACCTCGCCGGCGCCTGGGCGGTGGGCGAGGATGGCCAGCCGCTGCTGCCGATGACCACCGGCGGCCCGCGCCAGCGCGAACTCGCCTACCGGGCCGGAGCCAACCTCGTGATGTATGTGCTCACCGGCAACTACAAGGCCGACCAGGTCCACGTGCCGGCGCTGCTTGAGAGGCTGGGTCAGTAATGAATCTCGGTCTCGCCTTCGATCCGCTCGTTCCCCTGCCCTGGCTTATTGGCCTCGCCGTCGTCGCGGGCGTGGTGGCGCTGCTTGTCGTCATCTCCCGCACCCGCGGCGCAGTGCTGCGCGCACTGGCGCTTCTCCTCGCCGTGCTGGCCATCGCCAACCCCTCGCTCACCCGCGAGGAGCGCGAGCCTCTGCCGACCGTGGTCGCCGTCGTCGTCGACCACACCGCCAGCCAGGATTTCGGCGACCGCACGCAGATGACGCAGGCCGCCCGTGCCGAGCTGGAAACCCGGCTGGCGCGACTGAAGGAACAGGGCGCGGAAATCCGCTACATCGATGCGGGCGGCGGCGCCGGCGAGGTGGACGGCACCCGCCTGTTCACCGCCCTTTCCGCCGGGCTTGCCGACGTGCCGCCCGAGCGGGTGGCCGGCGCCATCTTCCTCACCGACGGGCGGGTGCACGACATTCCCGCCACCATCGCCGCGCTCGGCTTCCGGGCGCCGGTGCACGCCATCATCTCCGGCCATGAGGGCGAGCGCGACCGGCGCGTGGCGCTGACCTCGACGCCGCGCTTCGGCATTGTCGGCCAGCGCCAGACCATCGGCTACCGCGTCGAGGACGAGGGCGCCCCTGCCGGCGCGCGCGTTCCCATCACCGTGCGGCGCGATGGCGAGGTGGTCGCCCGGCCCATCGTCACCGCCGGCCAGCCGGCCAAGGTCGACGTCGAGATTACCCATGCCGGCGCCAACATCGTCGAGATCGAGGCGTCGGGGCTGGAGGGCGAACTCACCCCGGTCAACAACCGCGCCGCGGTGTCGATCGACGGCATTCGCGACAAGCTGCGTGTGCTGCTGGTCTCGGGCGAACCCCATGTGGGCGAGCGCACCTGGCGCAACCTCCTGAAGTCCGACGCCAATGTCGATCTGGTGCACTTCACCATCCTGCGCCCGCCGGAGAAGCAGGACGGCACGCCGATCAACGAATTGTCGCTGATCGCCTTCCCCACGCGCGAGCTGTTCCAGCAGAAGATCAAGGATTTCGACCTGATCATCTTCGACCGCTACGCCCAGCAGGGCGTGCTGCCGATGATCTATTTCGACAACATCGTGCGCTATGTCGAAGAAGGCGGCGCGCTGCTGGTGGCCGCCGGCACCGATTTCGTCTCCGACGGATCGGTCTACAACACGCCACTGGAAGCCATCCTGCCCGCCGCGCCGACCGGAGAGATGAGCGAGGCGCCGTTCCGCGCCAAGCTGACCTCGGCCGGGCAGCGCCACCCCGTCACCCGCGCCTTGCCCGGCTCGCAGAACGACCCGCCGAACTGGGCACACTTCTTCCGCGTCATCGATACCCAGCGCGCGCGCGGCACCAGCGTGATGGACGGGCCGGACGGCAAGCCGGTCGTGCTGCTTGACCGGGTCGGCGAGGGTCGCGTGGCGCTGCTGCTGTCTGACCACTTCTGGCTGTGGGCGCGCGGCTTCGAGGGTGGCGGCCCCTATATCGACCTGCTGCGCCGCCTCTCGCACTGGCTGATGAAGGAGCCGGACCTCGAAGAAGAGCGGCTGAAAATGGTCGCGCATGGCGGCGACATCGTCGTCGAGCGCCAGACCATGGCCGACACCGCTCCGCCGGTGACCATCACGACCCCAACCGGCGCCACCCGCAGCCTGACCCTGACCGCCGCCGAGCCCGGCCTGTTCCGCGCCACCTTCCCGGCCGACACGCTCGGCCTGTGGCGCGCCACGGACGGCACGCTCACCGCGCTGGTCAATGTCGGCCCGCTCAACCCGCGCGAATTTGCCGAGGTCACCTCGACGACGCAGACACTGCGCCCGACCATCGAGGCCACGGGGGGCGGGGTCTGGCGCATGACGGCACTCGACGGCGGCGTGCCGCGCGTCATCGCCGTGCGCTCGGGCGAGCGCTTTGCCGGCGAGGACTGGATGGGCTTTGCCATGCGCGACGTCTCCGTCGTGCGCGGGCTCGGGCTGTTCCCGCTCTTCGCCGGCTTCTCTGGCCTGCTCATACTGATGGCCGGCGTCGCCGCCGCCTGGGCGCGCGAGGGGCGCTGAGCCCGCCTCGCGCTCCTGAGCTCAGCCGGTGAACGGGACGATCTGCTTCTCGAAGATCTGGACACCGAGACCCGGCTTGCTGGCGCAGTAATATTGCCGGGCGATCTCGTTCACCAGCGCCGCGCGCGCGGCGTTGGTTCCGGCAATATGCTTGTCCAGCCATTCATCGGGAACGGTGAGGGCCATGCCCGGCGCCAGGCGGCACAGAATCAGTCGCAGTTCGTCACCGTTCACTCAGGCCTCCCCGCTTCGCTTCGGTCCTTGGCATGCCTATAGGACGCCGCCGGTGGGGAGTTCAAGCCGGGCGGTCAGGCGCTGGCCTGCAGCGGCTCGGGAGCCGCGAAGCCCTTGCGGACCGCGCCGCGCACGTCCTCCATCGGCGTGCCGTCCAGCGCGCACACCAGAACGCGGGCGGGATCGACCGGGCCGGGAAGCTGCACCTGTCCGTGCGGCACGCGCTTGAAACCCATGCGGCCGTAATAGGGCTCGTCGCCGACCAGCAGCACGAGGCGCGCGCCGTCCGCTTTCGCGGCCTCCAGCGAGCGCTCGACCAGCCGCCGGCCGATGCCGTGCGAGCGGAACGGCGGCTCGACGGTGAGCGGGCCGAGCAGCAGCGCCGGCACCTCGCCGATGACGATCGGGGTGAGGCGCACCGAGCCGACCAGCATCGTGCCGATATAGGCGGTGAAGGACAGGTCGCGCCGGTGCGGATTGCCCTCGCGCAGCCGATAGGCCGTGCGGGCGAAGCGGCCCGGCCCGAAGGTGCGGGCGACCAGCCGCTCAATGGCGGCGTCGTCGGCGGGATTGTCGGTCAGCAGGGTGATGGACAGCTCGGTCATCGGAACTCTCGGCGCTTAGGGCTCGGCAGTACGCCGCCCCGAGCGGCCGGGGTCACGGCCGCAGGCGGGCGGAAACGAGAAGGCACACGCGCGCAATCGTGCGGCGGGCACGCTCGTCTCGTCGTCGCTGGGCCGGCATCCCGAACATGGTCGCATCCGTGGAAAGGGCCGCCCGGATAGCACGGACGCAGCGGGAGGTCGAGCCTGTTCGCAACGTCTCATATAAGAGATGAATGTCTACAATGATTGACGATACCGGCGCCGGCATCGCCGCCCGTCTCCGGCTGGAACGCGAGGCACGAGGGTGGTCCTTGGCCGATCTTGCCAAACGTGCCGAGGTTTCCAAGGCGACGATCAGCAAGATCGAGCGCGCGGAGATAAGCCCAACCGCCGCGACGCTGGTGCGGCTGGCCAGCGCCTTCGGCCTGTCTCTCGCCGGCCTGCTGCTGCGCGCGGAAGGCGGGGAGAGGCTGGTGCGCGCTGCCGACCAGCCGATGTGGCGCGACCCGGCAACGGGGTATGTGCGGCGGCAGATCTTCGCCCGTCCCGACCATCCTGTCGAACTGGTCGAGGTGGAACTGCCGCCCGGCGCGCGCGTGGAGCTTCCCGCCGCATCCTACGCCCATATCCGACAACTGCTGCATCTTCGCGCTGGGGAACTCGTGCTCACCGAAGGCGGGCGGCGCCATGAGCTGAAGGCAGGCGACTGCCTCGGCTTTGGACCGCCCGCCGATGTCGTCTTCGCTAATGAAACGGCGTCGCCCTGCCGCTACATCGTCGCCCTTAGCCGCCTGTGAGCCTTTCATGCGCGAACTCCTCATCCGCCCGCTCGGCCCCGAACCCGCCCTGATAGACGCCCTCGCCGCGCTGCTGGTCGAGACCGTGGCGGGTGGCGGCTCGGTGGGCTTCATGCACCCGCTGAGCGTCGAGAAGGCGACTGCTTTCTGCCGGACCACGCTGGAGGCGGCGGCGCGCGGAGAGCGCATCGTGCTCGGCGCGTTCCTGGAGGAGGAGCTCGCCGGCACCGTCACCCTGCAGCTTGCCCTGCCGGAGAACCAGCCGCACCGCGCCGAGATCGCCAAGATGATGACCCGGCCGGCGTGGCGCGGCCGAGGCATTGCCAGCGCCCTGCTGCGCGAGGCGGAAAGGCTGGCGCTGGTGCGAGGCCGCACGCTGCTAGTGCTCGACACCGCGGCCGATGGCGGCGCAGCCGGGCTCTATGAAAAGCACGGCTTCATCCGGGCCGGCGAAATACCGGATTTCGCGCTGAAACCGCAGGGCGGCCTCACGGCGACGTGGCTCTACGTCAAGCGCCTGAACGCGCCAACCGTGTGAGCCGACGGCGGCTCAGTTGCCGGCGTCCAGGACATGGCGATCACGGCCCTCGTCCTTGGCGCGGTAGAGCGCGAGGTCGGCGCGCCGCATCAGCGTCACCTCGTCATCATCCGCCCGCACCATGGTGCTGCCGACGGAGGCCCGCACGGAGAGCCGACGCCCGTCGATCTCATAGGGTGCGCCCAGCTGGCTGACCAGGCGCGGACCGAGCACTTCGGCGCCGGAAGGCTGCGCCGCGCCGATCTGCAGCACCGCGAACTCGTCACCACCGAGCCGGGCGGCGAGGTCGCTGGCGCGCAGGCAGCCGCGCAGCCGCTCCGCTGCCGCGCAGAGCAGCGCGTCGCCGGTGGGATGACCATGCTGGTCGTTGACCTGCTTGAAATGGTCGAGATCAATGCACAGCAGCGCCGCCGGCACGCCTTCCGCGGCCTGGGCGATGGTCTCGCGCAGGCGCTGCGAGAACAGGGTGCGGTTGGCGAGACCGGTCAGCGGGTCGTGATGGGCGAGATGGTGGATGCGCGCCTCGGCGCGGTGGCGCTCAGTCGAATCCTCCACCGTCGCCAGCCGGCCGCCATCCGGCGTCTCGTCCAGCTCGATCTCGAAAACGCGCCCGTCCGACAGGGTGAGCGAGAAGGAGGCCGGCGCCGTATGGGGCAGCGCATCAATCGCGGTGCGCAATGCGCGAATATCAGCCGACGTCACGTGACCGCCGGCGATGGCAGCACGGGCGATATCGGCAAGCGACCCGCCGATCAGCTTCACATGGGCGGGCACATTCAGCAATTCGCGCAGGCGCGGGTTGATCACCGCGACATGGCCCCGCCGGTCCAGCATGCACACGCCCTGATTCAGGTGCTCCATCGCGGTGGCGAAGCGCATGTCCTGCTCACGAGCCTGCCGTTCGGCCTCGGCCAGCCGCCCATTGTTGCGGATCTGCCGCACGCCCAGCAGCACCACGCCGGCCAATCCCAGCTCGGCAAGCCCCGCCCCGGCCAGGATGACAGCGGCCTCCGTGCGCCAGCCGCCGAGCACATCCGCCGCCGACCGCGACACCCGCACCTCGACCGGGTAGTTCCCCATCTTGTAGACAGCGCTGAAGTCCTTGGGCGCGGCGACGGCGTGCTCGATCCGGTGCCGCAGCGAGGAGACCGGTATCGAAGCCGCCAGAGGATTGCCGGCTCCGTCCGCAGGCCGTCCCGCCAGCGCGGGGAAGCGCGCCAGCACGTCGCCATCGGCATAGACCAGCGAGATGACGTCGCCTGAGGTTGCCGCGACCGTACCGTACAGATTCTCGAAATAGCGTAGCCTCACCGCCCCGACGACCACGCCCAGGAACTCGCCCTTGGCGCCGGAAACGCGCTGCGCCAGATGGACGGTCCACACCTTTCCATCAGGGTCGGTCAAAGGCGGCGAGACATAATGCGCGCCGGGAGGCGCCTCGCGCAGCACGACGAAGAAGTCGCGCCCGGAAAAATCGGCCTCGGGCAGCGGCACGGTGTGCGAATGGCCCACCAGGTGGCCCTTGTCGTCGATCAGCGCGATGAGCTCGACATGGGAGAGGCCGGCAATACGCTGGCGCAGCTGCTCGTGCAGGTCGGGCTGCTCGCTCTGGCCGCGAAATTCCTCGGTGGTGTCGATGTCACGGTTGTGCATCTCCTGCTGGAGGCCGTTCTGTACAGCCTCCAGCGACTGGAAAGCCCGCTCCGCCTGATCCGCGAGCACCAGCGCCATGCGCTGCAGCTCGCTTATGTCGCGATGGATGGCCGCGTGGCGGAACTCGAAAAGAACGACGCCGACTCCCACGGCCAGCAGGATTCCCAAGGTCGTCCCGAGCAGCACCAGCTGTCGCCCGAGAGCCCGCGGCGCGATGCCCTTTCCGCCGCCGGTCGGTCGTGGCGAAGATTGGCCTTTGTTGCGCATGTGCTCTCGCGGAAATCCCTGATATGCCGCGGCCGCGCGGCGAGCGCCAAACTACCCGATCCCGCACCGCAGCACACGCGCCTGTCCACAGCGGCATTTGCCATGGTTAAGGGAAGTACACCCTGACCGGGGAGCCGGTCGCGGTCCTCGCCCGGCTGCGGAGTGGCGCGTGGGCCACCTCTCAAACCCCTGTTAACCGGCTGGCACGATCATTACTTATTTACCGTCAAATTAGTTTGAACCACCTGCGGACTATTGCGACACTGCTTGCCTGTCTGCTTCAGGAAGCCTGCAATGCCCGCGAAACTGGCCGACTGGGTGGCCCTTCTGACCCTCGACGACGACATCCGGGCGGCTCTGGGCAGGCTCGCGGGGTTTCTGGAACCGCGCATCGATACGGTAATCGACACCTTCTTCCACCGCCTGATGCAGCAGGAGAATGCCGCGCTGCTTTTCGACGATCCCGCGCTCGTCGCGCAGGTGAAGGCGGCACAGCGCCGCCATTGGATGGAGTACGTCTTCACCGGTACGTTCGACGACACCTATCTGCAGGTCACCCGCGCCATGGGCCGGCACCATTTCCGGCTCGGCGTCGACCCGCTGTTCTTCTCCTCCTCCTACGGGGTGGTGCTGAGCGAACTCACCGTCCTCATCGCTCACCACTTCATCGACCAGCCCGACCTGCTGCCGAAAGTGCTGGTGGCGCTCAACCGCGTGATGTTCATCGATCTCAGCGTCACCACCTCCGTCTATTACGACGCCTATATCGACGACATTGAGCGCCTCACGCGCGAGTTCAACGTCAGTCTGGCCCGCGCCGGCGAGTACCGCGACTATGAAGGCGGGCGACATCTCGTCCGTGTCGGCCATATGTGCCGTACCATCGCGCTCGCCGCCGGCCGCGACCGGCAATGGGCGGACATGCTGCGCCTGGCGAGCCCGCTGCACGACCTCGGCAAGATCGGCATACCCGACAGCGTCCTGATGAAGCCCGGCCCGCTGGACGCGCGCGAGCGCGCGCTCATGCAGCGCCATCCGCAGATCGGGGCGGAGATCATTCCCGACCACCCCGCCCCCATCATCCGCATGGCGCGCCGCATCGCCCTCACCCACCACGAGCGCTGGGACGGCACCGGCTATCCCGAGGGCCTGGCCGGCGAGGACATCCCGCTCGAAGGGCGCATCACCGCGATCTGCGATGTCTACGACGCGCTGCTCTCCCCGCGCCCCTACAAGCAACCCTGGAGCCGCGAGGTCGCCGCCGCCTATATCCGCGAGAACAGCGGCACGATGTTCGACCCCGCCCTGGTGGAGATTTTCAGCGCTCAGCTTCCCGAGCTGGAGCGCATACAGGACTCCTACGCCGAACTGCCGGACGACACATCTGGCCCCCGCCACCATTCCAGCCTGTGGGAGGAACTGATTGGGGAGCCCGGAGGCTTCGCCTTGATGATGCGCCCGCCGAAGATGCGGTCCAGCCAGCCAGAGCCCAGCTGACAACCGCCGCAGCGCGGCATTCGCGCAAGGCGACTGCGGCCGCCACGCACAGTGTTGACCATGGCCACGCGCCGATTTCGCCCTAGCTTGAGATGAAAAGGGAGAATGAACGATGGGACTGCTGGTCGACGGCAAATGGGCCGACAAATGGTACGACACGGCGAGCACGGGCGGGCGTTTCGAGCGCAAGGCGTCGAGCTTCCGCAACTGGGTGACGCCCGATGGCGCGGCGGGCCCCACGGGCGAGGCGGGCTTTGCCGCTGAGGCGGGGCGCTATCACCTCTACGTTTCCTATGCCTGCCCCTGGGCGCACCGCACGCTGATCTTCCGCAAGCTGAAGAAGCTGGAGGACGTCATCTCGGTGTCGGTGGTCGACCCGCTCATGGGCGAGGAAGGCTGGGTGTTCGCCGACCATGCCGCCCGGCGCACGGAAGGCGCCACGCGCGACGACGTGCTCGGCAAGCAGCGGCTGCACGAGGTCTATACGCAGGCCGACCCGCATTATTCCGGCCGCGTCACCGTACCGGTGCTGTGGGACCGCTCTCGCGGCACCATCGTCAGCAACGAATCCGCCGAAATCATCCGCATGTTCAATTCGGCCTTCGTCGCCTTCACGCCGGACCGGCACGACTATTACCCCGCCGCGCTTGCCGCCGAGATCGACGCGCTCAATGCGCGGGTCTACGACGCGGTGAACAACGGCGTGTACAAGGCCGGCTTCGCCACCGCGCAGGACGCGTATGAGGAAGCCGTCGCCGCGCTTTTCGCCATGCTGGACGAACTGGAAGAGAGGCTCGAAGGGCGGCAATGGCTGATGGGCGACGCGCTCACCGAGGCGGACATCCGGCTGTTCACCACGCTGATCCGCTTCGACCCGGTCTATGTCGGCCACTTCAAGTGCAACATCCGCCGGATCTTCGACTATCCGCACCTGTCGCGCTACGTGAAGGCGCTCTACGCCGTGCCGGGCGTTGCCGAGACGGTGAACCTCACCCACATCAAGCGGCACTATTACGAGAGCCACAAGACCATCAACCCGACGGGCATCGTCCCTGTGGGCCCAGCGGTGTGGTGGGCGTAGGCGCTTCCTGGCGGAGGCCGGACGCTCCTCGTCCGGCTTCGCTCACCCCGCCAGCGCGACGGGGCTCTTTTCGGTCTGCGCGGCGATCTCGGCCTCGCTGCGCTTGCGGAAGCGCACCATGGTGTACATGCCGAGACCCACATCCTTGGCGATCGGAAGGTCCACCGTGCCGTTGCGCACCGCCCAGTTGCGCAGCCGCGCGAACTGGAACTCCGGTCGCCAGCCGAGCTTGCGCGCCTTGCGGGCGAACCACTTCTCGAACACCGCGCGCGGCCCGTCCTCGGCACCGAGATGGTTCACCAGAATGATCTCGCCGCCGGGCTTCAGCACGCGGGCCATCTCGTCCAGCGTTTCTTCCGGGTGAGGCACCACGGTGATGACGAACTGGGCGATCACCACATCGAAGGACTGGTCGGCAAAGCCCATATGCGCGCCGTCCATGAGGACGAGGCCTTCGACATGGTGGAGCTTTTCCTTCTTCACCCGCTCGCGGGCCTTCTGCAGCATGGGCTCGGAAATATCGACGCCGACGAAGCGATTGGTGCGCTTGTAGTTCGGCAGCGCGATGCCGGTGCCGACACCGAATTCGAGGATACGACCGCCGATTTTCTCCGCCGCCTTGGTCGCCGCCTTGCGGCCGGCCTCGAAGACGGCACCGAACACCACGTCGTAAACCGGCGCCCAACGGGCATAGGCTTCCTCGACAGTGGCGCGGTCAAGATCGGTCGTCATGGAAGTCCCTCGCCTGCTGGTCCCGTACATCCGTGTTCGACTCAGATGCTCTACGCCGAACGCGCCATCATCTCTACATCGCGTGTCAGCGCCGTGAAGGGCTCGCGCGCCCGACGGATCACGCCGCCACCGAGCAGGCGGGCACCGGCCCCGCCATCCTCATAGAAGACGCAGGCCTGCCCCGGCGCCACGCCTTCCTCGGCGGCGTGCAGATGCACTTCCACCGTGCCATCTGCCGCACGGGCGAGATGGCCGGGCGCCGGCGCGCGGGCCGAGCGTACCTTGACGTGGATCTCCTTCTCGGCCGCCGCCGCCTCTTCCAGAGTCTCGTCGCCGAGCCAGTTGACCTCGTCGACGCGGATGGCGGTGACGCCGAGCGCCGTGCGCGGGCCGACAAGGACGCGCCGGCCTGCCGCATCGATGCCGACCACATAGAGCGGCTCGGAGGACGCGATGCCGAGCCCCTTGCGCTGGCCGATCGTGTAACGCATCACGCCCGTGTGCCGTCCGAGCACCCGCCCGTCGATGTGCACGATCTCGCCCGGCTCGGCCGCCTCGGGCCGCAGCTTCTCGACGATGGCCGTGTAGTGCCCGTTCGGCACGAAGCAGATGTCCTGGCTGTCCGGCTTGTCCGCCACCTTGAGGCCGAAGCTCTCGGCCAGGGCGCGCACTTCCGGCTTGGTGGTCTCGCCGAGCGGGAAGCGGAGCATGTCGATCTGCTCCTGCGTGGTGGCGTAGAGGAAGTAGCTCTGGTCGCGGTTCTCGTCGAGCGGGCGGAACAGGCCGTGCCGCCCGTTACCCAGCGCGCGGCTGGTCACGTAATGCCCGGTGGCGAGAATATCGGCGCCGAGATCGCGCGCAGTCTCCAGAAGATCGCGGAACTTCACCGTGCGGTTGCAGTCGACGCAGGGAATGGGCGTTTCCCCGGCCGCATAGGCATCGGCGAAGCGCTCGATCACGGCCTGGCGGAAACGGCTCTCGTAATCGAGCACATAATGCGGAATGCCGAGCTTCTCGGCGACAAGGCGCGCATCATAGATGTCCTGCCCGGCGCAGCAGGCGCCCGGACGATGGTGCATCGCCTCGCCATGGTCGTAGAGCTGCAGCGTCACGCCCACCACATCGTAGCCCGCCTGCGCATAGAGCGCGGCGACGACGGAAGAATCCACCCCGCCCGACATCGCCACCACCACGCGGGTCTGGCTCGGGGAACGGGAGGTGTCGTCGAGACGGATCATGGATACGAAGGACCGGAAGCGCGGAAGGATGGGACGCGGGGCGAACGGCAGAGTCCCTATATAGGGCACGGCGGCGCATCTATGAACCCTGCGGGCGGAGATAAGGCTTCGCCGACCTCACTCACGCATTCCGCTGGGGAAACAATCGTAAACAGACTCCTTCGCAAATATTAACGAAGCACTACGTGTAACCACCTCACCAGACCGTGATTCGCTTAGGGAAATATTTAAAGCTCGGCAGGTATCATGCTCACATTGATGCTGTGTATTGAGTGAGCGTATCATGAACGAGCCCTATCGTCCGAGGGTGAAATATGTAATCGGACCGGACGGAAGTCCGTTAACCATTGCCGACTTGCCCCCGCCAAGCACCCGGCGGTGGGTTATCCGCCGCAAGGCGGAAGTCGTCGCCGCCGTCCGAGGCGGTCTCCTCAGTCTAGAGGAGGCATGCAAGCGCTATACTTTGACGACTGAGGAATTCCTGTCCTGGCAGGCCTCCATCGACCGCCACGGCCTGGCCGGACTGCGCACCACACGTATCCAGCAGTACCGGCAGTAAGCCGGCGCCCTTTTACTTTGACTGACGATTGCGGCCGGGCCAGTAGCCCGGCCTTTTTCGTTTGAGGGCGAAGCTATGGCGATACACATCAGCTGCACGCGCCTTTGTTTCCCGGACAAGCTGCGCACAGCGCAGCGCTGATCCGGGACCCAGCGCAAAACGCCGCCGCAGGCGCTTCATTTCACCGAGAGCTTTGGCCGCTACGCGGAGTCTCCCCTAGATCCCGGATCGGCGCTGCGCTGTGCGCAGCTTGTCCGGGACACGAGGGTAGTCATCGCAATCACAGCCCTCTCAAGAACGCCGCCAGACGCTCGCCAGCAGCGTCGACCGCGTCGACATTGAGGATGCGCAGTTCCGGCGGCGCGGCGAGCATGGGCTCGCGAGCGAGACGCGCCAGCACCTCTTCCCCGCTCTCGCGCCCGCGCGCGGCAATGCGCGCCGCCAGCACCTCGGGCGGCGCCGTGACATGCACCACCTTCACGTTCGCGAAACGCAGGCGCGCCTCGGCGATGGTCGCGCGCGAGCCATTGGCGACGACGATGCGCCCGCGGGCAATATCGGCCGTCACCTCCTCGCCGAGCGCGTAGCGCAGCCCGTTGGCGCGCCAGTGCAAGGGGTATCGGCCTTCCGTCACCGCGCGGGCGAAGGCGTCCTCGTCGACGGCGATGTGGTTCTCGGTTGCGTCGACAACGCGGGTGATACGCCGCCGGGCGAAACTGATGTCCTCCCGACCGGCGAGGCGCTCCCGCGCATAGGCGATCAGCGTGTCCTTGCCGGCGCCGGAAGGCCCGACCACCAGCACCAGCATGCCGGGGCCGAGCCGTTCGCCGGCGTGCCGGTGTTCCCCGCTGCGGTCGATGGCATTCACGCGATGCGCTCCCCCGCGCGCCACACGGCGCGTGCCACCGGCGCTGGCCCGGCATCGGAAACGCGCAGGAAGTCGGCCCGCAGGCCCGGCGCCAGCCGGCCGCGATCGCTCAGGCTGGCGGCATCGGCCGGGTTGGCGCTGACCATGGCGACGGCCTGCGGCAGGGAAATCCCCTCCACCCGACGCGGCAGGTCGAAGGCCGCGAGCAGCAGGCTGCCGGGCACGTAATCGGAAGACATGATGTCGAGCACCCCGCGACGCGCCAGCGTCTCCGCCGCGACATTACCGGCATGCGAGCCGCCGCGCACCACATTGGGCGCGCCCATCAACACGCGGATACCGACCGCGTGCGAGCCGTCCGCCGCGATGTCGGTGGTGGGAAACTCGGCGATGGCGATGCCATCGTCGACCGCTTCGACGATGTGCTGGGTCGTCGCGTCGTCATGGCTCGCCAGCACGATGCCGCGTGCCCGCGCCAGCGCCACCAGCCGCGACCGGTTGGGCCGGGCGTGCAGACGGTGCGCCTCCTGCCGCTTCTCGACGATCACGTCCATCTCGGCCGCCGTGATGCCGCTCTTCTTCATGTAATAGGCGCGGAAGTCGTCCTCGGTGGCGAACTGGCGCTGGCCCGGCGTGTGGTCCATCAGCGAGATGAGCCGCACATCTGCGCTTTCCATCAACGCCTGCGCGTCCTCCACCACGCCGTCGGCCGCGACCTCGCAGCGCAGATGCACGAAATGCTCGGCGCGCAGAAGATCCGCCTCGCTCGCCTGCCGGATGGTGGCGGCGAGCAGCGGCGCGTCGCCATCCATGCCCACTGCGCGCTTGTCGGGCCAGACGCGCAGAGAGTCGAACACGGTGGTGATGCCGGAGGCAGCAATCTGCGCGTCATAGGCGGTGACGGCGGCAAACGCATTCCAGATCACCCGCGGGCGCGGGTAGAGATGGCCTTCCACCGCGTCGGTGTGCAGTTCGACGAAGCCCGGCAGCACATAGTCGCCGCCGAGGTCTTCCGCCGAGCGGGGCGCACTGCCCTCGCCTATTTCGGCGATGCGCCCGTCGCGCACCACCAGATGGCCGTGCCGCACCTCGTCTTGCAGCACCAGCCGGGCATTGGCGTAAACCGTCTCGGTCATTTCGTCCTCACGTCGCCCAATCAGGCGGCTTTCGCGAATTCCGTCACGTCGATCACCCGGTCGCACACCGCCTCGCGCACTTCCGCATCGTGGAAAATGCCGAGAATGGCGACGCCGGCGCGCTTCTTTTCCTCGATCAGTTCGACCACCACCTGCCGGTTGGCGGCATCGAGCGAGGCGGTCGGCTCGTCCATGAGCAGCAACGGGCGGTGGGCGATCAGCCCGCGGGCGATGTTCACGCGCTGCTGCTCGCCACCGGAGAAGGTGGCGGGCGGCAATTGCCACAGCCGCTCCGGCAGGTTGAGCCGCGCCAGCAGGTTACCGGCCCTTGCGACGGCCGCTTCGCGGGCGACGCCGTCGCCGATCAGCGGCTCGGCCACCACGTCGAGCGCTCCGACACGGGGAATGACGCGCAGGAACTGGCTGACATATCCCATGGTCCGTTCGCGCAGCCGGATCAGCCGGCGCGGATCGGCAGTGGCGACATCGACCACTTCGCCGCCTTCGCGCACGCGGATATGGCCGGCGTCGACGCGGTAATTGCCATAGACCATCTTCAGCACCGAGCTTTTGCCCGCGCCCGACGGCCCGCCCAATGCGACGCACTCGCCGGCGAACAGCTCGAAGCCGGCGCCCGCCACCACCGGCAGCCGCGCCCCCTCGCGCAGATGCAGGATGAAGGTCTTGGCGACGCCGGAGACGGAAAGGATGGGTTCGCTCATCGTCATCTGCCTCACGCCGCCAGAACCGAGGAAACCAGCAGCTGCGTATAGGGCTCGCGCGGGTCGTCGAGCACCTGGTCGGTCAGCCCGGTCTCGATCACCCGGCCATGGCGCATCACCACCAGGCGATGCGACAGCAGGCGGGCCACCGCGAGATCATGGGTGACGATGATGACCGCCAGCCCCATCTCGCTCACCAGCCCGCGAATGAGGTCGAGCAGGCGCGCCTGCACGGAGACGTCGAGCCCGCCCGTCGGCTCGTCCATGAAGACGAGGCGCGGGCGCGTGACGAGATTGCGGGCGATCTGCAGCCGTTGGCGCATGCCGCCGGAAAAGGCGCGCGGGTCGTCGTCGATGCGGTCGCCGGCGATTTCCACCTTGGCCAGCCAGTCGAGTGCTTCCTCGCGGATGTTGCCATAGTGGCGCCAGCCCACCGCCATCAGCCGCTCGCCGACATTGCCGCCGGCCGATACCGCCATGCGCAGCCCCTCCGCCGGGTTCTGCCGCACGAAGCCCCAATCGGTGCGCATCAGCAGCCGGCGCTCCGCCGCGCCTAGGCCGGCGAGGTCGCGCAGCACGCCGTCGCGCATGCGGTAGGAGACGCGGCCCGCCGAGGGGGCGAGTTCGGTGGAGAGCAGGCCGAGCAGGGTCGACTTGCCCGAACCGGATTCGCCGACCACCGCCAGCACCTCGCCGGGATAGACCTCCAGCGAGACATCGCGGCAGCCGATGCGCGCACCGTAATTCTTCGAGAGCCCTTCGGCGATCAGCAGGGGTTGTTCGCTCATGCCGCCTCCCCGGACGCCGGGGCCTCCTCGAGATGGATGATGTAGCTGAAACCGTGCCGGTCGAAACCTAGGCTTTCATAGAAGGCATGCGCGCGCTCGCGCGACATCCGCGTCGAGAGACTCGCCTTGTAGCAGCCCTTCTCCCGCGCCAGATCGAGCGCCGCGCGCATCATGGCGCGGCCGATCCCCCGCCCCTGCGCCACCTCCGCCACGGCAACCGCCTCGATGATGGCCGAGCGCGCGCCGGCATGGGCGATGTTCTCCATCACCAGCAGCGCGAAGGTGCCCAGCACCAGTCCGTCCGCCTCCGCCACATGCAGCACGTAGTCGGGATAATGGCTCATGCGGTCAAAGATCGCCCGTGCTTGGGCAAGGTCGGCGGCATCGCTCGCGTCCAGCTCGCGATAGAGCGCGAGCACCGCCGGCAGGTCGGCGGGCGTCGCGGGGCGGATGGTGAGGGACCCGGGCGCGCTCATGCCGCCTCTCCCGCCGGCACGCCCAGTTCGCCGACATGCCCCTGCTCCTGCCGCGTGTTGCAGTAGTCGGTGTCCGAGCACACGAACATTCGCCCGCCCTTGTCGTCGAGGATCACCTCGTCGAGATAGACCCCGGTCGCCGCGCACAGCGCACAGGGCTTGGCGAAGCGCTGCACCTTGAACGGATGGTCCTCGAAATCCAGCGAGCGCACCTTGGTATGCGGCGGAATGGCGTAGATGCGCTTCTCGCGCCCCGCGCCGAACAGCTGCAGCGCCGGGCAATCGTCCATCTTCGGATTGTCGAATTTCGGGATCGGCGAGGGATCCATCACATAGCGACCCGCCACTTCCACGGGATAGGCATAGGTGGTGGCGATGTGGCCGTGGCGGGCGATGTCCTCATAGAGCTTCACATGCATCAGACCGTATTCGGCGAGCGCATGGAGCTGGCGCGTCTCGGTCTCGCGCGGCTCCAGAAAGCGCAGCGGCTCGGGGATCGGCACCTGATAGACGAGGATCTGGTTCTCGTTCAGCGCCGTCTCGGGGATGCGGTGGCGGGTCTGGATGACCGTCGCGTCCGCCGTCGCGGTGGTGGTGGCGACGCGCGCGGTCTTCTCGAAGAAGCCGCGAATGGCCACCGCATTGATGGTGTCGTCGGCGCCCTGGTCGATGACTTTCAGCACGTCTTGCGGCCCCAACACGGCGGCGGTGACCTGCACGCCGCCCGTTCCCCAGCCATAGGGCATCGGCATTTCGCGCGCGGCGAACGGCACCTGATAGCCCGGAACGGCGATCGCCTTGAGGATCGCCCGACGGATCATCCTTTTGGTCTGCTCGTCGAGATAGGCAAAGTTGTAGGTGATGTCGGGCATGGAAGACCGGGGCGTGGGAGATTTTGGCATCGCGTTCATTCCGCGGCCTCCTGCATCTGCGCCTCGTGCTCGCCGCGCATGCGGCGCACGAGGTCGAGTTCGGCCTGGAAGTCGACGTAGTGCGGCAGCTTCAGGTGCTCGACGAAGCCGGTCGCCTGCACATTGTCGCAGTGGGAGAGCACGAATTCCTCGTCCTGCGCCGGGCTGCCGGGCTCCTCGCCCAGTTCCTTCCAGCGCAGCGCCCGCTCGACCAGCGCCATCGACATCGCCTTGCGCTCGCACTGGCCGAAGACGAGGCCGTAGCCGCGCGTGAACTGCGGCGGCACCTCGGACGAACCCTTGAACTGGTTGACCATCTGGCACTCGGTGACCTGCACCGTGCCGAGCGAAAGCTCAAAGCCCAGCTCCGGCGCGTCGAACAGCACCTCGACATCGCCGAAGCGGATTTCGCCGACGAAGGGGTGCGAGCGGGCGTAGCCGCGCTGGGTGGAGTAGCCGAGCGCCAGAAGATAGCCCTCGTCGCCGCGCGCCAGCGTCTGCAGGCGCGTCTGCCGGTCGACCGGGAAGCTCACCGGCGCGCGGGTGATGTCGAACGGCTCGGCGCCGTCATCTTCCGGCGCGGCCTCGATCAGCCCCTCGGCGCCCAGGAGGTCGGTCACGCGCGGCATGTCGAGCGGGGCGTCGCTGCCAGTCTCAACCGCGCCCGCGGCGCCCTCCCCGCCCAGCGACGTGTCGAGCAGGCGGTGGGTATAGTCGAAGGTCGGCCCGAGAAGCTGGCCGCCCGGCAGGTCCTTATAGGTCGCCGAGACGCGCCGGCGCACCAGCATGTCGCCGGTATCGAGCGGCACGGAGGCGCCAAAGCGCGGCAGCGTGGTGCGGAAGGCGCGGATGAGGAAGATCGCCTCGATTAAATCGCCGCGCGCCTGCTTCACCGCCAGGCTCGCCAGCTCGACATCGTAGAGCGAGCCCTCCGCCATCACCCGGTCCACCGCCAGCGCCAGCTGCTGGGCGATCTGATCGAGCGTGATGGCGGGAAGCGCCTCGTCGCCCCGCCGGCGCTTCGCCAAGAGAGCATGCGCGTTGCGGATGGCCTTTTCGCCACCCTTGGCTGCCACATACATCGGCCTAGCCTTCCCTGATGTTGAGCGAACGCGGCAGGCCGGCGACGCCGCCGGGCCCGGCCAGCAGCAGGTCGACGCCCAGCGGGAACAGCGCCCGGTTCGCGGCCATGCGGGCAGTGAAATCGTCCGGCAGCGGCGTGGCGGCAAAGCCGGTCATGCCCTTGATGCCCGGCCCTTCGAGAAGGAGGCCGGTACCGCCGAACCGCGCCACCTGCACGATCAGCGTGGTGGAAGCGTCCGGAAACTCCGGCGAGCCTTGCGCGAAGGCCGCGAAATCGAGCATCGTCTCGGGTTCGGCGATCAGCGCGAAACGTGCCGCGCCGGGATCGTCCGTCAGGCTCGCGCCGGTGTGGAAGCGCAGGAACGAGGCAACATCCGGCACAGCGGACAGCGCCGGGTCGAGCCAGATCGGCGTCTCGTAATCGCAGAGCGCCAGCGCCAGCGCTGCCGCTTCCGGCGACAGCGGCGCGGGCGGCGCAAGGCCGGCACTCACCGGCTCGATACGGCCCGGCCGGGCGAGCGCCCACATCGCCGCGCGGAACACGCTTTGCGCGTCGAACACCGGATCGGCAAAGCCGGCGCTGAGGGATTGCGCGCCCATATCAGTCCTCCCCGCGCACGAGGGTGAAGAAATCGACCTTGGTCGCCGCCGTCTCCGCCCGCACCTGCGCGCTCTCGGCATCGAGCCGCGTGCGCACCGGCGCCAGCGCCGCCTCCACCGCCCCCCGGCGCGCGGCGTCCTGCCACAGCGCGTCGAGAATGGCGGCCTTGCGTGCCGCGCCGGCATCGCGGCCCAGCCGATAGGCAAAGCCGGTCGCCCCGCCATCGAGCCGCACCGCCGCGCGGGCCACCGTCGCCTCGCCGAGATTGAATGGCGCGCCGTCGCCGCCGGTGCGGCCGCGCAGCATCACCAGCCCGATCTCGGGCGGACGAAGGTCGGAAGCGACCGGCAAGTGATCGAGACCGGCGAGCGCCGAGTCGATTTCGCCCGGCGCGGCGCGGGCCAGCACGGCCATGAGCGCCTGGCGCTCTTTCGCGGCGAACGCCTTGTCGGAATTGGATTTTTGCGGAGAAGACATTGTCGGGAATCCGGGCCTTGCCGTACCGAAAGGTCATTTACTTTCCGGCGACTTTGTATAATGATCTATACAAACAGGCAAGCGCGGTTTTCATCTCGACGGCGGAAAACATGACCGACACCGACGACATGGCGATGACGCCTATCGAGCAGAACGAGGCATCGGCCGGCCCCGCGCGTGGCACGGGCGTTTCGCTGTGGAAGCAGATCGTCGAGCGCATCGAGGCGGACATCGGCGAGGGGCGGCTGGCTCCGGGTACACGCCTGCCGACCGAGATGGAGCTGGCCGAGCGTTTTGGCGTGAACCGCCACACGCTGCGGCGGGCGCTGGCGGCCCTCACCGATCAGGGCCTCATCGAGGCGACGCCGGGACGCGGCACCTTCGTGAAGGAGCCGCCGATCCGCTACCCCATCGCCGCGCGCACGCGATTCTCCGAGATCGTCTCGGGCGAGGGCCGCGCGCCGGGCGGGCGGCTGGTGCGCTCGCTCATCGAGCCGGCCAGCGCCGCCATTGCCGAGGCCCTGCGCCTCCCACCAGGCCAGGACGTGCTGCGCATCGACATGCTGCGCGAGGCGGATGGCGTGCCGATCACCGTCGGCTCGCACTGGTACGAGGCGACGCGCTGCCGCGACCTCGACCTCTTGGTCGCGTCCACCGGCTCGGTCACGCGGGCGCTGGAGGCGCTCGGCCTCGGCGATTACCGCCGGCTGGAAACCCGCATCACGGCCCGCCCGGCGGACGAGGAGGAGCGCCGCCTGCTCAGCCTGCCGGCCGGGCGCACCGTGATGGTGGTGGAGGCAATAAATGGCGATGCGCAGCGCCGGCCGATCCAGTATTCACGAGCCCGCTTCGCCGCCGACCGCGTGCAGCTCATCGTCAAGAACTGAGGAGCCGTCATGTCCCGCATCACCAGTCTCGACCAGCTCCGCGCGCTCTACGCCACGCCGCGCGAGCGCAGCCTGCGCAAGGTGATGCCGGCGCTCGACATCCATTGCCGTTCGCTGATCGCGCTCTCGCCGCTGGTCATGGTCGGCAGCTTCGGCGCCGATGGCCGGGCGGATGTGACGCCGCGCGGCGACGCGCCCGGCTTTGTCGAGGTCGTGGACGGCGCGACGCTGCTCATTCCCGACCGGCCGGGCAACAACCGGCTGGACACGCTGACCAACCTTCTCGCCAATCCCGCCATCGGCCTGCTCTTTCTCGTGCCCGGCGTGGACGAGACGCTGCGCGTCAACGGCACGGCGGAGATCCGCGACGATGCGGAGCTGCTGGCCCGCTTCGAGGTGGAGGGCAAGCGGCCGGTCACCGTGCTCAAGGTCGATGTGCAGGAGGCCTATCTGCACTGCGCCAAGGCGTTCATGCGCTCGCGCGCCTGGGACCCGGCCGCTCATGTCCGGAGATGCTCGTACGCTACCGCGAGACGCTCTACTGAGCCGCGCGGCGCGCCTCCGGCGACCGGCTCACCCGCATGTTTCATTGCCGCGTCTACAATAGGATGCAGCCTGTGCGGCCGCATGGGGCGCGCAAGCTCACACGAACCGTGCATTAACCCGCCGTCTCTATGATGGCGGCGGGAAGTCTGGCCAGGGGGGCGGAGGATGGACGACCAGGACCACCTTCGCGGCGAGACGCCGGGCCTGTCGCTGCGCGAGGCGATCCGCACGGCGCGGCTGGAGGCGGCCGAGCGCTCGGGCGTCATCGTGGAGCTTCGCGATGCGAGCCTCGCGCGCCTTTCCATGCTCAACGAAATGCTGGAGCCGATCTTCGCCGATGTGCCGCTCGAACACGCCAACCTGTTCGACCGCGGGCTGATGCCGGGGGAGACTCCACGCCTGTTCGTCGACATGGTCGCGCATGTCACGCTGGGGCGGGACCGGCGCACCTACCGCTTCCTGCAGGACACCCGTGCCGGCCGCCGCGTGCTGGCGGAAAGCACCCACCCGCACGACATCGTCGATGCGGTGACGCGCTATGTCGCCCGCCGGCTGATCTCCCGCGAACAGGCCATGGTCACCGCAGCGCCGGAGAACGAGACGCCGCCGGAGCCGCATCCCCTGCCCCATCACCCCGCGCCCGTAGCCCCGCCGGCCGTCGAACCCCAGCGGCCCGGGCGTTTTGCGATGTTCGTTCTGGGCCTCATCGCCGGCGCGCTCGCCATGATCGGCATCGCCGCGCTGCTCGGGCTGCCGATCAACGTCCGCTGAGGGCGGTCGTCAGCACCCGCACGGTGCGCGTATCCACGCTCGCATCGCCGCGCTGGAAGCCGCGTGCCTCCATCGTGCAGCGCCAGGGAAACGCCGCGTCGTCCACCCGCTCGATGCGGTAGAGGTTGTAGCCGCCCGGCCAGTGGCGATCTTCCGGGCCGGCAGCGAAGGACGGCGCCTCGACCACCGGCACCAGCCCGCCATGCGGTCCCGGCAGCATCTCCACCATCGGCACATGATCGTGGCCGCAGATCACCAGCTCGGCGCCGTGGCGGGCAAACACCTCGCGCACGGCCTCCTCGTCGATCAGCCGCTTATGGCCGGCGCGCAGGCCGCAGGGCGGGTGATGGATCAGCACCACCCGGAACAGGCCTTCGGCGGCAAGCTCGTCCAGCACATGGGCCAGCCGCTCGCGCTGCGCGGGGCCTACCTTGCCCGTCGCCATGAAAGGATGGGTCGGAATCGCCGTCGACACGCCAATCAGCGCCACGCCGTCGCGGCGGCGCACGAAGGGAAACGCCGCCTCATTGGTGACGTCGCCATTCACACCGTCGCCGCGCATGTAATCGCCCCAGTTCAGCAGCGAATGATGAGCGGTGGAGCGGACATAGGCGTCGTGGTTGCCGGGCACCACCGTCACATCCTGGCCGTCGCCGAGCGTCTTGAGGAAATTGAGCCCGGTGGCGAATTCGGCGGCGAGCCCGACATTGACCAGATCGCCCGTCACGGCGATGTGATCGGGCGCCTGCGCCTTGATGTCGGCGACCAGCAGGTCGATGGTGGCGATGTTGAATCGGTGCTGGCGGCCGCGCCGCCAGTTGAGCACGCCCAGCGCACGCTTGCCGGCGAGCTCGGCAAACCTGGCGCGGGGCAGCGGCCCCAGATGGGCATCGGTGAGATGGGCGAGAACAAACACGAGGGGTTCAATATCAGCCCGCGCCCGCCATTGGAATGCACCCCGGCGCCGGACGAGGTGCAAAAGCGCGCGCCCGCGCGCCGGCTGCTCTCGCGCCTCCTGCATCGATGGAGTCGGCTGACGCGCGGCATGACGCTCGGCGTCAAGGCGCTGGTGATCAACGAGGCCGGTGAAATCCTGCTGATTCGCCACACCTATGTGCCGGGCTGGCACCTGCCGGGGGGCGGCGTGGAGGTGGGCGAGACCGCCGAGCAGGCCCTCGCCCGCGAGCTGGCGGAGGAAACCGCCGTGGAACTGCGCGCGCCACCGCGCCTGCACGGCCTGCTGCTGAACCTCAATCTCGCCCGCCGCGACCATGTGGCGGTCTACGTCATCGAGCACTTCGCGCAGGGGCTTCCCGCCGTGCCCAACCGCGAGATTGCCGAACTGGGGTTCTTTTCCCCCGACGCCCTTCCCCCCGGCACCACCGCGCCGACGCGCCGGAGGATCGAGGAAATGCGGCAAGGCCACCCGCCCGCCGCACATTGGTGACGCGAAAAGGGGAAAGCGTGCCGAGGTTGGGCCTGCCGCCTTGACACCATCGGGCACCCTTCCTTATATCGCGCCACTCTGCAGATCGGCCTCGTGCCGGTCCGCCATGGCGGGGTAGCTCAGCTGGTTAGAGCACGGGAATCATAATCCTGGGGTCGGGGGTTCAAGTCCCTCTCCCGCTACCAATGGCCCCCCACTATGCCGCGCCTTTGGCGCCATATTGGGGATCGAAAGCAGAGAACTCAGGTGCCCGCGCAGCTCGATATCGAGCGGGGCGCGCGCCGGCGTCGGGTGAACGATCACCCTCTCGACAAGCGAGCGAAACCATTCCGCGCTGGGGATGGATTGGAATCCGGCAGCGGATTGCAGGTCCATGCTCAACTGCTCGATCTGCTCCAGATAGCGGCGGACGGCGGCAGGGTGCAGCGCGATGACATCGACCGTGGTCGACGCGTCGGCAAGATCCGCCTCGGCCTGGCGCTTTTCGTTCTCCAGATCGAGCAGCCGCTCGCGCACCGAATCGGCGCTGGCTATGCCGCTTGCCAGTGCATCGACCAGGCGGGTGATCGAGCGGCGGATCTCGCCGAGCTTGTGCTCCAGCTTCGCGCAGCGCGCCGTGCTGTCCGCCGCGAGCCGCCGGCGCTCCTCCTGATAGGTCTTCACGTATTCGGCGATGAGGCGTGGCTCCGCCAGCTCGCGCTTGAGCCCGTGCAGCACCGCCTGCTCGACCGTTTCGCGGTAATAGACGCGGCGGTGATCACAGGTGCCGCTCTCCGAAACCGTCGAGCAGCGAATGCGGGTCTTGCCGGTCTTGTCCCTGTCATGGACCTGCATGCCACCTCCGCAGGCGCCGCAGCGGAGCAGTCCCGACAGCATGTGTTTCGGGCGCCGGGCACCCTGCATGCCGGCGTGGCTGGCCTTCGCCTTGCGATCGCGCGCAGCTGCAAACAGATCTGCGTCGATGATCGCGAGGTGCGGCGCCTCGACGGTCTGCCACTCATCACGCGGATTCGTCCTCGACAGGCGCTTTCCGGTGTCCGGATCCTTGATCATCCGCACCCGGTTCCAGACGATGCGCCCGGCGTAAAGCTCGTTCTGGATGATCCCATAGCCGCGCTGCGTCGAACCATTGATGGTCGATGCGTTCCAGTGCGTGCCGCGCGGCGGCGGAACCCCCTCACGATTTAAGGTGGCGGCGAGGTCGCGCGGGGTAAAGCCGGCGACATAGTCGCGGAAGATCCGCTGTACGATCTCGGCCTCTGGCTCGCAGATCTCCAATTCGCCCGGCCGGCCGGCGATCGGCCGATAGCCATAGGCGCGCCCGCCGGCATGACGCCCCTCGCGCACCACGCCGGCGAGGCCGCGCCGCACCTTGTTGGCGAGATCCTGCAGATAGATGGCTCCGACCAGGCCGCGAATGCCGATCTGCACGATGTCGGCCCGGCCGTCATGCACGGCGCGGATCTCCACGCCGAAATGGGTGAGGCGCTTATAGACGCCGGCGAGGTCTTCCTGATCGCGCGACACGCGATCGAGCGCCTCGATGATCAGCACGCCAAACTCGCCGGCGCGTGCGGCATCCATCATCGACAGCAGGCCGTCGCGCCCCATGATGGACGCGCCCGACCGCGCATAGTCCGTATAGATCTCGCCTACGGCGTAGCCCTGACGGGCGGCATAGGTGCGGCACAGCGCAATCTGGTCTTCAATCGAGCGATCCGACTGGAGGTCGCTCGAATAGCGCGCATAGATGGCCGCTTTCATGGATCATTCCCGCCCTGCGGGCACCGCTTTGCGCTGCGCCTCAACCGCCGCGCGATGATCAGCGCGCGCGGCCTCGCGCGCAAGGGCGCGCACAAGCTCGACGAGGCGCTGCTCGGCGGTGAGGTGAGCCGGGACGCGCGAGATCATCGGCGCTGGCCCGAAATCAGGATGGATTCGGCCTGCTCTCGCGCCTGCGGAAGCCAATCTTCAATGACCTTCATCAGCTCGTCGCGGCTGTCCGGGCGGACCTGCGCGAGCAGCGAACCCACGACGCCGGTCAGCGAGCCGGCTATTGTGGCGGATAGCGCTGTGCCCGGTGGCAACGCGGCGATCTCTTCGGATTCGGCGATGGCGATCATCGCGAACAGTTCCTCAAGCGTGTCGGCCCACATGTGGCACATGATCATGCGACTGAAGGGCCAAACGGCGGGGTCGACATAGGTCGTCATGACCGCACCTGCGGCATGGCGTTGTGCTCGACACCGTCGAGCCGGCGGCCGGCGGCGCGCTTGCCTACGTTGAGGAAGCCTCGGCCCTCCGGCGTTCGGTTTTGTGCCGACCAAATCATTCGAGCGTCGGCGCCGGCGAGATTGAGCCCCTTCACCGGCACCGCGTCGTCATCCGGCGTGAAGTGCAAGTGATCGTCGAGATCGAAGGTCCATTCTCCCGGCGCCCAACTACCCCATTGCTTGAAGAAAAAGGCGGTGCCGGCGGCAGCACACTGGTCGCGCAGCGCGCGGGCCCACTCAGGGTTCATCGGCCGGGGACCGTTCTCGCCGCCGACGATGACGAGATCGAGGGTGGGATGGATCTTCCCGCCATCTGGCATCTCATGCAGGCCGAACCAGTCAAGGAAGTCCTCTTCCCATGTGTCCGACGAGCCGCGCCATCGCTGGATTTCATCGAGCCACATCGACGGGTTGAGCGCATCCATCTCGGATTCGCCGTCGATATCGATGCGCGTAAGGTCAACCAGGCCGAGCAGCGGCTCGCCGCTGATGAAACGAACAGCCGCCGGCGTAGCAAGTAGGTCCGGCACGCGCTCATTGGCGCGGCGCTGATCCTCGGCCGACACGCCGAGCCAGACGTTTGGCAGCGGCCACGGCGCGTCTAGATAGAGGCTGTAGATGTTGCCCGCCCGCTTGAGCGCGTCCATGTAGCCGCCGTCGCCTTCCATGTGCGCTGCGGCTTCAAGATGGACGCGCTCCAGCGGCATCCGGCCGAGATACGGGATCTTCGACTCGTGCCCGGCCATATACGCCCGCATCCGCGCGCTGCGCTTGGTCAGCACCTGATAGGTGTGCTGCGGGGTGAGCGCCATGATGGCGAACACCCGGTCGATCCATTCGTCGGGCACGTCCTCGTGGAACAGGTCGCCCATGGAATTGACGAAGATCTTGCGCGGGCGGCGCCAGCGTAGCGGCTGGGTGAGGATGGATTCGGGCGCGAGCTTCATCCGGCCGGTCCACACGGGGCCGGCCTTGCTTGGCTGGGTGGTGCCCGCGTAATGCGACACCTGGCCGGCGCCGGCGGCCATGAGCGCGATGCGCGAGGCCTGCCGCATGGCGTAGCAATTGGTGCAGCCGGGCGAGACGACGCTGCACCCGACAATCGGGTTCCAGGTCGCGTCCGTCCATTCGATGCCGGTGCGGTCAGCCATTGGCCTTGGCCTCCGCCTGCGCGCTCGCGCCTCGCTCGGCGGCGCGGTCAAGGCGCTCGATCTCGGCGATGATCAGCGCGGCGGCTCGAACGAGGTCGCGGCGGCGGCCCTTCGGCTTCCACCACCTCGACGACCACGGCCATCCGGGCGGCGCCTCACATCTACCAACAGCAGCGTCGATCCTGTTCGCAGGGATTGAACCGCTGGCAACAAAGCGCGACGCCACTGACGCATTTGTGGCGTAGCAGGCGGCAGCCGCCGCCAACTCGCCCGCAACGTGGGCATCGTCGCGCTCGACCGTCCAGCCCTCGGCGGCCACCTGCCGGCTACGCTCGGAGAGCACGTCTATGGCGGCGCCGGACATTTCGCTTGTCACGGGCGTGTCTCCTCAGTCGGCGCCACAAGGCGGGCATCGTGTTCGAGATATTTCCGCGCGTTGACGACCAGGCGGACGCCATTCATCAGCTGCTTGGCCAGCTCGGCGCGCACTCGCGCGTCCTCGATAGAGATCCTGCCGGAGCGTAGCTCGTCGAGATCGTCGGCGAGGCCGAGGACGACCTTGTCGAGGCTGAAGCGTTCAGCGGGGGGCGATGATGGATCGCGACCGATACTGGCCATTCATTATCTCCCATTGCAGGTGGGCCTGAGCGGCCGAGAGGCGGCGGAAAAAGCGCTTGTCGCCTTTGGTGGACGGGCCTGCTGCTCCGGACAGGTGCTTGCCGAAGTTGCGCGCGCAGGAGCTGCACATGACGCGCCCGCTGGGGCGCTGTGGATCGTCCATCCACGCTTCCTGCACCGTTCGCAGGCAAAAGCGGCAGGTGACATGGGAGCCCGGCTCCCACGGCCTGCGGGTGATGACGGGATCAAACATGTCAGTTGCCCGCCGCCGCGCGGCCGAGGTCGGTATCCTCGAACGGCAGCATGCCCAGCGCCTGCATGTAGAGATCGACAATGGCCTCGTGTTCGGCGCGCTCGTCGGCGTCCTGCTTGCGAATTTTCAGGATATCGCGCAGCGCCTTCACGTCGAAGCCGCTGCCCTTGGCCTCGGCGAACACGTCCTTGATGTCGTCGGCGATGGTCTTCTTTTCCTCCTCCAGCCGCTCGATGCGCTCGATGAAGGATTTGAGCTGTTCCTTGGCGAAGCCGGCGGCGGCGTCCGACAGGGGCTGGTCGACCACTACTGTCAGCGTCGCGACGACGGCGCTGTTATCGCCGATGTCGGGCTCTTGATCGCGCTTGCGTGCCATCGCCATCCCTCACAGACTGCGGCGCGGGGCACGCGCCCAGCTGGAGGCGAGGACGACCGCCAGCACCGCAAGCACGATGGCAGCGCTCGACAGGATGAGCGCGGCGAGCAGGTAGCCAGTCGGCGGGATGATGAGGATCTCCGGCGCCTCGCGCACGGGCACAAGCGCGGCGGCGCGGGCCTTGACGGTCGCGGCCAGCATGATCGCGAAGGCGGTGCCGACCGCGATCAGCCAGAGGATGATGGCAATGCGGGCATTGCCGGAGAGGTGCACGCGCGGCTTGGGCATGGGGATCTCCTCGCGATCAATCGCAACCGGGGCCGACAGCGCCCGGATCAT
>QFQD01000077.1 GCA_003241485.1 Ancylobacter novellus
TCGTGATCGCCGCCGTCAGCGACGTCTTGCCATGGTCAACATGGCCGATCGTCCCAATGTTGCAGTGAGGCTTCGAACGGTTGAATTTCTCTTTGGCCATGGCTCTTTTCCTTCAGCGACATCCCGAGGTCGCGAAAAATCGGGGCGTGGGATAGGCGGTTTCCCGCAATTCCGCAAGTGCTGCGATCACCGTGACGCCGACGGCGAATCGTGGCGATCGCGCAAGGCGGCTCGTCGGCGACGGATCGGGTGCGGATTGTCGCGGCATGAGGCGGCTGGAGCGGGTGAAGGGAATCGAACCCTCGTCATCAGCTTGGAAGGCTGTTGCTCTACCATTGAGCTACACCCGCAAGGTGCCGTGGCAAGCATAACGAAGAGCGACGTGGTGGGGGAGGTAGGACTCGAACCTACGAAGGCATAGCCAGCGGATTTACAGTCCGCCCCCTTTGCCGCTCGGGACACTCCCCCTCGCACGTCGGTCGTGCCCGGCACGCAAGAGGTGCCGACCGGTCGACCTGTCGGGTGCCGGTGGCGTGAAGCTCCGGAACCCGTGCGGCCGGCTTTATGGTGAGGTGCCCCTGCCCTGTCAACCCCGATCGGTCGGCCATCCCCGCTGCTATCATCTGCGCGGCCGAACGGATGAAATTGCAAAGCCGCGCGCGGCATGACAGAAGCGGCGGCATGAACGACCAATTCCGCCGCCCGCCCGGTAAGCCTCCGGGACGCCCCTCCCGCCCCACGAAGCCTCGCTTCGGCGGGGGTAGCGGCGCGCGCGGCGATGACCGGCGCGAGCGTCCTGCCGGCCGCCCCTTCGGCGAGTGGCCGGACGATGTCGCCATCCTCTACGGCTTCCACAGCGTCACCGAGGCGCTGCGTAATCCACAGCGCCGTATCCGCCGCCTGCTGACGACCGAGAACGCGCTGAAGCGGCTGCAGGACGAATCGGTCCCGCTCAAGGTCGAGCCGCAGCTGGTGCGCCCCGGCGAGATCGACCGCCTGCTCGAATCGGACGCGGTGCATCAGGGTCTGTTCGCCGAATGCGATCCCCTGCCATCGCTCGATCTGGCGACAGCGGCCGAGAACGACCTGATTCTCGTGCTCGACCAGATCACCGATCCGCACAATGTCGGCGCTATCGTGCGCTCGGCGGCGGCGCTGAAGGTGGGAGCGATCGTCACCACCGCCCGCCACAGCCCGGCGGCGACCGGCGTGCTCGCCAAGAGCGCGAGCGGCGGGCTGGAACATGTGCCGTTCTGCTTCGTCGGCAACCTCGCCCGCGCGCTGGAAGACCTGAAGAAGCGCGGCGTGCAGGTGGTCGGCCTCGACAGCGAGGGCCCGGCCGACCTCGTCGACACCAAGCTGCGTGCCCCGGTGGCACTGGTGCTCGGGGCGGAGGGCAAGGGCCTGCGCCAGCTCACGCGGCAGACCTGCGATACGCTGGCGCGGATCGACCTGCCCGGCGCCATCGTCAGCCTGAACGTTTCCAACGCCGCCGTGCTGGCCCTGCACATCGCCCGGCGCGCCATCGCCGCCCGCGGCTGACGCCTATACCTCGAATTTGTCAGCGTTTTTGCGCGTGTCCCGCCTCGGGACGGTACGACCAATTGCCAATCGTCAAACCGGGCAGTTTTCGCCAAGCTTTCCCATGAGGCAGCGTAGGAATCGCAGAATTCCGCGCACCACGAATCCGGCGAACGGCGCGGCAGACTGATGGCGCGTCGCCTCCGGGAGGAAACAGCCCGAGCGACAGGTGTTCCCCGAGGAACTCCCGAACTCGATCGACACAACCGGTGAAGCTCCTCTGCGGAGCTTGAGTTTTCGCGCGTGCCCGGCAGCACGCGACTGGATTTTTGCGCGATATTTTCTGGGGAAGGGAACGACTATGAGCGTAACAACGGTAGGACCGGTCGGGAAGGCCGGGCCCATGACGCCGGAGGAGCGGAAGGTTATTATCGCTTCGTCCGCCGGCACGGTCTTTGAATGGTATGACTTCTATCTGGCGGGCTCGCTGGCGGCCAATATCGCCGCGACCTTCGTGCCCGGCACCAACGACACCGCGAAATTCATCTTCGTGCTGTTCGGCTTCGCCGCGGGCTTTGCGGTGCGTCCGTTCGGCGCGCTGTTCTTCGGCCGCCTCGGCGACCTCATCGGCCGCAAATACACCTTCCTCGTCACCATGACGCTCATGGGCATCGCCACCTTCATGGTCGGCCTGCTGCCCAGCTACGACACCATCGGCTATGCCGCGCCGGCGATCTTCATCGCCTGCCGCCTCGCCCAGGGCCTTGCCCTCGGCGGCGAGTATGGCGGCGCCGCCACCTATGTGGCCGAGCATGCCCCGCACGGCCGTCGCGGCTTCTACACCTCGTGGATCCAGACCACCGCGACCGTGGGCCTGTTCCTGTCGCTCCTCGTCATCCTGACGCTGCGCCTCTCCATGACGCCGGAAGAGTTCGCCGCTTGGGGCTGGCGCATCCCGTTCCTGCTGTCGATCATCCTGCTCGGCTTCTCGATCTGGATCCGCCTGCAGCTGAACGAATCCCCCGCCTTCCAGAAGATGAAGGCCGAGGGCACCCGCTCCAAGGCGCCGCTTACCGAGGCCTTCGGCCGCTGGAAGAACGCCAAGATCGCCCTCATCGCCCTGTTCGGCGGCACCGCCGGCCAGGCGGTTGTCTGGTACACCGGGCAGTTCTACGCCCTGTTCTTCCTCACCCAGACACTGAAGGTGGACGGCACGACGGCAAACCTTCTGATCGCCGCCGGCCTGCTCATCGGTACGCCCTTCTTCATTCTGTTCGGCTGGCTGTCGGACAAGATCGGCCGCAAGCCGATCCTCATCGCGGGCTGCCTCATCGCGGCGGCGACCTACTTCCCGCTGTTCGAGAACATCGCCCGCATCGCCAATCCCAAGCTCATCGCGGCGACGGAGAACGTGAAGATCGACATCACGGCCGATCCGGCGAGCTGCGGCACGCTGTTCGACCCGGTCGGCGTTCGCGTCTTCACCCGGCCGTGCGACGTCTACCGCCGCACGCTGGCGACCAACTCGATGCACTATGCGCTGGTGGCCGGACCGGAGGGCTCGCCCGTGGTGGCGAGCGTGAACGGCACGCCGGTCACCATCGCCGACACCGACAAGACCGGCGCCTCCATCGTCGCGGCGGCGCAGGCGGCCGGCTATCCCAAGGTAGGCGACCCGACCATTCTGAAGCAGCCGACCATTGGCGGCGTGCTCAGCGATAGCCGCTCGCTCACGATCATCGGCCTGCTGTTCATCCTCGTCCTCTACGTGACGATGGTGTACGGCCCGATCGCCGCCCTGCTCGTCGAACTGTTCCCGACGCGCATCCGCTACACCGGCATGTCGCTGCCCTACCACATCGGCAATGGCTGGTTCGGCGGCTTCCTGCCGCCCACCGCCTTTGCGATCGTTGCGGCAACCGGCAACATCTTCTCCGGCCTGTGGTACCCGATCATCATCGCTCTGATGACGGTGGTCATCGCCATCATCTTCCTGCCGGAGACCAAGGACCGGAACCTCGAAGACTGGCACTAAGGCCCTCGCAGGCCCGCCGGAGCGGCTCCGTCCCAAACGGAGCCGCTTCTCAAAAACAAAAGGCCCCGTCACGCGACGGGGCCTTTCTTTTGCCGGCGACCGGCGGCGCCAGCGCTGCCCGAAAACTCAGAGCGCCGCAGTGACGACGATCTCGACCTTGTAGTCCGGGGTGGCGAGCGCCGCCTCGACCGTGGCGCGGGCCGGCGTGTGGCCGGGGGCGACCCACTTGTCCCACTCCGCGTTCATCTCGCCGAAGGTGGAGATGTCCGCGAGGTAGATGGTGGTGGTCAGCAGCTTGGTCTTGTCGCTGCCGGCCGCGGCCAGCAATGCGTCGATCTGGCCGAGCACGGCCTTGGTCTGCGCGGCCACGCCGTCGCCGAGCGCCACCTGGCCGGCGAGATAGACGATGGAGCCGTGCACCACGGCCTGGCTCATGCGCGGGCCGATCTCGATTCTCTTGATGCTCATCTCAGCAAAACTCTGTGTTCAAAAGGAAAGGCCGTCCGGCGCGGGGTGCGCCGGACGGCCTTGGTAGCACAGAGATCCGGCGCGGCGTACCGCCCCGGCCTCACGCGGGACTCACTGCGGGTTGGTCCACGCCTTGCCCATCGGGCCCATCGTGCCGATGTTGAAGATCTGCACGCGGCGGTTGATCGGGTCATCCGGCTTGCCCGGCACCTGCAGCGCCTCCTGGCCGAGGCCAAGCGCCTGCAACCGGTCCGGCGACACCCGGTACAGCACCACCAGCGCCTGGACGATGGCGTCCGCGCGCTCCTGGCTGAGCTTCAGGTTGTAGGCGCGCGTGCCGGTCGCATCGGTGTTGCCGACCACGACGAACTTGTAGTTCCACAGGATCGGGTGGTGCATGGCATCGGCGATCGAGCCCAGCGTCGCGTAGGATTCGGGCCGGATGATCGACGAGTTGAGCGCGAACTGGATCTGCACGGTGATCTGCGCCAGCTTGTCGAGCTTCTGCGCGATCGCCGATTTGTTCAGACTGAGCGGCTGGTTCTGAGCAACCGCGTCCTGGGCCATCTTGCGCAGCAGTTCGACCGTCAGCGACGGGTCGTCATTGGTGACGCTGGAGAGCCCCTGCAGGATCTGCTGGTTGCTGTCCGCGGTCTGTGCGCTGGCGCCAGAGGCGAGCGGCGCGGCGAGCACGGCGGCGAGAGCCATGCCCCCGACGAAACGGGTAAAGCGGGTCATGTTCGGTCTCTTTCCCTGAGCGTTGCCGTGTTCGTCAGTTGGCCCAGCCGGCGTCGATCAGCGTCTGCCGGCAGGCAGGACGCACGACCTTCACCGAGTCCAGCAGACAGTCGAGAATGTTGGCATCGCCGGGCTTCACGCCCGAGCAGAACTGCTGCGCGCTTGCCGAGCACGCCTGCCCGGCGGCCGCCTGGGCGGCGACGCGCTTGGCGATTCCGGTCTGCACCGCTGCAAAATCGTCGAAGCACTGGCGCGGCACCTGGTCCTGGTGCTGCTGCAGGCACTGCTGAACCTGCCCCGTGCCGATATTCACCGTCGAGCAGAAGCGCTCGATGGAAGGGCCGCAGCTCTTTGCGAGGAGAGCGCCGGCCTGTGCGTAGCTCATGGTCTGTGCCGATGCCGAGCCGGCCATGCCGGCGAGCATCAGGGCCCCGAGCGCAAAAATAGTTCCCTTCATTTTCGTCTTCCGCCTCCCAAGCGAACGGTCCCGGCCCCTTGCGCGGCCGGCCCCCTGACTCGGCGAGTACCGCCGAACCTGGAGTGAATCGTCTCGCAGATGGCGCCCGCTGGCGCAATCAGGGATTTACCTTCGGCGCAAAGTTCTTGGGCCTGCCGGGTGGTTGGGACGCGCGCCCGATCACCGTCCTCAGGCGTGGTAGTGGTACATGTGCGCATCGGTCGGCGTGCCGACATAGCCCCAGTCCCGCAGCAACCCGTCCACCGGCCCGATATCGTCGAGCAGTTCGATGAGAATATGTGGCTTGCAGCGCCGGATGATGTTCTCGCCGCCGCGCAGCATGTCGAGTTCCGAACGCTCGACATCGATCTTGATCGCGGCAAGGTCGGCCAGCCCCACATCGTCGAGCGCCAGCGTGCTGGCGGAGCCGATGGCGGGCCCATCGCCAATGAGGCTAGCTGCCGAGTTGAGCCCAGTCTTGCCCCGGATGGCGATACGCTGGCCGGAGCGGCGCGCCAGCGCGTGCGGATGGACCTCCACCTGACCGATCTCGTTGAGGGCGAGATTGGCCAGCAGGCGGGGAACGACGATCGGATTGGCCTCGAAGGCATGCACGCGGTCCGCGCCATTCAGTGCCGCGAGCATCGCGTAAAAGCCGGTATAGGTTCCCGCATCGACGAAGGTGCCGCCCTTGCCGGCCAGTTCCTTCCATAGCCGGCGCGACACGGGCTCAAAGCCCATGGAGCGTCGCCCCTGGGCCGCAACCACATTGTCGCCCTCGGCGATCAGCTTCACGCCGTCAAGCACTTCAAACATGCACTGGCACCTTAAATGGGCATCCCGGAGGTTTCTCGCGCACACAGTGGCCGTGCCCGCCGCCCGCGTAAACCGCCCTTCTATCGAGAAGCCACCGCCGCGACGATCTTGACCCGGAGGCGACCATCGGCGAAGAGAACCGCATGAACCCGCGCAGGGGCGCGACGATCGCCCCCTGCAGGCTCGGGACGGCCGGCTTAGCACAGCGGTAGTGCAGCGGTTTTGTAAACCGAAGGTCGGGGGTTCGATCCCCTCAGCCGGCACCACTCCCCCTCCCAAGCCCTGCGCCGGCCAGACGGCGAACTTTCCGCGCTCCGCCGCGTTGCCGATAGCCGCGCCACGGCGCGCGGCGGCAGCGTCGAGGAGAAAACTGCCATGCGCCCCGCCACCTTCCGTTCCGCGACACCCGCCGGGCGAGCGCACACGGCCGTTCTGGCCGTGCTGGCGGCGCTGGGCGCCGCACTGCTCTGGACCGCTCCAGCCGCGGCGCAGGAACCCGGGACGCGGCCGGCGGGGCCGAGCATCCTGCTGCTGAACGGGCTCGGCGTCAGCACCTTGAATGCGGGAATCGGCCTCAACCCGCTCGCCCGGCGCCTGTGGCAGGATGGCTATGAAGTCACGGTCGACAGCCACACCATGGTCCGTTCGGCCGGCATGGCCCCTGACGTCATCATCGGCCATTCGATGGGCGGGGTTGCCGCCCTTCGCTACGCCGCACGCCTCGTCGCCGGCGGCGCGCCGGAGCCCGTGGTCATCACCATCGACGCCGCCCCCGCCGCGCCACCCTGCCCGGTGCGCCGCTGCTATGCCATACGCGGCGCGGGCTTCGCGCCGGTGCCGGGAGCGGTGAACATCACTGCGCGCGCCTTGGGAGCGCGGGCCAGCAGCCATCTTCGGCTGCCGACCGACCCGGCGGTGGAGACCTACATCATGGAGCGTGCGGTCGGCGGCCCGCCGGCAGCCGTGCTGTCCTCCGGCTTTTTCGCCTACGACTAGGCAGGGCCGCCGCACCGGGGCGCGCGCCGTGACCGGGATGCCACGCTGGCGAGAATCAGCGTCATTTCTTTCGCGTAAGGCACTGAGATTCCCGCGAATCAGCTATGTTGATTCAAATCTCGGGGGATCTGGGGATTCCGGATATGCAATCGAAGTGGCGTGCACCCGCGTGCTATGTCGGCGTCGCCGTCATATGCGCTCTTTATCTATCGGTGGTGCCCGGTGTGAGCATCACCGACATCGCCGCTGGCGCGGGCCTCGGCGCCGCCGTGATGTGGGCGATCAACGAATGGGAAACCGGCAAGTGGAACGTCGCCGTGCCGGGTTCGGCCGTCGCGGCCACGGCGCCTGTTGCCGTGGTGAGCGCTCCGGCGACCGTTGTCGCCGCAACGCCCGCCGCTGCGGCGGAAGCGGCGCCGGCGAACACCGCGCCGCCCGAGCTTGAACCGCGCCATCGCGTCGATTCCGGTGTCGCCACGCCGGAAACGCTGGCGAAGTGGGAAGTCGACGAGAAGGAACCGAGCTGGGATCCGTCGGCGCTGGCCGAAACCTGGGCAAAGCTGCGCCGCGAGCTTTCCTCCACCCGCCCAGTGCGCCCCACCGTCGCCCCCGACCTGCCGCGCACCGCTCAGCTCGCCAAGGGGCCGGTCGGCAAGAGCTCCATCGGCAATCGGCCGGCCACCGCGTCATCTTCGAGCATCGGCACCAGCCAGCCCGCCAAGCCGGCGCTCGGCAGCATCGCCAAGGCCTATGCGTCGAACCAGCGCCCGGCCAGCACATCCGGCAGCTATGGCTCCAGCAGCGCGAACAAGCCGTCCTATGGCAGCGCGAGCGGGCATTCCGGCTCGTCCGGCGCACCTCTGTCCGGCAGCAACTCGCTGCCCCCGCGCAAGGTCGCCAGCGCGGGCGAACCGGCCCGCCAGACCGGCAGCTTCCTGCGTCCGGGCACCTCGCGTCCGCGCTGAGCCTGCTCACCTGGACATCAAAAAGCCCGACCGGATGATCCGGCCGGGCTTTTTTGTTGCGCGAACGACGAACCGTCACTCGTCGTCGGAATAGCGCTGCTCCAGCCACGGATCGGCGTGGTTGTGATAGCCGCGCTCCTCCCAGAAGCCGCGCCGGTCCACCGTGCGGAACTCGATCTGCTTAAGCCACTTGGCGCTCTTCCAGAAATAAAGGTGCGGCACGACGACCCGGACCGGACCGCCATGCTCGACGCTGAGCGGCGCGCCCTCCCAGCTGTGCACCACCAGCGCATCCTCGGCGGCGAAGTCTTCCAGCGCGAGGTTGGTGGTGTAGCCGTCATAGGAATGCGCGTGGCGACACCTTCCCAGCGATTGTCGTAGCGCGACCACGTGGTGACGCAGTGAATGTCCGTCACCTCGTTGGTCTGCTTCTGCGCGCGAAACGTCGCCCAGTCCCAGGAGACCGGATGCTCTACTTCGCCGGTCACGTCGAGGCGCCAGCGGTCGAGGGGAATGCGCGGCTGCACGCCGAGATCGAGCACCGGCCAGTCGCGCACGAGGTGCTGGCCGGGCGGCAGCCGGTCGCTTTCCGCGCGGGCGATGCGGCCGGTGAGAAATTTGCCCTCGCGTGCCCAGCGCTGCTTGGTCGTGGTCAGCTTGCTGTCGGCCGGCAAGGCCTCGCCACCCGAAGGCGCGTCGCTGTCCTGCGTCATGGATCGAGCTCCGTGAAAGATCGTGCGCGATCCTAGCACCATCCGGCGGCGTGGGGTTTTCGATCGCCACGCCGCCGGATCAAGCCTGCGTCAGTCCTCAGTGCGCGCCGGCGCGCCGCCGACGCGCCAGCATGTTGAGCGCCTCCACACCGGCCGAGAACGCCATGGCGGTGTAGATGTAGCCCTTGGACACATGGGCGCCGAAGCCCTCGGCGATCAGCGTGGTGCCGATGAGCAGCAGGAAGCCCAGCGCCAGCATCACGATCGACGGGTTCTTGTTGATGAAGTTCGCGAGCGGGCCGGCCGCCAGCAGCATGGTCAGCACCGCGACAACGACCGCGATCACCATGATCGGGATGTGCTCGGTCATGCCGACGGCGGTGATGATGCTGTCGACCGAGAACACAAGGTCCAGGATCAGGATCTGCACGATGGCGGCGCTGAAGGACATCTGCAGCGTGCCGCCCTCCATCGCCACCTGCTCGTCATGCGGGGCCATGGCGTGGTGGATTTCCTTGGTCGCCTTCCACACCAGGAACAGGCCGCCGGCGATCAGGATGATGTCGCGCCAGGAGAAAGCGTGGTCGAACACCGAGAAGACGGGCTGCACCAGCGTCACGATGAACGCCACCGTGCTGAGCAGGCCGAGGCGCATGACCAGCGCCAGCCCGATGCCGATGCGCCGCGCGCGCGGCCGGATATCCTCAGGCAGCTTGTTGGTGAGGATCGAGATGAAGAGGAGGTTGTCGATACCGAGCACCACCTCCATCGCGATGAGGGTAATCAGCGCCGCCCAGGCCGCCGGACTGGCGGCAAGTTCCATCAAATAGTCCATCGGATCATTCCCCCGAGATCGACACGACGTGACGATAGCCGCCCGCTAACGCGCAACGGCCGCCTAAGGATGCACAGAAAGGTAGTTGAGGGTTCATCTTCAGGCACGATTCCAGCCGGCGCGACGTCGGAAGCGATCCGACATCACGCGAACGCCGGCTTGGCTCGCGTCAGAGGGGCCCGGATCAACGGGTGGGCAGAATTTAAGGCAGCCACGCGGACTTGCCAGCGGTCTCGACATGACAGATTGTCGCACCCTGACATGGTGCCGGAATGCCAGATTTGCTGTTGAAGAGAGTCGACACTGCCACTGTTGAAACGCGACAGTCGCCTTTGGCTTGCCCACAGCCGCTTCCTGACGTCCCAAGCTCGTGTCATCGTTCGTTCATCGCCACTCACTAGAGCGAACGCAGTTTCGCCCCAGAGGGCTTAGGGAGGTTCAGAATGACCCGTTTTTCCCGTCGTGACCTGATGAAGGCCAGCGCCTTCGCGCTGGCCGCTCCGGTCGTATTGCGCGCCCATGATGCGCTGGCCACGTCCGGCTCCGTCGACGTTTATGCCTGGGGCGACTATTTCGACAAGAACACCCTCCTCGCCGACTTCACCAATGCCACCGGCATCAAGGTGAACCTGTCGACCTACGGCTCGAACGAAGAGGCCGAGAACAAGCTGCGCGCCGCCGGCGGCAAGGGCTTCGACCTGCTGTTCCCCTCGGTCGACACCGGCCCGAACTACTACAAGGACAACCTGCTGCAGCCGATCGACGAGTCGAAGTTCAAGGCCGCGCAGGTCATTCCCTCGATCTACCGCAACTCGCTGACGCTGGGCGCTGCCTATCGCGGCAAGCGCTACCTCGTGCCGTTCGACTGGGGCACGGAAGGCATCACCTGGGATTCCTCGAAGTTCCCGGGCAAGAAGTCGGGCGAGATCTCCTATGGCGACATGTGGCTCGCCGATCACCCCAAGCAGACCGCCATCCGCCAGAAGTCGGTGTTCAACGGCGTCGCGCTCTATCTCGACTCCACCGGCGAGCTGAAGTCGAACCGCGGCCTCGACCTCTACAAGTCGGAAGCCGAGAGCCGCCGCGTGTTCGAGGGTGTGCTCAAGTACATCCTCGCCCACAAGGGCAATATCGGCGCTTACTGGAACAACGCCACCGAGGCGACTGCCGCCTTCACCGATGCCGGCGCGACCATCGGCCAGACGTGGGACACCACGGGCATCATGCTGCACCGCAAGACCGACAAGAAGTGGCGCTACGGCATGCCCAAGGAAGGTGGCCTCGCCTGGACCGACACGCTGGCCATTCCCGCCGGTGCGGCGAATGTCGAGCAGGCCTACGCGCTGGCGAACTTCCTGTACCAGCCCGAGATCGGCGCCAAGTTCGCCAACACCACCGGCTATAACAGCGCGGCGGCCGGCGCCGGCGAGTTCCTCTCGGCCGAGGCCCGCGAGGACTTCGAGGCGGCCTATCCGGCCGGCACCATCGACAACCTGTTCTGGTGGCCGATGCAGACCGACTTCTACGCCAAGCTGCGCGCGGAATACGTCGAGAAGCTGACCAACAGCTGAGGCGCGGAAGGCCGGCGCACCCGGCTTTCCTCATCGCTCATCCATTGTCCCCGGGCGGGTCCCGGGGACACCCGTCCCGTATGATGTCCACGCCGGGAAAGGCCCGCCGTGACGGGGCACGCGCCCCGCCGCCGGCCTCTCTCCCCCGTCGCCGATCCTCCGAAGGGTTTCGCCCATGCGTGGCAAGGACGTCCGTCTCGACAAGGTATCGATCCGGTTTGGCGACGCGACTGCGGTCCAGCCGACGGACCTCTCCATTCACGCCGGCGAGTTCTTCTCCATTCTCGGCCCTTCCGGCTGCGGCAAGACGACGATCCTGCGCACCGTCTCCGGCTTCATCCAGCCGACCGAGGGCCGGGTGCTCATCGGCGGCGAGGACATGGCCGGCAAGGGGCCGAATGAGCGCCCCACCGCGCTGATCTTCCAGAATCTCGCCCTGTTCCCCCTGATGAGCGTCGCCGAGAACGTCGCCTTCGGGCTGGAGGCACGCGGCGTCTCCAAGAAGGAGCGCCTGCGGCGCGCGCAGGAACTGCTCGAACTGGTTGCGCTCGACCAGTTCGGCGACAAGCGGCCCGCCGACCTCTCCGGTGGTCAGCGCCAGCGCGTCGCCATCGCCCGCGCGCTGGCGGTCGAGCCCTCCGTGCTGCTGCTGGACGAGCCGCTCTCGGCACTCGACCTCAAGCTGCGCCAGCACATGCGCACCGAGCTGCGTGCCATCCAGAAGCGGGTCGGCATCACCTTCATCTACATCACTCACGACCAGGGCGAGGCGCTCGCCATGTCGGACCGCGTGGCGGTGATGAGCCGCGGCCGGCTGGAGCAGGTGGCGGATGCCGACACGCTCTATGCCGATCCCGCCACCCCCTTCGTCGCCACCTTCGTCGGCGAGCAGAACGTGCTCAAGGGCACGGTGGCGAGCCTCGCCGACGAGGTCGCCGTGGTCGAGACGCCGGTCGGGCGCATCACCGGCCGTGCGCGGGGCGCTCTCAAGGTCGGCGACGCCGCCCATGTCATGGTGCGCCCGGAGCGCATCGTGCTGGCCGACGGCAATGAGAACTTCATTCCCGCGCGCCTCCTCTCGCGCAGCCTCGAAGGCCCGTCCGTCAATCTGGTCTGCGCCGCCGCCGGCCACGATTTCACCGTCACCGTCACCAATGGCCCCACCGTGCGCGACCTGCCGGAGGAGCTGACGCTCTCCTTCGGCATCAGCGACGCGCTGGTGTTCCCGGCGGGAGTGCTGGCCCATGGGTAGCCTCGCGCGCGCCTATGGCCGGCCGCTCTCCCTGCTGCTGGTCGCCATTCTGGTGGTGTGGGTGCTGGCGCTCATCGTCGTGCCGCTCGGGGCCATGCTGCAGCAATCGCTGTGGTGGCAGGATTCCAAGGGCGACGTCTCGCTGACCATCGACCGCCTCTACAACGACATCTCGCTGCTGGAACTCGACCGCAACGCCGAGACAGACGCCGCCAAGAAGGCCGCCTTCGACGCAGAGATCGCCGCCAAGCAGGCCGAGGCGAACCAGCTGGAGGCGCAGGAGAACAACCCGCCGCGCAGCTACGGGCTGGCCAACTTCACCCGCATGAGCAGCCTGCACCTCTACATCTTCGTGCGCACCATCCTCTACGCGCTGATGGTGACCGCGCTGGCGCTGGTGGTGTGCTACCCCGTCGCCTATGTGGTGGCGCTCGCCTCCGGGCCGCGCAAGGCGGTGATCCTCACCGTCGCCCTCATCGTGCCCTACGCCATCAACGAATTGCTGCGCGTCTATGCCTGGCTGATGATCCTGGACTATCGCGGCGTCATCAACGGCGTGCTGGCCTGGATGGGCTTCATCGATCTCGACGCCCGCGAGTGGATCCCCTTCCTGGAGAACCCCTCCGCCGTCTTCCTGGCGATGATCTACACCTATGTGCTGTTCATGGTGTTCCCGATGGTGAACACGCTGGAGACGCTGGACCGCAACCAGATCGAGGCCGCCCGCGACCTCGGCGCCTCCACCCTGCGCATCCACCGCCGCGTCATCATCCCCCACGCCAAGCCCGGTATCGCGGTGGGCTGCATCATGACCTTCATGCTGTCCGCCGGCTCCTATTCGGTGCCGGCCATCATGACGCGCGGCCAGGGCGGCGACTGGTTCAGCCAGCTGGTCTACCGGCAGTTCTACGAGAGCAACAACTGGAACATGGGCTCGGCCTATGCCGTGTCGCTGCTGGTGGTCTGCACCGCTTTCATCCTCATCATGATGCGCCTGTTCGGCGTCGGGCTGAGGGACATCGCGAAATGAGCACGGCGACGGAGAGCGCGGGCGCCCGGCTGGTGCTCAACATCTATATCGGCCTGTTCGTCCTTTACCTGTTCCTGCCGCTGGCGGTGATGTCGGCGGCGGCGTTCAACAGCTTCGATTATCCCTCGGTGACGCAGTGGCAGGGCTTCACCCTGAAATGGTTCGTCGCCCTCGCCCATGACCAGCGCCTGCTGCAGGGACTGGTCAATTCGGTGCTGGTGGCTCTCGGCGTCATCGCGGTGTCGATCCCGGCCGGCCTGTCGGGCGCGCTGATCCTCACCCGTCTCGGCCAGCGCTCCGGCACCATGCTCTATTCGGTGCTGGTCTCGCCGGTGCTGACGCCGGGCATCATTCTCGGCATTTCCAGCCTCATCTTCTGGCGCGAATTCGGCGTGCCGGGCGGTCTGTTCGTCGCCGTCATGGCGCAGTCCAGCTTCATCGCCTCCTACGCCATGCTGCTGTTCCTCGCCCGGCTGCAGCGGCAGGACCGCACGCTGGAAGAGGCCGCGCTGGATCTCGGCGCCAGCCACATGCTGGTGTTCCGCCGCATCACCCTGCCCTTCCTGGCGCCGACCGCCTTCACCGCGGCCGTGGTGGCTTTCCTGCAGTCCTTCGAGAACTACAACACCACCGTGTTCGCCATTGGCGGCGAGTGGACGCTGGTGACGGAAATCGCCTCGCGGCTGCGCTTCGGCCTGTCGCCGGTCATCAATGTGGTCGGCGTCATCTTCGTCGTGCTCACCCTGCTCGCCGCCACGACCTATGTCGTGCTGAAGGGCAAGCCCAAGCGCTGAACTCCGCGCCGGAATCGCCGTTGCGGAACCTCGTACCGAAGTCCATCCCTACGCATGATCGAGGCCGCCGCGCCGATCGTGGAGCCGTAACCTCCATGGTTCATTGCTTTCTCGCCTCACCCGAACGTGAAGCACCATGCCGTGACCCGGTGACGTTGCGCCACTAGCCTGCGGCGCCGTTGCCCCCCGTTTCCGGAGCCAGACATGATGCACCCTTCCCGCCGCCAGCTTCTCGTCGGCGCCGCCAGCCTGCCGGTGCTCTCCGCCGCGCTTCCGCTGCTGTCCATGACGGCCTCGCCCGCGAGCGCCCAGACCTCTTCGGGCCAGCAGGTGCCGGGGCTCTACCGCTACAAGGTCGGCGACATCGAGGTGACGGCGGTCAATGACGGCGTGCGCACCTTCCCGCTGCCCGACGGCTTCGTGAAAAATGCCAGCCGCGAGGAGGTCAACGCCGCGCTGCAGGCCGGCTTCCTGCCGAAGGACACGCTGTCGCTGCAGTTCAACCCGCTGCTGATCAACAATGGCGGCAAGCTGACCCTTGTCGACACCGGCAACGGGCCTCAGAGCGGCAACTCGACCGTCGGCAAGCTGCCTTCCAATCTCAACTGGGCCGGCGTGAAGCCCGCCGATATCGACACCGTGGTCATCACGCATTTCCATGCCGACCATATCAACGGCCTGCGCACGGCCGATGGCGGTCTGGCCTTCCCAAATGCGGAAATCCTGGTGCCGGAAGCCGAATGGGCGTTCTGGATGGATGAGGGCGAGATGAGCCGCGCCCCCGAGGGAATGAAAGCCGCGTTCCAGAACGTGCGTCGGGTCTTCAAGGATATCGACAGCAAGGTGAACCGCTACGCGTGGGACAAGGAGATCGCTCCCGGCCTCACCTCCGTCAACGCCGCCGGCCATACGCCGGGCCACACCGCGCTGGTGCTCGCCTCGGGCAATGACAAGCTGTTCATCCAGGCGGACACCACCAACATCCCGATCCTGTTCGCCGCCAATCCGGAATGGCATGTGCAGTTCGACATGGACCCGGCCAAGGCGGTCGAGACGCGCAGGCGCATCTACGACATGGTTGCGGCCGACCGCCTGCAGCTGACCGGCTATCACTACCCGTTCCCGGCGACCGGCTTCATCGAGAAGAACGGCAATGGCTACCGCGTCGTGCCGGCGCAGTGGAGCCCGGTGCTCTAGTCAGCTCGGCCCGACCGGGCGTCGGCACGCCGCATCGCCCGCCCACTGGGATGCGCCGGCAAGGCTGCCGGCGCCGCGGCGGCTTGTCTGCCGCGCCGGGCTGGAGGCGGCCCTGCGAGCCTGCTATGTCTGCCGGCTCCGCCTGAACCGAACGAGTACCGACATGACCGATACCCTGCCCGACCGCCTCTCCAGCGACCCGACGAGCCCGTTCTACAATGCCGAGCTTCTCGAACGCGGCGTCGGCATCCGCTTCAAGGGCGTCGAGAAGACCAATGTCGAGGAATATTGCGTGAGCGAGAGCTGGGTCCGCGTCTCCGTCGGCAAGGCCAAGGACCGCGCCGGCAACCCGATGACGGTCAAGCTTCAGGGTACGGTCGAGCCCTATCTGCGCGACGCGCCGCAGGGCGAATGACCCCGCGCACCGGCCTAGGGAAGAACGGTCTCCGCGTCGATCCAGTCGAGATAGTCGGGATCGCCGCCAATGACCGGCAGCACCAGTATGGCCGGCGTCTCGAAGGGGTGGCGCGCGCGGACCGCCTGCGTCACCGGCTCGGCGAGTTCCGCTCGGGTCTTGAACAGCATCACCACTTCCTCGGCACGCTCGATTTCGCCCTGCCAGCGATAGATCGAGACGATGCCGGGCACTATATTCACGCTGGCGGCGAGGCCGTCGGCAACGATCGCCCGGCCCGCGGCTTCGGCCTCCACGGCGTTCGGCCAGGTGGTGTGGATCACCACCGTGCCGTCGTCGTTCATCGTGCCCATCATCTCCACCCCCGTGCCTGGGGCCGTCCCGCATGAACGAAGTCGCCCGCCCTGCCCCGGAATCACGCGCGGACGCTGACGCGGCGCCAGCATATGGCCGAATCGCCTTCGTCGCGAGCGAGGCGCCCGACGCCCAGAAGGCGCTGGCCAAGCTCTCCGCGCAGTACGGCACGATGGATGCCGAGAATGCCGACATCGTCGTCGCGCTCGGCGGCGACGGCTTCATGCTGCAGACACTTCACCGCTTCCGCGACAGCGGCATCCCGATCTACGGGATGAATCGCGGCTCGGTCGGCTTCCTGATGAACAGCTACCGGCAGGAAGATCTCGTCGCCCGCATCGGCGCGGCGCAGCGCGTCGTCATCCATCCGCTGATGATGGAAGCGACCGATGTGAACGGCAAACTGCACCGCGCCCCGGCGATCAACGAGGTGTCGCTCATCCGCCAGTCCTACCAGGCGGCCAAGCTGCGCATCGCCATTGATGGCAAGATGCGGATGGAGGAACTGATCTGCGACGGCGTGCTGGTGGCGACGCCGGCGGGCTCGACCGCCTATAACCTCTCGGCGCAGGGGCCGATCCTGCCCATCGGCACGCCCCTGCTCGCCATCACCCCGATCTCCGCCTTCCGCCCGCGGCGTTGGCGTGGCGCGCTGGTGCCGGACCGGGCGCGCGTCGACATCGCGGTGATGGAGTCGGAAAAGCGCCCGGTCAACGCCACGGCCGACCATTTCCAGGTGCTGAGCGTGGTGGCGGTGCGCGCACGGCTAGACCCGGAATCGTCCATGACCATGCTGGTCGACCGCGATCATTCGATGGAAGAGCGCATCCTGCGCGAGCAGTTCGGCTGATCGCCGCCGCCCTCAGGCGGCGAGATCCTGCCGCGCCGCCTCTTCGCGCCAGCGGCACAGCACGCCGAGCAGGCGATTGCCCTCCGCGGTGTGGCCGGAAACCTCGTAGCGGCCGATCACCTCGTCGATGATGCGCCGGCGCAGGCCCACCGCCTCGTCCGCCTCGTCGAGATAGCTCTCGTTCTGCACCACTTCCAGCGCGGTGCGGAAGGCGACATAGGCGCCGCGCGGCAGGCCGAGCCGGTCATAGAGCAGCCGGAAGGTGCTGCCGGAACGGTCGGCGATCATCGCGGCCACCCGGTCGGTCGGCACGCCGGAGAGCACCGAGACCATCTCGATGAACATGCGCATCTGACCCGAGAGCAGCGCCCGCAGCGCCAGCGCCGGCGTCAGCTGGCCGCGCCGCTTCATGTCCTCGACCAGTTCGCGCACATCGGCGGCGCTGCGCTGGGCGCTCACCACCGCTTCCTGGTCGCAGGCCTCGCGGGCGACCCGCGCGGCCTCACCCGGCGACATCCATTGCCGCTCGGTGACGAAATTCGACAGCATGCTCGCCACGGCGCGGATCAACGCCTGATGCGCCGCCGCCGGCAGATCGGGGCGGGCGAGAAGCGCGTCGCGCATCGCCGGCACATGGGAGAAGCGGGCGACGATGCGCCCCAGCGCGAAGCCGGGCAGATCGGCGCTGTCATTGCGCACCAGCGCCAGGCAGGCGCGGGCATCGGCGGTCTCGGCCAGCACCGCCGCAACCTCGGCCGGCAGGCCGGCGCGCGAGGCGATGGCGAGGCGGCGGGTAGAGTCGCCGCTCTCGCAGAATTCGATCAGTTCGGCCGGGTTCAGCACCGGCGACACCGCCAGCACCACCGCGCCCGGCTCGCCCTCCATCGCCGCCAGCATCAGCACGATATCGGCCGGCACCAGCGGATGGCGCGCGAGCGCCATGGCGAGGGCGAGGCGCACCTCCGGCGAAGGGTCCCGGGCGATGACGGGAAACGCCGCTTCCATCTCGGCACGGTCCTCGGCACCGAGATCGGAGCGCAGATAGGAGCGTGCGAGAGCGGAGGTCGCCTTGGCCCGCGCCGCGTCGGGCGCCGACCTGGCCCACAGGAGAAACTGTCGCACGATCATGGCAGGTCCCCGTCCTCATCCTCGATGAAGCGATGATGAGGGGTCGGGCTTAAGAAAGCGTTGACCATAACCGGGTGTGGCGGGCGAGCGGGAATGCGCCCAGGTGCCTTCGGGCCTCTTCACCCATCGCCCAGCGCGGCGTGCCGGCCTCAGTCGCCGCTGCCCTCGTCGGCATTGATGCTGGGCGGGGCGGCCTGCTCGCCCACCAGCACCTCGACGGGGCCGTTCTTGCCGGCCTCGACGATGAAATCCTTCGTGTAGGTTTTCCCGTCCTGCCGGGCGACGGCGGTGTACTCGCCTTCCGCCAGCGCGAAGGTCGGCTGCGCGTTGATCGATTCCTTGATGGCGTCGCCGCCGGGCGAGAGAACCGACCACTGGGTTTCGGGCAGGGCGTCGCCACCCGCCGCGGAAACGAGGCGGAACGTCATTTCCGCCGCACGGTGGTGCAGCGTCGCCTCCGTCACCTTGCCCGGCGCAACCTGAAGATCCGCCTGGATGACGGCGTTGCCCTCGCCATAGGTGGAGACGACGTAATAGTCGCCCGCAGGCAGCACGATCAGGTCGCCGGGATTGGCGCCCCGGAAGAAGGGGCGGCTGGAGGCCCGCCCCTGCAGGAAGCTGCCCTCGAAAATGTCGAACTCGACCTTCTGCGCCGCGATCGGCTTGTCGAGCACATCGGCCTGCAGCCGCACGCCTCCAGCAGGAATAATCACCTGCTCGCGCCGCGATTCCTCGCCGACCACGATGCGGCGGGCGACGCTCGCCAGACCATAGGACACATGCACGACATAGCCGCCCGGCGAGAGGAAGAACACCGGCGCGGGTTCCGCCGCCTCCGCCACCAGCGGGTAAGCGCCGGAGGCCTCGGGGTGGTCGGCAAAGACGCGCCAGACCAGCCCGCGCGGCACCAGCGGCTCCTTCTCGCCGAAGCGCGCGCTCATGCCGATCGCCGCCTTGCCGACCGGTGGCTGCGGCAGGATGGTGTGGGGATCGCCCGCGGGCGGCTTTGCCGCGCCGGGCGCCGTCGTCCCCAGGGGCTGGGGCTTGGCGACGGCACCGGCGGGCGGCGTCGTGCCGACAAAGGGCATGGCCTGCGCCAGCGTGCCGGAGCCGGGAACCTCATCGGCGAGGCTCGATGTGGCGGCAGCCGGCGCGTCGAGCCTTGCTGACGAGGCCGCGAGACCCGGCGCGGCTGAAAGCAGCGTCAGAGACGCCGCCCACAGGCCGCCAAGCAGGCGCCCCCTTAAAGCGGGGGCATCGGAGCGCGGGGCGAGAAATCGGCGATCGCTGGGCATCGTCGCTTGGTGCCCCCAAACAGGGGCAAATTCAAGTCATGTCGCGGATGCGTCGGACGCCTTGGTGGCCGCCGCGGGACGTGCTACCGCCTCGACAGATAAGGAAGGCACCGATGACCGACGCACTGACGCTGCTGAAGACCCGCAAGAGCCCGAAGATCTTCGACATTGCCGGCCCGGGCCCCTCCCCGGCGGAGGTCGAGGAGATGCTCTCCGTCGCCTCCCGCGTACCGGACCACGGCAAGCTGGCGCCATGGCGTTTCGTGCTGTTCGAGGGTGAGGCCCGCGCGCGGGCCGGCGAGACGATCGCATCGGTGTTCCTAGCCGACAATCCCGATGCGGATGCCGACCGTGTCGCCATCGAGCGCGGCCGCCTGGCGCGCGCGCCGCTGGTCGTCGCCGTCGTCTCGAAAGCGGCCCCGCATGTGAAGATTCCCGAATGGGAGCAGACCCTGTCAGGCGCCGCCGCCTGCACGCTGCTGGTGCTCGCCGCCCATGCGCTCGGCTATGCCGCGACCTGGCTTACCGAATGGTACGCCTATGATGCGCGCGTGCGGGCCGGGCTCGGCCTCGCCGAGAACGAACGCATCGTCGGCTTCGTGCATATCGGCACGCTCGCTCGTCCGCAGGAGGACCGGCCGCGCCCCGCCCTCGCCGATATCGTCACGAGGTTCTGAGCGATGTTCTACGAGCCCGCCCGGCGCGATCACGGCCTGCCGCACAACCCGTTGAAGGCCATCGTCGCGCCGCGTCCGATCGGCTGGATCTCCACCCTGTCGGCGGAGGGCGTCGCCAATCTCGCTCCCTACTCCTTCTTCAATCTGGTGAGCGACACCCCGGCCATCGTGATGTTCGCCAGCAGCGGCATCAAGCATTCGCTGACCAATATCCGGGCCAATGGCGAGTTCGTCTGCAATCTGGCGACGCGTTCGCTGATGGAAGCGGTGAACCTCACCTCCAAGCCGATCCCCGCCGATGAGAGCGAATTCGAGCTGGCCGGCCTTGAGCGCGCGCCCTCGCGGCTGGTGAAGCCGCCGCGCGTCGCCGCCGCGCCCTGCGCGCTGGAATGCGTGGCGATCGAGAGCCGCGACCTGCGCGACCGCAAGGGCGACATGACCGGCACCGTCATCACCTTCGGCGAGGTGGTCGGCGTGCACATCGACGACGCCTATATCGAGGACGGCCTGCTGCGCACCGAGAAACTCCAGACGCTCGCCCGCGGTGGCTATTTCGACTACTCCTGGGTCGACAATGTCCGTTCGGTGCCGCGCCCCGCGTGAAATCGGTCCGATTACGCGGACGTCAATAACTTGTTCACCATAAACGCATTAATATGCGTCATTGGCTGGTGGAGGTTTTCGGACCATGCGTAGTTTCGATCGTCGTGCCGTGCTGGGCCTGTCTGTGGCCGGATTGGCTCTTGCCCTTGGCGGCTGCAACCGCACCACGACCGCAAGCGCGCCGCTGTCCCCGGTGAGCAGCTATGCCATGACCGGCACGGCTGGCGACTACGGGCAGATCAACGACAAGTTCACCGTGCAGGCCTTCGACACGTCGAAGATCAACCCGGTCTATATGCGCCGCGAAGTCGCCTATAGCGGCGGCGAGCCGGCCGGCACCATCGTGATCGATCCGCGCGAGCACTTCCTCTACTACGTGCTGCCCGGCGGCCGCGCGATGCGGTATGGCGTCGGCGTCGGCAAGGAGGGCTTCAGCTGGTCTGGCACGGCCACCATCAACTCCAAGCAGGAATGGCCGGACTGGTATCCGCCCAAGGAGATGATCGACCGCCGCCCCGACATCAAGCCGCAGCTCTCGCAGCTGCAGAGCGGCCTCGGCGTCGCCGGCGGCCTGTCCAACCCGCTCGGGGCCCGCGCCATGTATCTGTGGCAGAACGGCAAGGACACGCTCTATCGCATCCATGGCACGCTGGAGCCGGAGACCATCGGCACCAACGTCTCCTCCGGCTGCATCCGCATGATCAACCAGGATGCCATCGACCTCTACAGCCGCGTTTCGGTCGGCACCAAGGTGGTCGTGCTCGGCCCCAAGGCCGGCGTCTGACGTCCTGTAGGCGGCTGCGTGATTAAACGGTTGCCGCCCGCCGGTTGCAGTGCAAACTGCGACATTGGCGGGAGGCGGCATTCATGAGCGGCGCAATCATCACCATTGCCCAGCAGAAGGGCGGCTCGGGCAAGACCACGCTCGCCGCGCATCTGGCGGTGGCGCTTTCTCGCATTGGCCGGGTTGCGCTTATCGACTGCGATCCACAGGGCAGCCTCGGCGAGTGGTTCGAGGCGCGCGAGCAGACGCTCGGCGAGGAGCGCACCGGGCTTTCCTTCCGCACCGCCTCCGGCTGGGGTGCGCGGCGCGAGGCGCGCAGCCTGGCGCGCGACTATGATTTCGTGGTCATCGACACGCCGCCGAAATCCGATGTTGAATCCCGTCCGGCCATTGAGGCGGCGAGCCTCGTCGCGGTGCCGGTGCAGCCGACCCCGATCGACCTGTGGGCCACCCAGCCGACGCTGGAGATGATCGCCAAGGAGGGGACGCGCTCGCTGCTCGTCATCAACCGGGCCAATTCGCGCTCGGGTCTGACGCAGGAAATCAGCGAGGCGATCCGAGCGCTGGGCCATCCGGCGGCGCAGACCCGGCTCGGCAACCGTGTCGCCTTCGCCGCCAGCATGGGCGACGGCCTGACGGTGCTGGAAACCGATCCCGGCAGCAAGGGCGCCGACGAGATCGCCGCGCTCGCGGCCGAACTGCGCGGATATCTTCCGGGCTGAAGCCCGCATAAAAATACCGTTCACCAATATGTTAGCACGCATCCACCCGGTTTGCGGGCGCATTCGCCTCGCGGAGGGAACCTAGTTAGCCGTCGCGGCTTGCCCCTGTGACAAGGGCGACGCGGGCCGGAAATGGCCGCCGGTGTCGCCCTGGAACAGAAACGGAGACGTGACATGAACAAGCTTCTCATCGCCACCGCCACCGTCGCCACGCTCGGCTTCGCCACCGCTGCCGGTGCCCAGACCTATTACCGCGCGGCGCCGGGCCCCTCGGTCCAGTATTACGAGCCGAGCCAGGGCGTCGTGGTGGAAGGCCGCAACTCCACCATGATGGTGTCGCCCGGTGATGCCCAGCGCTACACGCCGGAATCCTATTCGCGCGGCGGCTATCTCGGCCAGTCGCCGTATGTGAACAATCCGGGCGTCGAGCCCTATATCGCCAAGCAGATTGAGCAGGACCAGCGCGGCGACTGACGCAAGTCCCCACCCTCAGAAACGGCAGGCGCGAACCTTCGTGTTCGCGCCTTTCGTGTTTTTGCGCCCTGCGCCGGCGCAAAAGGTCACCGAGCGTCAGATGTACGAAGTTTGCAGGTAATGGTTCGATCGCACCGCACCAAGGTTGACGCCGCCGACTGGTGACGGCAAACCAGAAGGCAGCTTCCGTTCGGAAAGCCAAAATTCATAGCCGTGACCGTAGGTTCGCGGTTCCGTAGGGAATTTCCTGCCACAAGCATGGAGCTTCCTTTCTCCGGTTCCTCGTGCGGGCGATGAAAATTGGTGGTGCGTCTGAGTAGAGAAAAGCCTTGGCGAAATGGACCGTCCTTCGTCGCGACGGTGGCCTGTGCTCTGCTCCTCGCCATGCCCGCCGCCACCGCGCAGGAAGCGCAAGAGCCCGGCATTTTCAGCTCCATCGTCAATCTGTTCAGCCCCCGGCGGCTGGCCGAGTCCGGTCCGCAGGCTCCCGACGCGACGCCCTACACGGTCGAGATCGTGCTGAAGGACGGCGGGCGTGATCTGCGCAGCGCGATCGAAGATGCCTCCACTCTCGAAAGCCTGAAGAACCGGCCGCCCTCGGGCGCGGCCGGGCTGGTGCGCCGCGCGCTGTCCGACCAGGGCAATATCAGCGCGGCGCTTTACGCCAATGGCTATTATTCCGGCATCATCCGCATCCGCATCGCCGGCAATGCGCCCGATACGCCAAACATCTTCGAACTCGTCGAGGCGGCGCGAAAGCGTGGCCCGGTGCCGGTGCGGGTGGAAGTCGAGCCCGGTCCGCTGTTCCACTTCGGCAAGGTGGCAATCGTCGACGCGGCAACGCGCCGTCCACTTGCCGACGCACCATCACTGGCCAGCCTGCGTCTGGAGACCGGTGAGCCGGCGCTCGCCTCCTCCGTCGTGCGCGCGGAAGGGGTGTTGATCGACCATTGGCGCCGTGCCGGCCATCCCTTTGCCCGCGTCAGCGACAAGGACGTGGTGGCCGACCATGCGACCGACCGGCTCGACGTCACCTTCCGTGTCGCCCCCGGTCCTTCCGCCACGTTCGGCCGCTTCACCGTCACCGGCGCGGATTTCCTGACGCCCGGTTTCATCGAGGACCGCATAGAGATCGCCCCCGGCACGCCCTATTCGCCGGAGGTGCTCAACCGCCTGCGCCGCCGGCTGCTGGGCTATGAATCCATCGCCAGCGTGCGCATCCACGAGGCAGACCGGCTCGCGCCGGATGGCAGCCTGCCGATCACCCTTGAGGTGGAGGCCCGCAAGCCGCGCTATGTCGGCTTCGGCGCCAGCTATTCCTCGACGGAGGGCCCGGCAGCCAATGTCTACTGGGGCCATCGCAACCTGTTCGGCGGCGGCGAGACCCTGCGCCTCGACGCACAGACGTCGTGGTTCGGCGAGAAGTCCGAAGCGGTGCCCAATGCGGATCCGTTCGGCTACAAGGTTTCCGCCTCTTTCGTGAAGCCCGGCATCTACACGTCCCAGGACGACCTCATCGCCCAGGCCGCCGTGTTGCGCGAGGTGACGAATGCCTATGTGCGCGAGGCCGTGACCTTCCTCGGCGGCGTGCGCCATCGCTACAACGACAATCTCAGCCTGCAGGTCAGCCTCGATCTGGAAGACTCGCAGGTGCAGGACGCTGACGGGAGCGGCGACTACGGCATTGTCGGCGTGCCGTTCGACCTGAAATACGACACCACCGACAATGAGCTGGACCCGACCCGGGGCATCCGCTTCTCGGGCACAGCCGAGCCCTTCGCCTATTTCGGCGATGCCGGCGCCGGCACGACCATGGTCAAGGGCTCCTTCTCCACCTATCACGCGGTGGATGACAGCAACCGTCTCATCCTTGCCGGGCGGGTCGCGATGGGCGGCATCTTCGGCGCGGACCTCTACGACGTGCCGCCGCAGCGGCGCTTCTATGTCGGCGGCGGCGGCTCGCTGCGTGGCTATGACTACCAGTCCGCCAGAGGCGCGCTGGCGGGTGACGGACACCATCGGCATCGTGCCGTTCTTCGACATGGGCTCGGCCTTCGCGTCCGAATGGCCGGACTTCGACGAGATGAAATACTCCGCCGGCATTGGGCTGCGCTACTACACCGCTATCGGGCCGCTGCGTCTGGACTTTGCCGTTCCGCTCAATCCGGGGCCGGAGGACGGCGATTTCGGCGTGTATGTCAGCATGGGGCAAGCCTTCTGATGATGCGCGCACTCCGATATTCCGCCCTGCTGCTGCTCACGCTTCTGGTGGTGCTGTTCGCCGCCTTCTGCGCGCTGCAGACGCCGCCCGGCAAGGCGCTGCTCGCCAGCATCGCCTCTTCGCTCGCCTCCTCGCCGCAGATGCGGGTGACACTGCGTGACATTTCCGGACTGGTGCCGTTCGACATGCGCGTCGGCGCGGTCGAACTGGCGGATGGGCAGGGTCGCTTCGCCCAGATCGACAAGCTGCGCCTTGCCTGGCGGCCGCTGGCGCTGATCGAGCGCACGCTCGACGTCACGGCGCTGACGGCCGAACGTGTCCACATCGCCCGCCGGCCTGTGCTGCCGCCGGACGACAGCTCCTCTCAGGGTTCGAGCCTCGCCCTGCCGGTGCGCATCGCCGATCTGTCCATCGCCGACATCGTGCTGGACGCGCCCGTGCTCGGCCATGCCGCGCAGCTCTCGCTCACCGCCTCCGCCGACATCGCCTCGCTGGCGCGCGGCCTGTCGCTCGACTTCGCGCTGGAACGGCGCGACGCGCCCGGCAGCCTCGCGGGCCGGGCCTCCTATGCGCCCGCGACCGGCCAGCTCGACCTCGACATCGCCGCGCGCGAACCGGCCGGCGGGCTGATGGCGCGCGCCGCCGGGCTCGATGGCCTGCCGGAGATCGTCGCGACGGTGAAGGGTTCCGGCCCGCTCGATGCCTGGGACGGCCATCTCGGTCTGAAAGCCGGCACCATTGCGGAAGCCTCGGGTGCCGCCGGCATCCGCGCGGTGGGACAGGGCCACCGGGTGACCTTCGCGCTCGACGCCGACATTGCGCGACTGCTGCCGGCCGACATCGCGCCGCTGTTCGAGGGCCGCAGCGAATTTTCCGGTGTGGCGATCGTCGATGCGGCGCTGCGCGCGAACATCGAGACTGCCTCGGCGCGGACGGCTGGTTTCCAGGCGAACGCAAGCGGCAAGGTCGACGCGGGTGGCGCGGCGGAACTCGCCTTCACTGTCACGACCGGCGCGTCCGACCGCTTCAAAGCGCTAGCGCCCGGCGGTGAATGGCAGAGCCTGCGCGCCGAGGGAACGATGACGGGCGCCTTCCGCGCGCCTGCGCTGGACGCACGGCTGAATGCGACGGGCCTGCGCGGCGCGGGCTATGGCGCGGGCGTGCTTAACGCGCGACTGCGCACCACGCCGGACGCCGCGGGGAACCTCGCCGTGGCGATCGAGGGCGACATGCAGGGCCTGAGCGCGGAAGATCCGCAGGTCGCCCGCGCGCTCGGCACGGCAGGTGGATTTGAAGCGGCTGGCGAGGTTCCGGCCGGCGGCCAGCCGGCGCTCACCACACTGACCGTGCGCCTCACCGCCCTCACCGGCCGCTTCGCCGGCCGCGCCGATGCGGCAACGATCGACGGCGACATCAATGTCGAGCGGCTGGACCTTGCTGCCTTCTCCCCGCTCGTCGGCCGCACGCTGGCGGGACAGGCGAAGCTCGCCGCCAAGATCGCCGCCAGCGCCGATTTCCAGCGTGCCAGCCTGGACCTCACCGGCACCGCGACCGGCCTCGTCACCGGCATCGCGCAGGTCGACAGCCTGTTCGGTCGCGAGACCCGCATTGCCGGAGCGCTGGCGCGCGATGGCGTGAATGCGCTCGCGGTGCGCGATATCAAGGTCGATGCGCAGGGGCTGAGCCTCGTTGTGGACGGCCGCATCGCCAGCGATGTCGCCGACCTCACCACCAAGCTCGTACTCGACGACATCGCCCGGCTCGACCCGCGCGTCACCGGCCGGCTCGACGCGGATGCGGCCTTTTCCGGCACGCTGGAGAAGCTCGGCGTGACAGCCAAGCTCGCCATCCCCGCAGGCACCGCCATGTCGCACCCGCTGCAGGGCATCGTGCTTGATGTGACCGCGCAGGACATCACCGGCGCGCCCACTGGTCGCTTCCAGCTCACCGGCGACGTGGCGGGCAAGCCCGCGCGCGGCACGGGCGCGCTGGCGACACTGGCGGATGGCACGCACCAGCTCACCGGTCTCGACATCGCCATCGGCTCGGTGAGCGCGCGCGGCGATGTCTCGCTCTCCGCCAGCCAGTTGGCGACCGGCACGCTCACCGTCGCCGCCGAGAACCTCGCCGACATCTCGGCGCTGGTGCTCACCGACATTGCCGGCCGGCTCCATGCCGATGTGACGCTGGATGTCGCGAACAACCAGCAGCGCGTCGCGGCGGTGGGCGATGCGGCCAATCTGCGTTTTGCCGGCCGCAGCCTCGGCAGCGCGCGCATCGACGCCACGGTGGTGGACCCGCTCGGCGTACCGCTGATTAACGGAAGTGCCGACCTCCGCGCGCTGGACCTTTCCGGCTTCACCGTTGAAACCGCCACGCTGCGCGCCACTGGCAACAGCGCCGGCACCGACCTCACCGTCGAGGCACTGGCGCAGAACATGAACCTGCGCGGTGCCGGCCGGCTGAGCCCGATCGAGGGCGGCGCGCGCCTGCGGCTCGACCGCTTCACCGCGACGCGCGGCGGGCAGAACGTCGCCCTGGCGGCGCCCACGATCGTCACACTGAACAATGGCGCCGTGCGTATCGACCGGCTGGCGCTCAACGCCGGCGGCGGCACGGTGACGGTGAACGGCACGGCCGGGCAGACGCTGGACCTTGCGATCGACGCCCGCGCGCTGCCGCTCTCGCTGGCCGAACTCGTCGCGCCGGGCCAGAACCTCTCGGGCACACTGGCTGGCAATGCGCGGCTGAACGGACCGGCCAGCGCACCGGGCGGCACTTACGACCTGCGCATCACCCGGCTCTCCAGCCCGGATATCGCGCGAAACGGCGCCGGGCCGTTCGACATCGCCGCCAGTGGCAACCTTGCCAATGGCCGTGCCGGCGTGCGCGCGACGATCAACGGGCAGAACCTGCAGGGGCTCACCATCAACGGCTCCATGCCGGTCGCCGCCGGCGAGCTCGACCTCGCCATTCGCGGCGCAGTCAACCTTGGCATCGTCAATCCGCTGCTGGCCACCACGGGCGCACGGATCAGCGGCAATGCCGCTGTCGACGCGACACTGCGCGGCACGTTTGCCGCGCCGCGCGCGGGTGGCACGGTGCGCATTTCCAACGGGCGCTTTGACGACGCGGTGAACGGCGTCGCTCTCGACCAGATCCAGGCCGTGCTGACCGGCACAGATCGCTCGATCACCATCACCTCGCTGACGGCGCGCACCACCAATGGCGGCAGCGTGTCCGGCCGGGGCAACATCGCGTTCGATTTTGCGGCCGGGCTGCCGGGTCGGATCGACCTCGATCTCGTCAACGCCGCGCTGGTGAACAGCGATCTGATGCGCCTCGTTGCCGAAGGTCGGCTCGGCGTGGAAGGCGCGTTCCTGAATGGCCCCCGCCTGACAGGCAAGATCACGCTGCGCGCGCTCGACATCAACATTCCCGACCGCTTTCCCAGCGGCGTGCAGAATCTCAACGTCCAGCACGTGAATGCCAGCAAGGAATTCACCCGCAAGCACGCCAGCGCCCACGCGCGCCCCACCGGCGACAGCCGCAACGGCATCGCGCTCGACCTCGTGCTCTCGGCCCCGAACAACACGGTGTTCGCGCGCGGCCTCGGCATCGACGCGCAGCTGGGCGGCGAGATCCGGCTCAGCGGCACGACCCGCGCGCCGGTGACGCTCGGGGCGTTCGAGATGCGGCGCGGCACCTTCGATTTCGCCGGACGGCGCCTCACCTTCACGCGCGGACGCATCACCTTCACCGGCACCACCGACCCGGAGCTGGACTTCGTCGCCGAAACCACCGGCAATGACGTGACGGCGCGCATCCTCGTCAGCGGACCCGCCTCGCGGCCGGATATCAGCTTCACCTCGACCCCCACCCTGCCGCAGGACGAGGTGCTGGCGCGCCTGCTGTTCGGGCGTTCGGCCGGTTCACTGAATGCCGGTCAGGCGGTGCAGGTCGCGCAGACCATCGCCCAGTTCTCCGGCGGCTCGGGCGTGCTGGAGAATGTGCGCCGCTCGCTCGGCGTCGACAGCCTCGACATTGGCACGGATGCGACCGGACGCGGCGGCCAGGTCGGCATCGGCCGGCGGCTGAATGACAACATCTATCTCGGCGTGCGGCAGGGCACGACGCCCGGCTCCAGCCGCGTGACGGTGGATGTGGACGTTACCCGCAACATCCGCCTGCAGGGGGCCACGGGCGCCGACGGCTCGGCTGAAGTCGGCATCGGCGCCCAATGGGATTATTGAGGCACGCTCACGCCGTGGCCGGCTTGCCCACGCCATAGCGGGCCGCCGGCGTGCTGCGCGACAGATGCGGGCCCAGCGCGCCGCGGGCCGCCACCAACGTCGCCCAGCCCGAAGCATCCGCCAGCGCAGGAATGGTGTAGACCTCGCCCTGATCGAGCCCGGCGAGCGCGGCGTCGACCAGATCCTCCGCCGACATCACCATCTCCGCCGGCAGCGCGGCGCCGTCGAGCCCGGCGCGGTCGAAGAACTCGGTGCGGGTGAGACCCGGCAGCACGGCCTGCAGGCGAACGTGGCCACCCTTCATCTCGGCTTCCAGCGACTGGGTGAAGGCAAGCACATAGGCCTTGGTCGCGGCATAGGCGCCGGGGAAATTCTCCGGAACGATCGCCACCACCGAGGCAATATTGATGAGCGTGCCGCGACCGCGCGCGGAAAAGGCGTTGACCGCTGCCACCGCAAGCCGCGTCAGCGCGACGACGTTGAGCTGCACCATGGCGTCGATCTTGCCGGCATCCGCGCCGAGGACCGGCCCTTCCGTGCCCGCGCCGGCATTGTTGACCAGCAGCGTGATCGCCGCATCGTCGGCGATGCGGGCGGCGACCTTCGCCACATCTGCCGGCTTGCCGAGATCGGCGGAAAGGACATCCACCTTGCGGCCGGTGCCGGCGGCGATCTGCTGCGCCAGTTCGTCCAGACGCGCCGTATTGCGGGCGACGATGACGAGGTCATAGCCGCGTGCGGCGAGGCGCTGCGCATATACCCTGCCGATGCCGCTGGAGGCGCCGGTGACAAGGGCGGTTCCGAGGGATGAGGTGCTCATGGCGATCTCCAATATTGGCCGTGATCCGGCCCTGCCATTATTCATGATGTCCATCCTGAAAAATGTCGAGACCTCCGCAGAGCGATCCGCACGGCGGGTTTTTGCGTAAAGTCGAGACCCGCACTGGATTCAGCCCATGACCTCCCCCACCTCGCCCGCCGCCGCGCTCATCTGGTTCCGCGACGATCTGCGCCTTCAGGACAATCCGGCGCTCAGGGCGGCTCAGGAGAGCGGGCGCCCGCTCGTGCTGGTCTATGTGCTCGACGACGAAAGCGCGGGACTGCGGCCCCTCGGCGGCGCGGCGCGCTGGTGGCTTGGCCGCTCGCTCGCCGCCCTCGCGGGGGACATTGAGGAGAAGGGCGGAGCGCTCATCCTGCGACGCGGGGCAGCAGGGCGCGTCATCCCGGCGCTGGCCGAGGAGATCGGGGCGGGCGCGGTGTATTGGAACCGGCGCTATGGCGCGCCCGAGATCACGGTCGATACCGCACTCAAGAGCACGCTCACCGGGCTGGGTCTTGCGGTCGAGAGCTTCAATTCAAGCCTGCTACAGGAGCCCTGGACGGTGGCGACGCAGGCGGGCGGGCCGTTCCGCGTGTTCACGCCGTACTACCGCAATGCCTCTCAGCGCGAGATCCGGCCGGTGCTGCGCGCGGGCGAGGCGTGGCGCTTCGCCCCTGCCCCCGACACCGAGCTTCTGGCCGACTGGTCGCTTGAGCCGACCAGCCCCGACTGGGCGGGCGGCTTGCGCGCGAGCTGGACGCCGGGCGAGGACGGCGCGCGCCGACAGCTCGCCGGCTTCCTCGACAAGGGCCTCGACGGCTACGCCACATTGCGCGACCGGCCGGACCTGCCGCATGTCTCGCGCCTTTCGCCGCACCTGCGCTTCGGTGAAATCTCGCCGCATCAGGCCCTCGCTGCCATCCGCCACACCGAGGCGGCCGGCGAGGCCAAGGCACGCGATGTCGAGAAGTTCGTCAGCGAAATGTACTGGCGGGAATTCTCCTATCATCTGCTGTTTCATTATCCCGACCTCGCCACGCGCAACTTCAACCCGCGTTTCGACGCCTTCGAGTGGCAGAACGACGCCACGTTCGAGCAGGCATGGCGCCGGGGGCGCACCGGCTACCCCATCGTCGATGCGGGCATGCGCCAGCTCTGGCAGACGGGGTGGATGCATAATCGCGTGCGGATGGTGGTCGCCTCCTTCCTCATCAAGCACGGGCTCACGGACTGGCGCCGCGGCGAGGACTGGTTCTGGGACACGCTGGTCGACGCCGACCCCGCCAGCAACCCGGCGAGCTGGCAGTGGGTGGCGGGTTCCGGGGCAGACGCCGCGCCCTATTTCCGTATCTTCAATCCGGTGATCCAGGGCGAGAAGTTCGACCCCGACGGCGCTTATGTCCGCCATTTCGTGCCGGAGCTTACGGACGTGCCGGCCAAATTCATCCATCGCCCATGGGAAGCACGGCCCGAGATACTGGCCCGCGCCGGCGTCGTGCTGGGCGAGACGTATCCGCGCCCGATCGTCGAGCACGCTGCCGCGCGGGAGCGGGCGCTGGAGCGCCATGCCCGCATTGGCGGGGATTGACGCGCATTCGGGTTGCCGATCCTCAAGTGGACCACTAACTTCGTGGACCTTTTGAAATTGGCACGTGAAATCAGCAAAATGACTATTCGCAACGGTCTCGTCGAGGCGATCGGCAACACGCCGCTCATCAAGCTCCAGCGCGCCTCCGAGGCGACCGGCTGCACCATTCTGGGCAAGGCGGAATTCCTCAATCCCGGCCAGTCGGTGAAGGACCGGGCGGCGCTGTTCATCATCAAGGACGCCATCGCCCGCGGTCAGCTGCGGCCCGGCGGCGTTATCGTCGAAGGCACCGCCGGCAATACTGGCATCGGCCTCGCACTTGTGGGCAATGCGCTCGGCTTCCGCTCGGTGATCGTCATTCCCGACACGCAGAGCCAGGAGAAGAAGGACATGCTGCGGCTCGCCGGCGCCACGCTGGTCGAGGTGCCCGCCGTGCCCTACGCCAACCCCAACAACTATGTGAAGGTCTCCGGCCGACTGGCGGAAGAGCTGGCGAAGACCGAGCCGAACGGCGCGGTGTGGGCGAACCAGTTCGACAATGTTGCCAACCGGCAGGCACATATCGAGACCACGGGCCCGGAGATCTGGGAGCAGACAGAGGGCGCGGTGGACGGCTTCGTCTGCGCCGTGGGCACCGGCGGCACGCTGGCCGGGACCGCCATCGCGCTGAAGGAACGCAATCCGCGCATCAGGATCGGCCTCGCCGATCCGTTCGGCGCCGCGCTCTACAGCTACTACACGACGGGTGAGCTGAAATCCGAGGGCTCCTCCATCACCGAGGGTATCGGCCAGGGCCGCATCACCGCCAATCTGGAAGACGCGCCGATCGACGTCGCCTACCAGATCCCGGACGCGGAAGCCGTGCAGATCGTGTTCGACCTGCTGGAATTCGAGGGCCTGTGCCTCGGCGGCTCCTCGGGCATCAATGTCGCCGGCGCCATCCGCCTCGCCCGCGAGCTCGGCCCCGGCCACACCATCGCCACCGTGCTCTGCGACTACGGAACCCGCTACCAGTCCAAGCTGTTCAACCCGGAATTCCTGCGCGAAAAGGGGCTTCCGGTGCCGGGCTGGCTAGAGCGCCATGTCGAGATTCCGGACGTGCTGGTCTGATGGCAACGCTTCTGCTGTTCCGCGACGACGCCTATCTTCGCGACACCTCCGCCGTGGTGACGGCGGTGACGCCCGACGGCGGAATCATCCTCGACCGCACCGTGTTCTACGCCAATGGCGGCGGCCAACCGGGCGACCGCGGCACGCTCACGCGGGCCGATGGCGGCGAACTCGCCATTGCCACTGCCGTCTATGGCCCGGACAAGAGCGACGTCGTCCACGTGCCCGCCACGCCGGGCCAGACGCTGCCGGAGCCTGGCGAGACGGTGCAGCTGGCGCTCGACTGGGATGTCCGCCACCGGCGCATGCGCATGCACACGCTGCTGCACCTGCTCTCCGTCGCGCTGCCCTACCCCGTCACGGGCGGCTCGATTGGCGAGGATGAGGGCCGGCTCGACTTCAACATTCCCGATGGCGGGCTGGACAAGGACGCCCTTACCGCCCAACTCGCCGAGATGATCGCGACCGGCGCGGCCGTCACCGAACGCTGGATCACAGACGAGGAACTGCTCGCCAATCCGGGTCTGGTCAAGACCATGTCGGTGAAGCCGCCCATCGGCTCGGGGCGCGTGCGGCTGGTGGAGATCGCCGGGCTGGACCTGCAGCCCTGCGGCGGCACCCATGTGCGCAGTCTCGACGAGATCGGTGCCGCGCAGGTGACCAAGATCGAGAAAAAGGGTCAGCAGAACCGCCGGGTGCGGGTGAGCTGGGCCTGAACGCCGTCCGCAATCGGGAGCATTGCCATGACAACCGCCTCACGCCTCGTTTCGACGGATTGGCTCGCCAGCCATCTGGGTGAGCCGGACCTCGTCATCGTCGATGGCTCCTGGCACATGCCCGCCTCCGGGCGGAAGGGCCATGACGAGTATCTGAAGGCCCATATTCCGGGCGCGGTTTTCTTCGACATCGACACTATCGCCGACCTTTCCAGCGGCCTGCCGCATATGCTGCCGAGCGAAGACGCCTTCGCCACGGCCGTGTCCAGACTCGGCATTTCCAAGGACGCACGGATCGTCGTCTACGATTCCGCCGGGTTGTTCTCGGCGCCGCGCGTGTGGTGGACGCTCAGCGTGTTCGGCGCGCGCAACGTGTTCATTCTCGATGGCGGCCTGCCGAAATGGCTGGCGGAAGGCCGCCCGACGGAGGCCGGCGCCACGTCGCCCACGCCTGGCCATTTCGACGCGCGGCTGGAGCGCGAGCGGGTCGCCACCATCGAGCAGGTTGCCCATCGCCTCGCCATCGGCAGCGTGCAGGTGCTGGATGCGCGCGCGCCGGAGCGTTTTCGCGGCGAGGCGCCGGAGCCGCGCCCCGGCGTGCGGCCCGGCCATATTCCCGGCGCGCGCAACCTGCCCTTCTCCGAGGTGGTGAAGGACGGCCGGCTGGCGGACGCGGCGACCATCCGCGCCGCTCTCGCGGCGGCCGGCATCGACAGCGCCAAACCGGTGATCACCAGCTGCGGCTCCGGCGTGACCGCGGCGATCCTGTGGTTCGCACTCGACTCGGTCGGCGCCCCGCCCGTCGCGCTCTATGACGGCTCCTGGACCGAATGGGGATCATCCGACCAGCCCGCCGCCATCGGTCCGGCCTAGGCCGCGTGCCTCCACGCTTTTGGCATCGGCCTGACAGATCGCATTGCCGCGCAGCGGCACCCGGAAAGGGTCGGCGGGTGGAAAGAGACTAACCCGCCGGCGGATGTACTTCGAGCCTGTTGCGCCCCGTTGCCTTGGCGCGGAAGAGCGCGAGATCGGCGGCATTGATAAGATCGTTCGGGGATGTCGCTCCCGTCGGCACCATCGTAGCGACACCGGTACTGATCGTTACCAGCCCGTCCCCATTGACGATTTCGAGGTCGCGCACGCCCTGCGTTATGCGTTCTGCAGTGGCGCGGGCGCCCTCGATCGAGGCGTTGAGAAGGACGACGGCAAACTCTTCTCCGCCGTAGCGCGCGGCAAGGTCACCTGCCCGCCGGACGCCCGACTGAAGCACGCCGGCGACCCGCCTGAGCACCTCGTCTCCGGCGAGATGCCCGTAGGTGTCGTTGTAATATTTGAAATTGTCGACATCGATCATGAGCAGGGCGATCGTCGCCTCCATGCGCATGGCGCGCCGCCATTCCATCTCCATGTACTCGTCGAAATAGCGACGGTTGCCGAGATAGGTGAGGCCGTCGATCCGCGTCAGCCGCTCCAGCTCGAGATTGGCATTCACCAGCTGACGCTGGCTCTCGCGCAACGCCACATACGCGGCCTCGCGCTGGACATGATCCAGATAGGCGCGCGTATGATAGCGAATGCGGGCGATCAGCTCGATCCGGTCGGGCAGCTTCACCAGGTAATCATTCGCTCCGGTCCGAAACGCATCACTTTTGGCGCTCGGATCATCCTTCGCGGAGAGGACGATAACCGGAACAGCCCGGAGCGTGTCGCTCGCCCGATACATGCGCACAAGATCGAGCCCATCCATGCCCGGCATCACGAGATCCTGCAGGATCACGGTCGGCGTGATCTCCTCGGCCATGCGAAGAGCTTCCATCGGATTGGTGCAGTAATGGAAGTGGATATCGGGCTCGGTTGCGAGCGCCCGACGCACGGCCTCGCATATCAGAACCTGGTCGTCGACCAGCAGCACCATCGAACGGTATTCTTCGACCAGTGGGGGGACGATCGTCGGCATCGAGTCCGGTTGGTCAGTCATGGAGCAGCCTCTTCAAACCTTGTTGCCGCAGGCCTCGATGAGCCGATCCGCGATCAACACGAGCGGCAGGATTTCGGTGGCGGCACCGATTGCCGCTGCCGCCTTCGGCATGCCGTAGACAGCGCTGGTCGCTTGGTCCTGGGCGATGGTCAGATGCCCCTGATCGCGTAGCGCCTTCAGACCTCGCGCGCCGTCCCGGCCCATTCCGGTGAGCAGCACGCCGGACAGCTCGCCCTGCCAGTGCCGCGTGGCGCTCTCGAAGAAGACATCGACGGAGGGTCGATACGGATAATCGCGCGGCTCCGCTGTATAGCCGAGTCCGGTCGCCGATTTGAAGACCAGATGATCGCTTGTGGCGGCAATGAGCACAGACCCGAGTTCGGGCCGGTCCCCTTCCCTTGCGAGGCGCACCCGAAGCGCCGAATACTGGCTCAGCCAGTCTGCCAGGCCCGCGGCGAACTTCTGGTCAACATGCTGCACCAGCACGATCGCCGCCGGAAAATCACGCGGCAGCCGGCCCAGTAGGGTCGCGACCGCCGCCGGGCCGCCAGCCGAGGCGCCGATGACCACGAGCTTACGGACTGAGCCGACGGACGCGGGGGAAGAAGACGGCGCGCGACGCGCGGCTCTGCCGTCGCCGATCAGCTTGCCGATGGTGGCGATTTTCGCGGCGAGCGGCGAGGCCTGCGGCCCCTGCGCGCCGCCTTCCCCGATCACGGGCATGTCCACGGCATCAAGCGCTCCATGGCCCATCGCCTCGTATACGCCGGGTATGTTGGCGTCGATACTGGCGGTTACCAGCAGGATCGCGCAGGGCGTTTCGGCCATGATCCGGCGGGTCGCCTCGACGCCGTCCATCGCCGGCATCGTGATGTCCATTAGCACGAGGTCCGGCAGATCGCGCCGGCACGCCGCGACCGCCTCGATTCCGTTGCCGGCGGTCCACGCCAGCTGGTGCTCGGGTGTCGAGGCGATCACACGCCGAAGCATCTCGACCGCCATTGGCAGGTCGTTCACGATTCCGATCCTCATGACCCCGCCTCCGGCAAACTGAACCTGCACGATGTCAATCGGAGGCCGGCCCTATCAGGTCGGCAACGGCCTCGATCAATGTGTCGTCGTGGAAACTTCCCTTGGTCAGATAGTAATCGGCGCCTGCATCGAGCCCGCGGCGCCTGTCCTCCTCGCGATCTTTATAGGAGACGATCATTACCGGAACACTCTGCAGACGTCGGTCGGCCTTGATGAGGGTCGTCAGCTCGATACCGTCCATGCGTGGCATGTCGATATCGGTCACGACCAGATCAAATGCCTCCGATCGCACGGCATTCCAGCCATCCATCCCGTCAACCGCGACCTCCACGACATAGCCGTGCTGATCGAGCAGCTTGCGCTCCAGTTCGCGAACCGTCAGTGAATCGTCGACGACGAGCACGCGTTTGCGCCGCTGTTCGCTGGCAACCGCCGAGGCACGCTTGACGGTGTTCAACCGGCCCGATGCGGTGAGCTTCTCTGCCGAACGGATGAGGTCGTCCGTATCCAGGATCAGCACCGGCGACCCGTCCTCGATCAACGCCGCGGCGCTGATGTCCTTGATCTTTCCGAGCCGCGGATCGAGCGGGCGAACCACAAGCTCGCGCTCACCGAGGAAACGGTCGACCACGAGACCATAGCTATTTGCCCCCTCGCCGATGACGACAACTGACACGTCGCCATCGTGGTAACGGGCTTCGCCCTGGTCGAGAATTTCATGCGCGGTGATAAGCCCCACTTGCCGCTGGTCCAGGCGGAAATGCGCGCGCCCTTCGAGCATCTCAATCGCGTCGCGCGGGAGCTTCAGGGTCCGGGTAATGCCGGCCAGGGGCAAGGCATAGGGCTCGTCGGCAATGTCGACCATCAGGGTCCGCACCACGGAAAGGGTAAGCGGAAGCTGGAGTTGAAAGCAGGTGCCTGCGCCCAGTGTCGATGAGACGCTGACAACGCCGCGCACCTGCTTGGCCATGGCCTGCACGGCATCAAGCCCGACGCCGCGCCCGGAGATGTCGCTCACCGTGGGCTTCATCGAGAAGCCCGGAAGGAACAGGAAGGCGAGCAGTTCTGCCTCGCTCAGGCTCTCGGCAGTCTCCTGCATGGTGAGTTGCTGGGCCACGATCGCCTGCCGGATCTGGTCAAGATCGATTCCCCTCCCGTCATCGGAAACGAGGATCAGCAGCACACCCGCGCTGTGTCGCGCCTCCAGCGAGATCAGGGCCTCCGGCGGCTTGCCGGCGGCGATGCGCGCGTCGGGTGCCGCTGGTCGAGAATGTCGCGATCTATGCCGGTCGAGCCGCCGATGATCTCCAGCCGCACCTGCTTTCCAAGTGCACGCCCGAGGTCGCGCACGATGCGGGTGAAATGGCGCACGCCATCCTCGAACGGCCGCATGCGGCTCGCCAGCGTCTCGGCATAGAGACGGTTGGCGAGATCGGTTGCCCGCAGATCGACCGCCGAGAGCTCGTCCAGCCGTTCGTCGAGCGCGTCCCGGCTCTGGATCAGCTTGTCCTGCATCACCGTCAGAGCCTGCGCCACGCGCTCGTCGTCAGCCGGTCGCAGCGTCGCGCGCAGGTCGTCGAATGCCTTGGCCAGCTCGCGATTTTGCCGCTTCAGGCGCTGCAGGCGATCTGCGAAGGGGCGAAAGCGCCGGGCCTCCGTCAGCGACTCGCCGGCCAGCCCCAGCAGCCGTGTCATCGCGTCCGCCGTGATCCGGACCATGCGCTCGGACGGCGCGCCCGGCGGCGGGACAGAATACGGGCCTTCGGTTGAGACCGGCGCCGCCGGCAAGGGCCTGGGCTCCTCAGTCGGCTCGGCGGGAGCATCGTCGGGCGCTGGCTCCAGCGACTGCCGCAGGCGCGCGATCTCGGCGCTCATCGCGGTGGCGTCAGGGGGCGGGTCGGAGGCCGCGAGGGACAGGACATCGATGCCCCTGAGCAGGGCGTCGATGTGCTGATGCCGCAGGCGCGTCTTTCCATGCTGAGCCGCGACGAGGAGTTCCTCCATGGCGTCGGCAACGCGCACGGCCGGCTCAAGATCGATGATGCGCGCGGCGCCTTTCAGCGAATGCGCGGCCCGCATGCAGGCCTCCAGCTGATCAGCCGCGACCGGATTGCGCTCCAGTGCCAGCAGGCCGGCGGTCAAGGCCTGTGACTGCGTCTCCAGTTCCATGCGGAACAGGTCGAGCATCGAAAACTGGCTGAGATCCTCGCCGCTCATCCGATGCCCCGATCCACCGCTGCAAAAAGCAGCGTGTCGTCCAGTCGCCCGGCCGCCCGGCCGTTCCAGTTGATTACGAAGCGCGTAAAGGCGGCCGCCTTGTCGAGGGTCGCCGGCACCGCGAGGACATCGCCCTCCTCAAATCGATGAACGCCATGGACCTCGTCGACCTCAAACGCCACACGCCGTGTGTCCTCGCCGATGACCAGCAGTCGGGCGAAGGTCTTTGTGCGTTCATTGCGCTCGGGGGCGACCGCGCGAGCGATTCCCAACAAGGCCGCGAGCGACACGCAGACGATAAGTTCGCCCCGCACATTGGCGATGCCAAGCACCATGGTGTCGCGGCGGTGCGGCAGCGAATGATAGCGGCGCGGCTGCGTCACCTCGTGGAACAGTCGTGCGGAAAGCGCCAGCCATTCGTCGCCGATACGAAACAGCACGACGGTTCGCTCGTCGCCCTCCGGAAGCCGACGGGCGAGGAGACTATCGGTCTTCACGCTGGGGTTGTGCGTCCCGTGTCCGACACCGGGTGCACCGGATTTGGCTTTGGAGGACATCAGTCATCGCTCCGCGTCTCAAGCCGGCGCAGCCGCTCTGGCTTCTGCGGTCTCACCCTTGCGCTCCAGCAGCAGCGCCAGATGCGCCAGCGACTCCCGGTGGCGCGGAGCCAGATACAGTGCCTTGCGATAATTCTCGATCGCCTCCGCTTCCGCGTGGTCAGCATCATGAGCGAGAGCGAGCAGGTAGAAGGCGCCTGAACACGGACCAAACGTTGCGATGTGCCGGTGCGCCGCTTTCTTCGCCTCCTCATATCGCCCGGCATTGGCGCAGGTCTCGATCGCCGCAAGGCTGATCTGCTCGGGATCGTCGAGCACGCGACGGATCGTGTCCGGCGGAAGCTCCGCGACGGGAGATGGAATGCGTGCCGGTTCTCTGCGGCTTTTCATCCGCGACGGAACGAGCCGTGCCGGAGCGTGCTTCCTGGAAGGCGCCGTCGTCTTTCCGGCGCCCGGCGTGTCGGGCAACGATGGCTCGTGCTTGTGGAACGCGAAGGCCCGCGGGGCACGCGCCGACGCGAATCCACACAATGCCGGCAGGCTTGCCTCCGCAGGGCCGACCAGCAGGATGCCATTGGGTGCAAGCATGCGGTGCAGCCGGTGCAGCGCGCGGTGCTGCAGCTCACGGTCGAAATAGATCAGCAGATTGCGACAGAAGATGACGTCATAGGCCTCCGCCTCACCGGCAATTCCGAGATTGAACAGGTTGCCCACCATGAACCGCACCTGGTTCATCACGGCCGGAACCGGCCGGTATCCCCCATCGACCGCCTCGAAGTAATGGTCGCGAAAGCGTATGTCAGCGCCTCGGAACGAGTTGCGCCCGTAGATGGCCCGCGTCGCCTCGGCGACATTGCGGGTCGAGACGTCGATGCCGTCTATGGCGAATTCCGACGCCACAAAGCCCGCGTCCAACATGGCCATCGCCATCGAATAGGGTTCTTCGCCCGTCGAGCATGGCAAGCTGAGCAAGCGCACGGGCCGACCCGGCAGGGCATGCGTGCGCGCATGCCGGGTCATCGCGCCAAAGGCCTCGCGGTCGCGGAAAAACCACGTCTCAGGAACGATGACGGCGTTGATCAGCTCCTGCAGTTCCTCGCGCGATCCTGTCACCAGATTCCAGTAGGCGGCGACGTCGGGGACACCGCAGGCGGCCATGCGCTGCTTCACCGCATAAGGCACGACCGAAGGCGCTATCGTCTCAACATCAAGGCCGATGACATCGTGAAGCAGCTTTCCGACATCTGCCCGCATCACGCATCGGCTCCGGCCGGGTGGAACAGGATGGCGCGTATCTCGTCCGTGAGGAGCGCTTCGGCCCGTATCCACTGCACCAGCCCGTCCGCATCGGAGGCTACGGGTCCGAGATAGGCCGGCGTTCCGGCCTCGACGCCCGTCGCGACGAAATCGGCCGCATCGCGCTGGACGGTTTCGACGACATGTTCCGCGCACAGGGCAAGGCGATGAAGCTGCCCGTCCGGCGCGGGATAGCGGACCAGAACCATCCGGGTGCTCATGACCGGTGCCGCTTCACGGCCGAAGGCAAGCTGGCTGAGATCGACCACGGGAACCGGCATGCCGCGATAATTGATGACGCCCGCGATGCCAGACGGCGCGCCCGGAAGAGCCTTCACGCTCATCAGCGGCAGCACCTTCTCGACCTGCCCGACATCGAGAACATATCGATCATGCCCCATGCGAAACATAAGGAACAACATGGCCGGCTCCCGCCGTCAGGCGCGCAACTTGAACCGTGCGATCGAACTGCGCAGGCCACCGGAAACCTGCTGGAGCTCGTCAATGGCCATCGTCGACTGATGCAAGGTCTCGACGGTCTGCTGTGCCGCCTCGCCGAGTTGCGAGAGGGCATCGCTGATCTGGGCGGCGCCAGTCGCCTGCGCCTGCATGCCCTCATTGGCAACTTCAAAATGCGGCACCAGACCCTGAACCTGCTGAATGATCTCCGAGAGCTGCCCGCTCACCTGCTGGACCTCCAGCATGCCGCGGCGCACCTCTTCCGAGAACTTGTCCATGCCCATGACCCCGCCCGCGACTGCCGACTGGATCTCCTTGATCATCTGCTCGATGTCGTAGGTCGACACGGCGGTCTGATCGGCCAGACGCCGGATCTCCGTCGCCACCACGGCGAAGCCCCGGCCATACTGCCCGGCCTTTTCAGCCTCGATCGCCGCATTCAGCGACAGCAGATTCGTCTGATCCGCGACCTTGGTGATCGTGGTGACGACCTGATTGATGTTGCCGGCCTTTTCGCTGAGCACGCCGAGCTTGGCATTGATGGCCCCGGCGGCCTCCACAACCTGCCGCATCGTGGCCTCCATGCGCGCCAGCCCGGCACGGCCGCCGCCCGCGAGCGCCGCGGCCTGTTCGGCCACCGCCGAAACCTCATCCATCGTGCGGACCAGCTCGTTCGACGTGGCCGAGATTTCCTTGGCGGTCGCTCCAATCTCGGTGGTCGTCGCCGCGATCTCGCTGGCAGTGGCCTGCTGCTCTTTCGACGTCGCAGCGACCTCGGTCATCGACGTATTGACCTGAATGCTGGATTTCTGCACCTGCCCGATGAGCAATGTGAGGTCATCTGCCATCGCATTGACGCCATCGGCCAGTGAACCGAACTCGTCGCGACGCTCCAGCACAAGCCGTTCGCTGAAGTCGCCGCTGCGCATCACTTCGACGATCTTCACGAGCTTGCCAAGCGGCACGGTGATCGCGCGGAAAATAAGGAACCCGCAGAGAACCGCCAGGAACACCGCGATCAGAAAGCCAATCACCAGATCCATGCGGGCGCTGCTGACGACGGCAAGGATACGCTGGGTCGACCGGTCGGCCTCGGCCTGATTGAAGGTGATGATGGTCTGAAGCGCGGCACGCACTTGCGAAATCTGGGGGTCGAGCTCGTTCTGGACCGCCGTGCGGACGTCAGCGATGGCGCCCCCGGAAAGGGCACGGGTCAGCACCGCGTCCTCCGCCGGAAAGAACCGCGCGGAGACCGACTGCAGGGCCTCAAAGTCGCGCCGGTCCTCAGGGGTATCGACCGTCGCCTCATAGGTCGACATGAGGTCTTTCACCGTGTCCCGATTGGCGGCGATGAGGTCGACGATACGACGGCGGTCTTCCGGGGAATTCTGCAGGGCGAGTTCGCGCAGCAAGCCGTGCACCTCGGCCCAGGCCGTCATCATCCGCAGGCTGGAGGTGAGTGCGGGAACCCTGTTCTTGTAAACGCTCTCCGCCTCATGCTCGGTCTGGAGGAAGAGATTATAGCTGACGCCCGAAACGGCCGTCAGAACCGCGAGTATGGCGAGGAAGCTGAATATAATCCGCCGGCGTATCGTCATATTATTCATGGAAAGGATCCGTCGCCAATGCGTTGAACATGATCGATACAGCGCACCGGCGACAGATTGTAGTAAGTCGTCACAAGTTTCCACTGGCGTCTGTCGTGAAAACCGGGATT
>QFQD01000078.1 GCA_003241485.1 Ancylobacter novellus
GGGGCTGGAGGGCACCACCCATCTCTGGCTGCTCTATTTCATGGACAAGGCGCCGCGCAATCTCGTGGTGCAGGTGCCGCGGCAATATGGACGGGGCCGCGGCACCTTCGCGCTGAGGAGCCCTGCCCGGCCCAACCCGATCGCGATGAGCGCGGTGAAGCTGCTCGGCATCGAGGACGGGCGCCTGTCCGTCATCGGGCTGGACTGCCTCGACGGGACGCCGCTGCTCGACATCAAACCCTATTTCGCCTCGACCGATTGTTTTCCCGAGGCGGTGGTCGGCTGGCATCGCGACTATGCCCGCGAGCGCGGTGAACGGCAGGACGGAGCAGACGTGTGACCGCGGGAACGTTTCGACGTCCGGCGCTTTATCCCGGCGCCGAGGTCAGCGCAGGCAACGCTTCGCTAACCAAGGTGTGGCATGAATGCATCGGCAATGCGTGACACGCATATCTCGGTTGAGTGAGGCGGCTGCGGGCTCAGTCTGGTCTTGAACCTGCCTTGATCCTAGGTCATCTCCTCACGACAAGCATATGAACTCTCGCTCCGGCAGATCCAGTTAAGGCAAGATGATGGTCGTTCGCCTCGGTTTCGTTCCTGCTGTCGCCCTCACAGTTCTCGCATCCGCGAGCGGCGTCAGTGCGCAATCCTATCCGGCTGAACAGCAGAATTCGTCGGCCTATGAGTCGGCGACCGGCAGCCGGGCCATCGAAGACGTGGAAGTGCCCGCCGCTTACGATCCGTATGCGGCGCCGGGCGCCGCCCAGCAGCTTGCGGCGCCTTCCGCGCCGCCGCCGGGCGTGAACGATCCCTACGCCCAGCCGGTCCCCGGCGTGGCGCATGCCCCGCAGCCCGGTGCGGTTCCGCCCGGCGCCGTCGCCAATGCGCCCTATGCCAATCCGCAGAACCAGCCGCCCGGCTATCCCCCGGGGGCGTTCTCTGGTCAGCAGCCTGCCGGCACGCCCGCTCCGTACGGCGCGGCTGCCGCCCAGCCGACCTATGGACAGGCCCCTGTGGCCGCGGCGCCGCGTCAGGACCTGAACAACAATTACGGCACCAATGGCGCCAGCGTCGCGATGCTCCCGGCCGAAGATCAGCCGGAAGAAGGCACGCCGAAGGAGCTGCCGGCCAATCTGAAGCGGCAGGTGGTGGATTACGTGACCACCCAGCCCCCCGGCACCATCGTGATCGATACGCCGAACACCTACCTCTATTACGTGCTGGGTGGCGGCAAGGCCGAGCGCTATGGCATCGGCGTCGGCCGCGACGGCTTCACCTGGTCCGGCACCGAGAAGATCTCCCGCAAGGCGGAATGGGCCGACTGGCGTCCGCCGGCGGAGATGATCGAGCGCCAGCCCTATCTGCCGCGCTTCATGGCGGGTGGACCGGGCAACCCGCTTGGCGCGCGCACCATGTATCTCGGCGGCACCATCTACCGCATTCACGGCACCAACCAGCCCTCCACCATCGGCCAGTTCATGTCGTCCGGCTGCATCCGCATGCTGAACGAGGACGTTGAGGCGCTGTACGACAAGGTGAAGGTCGGCACCAAGGTCGTCGTCCTGCCGGGGAATTCGCCGAAGACCGCCGCCGCTCCGGCCGAGGCTGTGCAGCCCATGCCAGTCAGTGCGTCGGTGAGCGCCTCGAACGGTGTCGCCGTTCGCTGAGGCCTGACGCCCTGCGTCGCAATCGCCTTACAATCCCCGGGCTCGTCCCGGGGATTTGCTTTTAGGGCTGCCGTACCGCTAGCGCGACCACAGCCGCTGGGCGGCTACGCGCACCTCGATCTCGCTGCCGGCGACGAGCTCGCCGGCCCGCTCCACCCATGCGACCAGCCCGCGCAGCCCCTTGGCCCGCTGGGCAAAAGCAAGATCGAGCCCCGGAACCTCGGGATGAAACGCCGCCACCGCCGCGCCGGCATGTCGGCACGGCGCGTTCTCGCCCTCCACCACCAGCGCGGCACCGCCGGCGAAGATGAGCCGGGTGCCCGGCGGCAGGCCGGTGAGCCCACCAATCCCCTCGATCACCAGATTGGCGCCGATCCATTCGGGTCGAACCTGCGCAATGTCGAGCCGGCGGGCGATCTCGGCCAGTTCATCCATAGCAACCAGAGACAGCTGACGACTGTTGCGGATCGGCGTGCCGCGCGGAAACCACGGCACGCGCGAATCCGCCGCGCGGGCAAAGCCGGCATGCCGATCGCCGGGAATGCCCTCAAGCGTCACATGTAGCCGCGGCACCTCGCGGGTGGCGAAGCCCTCGCCATCGGCGATGAGCGTGCGCGCGAGCCGGGCGGCAAACCGCTGGGCTGCCAGCGTGATCGGCGCGCCGAACAGGTCGCCGGCGGGAATGTCGTGGACTTTGGACATGAAAACACCTCGGACGGGGTAGAGTCCGTGCTATCCGCGATGACGGTGGACGCTCGCTCACATTACCATGAGCCGCTTGCCGTAGGGCGAGTCGCTGGAACTCCGGAAGCGGGAATACGTTACCGCGCTGCCGGCGTGGCGCAGATTGCATGAGGATCGATCCATGTCTTTGCCAACCGATTCCCTGCCCCCCACGTCGGGTCGCAGGCTTGCCGGGCACCTGAGCGAGCTGCGCGCCAAATGGGGTTGGTTCGTCGCTCTCGGCCTTCTGATGATCGTCGCCGGCTTCATCGCTCTGGGCAGCATCTACACGCTGGCGGTCGGCACGCTGGTGTCTGTCCTGTACATCGGCGCGATGATGGCAGTCGCGGGAATCGCGCAGATTTTCCACGCCTTCCAGGTGAAGGGGTGGGGCGCCTTCCTGTTCTGGCTGCTCGAAGGCGTGCTTTACCTCGCTGGCGGCGCCATTGCCTTTGCCAATCCGACGCTCGCGGCCTCGGTGCTGACGCTCCTGCTGGGCGTCGCGCTGACGGTCGGCGGGCTGTTCCGCCTGTTCGCCGCCATCAACCTGCGTCCGGCGGCGGGCTGGGGCTGGGTAGCCTTCTCGGCCGCGATCGCGATCCTGCTCGGCTTCGAGATCATCACCCGCTGGCCGATCAACTCGGAGTGGATCCTCGGCCTGTTCCTGGGCGTGAACCTCGTGTTCAACGGCTTGTCGACGCTTATGCTCGGCCTGCGTCTGAAGAAGTGAGCCCGGCGCGGTGACGTCGGCGGCCGCCAGCCCGGCGGAACAGGCTACGGGGTCGACCGCAAGGCCGGCCCCGTCCGTGACCTCCGGCCGCGACCTGCGGCTCGATCTGTTCCGGGGGCTGGCGCTGTGGTTCATCTTCCTCAACCATGTGCCGAACAATGTGGTGAACTGGATCACCAACCGGAATTTCGGCTTTTCCGACGCCACCGAGATCTTCGTCTTCATCTCCGGCTACACCGCCTCCATGGTCTACGGCCGGCAGATGGAGACGAACGGCGTCATCGTCACCTCGGCGCGCATCCTGCGCCGCGCGTGGCAGCTTTACGTCGCCTTCATCTTCCTGTTCGTGATCTATCTCGCCGAGATTTCCTACATCGTCGGCAGCTTTTCCAACCCGCTCTATGCGGAGGAGATGGGCGCGCTGCAGTTCCTTTCCGAGCCGGACGTGGCCTTGGTTCAGGCGCTACTGCTGAAGTTCCGCCCGGCCAATATGGACGTGCTGCCGCTCTACATCGTGCTGCTGGCGACCTTCCCGGCGATCCTGTGGGCGCTGAAAAAGCGCGCCGACCTGACGCTGGCGGCCTCCATCCTCCTCTGGCTGGTGGCCACCAGCACCGGCTTCAACCTGCCGGCCTATCCGGACGATCGGATGTGGTTCTTCAACCCCTTCGCCTGGCAGGTGCTGTTCGTGTTCGGCGGCTGGTGCGGGCTGGGCGGCGGCGACCGGCTTTCCCGGCTCATCCAGTCGCCCCTCGTGATCGCGCTCTCGGCCGTCTATCTCGTCATCTCGCTGCTGGTGGTCATCAGCTGGTGGTGGCCCCCGCTTGACGGCATCGTGCCGCCCGTCATCGCCGCGATCATCTACCCCATCAGCAAGACCGACCTGTCGGTGCTGCGCCTCGTGCACTTTCTTGCTCTGGCCGTGGTGATCGTGCGGCTGGTGCCGGTGAACCTGCCGGTGCTGTCCTCCCCGCTGCTGCGGCCGATGATCCTGTGCGGCCAGAATTCGCTGGAAGTGTTCTGTTTCGGCGTATTCCTTTCTTTTGCCGCACATTTCGTGCTGAACGAGATCAGCGGCACGCTGGCCATGCAGTTCCTGGTGAGCGTGACCGGCATCGTGCTTATGGTCATCCTGTCATCATTGCTTTCGTGGTATGGTCGCGTTGAGCGCGAGATTGCCGCGCGGAAATATGGCTGATCTTCGCGGTTCGCTGTGAAACGCTCGCTCGTTTGGTTCTTTCTTGTGTCAGCCCTTGTGGGCGGCTCGGCCGCACATGCCGAGACCGCACCCGTGTGCGCGGCGCCTTCCGAACTGACACGTGCCGGCGCCGGACTGCCGCGGCTCGCCAAGTCGCTGGCGCAGAAGACGCCCACCACCATCCTCGTGCTGAACTCATCGGCGCTGACGAAGAAGCCGCCCGCGAGTTCCGTCGTGAAGCCGGGCGCCAAATCCGGCGCGGAGAAGGACGCCACCCCGCGCAGCTTCCCGAGCTTCATCGAGGAGACGCTGCGTGCCCGCTACCCCGAGGGCGGCATCGTCGTGACCACGCGCAACCAGCCGCGCGCCACCGCCGAGATGGTCCTCGCCAACCTGCCCGACATGCTGAACGAGACCAAGCCGGCGCTGATGATCTGGCAGACCGGCACCTATGACGCGATCCTCGGTGCCGACACATCCGCCTTTTCCGACGCGGTAAACACGGGCATCGACTTCGCCCATGATGCGGGGGCAGACGTCATCGTTGTCAGCCCGCAATACAGCCCGCGCACGTCCTTTGCCTTCGATGTCGCGCCCTACACCAATGCCCTGCGCTGGACGACGCGCTCCAGCGGCGTGCCGTTCTTCGATCGTTACGACATCATGCGGTTCTGGGTCGACGAGGGCATTTTCGACCTTGAGGCCGCGCGCCCCTCCCCCTCGCTCTTTGAGGACGTGCATCGCTGCATCGGCCGGCTTCTGGTCGGCATGATCGTCGATGGCGTCAATATTCGCACCGCCGGTTCTCCCTGACATGCGCCACCCGACCGTCCTGATCGCCGCCCTGCTGAGCCTTGCCTGTGCCGCGCCCGCCTCCGCGCAGGGGCTGGTGCCCGCCACATGCCCCACCCCCAAGGTCGCCGCCAAGCTGCCCGCCCCGCTGGCGCGCACCGCGGCGCAGCTTCGCGCCGGCGAGCCGGTGGTGATCGTGGCGATCGGCTCCTCTTCCACGGCCGGTGCCGGCGCGACGAACCCGGCGGCGAGCTATCCCAGCCGCCTGCAGGATGCGCTGCGCCAGCGCTTTCCCGGCGCGGACATTTCCGTGATCAATGCCGGCGTGAACGGGCAGGATGCCCCGGAAATGCTGGCCCGCTTCGATCGCGACGTCGCGGCCTACAAGCCCACGCTGGTCATCTGGCAAGCGGGCGTCAATGCCCTGTTCCGCGCCAACGGGCTGGCCGAGGCGGAAGGACAGCTGCGCGAGGCAATCGCCCGGGTGAAGGCGTTGGGCGCCGACCTCGTGCTGGTCGATCCGCAATATTCACCGCGCGTGCTGGCCGACGACGATATCGGTCCGATGATCCGGCTGATCGACGCCGTGGCGGCCGAGCAGGGCGTCGACGTCTATCATCGCTTCGCGCTGATGCGCGACTGGCACGAAAGCAACAGCCTGCCCTTCGAGGCCTTCCTCTCCAAGGATAGCTTCCACATGAACGACTGGAGCTATGACTGCTTCGCGCGCGATCTTGGCCGGGTCATGAGCGCCAATATCGAATCGCAGCAGCGTGCGGCCGATCTCACCCCGGTGACCAAGCCTGCGACCATGCCCGCAGCCCTGCCCGCCCGCGCTACGCCCTAGACGCACGCAGCGGCGGGCGCCGCTCGCGGGAATATCGTCGGGCTTGCAAGTCGGCCTCACCATCCTGCACGATGGGTGAAGCGCCTGACCTGAACGCTCACCGGACATCGATACACCGATGGTGGACTCCGCCTCGATCGCGCGCGAGCGCTCCATGCTGCTCGGAGCGGTCTCCGACTTCGTGCTCGGCCTGCTTTTTCTCGCGGTCGCGCTCTGGGCGAACTCGCTGATGATGCTGGCGGAGGTCGTGCGCGGCTACATATTGCTCGCACTGGAAATCGTGCTGCTCGTGCTGCTCCGGCGCATCCAGCGAGGCCAGTTCCATGATTTCGACTATGGCGCCGGCAAGCTGGAGCAGTTTGCCAATGCCGGGCTCGGCACCGCGATGGGCCTTGCGGGCGCCTCCATTGCCGTCGCGGCGAGCTATCGCTGGTGGCACCCGCCGGAACAGGCGGAACTTGGCCTCATGGCGGCCGTCGTGCTGAGCGCGGTAAATCTCGCCCAGAACGCCCTCGTCCTGCGCTCTTTATGGAAGGCCGGCCGCGACGGCTCCTCCGTCATCATCACCGGACAGGTGCGCACGCGCCTCGCCAAGCTGATCTCCTCAGGGATCGTGCTGCTCGCCCTCTTGACCAATGCGCTGTTCAACGGCTCCGGCATCGGGCTGATCGCCGAGGTCGCCGGCTCGGTCTTCGTGGCGGTGGTCATGCTCCAGCTTGCCGTGTCGATGTGGAAGCAGGCGCTGCCCTCCCTGCTGGACCGCGCGCTGGAGGAGCGCCAGCAGATCCTCATCAACCGGGCGCTCGTCACCCATTTCGACGTCTATGACAGTCTCGCCTCGGTGCGCTCGCGGCTGTCGGGCAACACGCCCTATGTCGATATCGAACTCGGCTTCGCCGCGGACCGGACGATGGCCGACATACAGGAGGCCGTGGACCGCGTCGCCCACGAGATCGCCCAGCTGCTGCCGGGCGCCTCCGTCACCGTCGTGCCCCGGCTCCAGTCCGTCCCGCACGCGGCCTGATCCCGGCGCGCCGCGGGGCCGGGGATCAATCCTCGCCCTTGTCGGAGAAGGCTCCGCCGAAGCGCTTCATCACCGCCTCGCGCGCGGCGAGGACGCGGCGTTCGTAGTCCTCCGCCATCGGCTCGGTCAGCACGCTTTCCAGCCCGGCCAGCAGCGCCCAGAGCGCGGGAATCTCCGCCTCGTCCTCGATGAAGTCGAGCAGCGCCTCACCATCGGCATCGTCGACGGTGCGCGACAGGAACTCAAACAGCACGACCGCCACGGAGCGGTCGATGACAAGGGTGATTTCGTCGTCCGCCGGCTGGCCCATGCGCTTCCCTTTCGATGTCGCGTCTCCTTCCTATCGATCCATGACGTCACGATTACAAGCGGCGCCCGCGCGGTGCCGCCCGTCCGCCGCCCGGACGGCTTGCTTTCGCGCGCGCGGCGTGCTGACCCTCATCGACGAGAAGGAGACGGGTCGATGACGGCAGCCGATGAACTGAGGACAGTGCGGGATTTCGTGCGCTATGCGGTGAGTCGCTTCACCGAGGCGGAGCTGGCCTTCGGCCACGGCACCACCACCGCACTGGACGAGGCCGCCTTCATCGTGCTGGAAGCGCTTCACCTGCCGGTGGACGACCTCTCGCCCTGGCTCGACGCTCGGCTGACGCGGACTGAGCGCGAGCGTCTCGCGGACCTGATCGAGCGCCGCTGCACCACCCGCGAACCCGCCGCCTATCTGCTCGGCCGCACCTATATCCGCTCCGTGCCCTTCAAGAGCGACCGCCGCGCCATTGTGCCGCGCTCTTTCATCGGTGAGCTGATGGCCAGCGACCTGTTCGGCGGCGCCGGCTTTTCGCTGATCGAGGAGCCGGAAGCCGTAGGCCGCGTCTTGGACCTGTGCACCGGTTCGGGCTGCCTCGCCATCCTCGCGGCGATGTTCTTCCCCAATGCCCAGCTCGACGCCGTCGACATTTCGCCCGAGGCGCTGTCACTGGCAGCTGAGAACGTCGCCGGGCACGAAATGGGCGACCGGGTGACCCTGATCCAAGGCGATCTTTTCGGCCCTCTGACCGGCCGGCTTTACGACCTCATCATCACCAACCCGCCTTATGTCGACGCGCAGGCCATGGCCTCCCTGCCGGAAGAGTATCGCCATGAGCCGACGCTGGCCTTCGATGGCGGGCCGGACGGTCTGGACATCGTGCGCCGCATCCTCGCGCAGGCACCCGCGCATCTGACGGGGCGCGGCGGCATCATCTGCGAGATCGGCACCGGCAAGGAAATCCTCGAAGCCGAGTTCCCCGACCTGCCGTTCCTGTGGCTCGACACGGAGGACAGCGAGGGCGAGGTGTTCTGGCTCTCGGCGCGCGACCTCGGCGCGGGCAAGGACCTGCGCGTCATCAGCCGCATGCCGCACTGAGGCGGCGCGCGGCATCCGCGACATCCGTGGATTGACCGACGCCCGCCAGATTGTCGCCATGCCGGGCTGGTGGGTTGGCGCTCCCGCATCAGCCGTGAGCCGCCAATGTTCCCGCGTATCGCCGCCGCTCTTCTCACGCTCGCCCTCGTCCCGGTCGCGGCGCAGGCGGAGACGCTGTGCACCGCCTTCGCCGACGCCGCGACCGGAAAGGTGCTGGTGCAGGAGGGCACTGGCTGCGAGGGGCGCGTGACCCCGGCCTCGACCTTCAAGATCCCGATCGCACTGATGGGCTATGATTCCGACATCCTCATCGACGCCATGCAGCCGAGCTGGCCGTTCAAGCCGGGCTACGCCTCCTGGCGCGAGGAATGGAAACGCGACACCGACCCAGGCTACTGGATGAAGGAATCCGTGGTCTGGTACTCGCAGCAGATCACCACCAAACTCGGCGCCGCGCGCTTCAGGCGCTATGTCGACGGTTTTGGCTACGGCAATGAGGACATTTCAGGCGAAAAGGGCCGGCAGAACGGGCTGACCCACGCCTGGCTCAGTTCCTCGCTCGCCATCTCGCCGCTGGAGCAGGTCGCCTTCCTGTCCCGCATGCTGAACCGCAAGCTGCCGGTCTCCGACCATGCGGTGGCGATGACCGCCGCCATCACCGAGGTCGGCACCACCTCGAATGGCTGGAAAACGCATGGCAAGACCGGCATGGGCTTCGCGCTCGACAAGGCCGGCAAGCCGGTGCGCGGCAAGCCCTATGGCTGGTTCGTCGGCTGGGCCACGAAGGACGGGCGCAGCATCGTCTTCGCCCGGCTCGACCGCGACGCCAGCCGGCAGGAGACGCCCACCAGCTGGCGAGCCAAGCAGGACTTCCTCGCCAGGCTGCCGGCGAAGCTCGACGAACTGAAGTGAACCGGCAGGCGCCGGACGCCCCTCACCCGCCGCGCTTCATGTGCTCCAGCACCTGCGCGTCGGGCCAGCAATCCAGCGGCAGCCCGTTCGCCTTCTGGTAGGCGCCGAGCGCGGAACGGGTCTTCATGCCGGCCTTGCCGTCGATCTTGTCGGCATAAAAGCCGTCGCGGGTCAGCACCTTCTGCATGAATTCGAGGTCGCGCGTCTTCACCAGCGCAATGTCGCGCCAGGGCTGCGCGAAGGGGCGGTCGTCCTCGATGCGGTCGGCGAGATGGCCGACATAGAGCACGTAGAGATCCGCGAAATTGTAGCTCTTGAGCACGAAGTAATTCGCCGGCGTGAGAAACGCCGGACCAAACGGGCCGGCTGGCATGATGATGGAGGCCGGATCCTTCATCGCGGCGGGCGGAATGCGCCGCCCGTCCGCCACCTTGATCCCGCGCTTGAGCCATTCGCCTATGGGAAGGCTCGCATCGGGCTCGGCCTGCGTGCAGTCGAAGCCGGTCGGAACGGCGATTTCATATGCCCAGCGCCGGCCGCCCTGCCAGCCCTTCTCCTTCAGCAGGCTCGCGGTCGCCGCCAGCGCTTCGGGCACCGAGGTCCAGATATTGGCGGTGCCATCGCCGTCGAGATCGACGCCATAGGTGAGATAGCCGGTAGGCATGAATTGGGTGAGGCCCATGGCACCGGCCCAGGAGCTTTTCATCTGCGCGCGCGTGACATGGCCGTCGTCGAGGATTTTCAGCGCGGCGAGGAACTCCGGCAGGAACTCGTCCTTGCGGCGGCCGACATAGGCCTGCGTGGCCACCACGCGCAGCGCGTCATAATTCAGCTTCGCCCCGCCAAAGGAGGTCTCACGCGCCCATATGGCGAGGAGGATCGGGCCGGGAACGCCGAAGCGCTTCTCGATGGCGGCCAGTTCCGCGCGGTACTGCGCCGCGAGCTTCCTTCCGCGCGCGGCATAGTTGGCGATGGCCTTTTCCGAGACATAGGCCGCGGGCGTCTGCACGAACTCAGCCTGCGCATCAGGCTTCTTCGGCTGGCCGGGAATGGCGAGGTCCGGCAGGGAATAGTCCGGCTCCAGCCCTTTCGTCTCCCGCTCGAAGGTGGCGCGGGAGATTCCCATCGCCTGCGCCGCCGGCCATTGCGCGGCGAGCCAGCGGTCGAAAGCCGGGTCGGCATTGGCGAGGGAGGCTGCGAACAGGAAGACGAGGAAGGTGGCGAAACGGGGCGCGATGTGCATGCGCTTTCATTAGCGCAGTCGGGACGGATCGGAAAATCAGTGCCGGGGAAAAACGCCCTCAGCGTACCGCGAGAATGAACAGGCGCGGGAAGCGCAGCAGAACCTTGCCATCGACGCGCGGAGGATAGGCCTGCGCGATGCGAGCCGTGTAGTCGGCCAGGAAGGCGGCGCGCTCGCTCTCGTCCAGCGGCGCGAGATAGGGGCGCAGCGCCGTCGACTTGAACCACTCCACGATCGCACTCGCCCCCGCCAGCGGGTGATTATAGTCGCTGTGCCAGATGTCGACATGCCGGGCCAGCGGCTTCAGCAGGTCGTAATAGGTACCGACCGAGGGCAGAACGTCGCGCGCCGCGCTGGCGAGCTTTTCCGCCCACGGACCGCTGGCGGCCGTTTCCGCCATCAGCCGGTGCGAGGACTCCTCGACATTATCGGGCATCTGCACCGCCAGCACGCCGCCCTCGGGCAGCGCGGCCAGCAGCCTCGCCAGCACGCCGGGATGGTCCGGCACCCATTGGAAGACAGCATTGCCGAAGATGAGATCGGTGCCAGCCGGCGGCTGCCAGCTTGCCACGTCCGCCACCTCGAAGCGGGCGGCGGGCAGACGCTCGGACGCCTGCTTCACCATGCTGGGCGAGGAATCGATACCGATCACCTGCGCCTGCGGCCAGCGCAGCGCGAGCAGTTCGGTCGAATTGCCCGGCCCGCAGCCGACATCAACCACCCGGCGCGCCTGCGCCAGCGGCACCTGCGCAAGAAGATCGCGCGGCGGGCGGGTGCGCTCGTCCTCGAACGTCAGATAGAGCTTCGGGCTCCAATCTTCGGTCGTGCCGCGCATCGCCCGCCCTGCCCGATCAGCGCGTCAGCTTCTTGTGCTTCATCCGGTGCGGGATGATCTCGTCGACGCCGAGGCGGCGCTTCTTGTCTTCCTCGTAATCGTGGAAGTTGCCCTCGAACCACTCGACATGACCATCCCCCTCGAAGGCGAGCATGTGCGTGGCGATACGGTCGAGGAAGAAGCGGTCATGCGAGATGATGACCGCGCAGCCGGCGAAATCTTCCAGCGCTTCTTCGAGCGCGCGCAGCGTCTCGACGTCGAGGTCGTTGGTCGGTTCGTCGAGCAGCAGCACATTGGCGCCCTGCTGCAGGATGCGGGCGAGATGCACGCGGTTACGCTCACCGCCCGAGAGCATGCCGACCTTCTTCTGCTGGTCGCCACCCTTGAAGTTGAAGGCGCCGCAATAGGCGCGCGAATTGATCTCGCGCTTGCCGAGATAGAGGATCTCGTTGCCGCCGGAGACTTCCTCCCAGACGGTCTTCTTGTCGTCCAGCGCGTCGCGGTTCTGGTCGACATAACCAAGCTGCACGCTGTCGCCGACAGTGATCGTGCCGGAATCGGGCTTTTCCAGCCCGTTGATCATGCGGAACAGCGTGGTCTTGCCCGCGCCATTCGGGCCGATGACGCCGACGATGCCGCCCGGCGGCAGCTTGAAGGACAGGTCGTCGATCAGCAGCTTGTCGCCGAACGACTTGGTGAGGCCGTTGAACTCGATGACGTTGTTGCCGAGCCGCTCCGACACCGGAATGACGATCTGCGCGGTGGTCGGCGCCTTCTCGGACGCCTTCTTCACCAGATCGTCGTAGCGCTGGATACGGGCCTTGTTCTTGGCCTGACGGGCCTTGGGCGAGGCCGCGATCCACTCCTGCTCGGCGGCGAGCGCGCGCTGGCGGGCCTCGTCCTCGCGATTCTCCTGCTGCATGCGCTTGGTCTTCTGCGCCAGCCAGGAGGAGTAGTTGCCCTCATAGGGGATGCCGCGGCCGCGATCGAGCTCGAGAATCCAGCCGGTCACGTTGTCGAGGAAGTAGCGGTCATGGGTGACGATGAGGATCGCGCCCGGATAGTTGCGCAGATGACCTTCCAGCCAGTTGGTGGTCTCGGCGTCGAGATGGTTGGTCGGCTCGTCGAGCAGCAGCAGTTCCGGCTGCGAGAGCAGCAGCTGGCACAGCGCCACGCGGCGGCGCTCACCGCCCGAGAGCTTGGAGACGTCCGAGCCCTCTTCCGGGCAGCCAAGCGCGTCCATCGCCTGGTCGACCTTGCTGTCGAGGTCCCACAGGCCTTGGCCTTCGATCTCATCCTGGAGCGCGGTCATCTCGTCCGCGGTCTCGTCGGAATAGTTCATGGCGAGTTCGTTGTAGCGGTCGAGGATCGCCTTCTGCCGGGCAACGCCGAGCATGACGTTTTCACGCACCGACAGAGCCGGGTCGAGCAGCGGCTCCTGCGGGAGGTAGCCGACGCGCGCGCCTTCCGCGACCCAGGCCTCACCGGAAAAGTCCTTGTCGATACCGGCCATGATCTTGAGCAGCGTCGACTTGCCCGAGCCGTTCGGGCCGAGGATGCCGATCTTGGCCGTCGGGTAGAAAGACAGGTGCACGTTGTCGAGCACTTTCTTGCCACCCGGATAGGCCTTGGACATGCCGTGCATGTGGTAGACGTACTGATACGAAGCCATGTGCCAGATCCTGCGCGTGCGGCGCGTCGTGGGCGCGCGGCGCGGCGCCGCCGCGTACGCCCTCGAAGCTGAAGAGAATGGGTCGGGCGCTATGTAAACCGCGCGCCCGCGAGCGGCAAGGCCGACGCCGCATGTCTTGCGTGCCCTGCGGGTCTGGCAGGCGCCAGACCGGCGCCCTGCCCGGTTCCCGTGCGCTCGCGCACCATTCGGACAGTTACGTATTGTGCTATGTCAAAACGGGAAGATCGCTTCAACTGCATACGGGCAGGTGCTGCTCCTCTCCCTCGGCTCGGTGGTATGCTCTCGCATCTTTCCGCGGATATCATCCGCCACGTCTATCTGAACTTCCCGGTCGCGACCTGCCTGATCGGACGCACCGGCCTGTTCCTGGCGGCCAATCGCGAATATGCGCGCCTGTTCGACCTGACGCCCGATGCCGTGGTGGGCCAGCACTTTCGCGACCTGTGCGGCGAGGACATTTACGAGCTGGTGTTGCACGACTTCGCGACTTTCGATGCAGGCGGCAGCGTGCCGAACAAGGAATTCACCTCGGACGATCGTACCTTCATCGTGGCCTTGCGCCCGCTGATCCAGCCGGGTTGGCAGCGGGTCAGCGCCATATGCGTGGTGATGACCGACATCTCCGAACAGAAAACGCTGGAACGGCATCTGGCCGTCGCGAATGAACAACTCAGTGCCATGAACCGGCAGCTGGAGGAGGCTGCGCGCATTGATCCGGTCACCGGGCTGTGGAATCGGCGCGCGCTGGAGGAACTGCTGCCGCGCGAGATCGCGCGAAGCCGCCGCGACGGCACGCCGCTTTCAGTGCTGATGATCGATATCGACTACTTCAAGAAGTACAATGACCGCTATGGCCATCTCGCCGGCGACGTCGCGCTCCGCGCCGTGGGAAAGGCTATGGAGGGGGAACTCCAGCGTCCCGGCGACATGATCGCCCGCTATGGCGGCGAGGAGTTCATGGTCGTGTTGCCGAACACAGATGCGACGGCGGCGCTGCAGGTCGCCCATCATCTGCGGAGCGCTGTGGCCGCGCGGACCATCAGCGACGAAACCAGCCATCTCGGCCGGATCACCATCAGCATCGGCGTGGCGAGCCTCAACGAGGTGGCGCGCGAGGCGGATATCGAGACCGTCCGCAACCTGCTCGTCCATCGCGCCGATCAGGCGCTCTATGCGGTGAAGTCGGAAGGCCGCGATGGCATCAGGCCCTACCTGGAGGCCCTTCCGAAGCTGTAGGCGCGGTCGCGGGACGACAAGCGCCACCTCTCCCGATTTAATGTCGAGGGTATTGGAACGCCATCGGGCGATAGGCGTTAGGGTAGGGCATGGGAAGAAAATCCCTTATCCCGATACCAACAAAGAGCATCAAACTCGGTATGGTGAGAGCAAGGACCGCAGCAGGTGATGACCTGCAACTTCTGCCGCGAGCCGACTGGGCGCTCTTTCTGGATATTGACGGCACCCTGATCGAGCATGCCGACCATCCCGAAGGCATCTCCATCCCTACCTCCCTCCCCGATTTGCTGACCCGGTTGCAGTTCGCGCTCGACGGCGCGGTCGCGCTCGTCTCCGGCCGGACCATCGACTGGATGGACAGGCGCTTCGCGCCGGCACGCCTTGCCGCCTCCGGCCAGCACGGCGCCGAGATAAGGCTGGCACCCGACGCACCGGCTGTGCCGATCCCCACCCCCAAATGGCGCCGTCCGCTGGAAATGGCGCTGGAGCGCGAGATGGCCGCCTGGCCGGGCGTGTTCATCGAGCACAAGCCCCTGTCACTTGCCGTGCATTTCCGCGCGGTAGCCTCGTCGGGCGAGGCCGTGATGGCGAAGGTGATCGAACTCGGCAGCGGGCTCGATGGCAGCGTCGAATTTCTCAAGGGCCGCTTCGTCATCGAGGTCAGGCAGGGCGGGCACGACAAGGGAACGGCGGTGCGCCAGTTCATGAACACCGCCCTGTTCACCGGCCGCAAGCCAATCTTCCTCGGTGACGATGTCACCGACGAGGATGGTTTCCGCGCCGCCCGCGCCGCCGGTGGACTTGCCGTCGCCATCGGCCCGCGAGCTACCCAACAGGCGGATTTCCGCCTCGACACGCCGGAGGAGGTGCGCCAGTGGCTCTCCGGCATCCCCGAGCTTTTGGAGCGCGTCGGCTCGTGAGTGCCAATCTCAATCTTGCCGCCATCGGCAACTCGACTATTGCCGCGATGATCGATCCGAGAGGGCGCATCAGCTGGTGCTGCTGGCCCCGCATCGACGGCGACCCGATCTTCTCGTCGCTGCTCGGTGGCACAGAGCCGGAGGCCGGCTTCTTCGATGTGCTGCTCGACGGGCAGGTGAAGGCGACACGGCGGTACCAGACCAACACCGCCATCATCGAAACCATCCTTGAGAACGAGGATGGCGCGAAGCTGCGCATCACCGACTTTGCGCCGCGCTTCAAGCTCTATGACCGCATCTACCGGCCCGCCATGCTGGTGCGGCGGATCGAGCCGCTCAGCGGCACCTGCCGTGTGACGGTCCGCCTGCGTCCGCATTTCAAATGGGGAGAGCAGCGCCCGAGCCCGGTGCGCGGCTCCAACCATATGCGCTTCGCCGGCGACGACTTCACGCTGCGCGCCACAACCGACCTGCCCATCGTCTATGTCAGCGAAGAACGCCCCTTCGTTCTGAACAAGGCGGCGACGATCGTGCTCGGCCCGGATGAGCCCTTCGCCTCCAGCCTCGCCGAGACCGCACGAGGCTTTGAGGAGAAGACCCGCGACTATTGGTGGGAATGGGTGCGCTACCTCTCCATTCCCTACGAATGGCAGAACGAGGTGATCCGCGCCGCCATCTCGCTGAAGCTGTGCGCGTTCGAGGAAACCGGCGGCATCGTCGCCGCGCTCACCACCTCGATCCCCGAGGCGCCGCATTCCATCCGCAACTGGGACTACCGGCACTGCTGGCTGCGGGACAGCTATTTCACCGTGCGTGCGCTGAACCTGCTCGGCGCAACCCGCACCATGGAAGACTATATCCGCTATCTCACGACGGTGATCGCGGCCGAACCTTCCGGGCGGCTGGCGCCGGTCTATTCCATCGTACCCGGAACGCCGCTGGAGGAGCGCTTCGCTCCAGCACTGGCGGGCTTTTCCGGCATGGGGCCGGTGCGCGTGGGCAACCAGGCGGCCGAACAGATTCAGAATGAC
>QFQD01000079.1 GCA_003241485.1 Ancylobacter novellus
GACGCTGATGGCCGAGGTCGGTGCGCTCAAGACCGACATTCCCGCCCTCGACGAGGACGTGAAGGCGACCGAGACGGCGCTGAACGACAAGCTCGCCGCCATCCCCAACGTGCCGCTCGACATCGTGCCGGATGGCGCGGACGAGCACGACAATGTCGAGATCGCCCGGGCCGGCGAGAAGCCGTCGATGGCCTTCGTGCCGAAGCAGCATTTTGAGCTCGGCGAGGCGCTCGGCCAGATGGATTTCGAGGCCGCGGCGAAACTCTCCGGCGCGCGTTTCGTGGTGCTGAAGGGCAAGCTGGCGCGGCTGGAGCGCGCCATCGGTCAGCTCTTCATCAACACCCACGTAGATGAGCACGGCTATACCGAGGTCGCCCCGCCGGTCCTGGTGAAGGACGAGGCGATGTTCGGCACAGCGCAGCTGCCGAAGTTCCGAGACGATCAGTTCTTGGCGACAGGCGATGACGCTTCGCCTGCAAATGTCACCAAAGAAATTATCGAGGCTTTTAATCGCGACTTCTCTTTTGAGCCGGAAAAGCACGAGCGATTCCGGGGGCATGTCCGCACCGGAGGCGATGAGGACGAGAATTTCAGGCGCCGCCTAAGCGGTATCCGCGATGATATCGCAACAAAGGTTGGGCACCTCTGGCTCATCCCCACCGCCGAGGTGCCGCTGACCAACCTCGTGGCGAACGCCATCCTCGCCGAGGAAGAGCTGCCGCTGCGCTACACCGCGCTCACGCCCTGCTTCCGCGCGGAAGCGGGATCGGCGGGGCGCGACACGCGCGGCATGACACCCCGGAGAAGTCGCTGGAGGAGCAGGAGCGCATGCTCGCCTGCGCGCAGGCGGTGCTGAACAAGCTCGGCCTGCATCACCGCGTGGTGACGCTGTGCACCGGCGACATGGGCTTCGCTTCCGCGCGCACCTTCGACATCGAGGTGTGGCTGCCGGGGCAGAACGCCTATCGCGAGATTTCCTCGATCTCCACCTGCACCGATTTCCAGGCCCGGCGCATGAATGCGCGCTACCGGACCAAGGACAGCAAGGCGCCGCGCTTCCTGCACACGCTGAACGGTTCGGGCGTGGCGGTCGGGCGCGCGCTGGTTGCTGTGCTGGAGAACTACCAGAACGAAGACGGCTCCATCACCGTGCCGGACGTGCTGGTGCCCTATATGGGCGGGCTGACGAAGATCGAGCGGGCCTGACGTTTCGCGTCGCCGCCCGCCTCGGGGCGGAGGACGGCTGAAGGAAAGAACGATGCGCATTCTGGTCACCAATGACGACGGCATCCACGCTCCGGGCCTGGAGGCCTGCGCGCGCATCGCGCGGGCGCTGTCCGACGATGTGTGGGTGGTGGCGCCGGAGACCGACCAGTCCGGCGTGTCGCATTCGCTTTCGCTGTCCGATCCGCTGCGCCTCCGTCAGGTGGAGGAGAAGCGCTACGCGGTGAAGGGCACGCCCACCGACTGCGTCATCATGGCGGTGCGGCACATATTGGCGGACCACAAGCCCGATCTCGTTCTCTCCGGGGTCAATCGCGGCCAGAACGTCGCCGAGGATGTCGGCTATTCCGGCACGGTGGCCGGGGCCATGGAAGGCACGGTGCTGGGCATTCCCTCGGTGGCGCTGTCGCAGGCCTATGGTTTTGAAACCAAGGCCGCGCCGCCCTTTACCGTCGCCGAGCACTGGGGTCCGCAGGTCATCCGCACGCTGCTGGAGGAGGGGATTCCGCCCGGTATCGTGGTGAATGTGAACTTCCCCAACCGCCCGGTGGACGAGGTGAAGGGAATCGCCGTGACGGCGCAGGGCCGGCGCAACCAGGACCTGCTGCGCATCGACCAGCGGGCCGACGGGCGCGGCAATCCCTATTTCTGGATCGCCTTCGAGAAGCGCATCTTCGAGACGGTGAACGGCTCGGACCTGCACGCCCTCGACCAGGGGCTGATCTCGGTGACGCCGCTGCGTTTCGACATGACTGACGAGCCGATGATGACGCGGCTCGCACAGGTCTTCGCCCGTTGACAATCCTTCGCCCGCCCGTGCGACCGGGCGGGGAAGAGCGGAGGTCTCCGGTGGCCGGTGCCGATCAGGATGATGCGGTCGAGCGCGCCCGGCTGCTGCTGGCGTTGCGCCAGCGCGGCATACGCGACCGCGCGGTGATGCGGGCTTTCGAGGAGGTGCCGCGCGAGCATTTCGTCGAGCCGGCCATGCGTCGCGTCGCCTGGAGCGACCACGCCTTGCCCATCGATTGCGGTCAGACCATCAGCCAGCCGACCGTGGTGGCGCTGATGACGCAGGCGCTGGAGATCACGTCCTCCCACAACGTGCTCGAGATCGGCACCGGCACCGGCTATCACGCGGCCATCCTCGGCAGCATCGCCCGCCATGTCGTGACGCTTGAGCGCTTCCGCACGCTCGCCCGCGCGGCGGCGTTGCGGCTGCGCGAACTCGGCTTCGCCAATGTGGAGGTCGTGGTCGCCGACGGCCTCGCCGGTCATCGCGCCGGGGCGCCCTATGACCGCATCGTGCTCAACGTCGCGGTGCGGGAAGTTCCCGCCACGCTGCTGGAGCAATTGACCCCGGAGGGCATTCTGGTGGCCCCTGTCGGCCCGCCGGAGGACATGCAGAAGCTCGTGCGTTACGCACGGAAAGGTGGGGGGCTGGAGCGCCGCGAACTGGGGCCGGTGCGTTTCGTGCCCGCCCTCGCGGGAATTGCTGCTGTTCTCTAGCTTCGCTGCCCCGAAAACGCCGCGAAGCTTGCAAGAAACGCCATCGTTTAAGCCGACGTTTACCTATACAGGGCTTTAATCCGAACCGGTCCAGCGTTCGGGTGTGGTGCGATGCGTAACTTCCTGTCGACGTCCGGTTGCAAGCCTCTTCTGCGGCTTTCCGTTGTAGCTCTTCTTGGCGGAACGGCGGCTGCTTGCAGCTCGGATAGTGCGCGTTTCAGCGATCCCAACGGCAATCCGTTCTCGGCGCAGAGCGGCAGTCCGGCCTATACCGGTTCGGTCGCGGCCGCTCCGACAGGTGCGGTGCAGGCGGCGCCGATCGGTGGGGCGCCGATGGCCGCGCCGCAGGTCGCTTCCGGTTATCCCGCGCCTTACGGCGCTCCTGCCGGCGCCAATCCCTATGGCGCCCCCCGTCAGGTGGCCAGCGCCACGCCGGCGACGGCCGCGCCGGCTTACCCCGCCCCGACCTATAACACGCCGTCCTATCCCCAGGCGCAGGCCGCAGCCGCGCCGCAGCCGCTCTATGGCGCTCAGCCGCAGCCCCTCGCGGCGCCGGCGGCCGCTCCCGCCCGTGCGCCCCAGGTGGCGGCTGCCGGAGGTGGCGCGCATATGGTGCAGCCGGGCGAGACGCTGAGCTCGATCGCCCGCAATTACGGCATTTCCCGCAGCGTGCTGGCGGCCGCCAATGGGCTCGATCCCAATGCGCAGGTCCAGATCGGTCGCAAGCTGGTGGTTCCCGGTGCGGGCGCGCCGGCCAATCCCGTCGCCGCGGCGCCCAAGCCGGTGGCAACGCCGGCCGTCGCCGCTGCCGCTCCGGCTGCCAAGCCGGCGGCTGTCGCTTCGGCCGCCACGCCGGCAGTCACCACGACGGCTGCTGCGCCCAAGCCCGCCGCTGTCGCTCCCGTCGCCGCGGCACCGGCCGAGCCGAAGCCTCAGACCATCGCGGCCGTGAAGCCTTCGGAGACGCCCGACGATATCCGTACGGCGAGCGGTGCACAGTTTCGCTGGCCGGTGCGCGGTCGCGTGATCTCCGGCTTCGGGCCGAAGCCCGGCGGGCAGAAGAATGAGGGCATCAACGTCTCCGTGCCGGAAGGCACCGCGGTGAAGGCCGCCGAGGATGGCGTCGTGGCCTATGCCGGCAGCGAGCTGAAGGGCTACGGCAACCTCGTGCTGATCAAGCATTCCGACGGTTATGTCACGGCTTACGCGCATAACAGCGAGCTCGACGTGAAGAAGGGCGACTCGGTCAAGCGTGGTCAGGTCATCGCAAAGGCCGGCCAGACCGGCAACGTCACCTCGCCGCAGGTGCACTTCGAGATCCGCAAGGGCTCGGAGCCTGTCGATCCCTCGCAGTACCTCGCTGGCCTCTGATTTCCCACCTCTCCCTTATCCCGGACGGCCAAAGGCCGGTCCGGGATGGTCATCCCTCTTTTCGTCGCGATCCCGGCTCGAAGCTCCGCTTCGTCCGGGATGACGCTGATGAACGGAATCCGGCGCGACAAGTGGACCTTGGCGTCGGTCAGCGCGGGACGGCGGGTGGCTCGGAAAGCGATACGCCAAGCCGTCCCGCGACATCCTGAACATATTGCCAGGCGGTGCGACCCGAACGCGCGCCGCGCGTGGTGGACCACTCCAACGCTTCGCGCCGGAGTGTCTCCGCATCGACCGGCACGCCGAAATGGGCGATATAGCCCTCCACCATCGACAGATATTCGTCCTGGCTGCATTTGTGGAAGCCGAGCCACAGCCCGAAGCGGTCGGACAGCGAGACCTTCTCCTCCACGGCCTCCCCGGGATTGATTGCGGTCGAGCGCTCATTCTCCATCATGTCGCGCGGCAGCAGGTGGCGGCGGTTTGAGGTGGCGTAGAAGATGACATTCTCCGGCCGCCCCTCGATACCGCCTTCCAGCACGGCCTTGAGCGACTTGTAGGACGTGTCGTCGCCATCGAAGGATAGGTCATCGCAGAACACGACGAATCGGAAAGGGGCCGGCCGCATCAGCGCCATCAGCGCCGGCAGCGTCTCGATATCCTCGCGATGGATTTCCACCAGCTTGATCGGCGCCTTTCCCTCGGGTGCGATCTCGGCGTTCACCTCGGCATGGCTTGCCTTCACCAGCGAGCTCTTGCCCATGCCGCGGGCGCCCCACAGGAGTGCATTGTTGGCGGGCAGGCCGCGCGCGAAGCGCAGCGTGTTGTCGAGAAGCTGATCGCGGGTGCTGTCGATGCCCTTTAGCAGGCCAATCTCCACGCGGCTGACCCGCGGCACCGGTTCCAGCCGCTTGGCATCGGCATGCCAGACGAAGGCGTCGGCGGCGTCGAAGTCCGCGCTGGCGGTGCGCGGGGGAGCCATGCGCTCCAGGGCCTCCGCGATGCGGGCAAGGATGGGGCCGAGATCGTCCACCGAATGTGTCATGAGCGCACTCCCTAGAGGAGCGCAATAGCGGTCCGGAACGGGGAGTTCAAGCCAAACCGTAACGCGCGTTACGCCCCGTCGCGGACGTGACGCCGCGTGGCACGGACGGCGTTTGCATTCGGCGGGCGCGTCAGTATAGTCCGCGCCGCTTCGCCGGGCCTTCCGCCCGCCTGATTTTGACGGACCCAAGGAACCGAGATGTTGATTACGCCCGCCTATGCGCAGGCCGCCGGTGCCGGCGGCGGTACCGACATGCTGATGTCGCTGCTGCCTTTCGTTCTGATCTTCGTGATCATGTATTTCCTGATTCTGCGTCCGCAGCAGAAGAAGGTGAAGGCGCACCAGGAGCTGGTGAAGAACATTCGTCGTGGCGACACGGTGATCACCTCGGGCGGCCTGATCGGCAAGGTTGCGCGCGTCGTGGACGACACCGAGATCGAGCTCCAGCTCGCTGAAGGCGTAAAGGTCCGCCAGCTGCGGGGCCTGATCACCGACGTGCGCGCCAAGGGCGAGCCCGCCAAGGACGAAGGTACCGCCTGACGCTTACCTCTTGCGGCCGCGGTTGAGCGGCCGGAAGGATCGAGATGCTTTACTTCTCCAAATGGAAGGCCTTCGCCATCCTGGCATTCTCGGCGATCATCTGCCTGATGGTCGTTCCGAGCCTGCTGCCGCCGAAGGTTTATGACAGCCTGCCGGGCTTCCTCCATCGCAAGATCGTGCTTGGGCTCGATCTGCAGGGCGGCTCCTACATCGTGCTGCAGGTCGATGCCAACGAGCTCCGCAAGGGGCGGCTCGAACAGCTGCGCGATGATGCCCGACGTGTGCTGCGTGATGCCAAGATCGGCTATGCGGGCCTGAACATCCAGGGAGATTCGGTGCAGGTTCGCCTGCGCGACGCCCAGGATGGCCAGGCCGCGCTGGCGCAGCTGCGCACGCTGGCCGCGCCGATCGGCGGCACGCTCTCGACCTCCGGTCAGCTCGATACCGACATTTCCCTGAGCGGCGACGCCATAAGCATCACGCCGACCGCGACGGGCATCCAGTCGCGCACCATTCAGGCGGTGTCGCAGTCCATCGAGATCATCCGCAAGCGTATCGACCAGCTTGGCACGACCGAGCCCTCGATCCAGCGGCAGGGTGCCGACCGCATCCAGGTTCAGGTGCCGGGCCTGCAGGATCCCTCGCGCCTCAAGGCGCTGCTCGGGCAGACCGCCAAGCTAACGTTCCGCCTCGTCGACACCTCGATGAGCGCGCAGCAGGCGCTGCAGGGCCGTCCGCCGGTCGGTACGGAGATTCTCTATTCGCAGGACAACCCGCCGGTCCCCTACCTGATCGAGCAGCGCATCCTTGTCGCTGGCGAGGATCTGACCGACGCTCAGCCGAGCTTCGATCCGCAGACGCGCGAGCCGGTCGTTACCTTCCGCTTCAACACCAATGGCGCGCGCCGCTTTGCCGAGGCCACCCAGGCCAATGTCGGCAAGCCCTTCGCCATCGTGCTCGACAACCACGTCATCTCGGCGCCGGTTATCCGCGAACCCATTCTGGGCGGCTCGGGGCAGATCAGCGGCAGCTTCTCGGTGCAGCAGGCGAACGATCTCGCCATCCTGTTGCGTGCCGGCGCCCTGCCGGTGCCGCTGCAGGTGGTCGAAGAGCGCACCGTCGGTCCGGGCCTCGGCGCGGACTCCATCCGCTCGGGCATCATCGCCTCGGTGGTCGGCGCGGCGGCCGTGGCCATCTTCATGATTGCGACCTATGGCCTGTTCGGCGTCATCGCCAACATCGCCGTGGCGATCAATGTCGGGATGATCTTTGGCCTGCTCGCCATGCTCGGCGCGACACTGACGCTGCCCGGCATCGCCGGCGTGGTGCTCACGGTCGGCATCGCGGTCGATTCGAACGTGCTGATCTATGAGCGTATCCGCGAGGAGGCGAGGGCAGGTCGCTCAGCGATCTCCGCCATCGATGCGGGCTTCACCCGCGCGCTCTCGACCATTCTCGATTCGAACATCACCACCTTCATCGCGGCGGCGGTGCTGTTCTATATCGGTTCGGGCCCGGTGCGCGGCTTCGCCATTACGTTCGGCATTGGCATCATCACCACCGTGTTCACGGCTTTCACGCTGACCCGCCTTATGGTGGCGATCTGGGTGCGCTGGCGGCGTCCCCAGCGCGTTCCGATCTGAGAAAGGCGAGCGCTCATGCCTCTGCTTCGTATCGTCCCGGACAACACAAATTTCGACTTCATGCGCTTCCGGCGCATCAGCTTTCCGATCTCGGCTCTGCTGTCGATCGTGGCGCTGGTGGCGTTCTTCACGCTGGGTCTCAACTTCGGCATCGACTTCAAGGGCGGCACGCTGCTTGAGGTGCGCTACCCCGCCAGCACGCTGAACATCGGCGATGTGCGCTCCAAGCTCGAATCACTGGAACTGGGCGAGGTCCAGATCCAGGAAATCGGCTCGGACGGCGAGGTCCTCATCCGCGTCGCACAGCAGCCGGGCGGCGAGCAGGCGCAGCAGGCCGTGGTCGGCAAGGTGCGCGCGGCGCTTGGCGAGACGGTTGAATACCGCCGCGTCGAGGTGGTTGGCCCGCGCGTTTCGCAGGAGCTGCTCAGCTACGGCATTGTCGGGCTGATGCTCGCGGTGTTCTGCATCCTGATCTATCTGTGGTTCCGCTTTGAATGGCAGTTCGCCCTCGGGGCCTCGATCGCGAACTTCCACGACATCGTTCTGACGATCGGCTTCATGGCGATCTTCCAGATCGACTTCGATCTGACGAGCGTCGCCGCACTGCTGACCATTCTCGGCTACTCGCTGAACGACACCATCGTCATCTACGACCGCATCCGTGAGATGTTGCGTCGTTACAAGAAGATGCCGACGGACGAGTTGCTGAACGAATCGATCAATTCGACGCTGTCGCGTTCCGTCATCACCCACGTTACCGTCACGCTCGCGCTGCTGGCGCTGGTGCTGTTCGGAGGGCGGGCGATCCACTCCTTCTCCGTGACGATGCTGTTCGGCGTCGTGCTGGTTGGCACCTACACGTCGATCTTCATTGCCTCGCCGCTGCTCATCTATCTTGGCGTGTCCACCCGGACGATGGCCGAGAAGGACGCCAAGAGCGCGAACCCGAAGGCCGAGCGCGTCGCCCCCTGAGGGCGGGCCAGGAGGCACGCCTGTCATGGCAACGCCCGACGCCCATCTCCCGCGCCAGGTCCCGATCGACGGCTATGGTCGTCGATCGTTCCATTTCGCGGGCATGGCATCCGAAGGCTCGATCCTCGCGCTGCCGTCGGGCATCCATGCCTGGTCAGCGGTGACGACGGCCGATATCGACGCGCTGGCCCTGCATCGGGTGCTGGCGGAGGCCGGGCGTATCGAACTGCTGCTCATCGGTACCGGCGCCGACCCTTGGGCGCTGCCGGACGCGCTGCGCTGGCGGCTGCGCGACGCGGATATTCGCGTGGATACAATGCCCACCGTGGCCGCCGCGTCGACCTACAATGTACTGCTGGCCGAAGGGCGCGCCGTCGCGGCCGCCCTGCTGGCGCTGCCGTGAGCCGGATGCGCCCATGAGCGAGGCTGACACCGCCTATTGCACCGAGCTGGTGCGCGATCTCGACCGCGACCGCTACATCGCCGACCTGTTCGCCCCGGCGGACAAGCGCGCGGCGTTGATGGCGCTGCACGCCTTCAATGTCGAAATTGCCCGCGTGCGCGAGGCGATCACCAATCCGATGGCGGGCGAGGTGCGCCTGCAATGGTGGAGCGAGGCGCTGATCGGAGGCGCGCGCGGAGACGTGCGGGCCAATCCCGTGGCGGCGGCGCTGCTGGACGCTATCGAGGCGTATCGCCTGCCGCGCGAAACCTTCTTCGCCCTGCTCGATGCGCGGATCTTCGACCTCTATGAAGACCCGATGCCGAGCGTGAATGACCTTGAAGGCTATGCCGGCGAGACCTCCTCGGCGCTGATCCGCCTTGCCGGAATCATCCTCACCGGCGCCGCCGACCGGGGCTGGGCGGATGCCGCCGGCCATGCGGGGGTCGCCTATGCAATCACGGGTCTGCTGCGCTCCTTCCCGTTCCACGCGCGGCGCGGCCAATGCTATGTGCCGCTCGACATTCTCGCCGCGCACGGGCTGAAGCGCAACGACGCGGTGTCCGGCAGCGCCTCTCCGGCGCTAGGGGCGGCTCTGGCAGAGATGCGGGCGCTGGCACGCCGGCATCACGATCTGGCGGTGGCGGGCCTGCGCGGCGCCGATCCGCGCCTTCTGCCCGCCTTCCTGCCGCTGACGCTGGTGCCGGGCGATCTCAGGCGCATGGAACGCGCGCACGACCCCTTCATTCTCGTGCCGGCCGCCCCGCCGCTGGCCCGGCTCTGGACGCTGTGGCGCGGCAGTCGTCGCCTGCTCGGTGCCTTCAGCTCATAGGCGGCCGAAGATCCACCGCGGCACGGCTCGGCCCAGCGTTCCCGCAAGCAGCCCGGCGCCCACGCCGGCGGAGCCTCCGAGGAACTGGGCCAGTTCCGAGCTGCGGGTCTGCGTGAAGCCCTGGGCGATCTCGAGCACGCCGGCAAGCGCCACCAGCGCCAGCGCCGCATAAATCCGCCGCCGCGGAGCGGCAATGCCGAGCGTCAGCAGCAGGGCAGTGCCGAAATAGGCGGTGAAGTGCTCGAAATTCTTGCCCGCCGCCGTGCGCTCGATCTGATCGGCGGGCAGCAGCGAGAGCAGCGGCAATGCAATGAGGCAGCCGACAGCCGCCAGACGCACCAGCCAGATGAGCATGTGGGGCAGGCGGGACAGCGCGCCGGAGGACTGCATCGACGGAACTTCCCTCCGGCGGATCGCCGCGTCTGGCGGCGTCTCAGTTGGCGAGGTTCTTGGCGACGCGGTCGAACGCCTGCAGCCGGGCCACGAGCTCCTCGAACTGGTTCAGCGGCACCATGTTCGGCCCGTCGGAGGGCGCATGGTCGGGATCGGGGTGGGTCTCGATGAACACGCCGGCAACGCCAACGGCCACCGCCGCGCGCGCCAGCACCGGCACGAACTCGCGCTGGCCGCCCGAGGATGTGCCCTGGCCGCCCGGCTGTTGCACCGAATGGGTGGCGTCGAAGATCACGGGTGCGCCGGTGGTCTCGGCCATGATCGGTAGCGCGCGCATATCCGTCACCAGCGTGTTGTAGCCGAATGAAACGCCGCGCTCGGTGACCAGCACATTGGGGTTGTCGCTCTCAATGAGCTTGGCAACGACGTTCTTCATGTCCCACGGGGCGAGGAACTGGCCCTTTTTGACGTTGACCACGCGGCCGGTGTTCGCCGCCGCGATCAGAAGGTCGGTCTGGCGGCAGAGGAAGGCGGGAATCTGCAGAATGTCGACCACCTCGGCGACGGGCGCGCACTGGTCATTGTCGTGCACGTCGGTCAGCACCGGCATGCCGTAGCGCTCGCGGATTTCCGCGAAGATGGGCAGGGCCGCCTTCAGCCCCATGCCGCGCGCGCCCTTGATCGAAGTGCGGTTTGCCTTGTCGAAGGACGTCTTGAAGACGACGCCGATGCCGCGACGGCTGGCGATCTCCTTGATGGCCGCCGCGCATTCCAGCGCATGCTCGCGGCTTTCCATCTGGCAGGGGCCGGCGATGAGCGCGAGCGGCAGTTCATTGCCGAAGTGCACATCGCCCACGGTGACGATGGCCTTGGCCCGGGTGTTGGCGCCGCTCATGAAACGTTTCCTTGCAACTGGGACCGCCACTGGCGGCGTCAGACGACGCCGGCCCGCAGGATGTCGTGAATATGGAGAATGCCGACGGGAACGCCATCCACGACCGCGAAAAGCACCGTGACGGGGACGGGGCGTCGGTTCATCCGGCCGAGCGCGGCGCTGGCAAGTTCACCGGGCTGGATGACGAACGGCGAGGCGGTCATGATGTCCTCGACCGGCCGGGGCAGCAGGTCCGTGCCCATGTGCCGGCGCAGATCGCCATCGGTGATGATTCCGACGAGGCGGCCCTCGCCATCAATGACGCCGCAGCAGCCGAAGCGCTTGCCGGTGATCTCGATAAGAGCCTCTGCCATCGGCGTGCCAAGGCGCACCAGCGGCATCGCCTCGCCCTGGTGCATCAGGTCCGCCACCTTGAGCAGGCGCGCACCCAGCTTCCCACCGGGGTGGAAGACGCGGAAATCCGAGGCGGAGAAGCCGCGCCGCTCCAGCAGGGCTACCGCGATGGCATCACCCAGCGCCAGCTGGATGAGGGTGGAGGTGGTCGGGGCAAGGCCGTTGGGGCAGGCCTCTTCCACGCGCGGCATGGTAAGGGCCACGTCCGCCGCGCGGCCCAACGTGCTCTCGGCATTGGACGTCATGGCCAGCAGCGGCACGGCGAAGCGGCGCGCATAATGTACGACATCGCCAAGCTCGGCCGTCTCGCCGGACCAGGAAAGCGCCAGGATGACATCGTCCGGCGTCACCATGCCAAGGTCGCCATGTCCCGCTTCCGCCGCGTGGAGAAACAGCGCCGGCGTGCCGGTCGAGGCCAGCGTGGCGGCGAGCTTGCGGCCAATATGCCCGCTCTTGCCCATGCCGGTGACGATAACACGTCCACGTGCGGCCTCGATCAGCCGGGTCGCTTCCTCGATGGCATCGCCCAGCGGCCCGTCCACGCTCTTCATGAGCGCGGCGAGGCCTCCCGCCTCGATGGACAGCGTACGCCGCACGCAGGCGCGCAGCGAGGTATCCCCCTCGGTCGGGCCGGTCGGGGTCTTCTCCGACTGGATCATGGCCATGGCGATGCTCCCTTGCGCGTGCGGTCCCGCCGGCCACGCGCATCGGCGCCAGCAGAACCACGGCAGGCGTCAATAAGGGGCATTGGCCCGCGATGCAACGCGGCGCCACCGCTCATGCCCTGTGCGCGGCACGGAACCGCGAGAGGCGCAAGGCGTTTCCGCTCTGGCGAGCTGCGGGCGCGCCTGGGGTGAGGGCGAAAAAATGGATATGTGGCGCGGCACGGCGGGCGAGGCGGCGGAGACACCTTTGCCGCCCGGGCAGGAACGCACGGAATATATCTGGCGTCGTGCCACGCAGTTAGGGGTCATCACGACCGCGCTCCTGGCCTTTGCTGCGGCCATGGTGATCGCCCGTCCGGTGCTGGTTCCCATTGTCGCCGCCGTCATCATCGGCAGCGTCATCGGCCCGGCCATCGAGGCAATGGGAAAGAGGGGGCTGCCGACGCCTGTCGCGTCGGTGGTCATCGTGGTCATGATGGTCGCGACGATCTACGGCGCCGCCGTAACGCTCGCCGCCCCCCTCGCGGACTGGTCGGCGAGGGCACCCGAGATCGGCGCCATCATGGCGGAGCGCTTCGCAGCGCTGAAGCCGACGCTGCAGCGGTTGGGTTCCACTATAGAGACTATCGAATCGATCGGTCGGGCGGCCGAGCCGCCGATGACGGTGCGAATCGCCGATTCGCGCATGCTGGAGAGCGCGCTCGGGCTGGTGACGCCGGCAATTGGCGGCTTCATCCTGTTCGTCGGCTCGCTGCTGTTCTTCCTGGCGGGACGAATCCAGATCAAGCGCCGTCTCGTACAGGCGATGGGTCCGCGCTCGGCCCGGCTCACGGCGTTGCGGGTGTTCCGGGAGATCGAGGAACGGCTCGGCGCCTATCTGGTGACGGCGACCTTCATAAATATCGGCCTCGGCATCGCGACCACCCTGATGACCTGGGCGCTCGGCATGCCGAATCCGCCGCTGTGGGGCGCGCTTGCCTGCATGCTGAACTACATTCCCTATCTCGGCCCGGCGGTCATGACGCTGATCCTCGCCATTGCCGGGGTCGTCACCTTTCCCGGCCTGGTCGGCGGGTTTCTGCCCGCCGCGCTGTTCCTGACCATCACCAGCATCGAGGGGCAGGTCCTTTCTCCGCTGATCGTGGGGCGGCGCGTCTCGCTGAACCCGTTCGCGGTCTTCCTGTCGATGGCGTGGTGGACGTGGCTGTGGGGACCGGCCGGAACGTTTCTCGCGGTTCCGCTGCTGATCGCGGCGATGGCGCTGGCCGATGCGGTGCTCGTCAAGCGTCGTCCACAGCTACCGGGATGACGTGTCAGTGGATTGCTGCCGATGCGCTTGACACCCGGTAATGGCTGCCTTAACACCCGCCTCACTCGACGCGCGGTCCACACGGACCCGTCGCTTGGGGGTGTAGCTCAGTTGGTTAGAGCGCCGGCCTGTCACGCCGGAGGTCGCGGGTTCGAGCCCCGTCACTCCCGCCATTCACTGCAATGGCTTGAACGACGCTCCTCATAAATCACGAGCGGCGCACGCTGTTGCCGGCGGCGCAGCGCGCCACGTGGTGGGCTCGCAATGTCCCTTGCGAGGTTCGCGCCTTTCCCTCGGACGTCGCCGGCGGGGCCGGCGCGGCAGCATGCCGGCCGTTCGATCAGGTGGAGCTGGTGTCGAGGGGCATGAGGATGCGCCGGGCGGGATCCGGCACCGGCACCGCCGCCATGAGTTCGCGCGTATAGGCATCCATGGGTGTCTCGAACACGGCGCGCCGGCTACCCGCCTCCACGGCCACGTCGTGGCACATGCGCTCGATCACGGCCATGTCGTGCGAGATGAAGAGATAGGCGAGGCCCATCGTCTCCTGCAGCTCCAGCATCAGGTCGAGCACGCGGCCCCGCACCGAAACATCGAGTGCCGCCACGCTCTCATCCGCAACGATGAGCTTGGGCTCCAGCGCGAGCGCGCGGGCGATACAGATACGCTGGCGCTGTCCGCCGGAGAATTCATGCGGGTAGCGGCTGCCATGTTCGGGCGAAAGCCCGACCCGGCGCAGCAGCTCCGTTGCCCGCTCACGGCGGTCCGCAGGCGTTCCGATGCCGTGGATCGCCAGCGGCTCGGCGATCGCCGCGGCTACCGACATGCGCGGGTCGAGCGAGGCGTAAGGGTCCTGGAAGATCATCTGCGCCTTGCGGCGGATGGGACGCATCTCGCGCGTGGACAGTCCGGCGATGGGCACGCCGTCCAGCACCACCTCGCCGGCGAAGGGGATGAGCCCCAGCACAGCCTTGCCGGTGGTCGACTTGCCCGAGCCGCTCTCGCCGACGAGGCCCAGCGTGCGCCCGCGATGAAGCTCGAACGACACCGCGTCGACCGCCTTCGGTGCGGAACCGCCACCGAACCAGTTTCCGCGCGCGTGATAGGTCACGCAGAGGTCGCGCACGAAGAGCACAGGGTTCTCCCCGGCCTGCGGGTGTGCCGGGGCGACACTTGTGACCCTTGGCGGCCCGTCCTCGCCCGCGCGGGCGCCGAGCCGCGGCACGGCGGCCAGAAGCGAGCGGGTGTAGTCTTCGCGCGGAGCGCTGAAGAGCGGCATGACGCCGGCCTGCTCGATAATGCGCCCGGCCTGCATGATGGCGACGCGGTCCGCCATCTCCGCGACCACGCCCATATCGTGGGTGATGAGGATGATGGACGTGCCGAACTCGCCCTTCAGCTCGCGCATCAGGGTGAGGATCTGCGCCTGAACGGTCACATCGAGCGCGGTCGTCGGCTCGTCCGCGATCAGCACCTTCGGGCGGCACGAGAGCGCCATGGCGATCATTACCCGCTGGCGCATGCCGCCGGACAGTTCATGGGGGAACTGGCCCATCCGCCGTGCGGGATCGGTGATGCGGACCGCATCGAGCATGTTGCGGGCACGCGCTTCGGCATTCGCGCTGGCCTGGTGGATGCGGATCGCCTCAGTGAGCTGCGCGCCGATGCTCATCACCGGGTTCAGCGACGTCATCGGCTCCTGGAAGATCATCGCGACGTCGCCGCCACGCATGCGACGCATGGTGCGCTCGGGCAGGCTCAGCAGGTCCTGTCCGCCCAGCCGGATCGCCCCTGACGCGACCCTCAGCGAGCTCTTGGCAAGCAGGCGCATGATCGCGAGCGAGGTGACGGATTTGCCCGAGCCGGATTCCCCGGCGAGGCAGAGCGTCTCGCCGGCATTGAGGTCGAAGCTGACATCGTGCAGCACCCGCCGCGCGCCCTGTGGGGTGCGCGCATCGACGCAGAGGCCTTCGACGGAGAGGATCGGCATCGTCACGAAAACACGATCCTCGGGAAGTAGAAGGAGACGACCCAGTTCGGCATGTCGACGATTTCGCTGATGCGCAGGTCGCCGCAGACCGAGCAAAGCATGTAGGCATCCACCGGATTTAGGCCGTGCTCGGCGGCGAGCAGGTCGATCATCCGCTGGAGCGCTTCGCGCGCGCCGGTCATCAGATCGGGCCCGATGCCGGTCGTGACCTCATAGCCTGCGGCGTCGAGATGGCGCGTCACCGGGCCGGGTGTGGTGAAGCGCGGGGAGGCGAGGCGGGCGTCCTTCACCAGCTCAAGCGTCGCCTCGACATTCATCCGGCTCTCGATGGCCGTGCCGCAGACTTCGCCATCGCCCTGCGCGGCGTGCGTGTCGCCGATGGAGAACAGCGCGCCGGGCACCTCGACCGGCAGATAGAGCGTCACCCCTTCGGCAAGGTCGCGAATGTCGAGATTGCCGCCGACACGGCGCGGCGGCACGACCGAATGCAGGCCCGGCTCAGCCGGCGCGACGCCGATGGTGCCGGCGAAGGGCTTGAGCGGTACGCGTCCGCCGGGACCGAACAGGGCCGGCGTCAGCGCGGCGGCGTCATATTTCCACACATGGATTGCCGGATCGGGGAACTGGTCGGCGAGCAGGCCGAAGCCGGGAATATTCGCCGTCCAGCCGATGCCGGAGGGAATGAACTTGCGGATGGTCACCTTCAGCGCGTCGCCGGGCTGTGCACCCTCGACGAAAACCGGGCCGGTGACCGGATTGACCTTGCTGAAATCGAGCGTGCGCACGCTGTCGACAGTCGAGCCTTCGCCCAGCTGACCGGCCGAGGAATCGGTGCACTCGAAATGCACCGTCTCACCCGAGGTCGCTGTCAGCACGGGCGGGAGGTCGCGGTTCCAGCCGAAATGATGATTGGCGCGATGGATCGTGTGACTGCAGGCCACGCACATGATGGGTCTCGTTCGGTTGTATCTGGAGAGGCCGCCGCGGCTTGTGCGGCCGCGGCGGGAGACATCAGGGGATCACGGCTTCACGAAGATCGCGTCGTAATTGATGACGCGGGTCGGATCGACATAGATGTTCGGCGCGCCGCCCATCCGCTTCGACTTCGCCACCACGCGACGCTCGTTGAACACCGGGATCCACGGGGCGTCGGCCATCACGTCGATGAAGATCTTCTTCCACGCCTCGACGCGCTCGGCGGACTTTGACGGGTCGGACATGGAATCGGCCGCGACGGCGCGCTTCTGAAGCGCTTCGTTGCAGTACCAGGACCAGTTCCAGCCGCCCTGCACGGCGCCGGCGCAGCCGAGGATCGGGCCGTAGAAGTTCGACGGATCCGGGAAGTCCGCGATCCAGGCCATGCCGCCGGACCAGATCATCGGGGCCTCGCCTTCCGTTCCGCCGGCGGCGATGACGTTGGACTGCGCGAGCGCCTTGATCTCCGCCTTCACGCCGATGGCCGCCAGATCCTGCTGGATCGCCTGGGCGATGCGCGGCTGCGGGTCGGTGTTGGTGGAGTAAAGCACGGTGGAGAAGCCGTCGGGATAGCCGGCCTCCTTCAGCAGCGCCTTCGCCTTGGCGACGTCATAGGCGTAGCCCTTGTAGCTGGTGTCGTAGCCCGGCATCAGCGGCGGCAGGGGCTGATTGGCCGGGGTGGCGCGCCCGTTGACGATGCGGACGATGCGGTCCTTGTTGATGGCCATGTTCAGGGCCTGGCGCACCTTCACATTGTCGAACGGCTTGATCTTGGTGTTCAGCGTGACATAGCCGGTGTGCAGCTGCTCGCCGTCGACGATCAGGTCCTTGGCGTCGGGCGCCTTGGTCATCTCCAGGAACTTCGCCGGAGGCACGCCGTCACCCGCGATGTCGACCTCACCCTTCTGCAGGCGCAGCAGGGCGACGAGCGGCTCCTGGCCGATCTCGATGGAGAAGCTGTCGATGTGGGGTACGCCCTTGACGAAATAGTTGGGGTTGCGCGCAAAGACGAGCTTCTGGCCGATCACCCATTCCTTCAGCACGAAGGTGCCCGAGCCCACCGGCTTCTTGCCGAAATCGCCCGCGGCGGCCTCGACGGCCTCCTTCGGCACGATGGAGGCGAAGTTGATGGCGAGCACGTGCAGGAAGGTCGCGTCCGGGCGCGAGAGCTTGAACACCACCGTCTCGGCGTCCGGCGTCTCGATGCCCGCAAGGCCCGTCGCCTTGCCGGCGGAGAAGTCGTCGAAGCCGGCAATGGCGCCGAAGAAGCCGGCGCCGGGGCCCTGCGTCTTCGGGTCGACGGCGCGCTCAATCGAGTACTTCACGTCGGCGGGCACGACCTCGCGGCCATTGGAGAACTTGACGCCCTTGCGCAGCTTGAAGGTGTAGGTCAGCCCGTCCGGCGAGACGTTGAAGCTCTCCGCCAGCGAGGGCACGAGATCGGGCGTGCCGGGCGTGTAGTCCATCAGCCGGGAGAACAGGCTCTTGATGATCGACCAGTTCTGCCAGTCGTAACCGATGGCAGGGTCGAGCGTGGCGATGTCGTCCTTGTAGGTGACGATGATGTCGCCGCCTTGGGTCTGGGCCGCGGCAGGCATGGTCGCGCCTATGGTCAGCGCGGCGGCCGGAGCGAAGGCGATGGCGGCTGCGAGCGCCGTCGATCGCAGCAAGGTCTTCAGCATGGCGTGGAACCCTCTGGTTGTTTGGTTGAACGCGTCTTGGCAGAGCATCAGGCCGCGCGGATGCGCGGATCGATGAAGGGGGCGATGAGGTCGGCGAGCAGGTTGCCGAGCACGATGGCGAGCGCGGAGACGAGCGTGACGCCCATGATGATGGGGATGTCGACCTGCTGGATGGCCTGCCAGGCGAGCTGTCCGATGCCGGGCCAGCCGAACACCGCCTCCACCACCACCGTGCCCCCCATGAACTGGCCGATATCGATGCCGATCATGGCGATCACCGGCAGCAGCGCGTTCGGCAGGGCATGGCGCAAAACCACACGCCACGCCGGCACGCCCTTGGCATGTGCCGTGCGCACATAGTCCTGCGCGAGCACGTCGATCATGGCGGAGCGCACGATGCGCGCGTACCAGCCGGCCCCGAGGATGCCGAGCGTCAGCGCGGGCAGCACCAGATGAGCCGGCGTGCCGTAGCCCGACATCGGGAACCAGCCGAGCGTGACCGCGAAGACGTAGAGCAGCAGCAGACCGACGAGAAACTGTGGGGTCGAGACGCCGACGAAGGACAGCGTCATCACCAGCCGGTCGACCGGTCCGTCCCGCCGCACAGCCGCGATCACGCCGAGGGTGAGGCCGACGACCACCTCTATGGCGATGCCGGCGGCCATCAGCGTCAGCGTGGCCGGCAGCCGAGCGAAAATGAGCGGCGCCACCGCCGTCTTCTGGTTGAAGGATCGTCCAAGGTCGCCCTGCAGCAGTCCGGTCAGATAGTTCCAGAACTGCAGAGGCAGCGGCAGGTCGAGGCCGAGCTGGTGACGGATATTGGCGACCGTCTGCGGCGTCGCGTTGCGGCCAGCGAGCAGCACCGCCGGGTCGGCCGGCAGCGCATAAAGCAGCACGAAGGTGATGACGGCGACGCCGAGCAGAATGAGTGCGGCCTGCATCAGGCGGCGCGCGATCAGGAAAGCCATCAGTCCCTCCCGCGCTGCGTCGGGTCGAGGCGGTCGCGCAGTGCGTCGCCGACGAGGTTGAAGGCGAGCGCAGTCGCCAGGATCGCCGCGCCGGGAAAGAACACCAGCCACGGTGCCGACTGGAAATAGCTCTGGCTCTCGAAGACGATGTTGCCCCAGGAGGGCTCGGGCGGCTGCACGCCGATGCCGAGGAAGGACAGCGTGGCCTCCAGCAGCACCGTGGTGGCGATGCCGAGCGTGCCCCAGACGATGGCGGTCGGCACGAGATGCGGCAGGATGTGCAGCGCGAGAATGCGCACATTGCCCGCCCCCATGGCGCGCTCGGCGAGGATGAAGTCCCGCTCGGCCAGCGAGCGTGTCTCGGTGTAGCCGATGCGCGCGACCTGCACCCAGTTCACCATGGCGATCACCATGGCGACGATCCACAGGCTCGGCTTCAGCAGCGCCGCCAGCACGATGGCGAGAAGTAGCGCGGGAAAGGCGGTCATCAGGTCGGTGAAGCGCATCAGCACGCTGCCGAACAGGCCGGAGAAATAGCCGGCGAGCACGCCCACGGCAAGGCCGATCATGACCGCCGTGCCGTTGGCGACCAGTCCGATCAGCAGCGAGGTCCGCGCGCCGTATATCAGACGGGAGAGCAGGTCGCGGCCGAGCGTGTCGGTGCCCAGCAGGAATTGCGCCGAGGGCGGCAGCGGGGCGCCGTCCAGCGACAGCCCATCGAAGATCTGATCGTCCGGCGCATAGGGCGCCAGCAGAGGCGCGAGAAGCGCGCAGGCGACGACGCCTGCGATCACGGTGAGGGCGAGCGCAAGGACGGGACGCCGCAGCAGGCCCAGAATAACGGAACGACCGGACATCAGCCGACCTCTGGAAGGGTGTGCTGACGCGCGAGCACCATCGCCGCGGCCTGTTCGAGCGTCATGCGTCGGCGCATGGCGAAGTCGCGCAGCAGGCGATAGGCCGCGTCCTCATCCCCCTGCTGGGCGAGCGCGATCGCCTCGACGGCCTTGGCGACGATGGCGCGCAGCCGCACCCGCTCGCCCAGCGCCTCGATTCTCTGCTCCGCGGCACGCCGCTCGCCAAACGCATGCAGGGCGAGCACCAGCGCGGGATAGACCGCCGCCGCGGCCACCGGCTTGGCGATGATCGCGCCCGCGCCCTGGTCGATTGCCCAGGCGATCCGGCCTGGTGCCTCGGAGCCAAGCAGCGCGACGACGGGCGTGGTGGCTGGCGCGCCGGGGCTCCAGGGGAGCAGCCCGCTCCAGCCCTGATCGGCATCGACCAGCACGATGTCCGGCGCTTCGCCGGGGCTCATCGGCGCCCAGCGCTGTTCGACCTCAAGGCCGATCAGCCGCAACTGGCGGTCCAGCCGTGCGATGGCCTCATCGGGACGATGAAGCACGAGGGCGCGGCGGCCAACGAAGTTCGGTGTTCTCATGACACCACCCTCAGATGCGCCGCGCGTGCCGCGCGCAGGCCGGTGAGATAGGGGTCGGCGACGATGGGCGGGCGCGACGCGATCACGTCGAAGCCTCCATGGTCGTTGATGCGCCCAAGATGGAAGGGCAGGGTGGCGTGATTGGTCTGCGGATCGATCCGCAGCGGCCCCTGCACCGTCTGGTGCACCGGGCCGCAGACCGCGCGGCGCACGGCCGAGGGTTCGTCCGTGCCGGCGGCGTGGATCGATTCCGCGCAGAGCCGTACCGCCGCATAGGCACCGGAGAAGAACGAGGAGAAGCGCCGGTCAGCGCCATAGCGCGTCATGGCGAGGGCCTTGAACGCCCGGTTCTCCGGCGTATCGAGACTGTCGAAGTAGCAGGCCGTGGCGAGCTGGCCGGTCGCCGCGCCGCCCTCGATCTCGCCCAGCTCGCACTCGGTCAGGTCGCAGCTCACCACCGGGCAGACCTCCGGCCGGAAGGCGGGGTCCTGCCGCGCCAGTTCGTGCATGGCGGCGAGGAACGCGTAGCTCGAAGGACCGATAAGGTTGTTGAGAATGAAGGACGGTCGCTGTGCCCGGATTTCGGCGATCAGCCGGCGAATGTCGGTTTCCTCGATCGGCAGGAAGCGCTCGCCGACCACCTCGCCACCGCTGGACAGCAGCAGTTCGCGAGCCAGCCGGTTCATCTCCCATCCCCACACATAGTTCGCGCCGAGCAGGAATACGCGCCGCCCATGACGTGGGATCAGGTGCTCGAACAGCGGCAGCAGATGCTGGTTCGGACAGGCACCGGTGTAGATGATGTTCTCGTTCGCCTCGAACCCCTCATAGGGGCAGATATACCAGAGCAGGGCGTCGTGCTTCTCGATCAGCGGCGTCACATCCTTGCGCGCGGCCGACAACGCGGTTCCGACGATGTGGCGGCAGCCTTTGTCGCGCAGCAATTCGCGGGCGAGGGTGACGTAGCGGCTGGCTTCGCCTTCTGGATCGGCAATGACCAATTCGACCGGCACGCCCTCGCGGGCCAGCCGCTCCGCCGCCAGTTCCGCGCCATCCCGGCATTCGCGCCCGAAGGCGCCATAAGCGCCGACGGTCGAATAGAGGATGCCGATGCGAATGGGCGCGCCCATCTCAACTCCCGAATGCCAGAAGCGCCGGCCAAAACGCAAAAAGCCCCACGAAACCACCGCCACCATCTGTGTGGGGGTCTCGCAGGGCGCTGTTGCCCAAGGCCTCTGCAGCCAATGTGATCTTATCGAAGCATGCCTACAGGATAGGCAGGCACTACATTATTGGCTGGGTGGCCGATGTCAATGCCGTGCCTTGCGCGATGAGGAAAGGCCGGCCGCTCCGCCACTCGCTCCGTACCTTCATTGCCAGTAACGTCCATCGCCGGCTGTAGAGAATTCCACGAACAATCCGAACGTATGGTGTCGGCACACTTTGGTCGATCTGGCCCTTGCAGTCCCACGCGCTAGTTTCACCTCACACGCAAACAAGCGAGGTCACTCCCATGTCACGCAACGTCGCCGAACTCATGATCGAAACGCTCACCGAGGCCGGCGTCGAACGGATCTATGGCGTGGTGGGCGACAGCCTGAACGGCATGACGGAAGCGCTGCGTGGCAGCAAGCAGATCAAATGGGTGCATGTCCGGCACGAGGAAGCTGCGGCGTTTGCTGCGGCCGGCGAGGCGCAGGTGACGGGCAAGCTGGCGGTTTGCGCCGGCTCCTGCGGGCCGGGAAATCTTCACCTGATTAACGGCCTTTTCGACGCGCAGCGCAGCCGCACGCCCGTGCTGGCAATCGCTGCGCAGATTCCCTCCTCGGAGATTGGGGGCGGCTATTTCCAGGAGACGCACCCGCAGAACCTGTTCCGCGAATGCAGCGTCTATTGCGAGATGGTCTCCGATCCCTCGCAGATGCCCTATGTGCTGGAGAACGCTATCCGCGCGGCGGTCGGCGAGCGCGGTGTCGCGGTCGTGGTGGTGCCAGGCGACGTGGCCCTGCGCGCCGCGCCGGATCGGGCGGTATCGCCGGCGAGCGGGCTTCTCCCGCCTTCGCCGGTGGTGACGCCCGCGGTGACGCAGGTCGAGGCGCTGGCCAATCTGATGAACGAGGCCGGGCGGGTGACGCTTTTCTGCGGACGCGGCTGCGCCGGCGCACATCCCGAACTGATGGCGCTGGCCGAGGCGCTCAAGAGCCCGATCGTGCATGCGCTCGGCGGCAAGGAATATGTCGAGTACGACAACCCCTATGATGTCGGCATGACCGGCTTCATCGGGTACGCGTCCGGCTATGAGGCCATGCACGCCTGCGACCTGCTGGTGCTGCTCGGCACCGATTTTCCTTACAAGCAGTTCCTGCCGACCGGCATCAAGATCGCTCAGGTCGATATCCGCCCGGCGCAGCTCGGCCGGCGCTGCAAACTCGATCTCGGCGTGGTGGGTGATGTCCGCGCCACGATCTCGGCCGTTCTGCCCTTGCTCAAGACGAAGAGCGACCGCCACCACCTCGACGGCAGCCTCGCGCGCTACACGCGCTCGCGGAAGGGGCTGGACGATCTCGCCGTCGGCACGCCGGGCAACAAGCCGATCCACCCGCAATATCTCGCCAAGGTGGTCAGTGACCGGGCGGCCGAGGACGCCGCCTTCACCTTCGATGTCGGCACGCCCACGATCTGGGCCGCGCGCTATCTCACGATGAACGGGAAGCGCCGCCTCGTCGGCTCGCTGGCGCACGGCTCGATGGCCAATGCGATGCCGCAGGCCATTGGCATTCAGGCCGCGCAGCCCAAGCGTCAGGTCATCTCGCTCTCCGGCGACGGCGGCTTTGCCATGCTGATGGGCGACCTCATCACGCTCGTGCAGGAGAAGCTGCCGGTGAAGGTCGTCATCTTCAACAATGGCGTGCTGGGTTTTGTGGCGATGGAGATGAAGGCAGCCGGCTTCGTCGGCCTCGGCACCAATCTCGACAATCCCGATTTCGCGGCCATGGCGCGCGCCATGGGCATTCTGGGTGTGCGGGTGGAGGATCCGGGCGATCTGCCGGGCGCCGTCGATCAGGTGCTGAAGCATGATGGGCCTGCGGTGCTCGATGTGGTGACCGCGACGCAGGAGCTCTCCATGCCGCCGACCATCGGCATCGAGCAGGCCAAAGGGTTCGGCCTGTGGATGATCCGCGCGGTGATGAGCGGGCGCGGCGACGAGGTGCTCGACCTTGCCAAGCAGAACCTTCTGCCGCGCTGACGGACGCTCGAACCCGCGTCGTCGCTTGACTGGTGAGCGGGTATCAAATTGAGTTCTGTCCATGAAAACTGGACAGAATGATGCGATTGTCGGCGCCACGGGTTTTGTTGGCCAGAACCTGCGGAATTCGCACAGGTTTTCCGGCCAGTTCAATTCGCGCAATGTTGCTGAGCTCACCGGAAAAGAATACCGAATCGTGGTCTGCGCAGCCGCGCCGGCCACGATGTGGGCGGCCAACAAGGACCCGGACGGCGATTTGGCCAATATTCGCCGGCTCATCGCCCATCTCGAAGGGGTTCGCGCACAGCATTTCGTGCTGGTTTCCACCATCGCCGTTCTGGCGAATGCGGCGGCCGGCCTCGACGAGGAAACCATGCAGTTCGAGACCGCCAAGGCCTATGGCCGCAATCGGCGGTTTCTGGAGGAGGCTGTCGCGAACCTCTTTCCCAGCAGCCACATCCTGCGACTGCCGGCGCTGTTCGGGGCAGGGCTGAAGAAGAACTTCCTGTTCGACATTCTCAATCCCGTGCCCTCGTTCCTGACCGCCGACAAGTTCGCCACCCTGGCGGAGAGCCTGCCGGCGGCGGCGAGCGAAGCGTTGAAGCAGGCGTACAGCTTCAACGGGGATCTCGGCATGCATCAAGTCGACCGCACCCGGCTTGCCGGTGAACCCGGTGCGGTTCTGACACGGGGGCTGGAGGACGCCGGTTTCACCGCGCTCAATTTCACCAATGCCGACAGCACCTACCAATATTATGGGCTGGCCCGCCTGTGGGACGATATCGGCCGTACCATAGCCCACGACCTTCGGGTCATGCATCTGGCGCCGGAACCCATCGCCGCGGGCGCGCTGTATCAGAGCCTCACCGGGAGGGTTCTGGAGGCGCGCGCCGCGCCGCTCTACAATGAGGACATGCGCACCCGGCATGCGGCGCTCTGGGACGGTCCCGACGGCTATATACAGGGGCGCGCGCAGGTTCTGGCGGACCTCAGGGCGTTTTATGACGAGGCACGGCGGGCATGACGACACTCGCCGTCTCGAACATCGCCTGGTCTTACAGCAACCGGCTCAATGCCTATGCGATCCTTCGGGATCACGGCTTCAGCGGGTTGGAGGTGGCGCCCGGTCTTCTTTTCGCCGAGGAGACGGATCCCTTCGCGCCCTCCGCCGCCGGCGTAGACGCGCGGCTGGCCGAACTTGAAAGGGCAGGGCTGAGGCTGGTGTCCATGCAGTCGCTGCTGTTCGGGGTAGAGGGCGCCGAAGTGTTCGGCCCGCCCGCCGCGGTCGAGCGGCTCAAGGCAGGGCTCACGCGGGCGATCCTGCTCGCCGGCCGGCTCGCAATCCCCAATCTCGTCTTCGGCTCACCGCGCCAGCGTGTGGTGCCGCCGGGTTTCGGCGTGGAGGATCAGGTCCAGCGCATGCGTGCGGTGTTCGCTCCGCTCGGGGATTTGGCAGCCGCCAACGGGACGGTCCTGGCCATGGAGCCGAACCCGGCCGAGTACGGCACCAATTTCATGACGAACCTGCCCGCCACGCTCGACATGGTGAAGGCGATCGACCACCCTGCGGTCACGCTGAATTTTGATCTTGGCGCGCTGCACATGACAGGCGCCGTTGATAAGATCGAGAGCTATATTGCCGCTTCGGCCCCGCATCTGTCGCATGTTCACCTCAGCGCGCCCTTTCTCGGGCCGGCGCCGACCAGTGCCGAGGAAGCCGCTCGCGTGCTGCGAAGCCTTGCCGGCATCGGCTATGCCGGGGCGGTCTCGATCGAGATGAAAGCGGTGGCCGAAGATGAACTGGGAGCGGTTGCGGCGGCCGCTGCACGGCTGCGCAGTGCCCTGCCATCGGGCGGCGCAGCGGAATGAACAGAGGTTCGGGGCACATGCCGGGGCGGCGGGAAGATGTCTTCGTATCGCTCTGCATCGCCGAGGCCCCGGCCTCGGCTCGGGACGTGGAGGCGATCGTCGCCGCGGCGCACGGCATCGCCGCGGCGTTTCGCTATTACGAGTTGCTGATCGTCGCGCAGATCGAGCGGGAAGATGACGAATTGCTGCGGCAATGCCTTCTGCGCTGCCCCAACATCCGCATCCTGCGCGTGCGCGGTTCCTCGCGACATTATTCCCACCGCGTAGTGGTGGCGAGCGAAGCGATCGGCGATGTGGTTGTGATTACCGCTCTCAGCGAGATTGGCGTGCTCGATCTCATTGGCCTCATCACGGCGGCGGTCGAGCGAAACACCATTTCCGTCTATGCGCGGCGCGACAGGGCGTGGGGTCGCCGGGGCGTCGGAAACGCGCTTCTTGCCCTGCTTGGCTCTGCCAGCCGGTTTCGCGTGTCCATCAGCGACATGCGCACGATCGCCATTCCGCGCACCTGGCTGAATCAGTTGCTGGCGCATCCGCAGGCAAATCTCGCGCTGCGTTTTCCGCCGCTGGATGAGGGGTTTCCCGTCCACCATATCGAGGTGCGCGGTCTCCCGGCACTGAAGGTGCCGGACACCACGCTCGTCGGACGCATCGGGCTGCTTTACGGCCTCGCCATCCACGCCTCTCCGGTTTTGCTGGCGGGCATCGGCTGGCTTTCGGCCTTCGTCATCATCGGCGCGGTGCTGTTTGGATTCTACGCGATTGGGGCGCTGTTCCTCGTTGCCCATCTGCAGGATGGCTGGTTCACCACCTCCATCGTGCAGGCCGGCACGGCGGGCTATCTTGGCATTGCGACACTGGGGCTTTCGCTCGGTCTGCAGAAGCTGCTGGCAAACTCCGGTCCGCACATTGTCGACACCATCGTTGGCGAGACCACCAATACGGACCTGTTCGCCGATATCCAGGAACTGAATGTCTCCGTGGATGTCGAGCGGATCACTCTGCCGGTCTCGCCGGCTTCCGCTCCATGACGCCGGCAACCCGGTCCTATGATTTCATCGTCATTGGCGGCGGGTTCTATGGCTGCTGTCTCGCGCTGTTCCTGCGTTCAATCACCCCGAATGTCCTGCTGGTGGAGGCGGGCGACGCACTGTTGACGCGCGCCTCGCGCGTCAACCAGGCGCGCGTGCACACCGGCTTTCACTACCCGCGCAGCTTCATCACTGCCGCCCGTTCCGCCGCCCTCAGCGGCCGCTTCGCGCATGACTTCCCCGAAGCCGTGGTGAGCGACTTCCAGATGCTCTACGCGGTCGCCCGCCACCGGTCGAAGATCTCGGCCGGCCGCTTCTTCAAGATGTTCACCGCCATGCAGGCGCCCATCCGGCCGGCTGGGGAGATGCGCAGCGCCCTGTTCAACCGCGCCACGGTAGACGGGGTGTTCGAGTGCCGTGAGTTCGCCTTCGACTATTCCGTACTGGCGCGGCTCCTGACCGAACGACTGGAGCGGAGCGGCGTCGAGCTGCGCATGTCGACGAGCGTGGAGGCGATCGACGAGCGCCCCGGCCATGCGGCCCTGTCGCTCTCGGACGGCAGCTGCGTGACCGCGCCGCGCGTGTTCAACGTCACCTATGCGCAGATCAACACCGTGCTCGGTAGCGCGGGATTGCCGCCGGTGCCGATGAAGCACGAATTCACCGAGATTGCGCTCATCGAGCCACCGCCCGAATGCGCCGGCCTTGCCGTGACGCTGATGGACGGGCCGTTCTTTTCCACCATGCCTTACCCCGCCGAGCAGCTCTACTCTCTGACCCACGTGCGCTACACGCCGCATTTCAGCTGGCTCGACGAGACCACCGGCAAGTCGGCTTATGCGATCGGCGCGGGGCTGAAGCCCGAAAGCCGGGCCCGGCACATGATCCTCGATGCCCAGCGCTTCATGCCCAGCCTGCGCGAGGCGCGGCATGTGAAATCGATTTACGACGTCAAATCGGTGCTCCTGAAGAACGAGCGCGACGACGGGCGGCCGATCCTGTTCCAGCGCAAGCCGAGCACCTCAGCTGTCACCTCGATCATGGGCGGCAAGATCGACAACATCTACGATCTCTTCATGTTGCTGAAGCGCGAGGGGCCGGAATGGGATGGCGCCCATGACCGCTATCTGCTCGGCATCGAGGAACCGCGAGGCGCCGCGTGAGGTTCTCGCCCGTCATCTCACCGCAACTGCTGCGTTTCGCCGCCGTGATCGTCGCCGGCCTGGCGGTGGATCTCGGCACGGGCTGGAGCCTGGCCAATCTCGCCGGTTTGCCGCTGGTCTACGCCGCGGGAATCGGCTTCTTCACGGGCGCGCTGTTCAATTACGTACTGCACGAATACTGGACGTTCCGCGCGCCCGACAGCCGCCTGTCGCTCGGCCGGGCGGTGCTCTATCTCGCAATGATGTGCGTCACGCTCGCGGCGCGGCTGTCCGTCGTCTTCCTGCTGGCACCGGTGGCGACCGGGCGCGTCGGCTCGCTGGCGGTGCTGATCGGGGCGGCCGGCGTTTCGTTCGTCGTGAACTATCTTCTCAGCCGCTTCGTCGTCTACCGTCGCCCCGCCGGTGCGCTTCTAGGAATGGAGGGGACGTCGGCGGAGCGGGAACTGGTCCCGGAAAAACAAGGCAATGGCCGATAGGATGACCGACTTTTCCGCACGCGGCTGGCAGGTGCCGGCCTTCGACGTCGCGTTCTATGGGCCGCGGCTCAACCGCTATGTGCTGGTCATTCCGGTGATTAACGAAGGCGAGCGCATTCGCAACCAGCTGCGCAACATCCGCGACGCCAAGCTGCCCGTCGATGTCGTCGTCGCCGATGGCGGTTCCACCGACGGCTCCCTCGACGCCGACTTCATCGGCACCGTGCCGGTGCGGGCGGTGCTGCGCAAAACCGGCCCCGGAAGGCTCAGCGCCCAGCTGCGCATGGCCTATGCCTGGGCGCTCGACGAGGGATATGAGGGCATCGTCACCATTGACGGCAATGGCAAGGACGGGGTCGGTGCCGTTGCGGAGTTCTGTAGGAAGCTAGACGAGGGGTTCGACTATATTCAGGGCTCGCGCTATCGCCCCGGCGGCAAGGCGGAGAACACGCCGCTTGAGCGCACCATCGGCAACCGCCTGATCCATGCCCCGCTGCTCAGCCTTGCCGGCCGCCACCGCTTCACCGACACCACCAATGGCTTCCGCGGCTATTCCCGCCGCTACCTGACCGATCCGCGCGTGGCGCCGTTTCGCGATGTCTTCCAGCGTTACGAACTGCTGTTCTACCTCACGGTGCGCGCCGGACAGCTGGGGCTGAAGGTGACGGAAATCCCGGTCCGGCGCAGCTATCCCGCCGGCGAGGCGACGCCGACCAAGATCTCCGGCTGGAAGGGAAAACTCGCCATCCTGCAGGAGGCTTTCGACGCCGCGCGTGGGAAATTCGCGCCCTGAGGCCGATCCGTCTGCCGTTCAGTCAAAGGGCGGCGCCCGGCATGCAGCCTTCGCGATCCGGCTGCCGCTCCCAGGTCATCAACGCACCGTCGTCTTCGACTTTCCGCGAGGGAGGTGAGTCGAGCACCAGCTTCACCGTCCCCGCGGTTTCCAACACCTTGACCAGACGCGCCCGGAAAGCGAGATTCAGCTGGCTGAGGGCGACGAGGACCTCGTCTGTGCCGCAAGCCTGCTGGCGCAGGAACCGCATGTAGTCGTCGACCCACATCGCGGCGGTGGCGCGCGGAATGTCGAAGACGATCCCGTCCATGGCGACATGGCCGATATAGTTCATATAGATCCAGCCGGTTCCCTCACCGATGAAGCCGGGAGGCGACTGATCTTTGCGGGCGACCGAGCAACGGCTTGTCCAGCCCAGTAGCTCGGCCGGGTGCCCCGTACAGGTAGGTCCTGCGAACGGGCCGAGATAGGCGTCGATCAGCGGTTGCGCGCCCAGCGTGGTGAGAACGGGCGAGCGACGCGCGTCAAGTTGGGTACGCACCGCCTCGATCACCTGGCGGCTCTCCTGACCGCTTGGCGTCATAAGCCACCGCACCGGGATAACCAGGAACAGGACGCCGACTAGGGCTGCTGCCACCCACCGCCATCTACCGCCGAGCGCACCCAGAACGGTCGCGATGCCCAGGCTGACGAAATAGGCGATGGAGGGCACCAGAATCAGCGACTGGCGGCCGCCGATCAATGGAAACACGCCCACAAGGTTCAGCAGCAGCGGCGCGAGAAGAAGCGCGAGGAAGGGAAGGGCGAGTTCTGCCCGCCGCCAGGCGGCCGTCGCCATGCC
>QFQD01000126.1 GCA_003241485.1 Ancylobacter novellus
CATGCCGCCGGCGCCGTCGATGTCGTCGTCACCGCGCCCGGCGGCTCCGCCACGCTCACCAATGGCTTCACCTATGTGACGCCGGCCCCGACGCTCTCCGGCGCGTCGCCCAATAGCGGGTCGACCGCCGGCGGCACCAGCGTCACCCTGTCGGGCACCAACCTTGCCGGCGCCACGGCGGTCACCTTCGGCGGCACGGCCGGCTCCGTTACCGGCTCCACCGCCACCACCGTCACCGTCACCTCGCCCGCCCATGCCGCCGGCGCGGTCGATGTCGTCGTCACCGCGCCCGGCGGCTCCGCCACGCTGACCAATGGCTTCACCTATGTCGCCGCGGCCCCGACGCTCTCCAGCGCGTCGCCCAATAGCGGATCGACCGCGGGCGGCACGAGCGTCACCCTGTCGGGGACGAACCTCTCCGGCGCCACGGCCGTCACCTTCGGCGGCACTGCCGGCTCCGTTACCGGCTCTACCGCCACCACCGTCACCGTGACCTCGCCCGCCCATGCCGCCGGCGCGGTCGATGTCGTCGTCACCGCTCCTGGCGGCAGCGCCACGCTCACCAATGGCTTCACCTATGTGACGCCGGCCCCGACGCTCTCCAGTGCGTCGCCCAATAGCGGCTCCACCGCGGGCGGCACCAGCGTCACCCTGTCGGGCACGAACCTTTCCGGCGCCACGGCCGTCACCTTCGGCGGCACCGCCGGCTCCATCACCGGCTCCACCGCCACCACCGTCACCGTGACCTCGCCCGCCCATGCCGCCGGCGCGGTCGATGTCGTCGTCACCGCGCCGGGCGGCTCCGCCACGCTCACCAATGGCTTCACCTATGTGACGCCGGCGCCGACGCTCTCCAGCGCGTCGCCGAACAGCGGATCGACTGCGGGCGGCACGAGCGTCACCCTGTCGGGCACGAACCTTTCCGGCGCCACGGCGGTCACCTTCGGCGGCACCGCCGGCTCCATCACCGGCTCCACCGCCACCACCGTCACCGTCACCTCGCCCGCCCATGCCGCCGGCGCCGTCGATGTTGTCGTCACCGCCCCCGGCGGCTCCGCCACCCTCACCAATGGCTTCACCTATGTCGCCGCGGCGCCGACGCTCTCCAGCGCGTCGCCGAACAGCGGCTCCACCGCCGGCGGCACCAGCGTCACCCTGTCGGGCACCAACCTTTCCGGCGCCACGGCCGTCACCTTCGGCGGCACCGCCGGCTCCATCACCGGCTCCACCGCCACCACCGTCACCGTGACTTCACCCGCCCACGCCGCCGGCGCGGTCGATGTCGTCGTCACCGCGCCGGGCGGCTCCGCCACGCTCACCAATGGCTTCACCTATGTGACGCCGGCCCCGACGCTCTCCGGCGCGTCGCCCAATAGCGGCTCCACCGCGGGCGGCACGAGCGTCACCCTGTCGGGCACGAACCTCTCCGGCGCCACGGCGGTCACCTTCGGCGGCACGGCCGGCTCCATCACCGGCTCCACCGCCACCACCGTCACCGTGACCTCGCCCGCCAATGCCGCCGGCGCGGTCGATGTCGTCGTCACCGCGCCCGGCGGCTCCGCCACGCTCACCAATGGCTTCACCTATGTCGCCGTGTCTCTCACGCTGTCTCCAGCTGCCGGCGCTCTGCCGGGCGGCACGGTGGCTGCGGCCTATAGCCAGACCTTCACCACCACCGGCGGCGGCGGCGCCTACACCTACGCCGTGACGGCCGGAGCGCTGCCCGCCGGCCTCACACTGAGCCCTGCGGGCGTCCTGTCCGGCACGCCCACAGCGGTTGGCAACGCCTCATTCAGCGTGACCTCGACGGATGGCCAGGCCAATACCGGCACAGCGGCCTACAGCCTCGCCGTCGCCGGGGCGCCGCCCATCGCGCAGAACCTGCAAGCCCAGCTCCTGGCGGGCACATCCATCACCGTGCCGCTCACGGCGGGCGCGACAGGAGGCCCGTTCACCGGCGCCGCCATTTCCACGCCGCCTCCGGCCGCCGCCGGCACCGCGATGATTACCGGCGGAAATGGAGCCTATGCGCTGGTGTTTACCGCCTCGGCGGGAGCTGCCGGAATGGTCGTGGTCAGCTACACGCTGTCCAACAGCTGGGCCGCCTCCGTGCCGGCGACGATCAGCTTCACCGTGCTGGCCCGCCCCGACCCCTCGCGGGACCCCGAGGTGATCGGCATGCTCAATGCCCAGGCCCAGAGCGCGCAGCAGCTGGCCGGGGCGCAGATCCGCAACTTCAACGACCGTCTTGAGCGCCTGCATGGCGGTACGGGGCGGCGGGAGAACGGCTTCAATATCCGCCTCGGCATCCCGCAGCGGCCGACCTCGGCTACCGACCCTTCCGCCCTTGCCGATTCAGCTCTGCCGGAAAACGCGAGCAGCCAGGGATTTGGGCCCTTCGCCACGCGGGAGGGCTCAGGCTCGTCGCTCTCGGCCTTTCCGCAGCAGAGCGAGGGTCAGGTGCGTGGTTACAATTCCTCAAGCCCGCCGCCCGCGCCGTTCATGCCGGCACAGGAGCCCGACGATGGCGGCCCGATGTTCTGGGGCGGCGGCTTCGTGAACTTCGGCAGCAACAAGAACTATGAACTCGACATCTCGCAGACGATGATCGGCGTCAGCGGCGGCATCGACCTGCAGATACAGGAAAACATCATCGCTGGCATCGGCTTCGGCTATGGGCGCAGCGCGGCGGATGTAGGCTCCGCCGGAACCAACATCGTGAGCCAGGCTTTCAGCACCGCGCTTTATGGCAGCTATAGTGCCGGCAAGGGCGTCTATCTCGACGCGCTCCTCGGCTACAGCTATCTCGACTTCGACAGCGAACGCTATGTAACCGATACCGGCGCTATCGCGGGGGGCACGCGCGACGGCAGCCAGGTCTTCGGCTCCGTGACCGCCAGCTACGAATACGCCGCCGGCGCGCTGCTGCTCTCTCCCTATCTGCGGGCGGAGATCGCCTGGTCGCAGCTGAACGGCTTCACCGAGACCGGCGGCGGCTATTACAACCTGATCTATGGGGAGCAGACGGTGTTCACGCTGGGCACCGTGCTCGGCCTGCGGACGGAATACACCATCCCGGTCAGCTGGGGCGTGCTGGTCGCGCGTGGGCGGCTGGAATACACGCACAACTTCTCAAGCAACAGCGACGCCGCCATGGGCTATGCGGACCTTGGAAACGGCTTGCCTTATGAGTTGGTGGTGGATCCGCTCGGCGGCGACTACGCGACGATCGGGCTCGGCCTCGATGCCAGGATGGAGAATGGTGTGGTTCTCGGCATCGACTACCGGGGCATGACCAGCTTTTCGGGGCAGGACACAGGCCAGACCATCACCGTGCGCGTCAGCACCCGTTTCTGAGAGGGGCGCCTCGTCTTGGCCTCCCACCTCTGGCGGCGAAGGGACGGGGTCATGACCCACCCAGATCGAGGCTTCTTCCGAGCCGCTGGCCATAGGCGACGATGGACTGGCCGACGGGCACCCGGGCGGCCGCATAGTCCTTGAGCGCGTCA
>QFQD01000005.1 GCA_003241485.1 Ancylobacter novellus
CCGATCGCCTCCAGCACCGCGTCGAGCGTCAGGCGACCCTGATCCCAGTTGGTCACGGCCTCCGCCGTGCCGAGCACATCCTTGTCGAGGGTGATCCACACCGGCGCGTCCGGCAGCCGCCGCGCGATATCCTCGATGCGCGTGCGCCAGTCGTCGCCCGCCAGTCCGTGCCACGTCAGACCGTCGCGGGCGACGCCCGCCGCGCCACGGGCGCCGGGGTTCTCGAAGGCCGGGCCGGCGTAGAAGGTCGAGCCGCCGGCCCAGGCATGCAGTTCGAGCCGGCCCGAGCGCAGCGCCGCCATTGTGGCGCCCTTGAGCTGGGGCGCCTCGATGTCCGGGCTTGCCGGCCCGATGGTGACGACGCGCAGCACCTGCGGCTCCTCCAGCGCGCGCGCCACCCACGAACCGCAGTTCAGGGTGACGGGAAAGCGCACCCAGTCCGGATGGTTGTCGAAATGGATGATGCTCAACGGGCGCGCGTGCCGCCGGGCGAGCAGCCACGACAGATGGTGGAAGTCCCCCGAGCCGATGAAGGTGATTTCGCCCGCGCCCGCCGCGCCCAGCCGCACATCGAGCGTGGCGAGGGCGTCCTTCGACGCGAGCAGACGCAGGCGCGGGGCAAGGTCACGGGCGGCGACGATATCGCCGCCCGTGCGGGCGCACATGGCCATCACGCCGGGCTGGGCCGTGAGCGACCCGTCCGTGTCGATGATGCGTATGCGCATGGGTGTCACGCGAACCTCACGCTTCTCGCCTTACCGGGGCGTGACACGGGTGAAGAGCTGGTCCAGCAGCGCCAGGCCGAGGTCGATTTCCTCATAGGAGATGGTGAGCGAGGGCGCGACGGTGATGACGTTCTTGTGGTAGCCGCCAATGTCGAGCACGAGGCCGTAGCGCTCGCCCTTGTGCACGAGGTCGCCCTTCAGCGCCTCGTCGACCATGAGGTCCACCAGCTTCTTCGACGGCGTGTAGCTGTCATGGGGCTCGCAGATCTCGATGCGCAGCGCGAGGCCGAGGCCGTCAACGTCGCCGACGATCCTGTGCTTGGCCTTCAGCTCCTTCAACCCTTCGAGGAAATAGGCGCCCTTGGCCGGCACCGTGGTGGCGTAGTCGTCCTCGCGCATCATGCGCATGGCTTCCAGCGCCACGGCGGTGCCGAGCGGGTTGGCGTTGAAGGTCGAATGGGTCGAGCCGGCCGGGAACACGGTCGGGTTGATCAGCTCCTCGCGCGCCCATACGCCGGAGAGCGGGTTCAGCCCGTTGGTCAGCGCCTTGCCGAACACCAGCACGTCCGGCGTCACGCCGAAATGCTCGATCGACCACAATTTGCCGGTCCGGTAGAAGCCCATCTGGATCTCGTCGACCACCAGCAGGATGCCGTGCTTGTCCAGCACGCGCTTCAGCTCCGGGAAGAAGTTCGGCGGGGGAATGACGTAGCCGCCGGTGCCCTGGATCGGCTCGACATAGAAAGCGGCGTATTCGGCCTGGCCGACCTTCGGGTCCCAGACGCCGTTATACTCGCTCTCGAACAGGCGCTCGAACTTCTTCACGCACAGCTCGCCATATTCCTCCTTCGACATGCCGCGCGGTCCGCGGAAGTGATAGGGGAATTCGACGAACTGTGCCCGCTCGCCGAAATGGCCGTAGCGGCGGCGGTAGCGGTAGGACGAGGTGATGGCCGAGGCGCCGAGCGTGCGGCCGTGATAGCCGCCCTCGAAGGCGAACATCAGGCTCTTCCCGTTCGAGGCATTGCGCACGATCTTCAGCGAATCCTCGACCGCCTGCGCGCCGCCGACGTTGAAATGCACGCGCCCCTTCTGGCCGAAGCGCTCCTGCGCGCCGATGGCGATCTCGGCGGCGAGTTCGATCTTCTCGCGGTGGAGATACTGGCTCGCGACCTGCGGCAGCCGGTCGATCTGGCGCTTCAGCGCCTCGTTCAGCCGGCGATTGGCGTAGCCGAAATTGACCGCCGAGTACCACATCTGCAGATCGAGGAACTGCTGTCCCTCGTCGTCATAGATGAAGGAACCTTCGCAGCGCTCGAAGATCTTCGGCACTTCGGTGTAGTGGACCGTATCGCCATAGGAGCAGTATTCGGCTTCGAGCGCGTAGAGGCGTTCGCGGTCGGCAGCGCTGGACAGCGTGCTGACGGAGGGGTTGCGGTCAAGCATTGAGGTCCTCGAAGGAAGGCCCGGCGCACGCGGGCAGGGTTGGACGTAGTTCGGAGATGAGGGCGGGCAGGGCGGCGAGAGCGTCGCCAAAGCCCGCTATCGCGATATGCGGCAGCGTTTCACGGGCGCAGAAGGTCGCGAGGCTGCCTTTGGCGAGTACGAAATCGGCACGTCGGGCCAGGCAGAAATCGGAACGTCCGTCGCCGACGAGAACGAGCCGGCCGGCAGCTTCGGTGGCGGCGCATTTGCAGGTGCCGCTGCCGCAACCCTCCTTGCCGTTGCAGAAGCTCGCCTGCCAGCGGTCCTCGCCAACCAGCTGCATGCTGTTGCAGCGCACCGGCAGATCGAGGCCGGCGGCGGCGAGCATGGGGAGGATGGAAATGTCGAAGCCGTCGGAGACGACGGACACGTCAGCTCCAAGCCGGCGCACCTCGGCGACGAAGCGCCGGATGTCGGGGTCGAGCGTGATGTCGGAGAGGGCGCGGCGAATGGCGTCCGGTGTGGCACGGATCAACGCCACTTGGGCCGCAAGACACTGGCGGGAGGAGATCTCGCCCGCCTGCCATCGGGCCTCGATCACGTGCCATTGCGGGTCGGCGAAGGTTTCGAGCAAGAAGTCGGTGGTGTCGATAGGGCAGATGGTCCCATCGAAGTCGAGGGCGAAATGTAAGCCGGGAGCCATGTGCATGAGAATGCCAAGGTGTGTGGATGTTCTGTGCAGGATTCATGCTCCGGGGAGGGGCATTTGTCTTTCACATGACACGCCGTTTTTTTTCTCAATTCGACCGATTTCAAGGCGGTCGGCCCGTGGTTTGCCTCAATCGCCGGGGGCTTGGCGTCCGTCAGGCGCAGGGCCGGCCGGTTGTTCCGCGGCGAGGGCGGTGCGGGCGGACGTAGCGTCCTGCAAAGGTGGCGAGGTGCCGACTTGGATCGTGCGAGGCAGATAAGCGCCTGACGCCGACGGCGGCTGACCGGCACTTCAACTTCTCTTGAGCGCCATCGTCGTCGCCCTTTGCCCTCCTGAGGCGCTCGCCGAGGCGAAGCCCGCGCGACTCGGGGCCCGTCCCGGGCTTGGACGGAATGCCTGTCCGGACACGGTGAAGTCGTCGCGAGCGTCGCGGCTGGACGGGGGAGTTAACTTCCCGGTCGCCGGGCGGTTATGCTGCACTCTCGCCCGGCCCCCTCGGGGCGGAACAGGCAGTGACATCCATGACCCGCGACCTTCAACTCGACGCGCCGCTGACCTGGCGGGAGATCGCCGCGATTGCCCATGGGGGGCGGCTGACGCTCTCAGACGCGGCGCGCGAGCGTATCGTTGACGCGCGGGCGATCGTTGACAGCCTCGTCGAGCGCGGCATCCGCGGTTATGGCATCAACACAGGCGTCGGCGCGCTCTGCGATGTCGTCATCGACCGCCCGCAGCAACGCGCGCTCTCGCACAACATCCTCATGAGCCATGCCTGCGGCGTCGGCGCCCCGCTCGGCCGGGAGGAGGTGCGGGCCATCCTCGCCGCGCAGGTCAATCTTTACGCGCGCGGCGCCTCCGGTCTTCGGTTGGAACTGGTGGAGGCGCTGGGCGCTCTGCTGGCGCATGACTGCCTGCCGGTCGTGCCCTCCCGAGGTTCGGTCGGCTATCTCACCCATTCCGCCGCGATCGGTCTCGTGCTGGTGGGGGCGGGCGCCGCGACCTATCGGGGACAGCGCATTTCAGGAGCGCAGGCGCTGGCCGCCGTCGGGCTGAAGCCGTTCCAGCTCGGCGCCAAGGAGGGGTTGAGCCTTGTCAACGGCACGCCCTGCTCCACCGGGCTGGGGTGCCTTGCCGCGGCGCGGCTCTCCGCCCTGGCCGACTGGGCCGATGCGGCGGCGGCGATGAGCTACGAGAATCTCGGCAGTCAGGCGAATGTGTTCGCCAGCCTGCCACTGGGGCTGCGCCGCTCGCCCGGCGTGCAGCAGGTTGGCGCGTCGATGCGGCACTACCTCGACGGCAGCGTCTTGCTGGCGCGATCGGTCGGCACGCGCACGCAGGATCCCTTGAGCCTGCGCGCGGTGCCGCAGATCCACGGCGCGGTGCGTGATGCGCTGGCGCAGGTCGGCGAGGTGCTGAACCGGGAGCTGGCCAGCGTTTCCGACAATCCGGCGGTGGCGGGCACGCCGGAGGCGCCGGAGGTCTATTCGCAGGCTCATGCGGTGGCCGCCAGCATCGGGCTCGCCATGGACAGCCTCGGCGTCGCGGCGGCGGAGCTGGCGGCGATTGCCGAGCGGCGGCTCGACCGGCTGGTCAATCCGCTGGTCAGCGGCCTGCCGGCCTTTCTCGCCGCCGATGGCGGGGTCTGCTCGGGCTACATGATCGCGCAATACACCGCGGCCTCGCTGGTCGCGGAGAACCGGCGGCTCGCCGCGCCGGCCAGCCTCGACGGCGGCATCACCTCAGCCTTGCAGGAGGACATACTGGTCCATGCGACGCCTGCGTCGCTGAAGGCACTGGCGATCCTGGACAATCTGGAGACCATCCTCGCCATCGAGCTGCTGGCGGCGACGCAGGCCTATGAGCTGCAGCCGGCGGCCGCGGCGCCGGCGCCGGCTCTTGCCGCCATCCAGGCGCGCATCCGCGCCGAGGTGCCCCCCTATGCCGACGACCGGCCGATGATGGACGATATCGCGGCGGTGGTTCGGCAGATCCGGCGCGGTCCGCCCGCCGGCTAGGCGAGCGCGCGTTCCAGCTCGTCGAACCAGAGATCTGTCGCGACGGCGAACAGCCCGACCAGTATCGCGCCCTGAATGACATAAGCCGGGTTGGAGCCTGAAAGCCCCTCGATGATCGGCGAGCCGAGCGTGAGCGCGCCAACCGTCGAGCCGATCGTGGCGGTGCCGATGTTCAGGATCACCGAGGTGCGCACGCCGGCGAGGATCACCGGCGCGGCCAGCGGCAGCTCGACCTTGGCAAGGCGCCCGCCCGGCGACAGGCCGAGGCCGTCCGCCGCCTGAAGCGTGGCGACGGGCACCGAACCGAGGCCGGCAATGGTGGCGCTGACGACCGGGAGCAGCCCGTAGACAATGAGCGCGATCACGGTCGGCGCCCCGCCATAGCCGATGGCCGGCACGGCCAGCGCCAGCACGGCGGTGGGCGGAAACGTCTGTCCCACGGCGGTGAGCGTATCCACCGGCCCGGCAAAATCCCGACCGGCCGGGCGGGTGACGAAGATGCCGACGCCGACCCCGACGACCACAACGACGAGACTGGCAATGGCGACCAGCCCGGCATGTGAAAGCGCGAGGTCGAGAAAGCTGGCGCGCGTATAGAGCGGGCGCGCCAGTTCGGGAAACAGGGCGTGAAAGAGGGGCGTGCTGAAGGGCAGGAGCGCCAGCGCGGCGGCGAAGGCGAGGCTGGCCCATACGGCCGGCTTCACAACGAGGCGCGCGAGGCAGCCGGGCGCGGCGCGAACGGCGGCGCTCATGGCGTCACCACATTGGCCAGCGCCAGGGCGCCGCGCCGCCCGGCCGCGTCGATCACCGCCAGCCGGTCGGTGCCGCGCGCCACCATCTGCGCCAGCGCGGCGTCGAGCGGGGCTTCGGCCGCGATCGGCTCGCCTTCGGCGGTTGCGCCGTAGTCCGTGCGCTCGTCGACCGTGGTGACCTGAAGCAGCCGCAGACCGAGCCGGGGGCCGCCGACGAAGCTCTCGACGAAACCGTTCGCCGGGCGGGTCAATATCTCGCGCGGGCTGCCCTGCTGGATCAGCCGGCCGTTCTCTAGCACGGCGATCAGCGAGGACAGGCGGATGGCCTCGTCGATGTCGTGGGTGACGATGATGATCGTCTTGCCGGTTCGCGCCTGAATGTCGATGAGCGCGGCCTGCAGCCCGTCGCGCGTCACCGGGTCAAGCGCACCGAAGGGCTCGTCCATCAATAGGAGATCGGGATCGGCTGCGAGCGCGCGGGCGACGCCGACGCGCTGCTGCTGGCCGCCGGAGAGTTCGTGCGGGCGCCGCTTGCGGTAGCTGTCGGGATCGAGGCCGACGAGGTCGAGCAGTTCGTCGACGCGCCGCGCGATGCGCTCGCCCGGCCAGCCGAGCAATTCCGGCACGGTGGCGATGTTGCGGGCGATGTTCCAGTGCGGGAACAGGCCGATCGACTGGATGACGTAGCCGATGCGCCGGCGCAGCGCGACCGGCGGCAGGCTCGCCACATCGGTGCCCTCGATCAGCACCCGCCCGCCATCCGGCTCGATCAGCCGGTTGATGAGGCGCAGCGTCGTCGACTTGCCGCAGCCCGAGGCGCCGACCAGCGCGCAGATTGAGCCCTCCGGCACGGTGAGCGAGAGCTGGTCCACGGCGGTGGTCGCGCCATAGTGCTTGGTCAGGCGATCGAGCACGATCATGGGCGCACTCCCGCGGTGAGCGCTGCGCTGAGGCTTCGCAAGGCGAGGTCGGCGGCGAGTGCCAGCGCGATGGCGGACAGCGCCCCGAGCAGGATGAGGTCGGTCGCGGTCTGCCCCAGGCCCTGGAAGATGAACGACCCAAGGCCCCCCGCGCCGATCAGCGCGGCGACCACGGTGAGGCCGATCAGCTGCACCACCACCACCCGCAGGGCGGCGAGCAGGATCGGCAGCGCCAGCGGGAGCGCGACGCGCAAGAGAATCTGCCGCTCATCGAGCCCCATGCCGCGCGCCGCATCGACCACCGGGGCGGGCACATTGGCAAGCCCGGTGAAGGTGCCGCGCGCCACCGGCAGCAGGCCGTAGAAGGTCAGGGCGATGATCGCCGGTGCCGCGCCGATGCCGCTGATGCCGAGATCGCGCAGTGCCGGCAGCGCGCCGGCGAGCGCACTGAGCGGACCGATCAGCAGGCCGAAGAAGGCGATGGAGGGAATGGTCTGGATGAGGTTCAGCGTGGCGAAAAGCGGCTTGCGCCAGCCCGGCCGGCGCAGGGCGAGGACCCCGAGCACGGCGCCAAATGGCAGCGCCCCGGCGAGCGCACCGCCCACGAGGCCGATATGCCGCGCCACCTCCTGCCAGTAGGCGTCGTGGCGGTTGGCGAATTCGCGGGCAATGGAGAGGTCCGACAGCGTGCCGGAGATGGCCATTAGGGCCAGCGCGCCGGCCATGGCCAGCGCGACGAGCATCTGCATCAGCGGGTTCGTAAACAGCCGGCCGGTGGCGTCGGCGAGGGCGAAGGCGGCGCCTGCGCTGACAATCCAGAACGCCGCGCCGAGCGAGGTTCGCGCAACAGGTCCGCTGGTCGCCGCCGCGAGGCTCGCGGCGTGCGCGGCGGCGAGCAGGCAGGCGAGCAGCAGGGCCGCTGCCGTCAGGGCAGTGAGCCTGTCGCGCCAGACGAGGGAGCGCAGCAGGGCCGAGAGGCCGAGGGCCAGAACGAGCGCGGCGAGCAGAGCCGCCAAGCCCGGCTCTACCGCCGTCCAGAGCGCCACGGCCTTGCCGCTGACGATGCGGTTGGGGGCAATGGCGACGAAGCCGAGGCCCGTGAGCGCCCCCGCCATGCCGGTGACGATAAGCACCAGCAGCGGGTTCGCGCGGGAGGGCGCACCCGGCCGGGCGGGGACCAGGACGGCGGCGGGAGCGGGGAGGGTCGCAGCGCCGTCGCCCGTCAGGCTCACTTCAGCAGGCCCTTTCCGGTGAGATAGGCCTTGGCGACGGTGCGGGCGTCCTGCCCCTCGATCTGGACCTTGGCGTTGAGGTCCTGCAGCGTCTCCAGCGTCAGCGAGGCGAAGGCCGGAGCGAGCAGGGTCTCGATCTGCGGGTATTTCTCCAGCGTGGCCGCGCGCACCACGGGCGCCGGCTCATAGACCGCCTGCACGCCCTTTGTGTCGGTCAGCACCTTGAGGCCGAGCGCGGCGATGCCGCCATCGGTGCCGTAGACCATCGCGGCATTCACCCCCGACGTGCCTTCCGCTGCCGCCTTGATGGTCGCGGCCGTATCGCCGCCGGAGAGCACCAGCAACTGGTCCTTGCCGAGCGTGAAGCCATAGGCTGTCTGGAAGGCGGGCAGGGCGGCAGCGCTCTCGACGAACTCGGCCGAGCCGGCGAGCTTGACCTTGCCACCGCCGGCGACCCATTTGCCGAAATCGTCCAGCGTGGCGAGCTTTTCGGCCTTGGCGACGTCGCCGCGCACGGCGATGGCCCAGGTGTTGTTGGCCGGCGCCGGCTTCAGCCATACCAGCTTGTTGGCGGCATCGAGCTGCCTGGCCTTGGCATAGGCGGTGTCGGCCTTCTTCCACGCCGGATCGCTGTCGACATTGAAGAAGAAGCCGGCATTGCCGGTATATTCGGGATAGATGTCGACTTCGCCTTCCAGCAGCGCGGTGCGCACGATCTTGGTCGGGCCAAGCGAGATGCGCTCCTTCACCGGAACGCCGCCCTGCTCCAGAAGAAGCGCGATGATGTTGCCGAGCACGGCGCCTTCCGTGTCGATCTTGGAGGCGACGGTGACGGTGTCGGCGGCCGAGGCCGTGCCGGGCGCACCGGCAAGCCCGGTAACGAGCCCGGCGGCAAGGGCGGCAGTGGCGAGAAGGCGGCTCAAATGCATGGTTTTCTCCCTCATTCGCGCCGGCCTTCCCGGAGCGCACGGCATTTCGTCATCAAACTACAATTTTTATAGACAATCCAGCGTGAAACTCTTTCACATCCCGCTAACTGCTGCTCCAATGGCTGCGTTCCATTCCCTTCCCGAGTCGTTGTCCGCCATGCGCGCTCCCCGCCGTCCTGAATGGCCCACCATCGCCCTTGCTATCGTCATTTATGGCGGCTGGCTTGCCCTCACATGGTGGTGGGAGGCGGTGCCGTTCCTCGGGCTTTGCGTGGCCGGTGGCTGGCTGGTGGCCTGGCAGAGCTCGCTTCAGCACGAGGTCATGCACGGGCATCCCACGCGTTCGCGCCGCATCAACGACGCCGTGGGCTGGCCACCGATTTCGCTCTGGCTGCCTTACCCGATCTACCGCGCGTCGCATCTGCGCCATCACCGCGACGAACATCTGACGGACCCGATCGAGGATCCCGAATCCGTCTATCTCCGACAGGCCGACTGGGACCGGCTCGGCGGGTTCGTGCGGGCCGTGCTGAGGTTCAACATGACCCTGGTCGGGCGCCTTACCATCGGTCCGGCGATCATGATCTTCGGCTTTCTGGCAACCGAGCTCGGGGCGCTGGCCCGAAGCGAGGGCACGGCGGCGCGCCGGGCGGGGCGGCGGGTCTGGGCGCAGCACGCGCTCGGCGTTGCGGCCGTGCTGGTCTGGGTGGTCGGCGTGTGCGGCATGCCGTTCTGGCTTTATTTCGTCGCCTTCGTCTATGTCGGCGCGGCGCTGTCACGGTTGCGCTCCTTCGCCGAGCATCGTTTCGCCGAGAAACATGAGGAACGCACCGCGATCGTGGAACGGGGCGGCCTGTTCGGCCTGCTCTATCTCCACAACAACCTGCATGTGCTGCATCACCTGCGCCCGCACGTGCCCTGGTATGAGCTGCCGGGGCTTTACCGCGCCGAGCGCGAGGCACTGGTGAACCACAATGGCGGGCTGGTCTATGCCGGCTATGTCGATGTCGCCCGGCGCTTCTTCCTGCGCGCGCACGACAATCCGCGCCATCCCAAGGCGTCCTGAAACCTCAGGCGAGCTCGGGATAGCCCGCCGCGACGGCCTCCCTCTCCAGCTCCAGCACGCGGTCATACGCCTCCTCGGCGATGGGCTCGAAGCCGATGAGGCCGAACGCCTCGCGCGCCGGTGCGGCGCTCGCGTCGGCGAGCAATGCGTCCAGCCCACGGCGCAGCGCTGCCACCACCTCATCGGTCACATCCTTGCGCACGACGAGCGGCAGGCCGGGCGTGGCGGGCGTGACGTCGATCACCTTGACCCCTGCGACCCGTTCGGGCGCATGCCGCGCCGCCAGCGTGAAGGTGACGCCGTCAATGGCCGCGATGTCCGCGCGTCCCTCGCTGACGGCCTGCAGGCTGAGCAGGTGCCCGCCCGTCTCGACCACGCGGGAGAAGAAGGGCTGCCCGCCCGCCAACGGCGCCACGGCGGCGCGAAACAGGTTCATGCCGGTGTTGCTGTCGCGGCCGTTGATCGCAGCGACGCGCCCGCGCATGCCGGCGAGCCCCGTTGCCGGTTCATCCGCCCGCACGACGATGGCGCTGCGGTGCCATGCCCCCTCCATCCAGGGCGAGGCATAGATCGGCGTCGCCAGCGGCTTCAGCCGGCCGGCATAGAGTTTGCGCAGGGGATAGCCGCAGGTATGGCCCAGCGCGAGACGCGGATCGGCGAGGGCGTCGCCGATCGCTCGCTGGCGGTCGAGGCTCTGTGGCAGCGGCCCCAGCGCGCGCTCGATCCCCTGATCGACCAGCGCCCGCCGTAGTGCGGCCCACAGCACGTCCTGCGCCTCGTTGAGATAGGGCGGGTCGTACATGCCCAACGTCACCACGGCGGAGGGCGGTGAGGCGGTGACGGCGGTCATCAGAGGGAGCCCTTCGCGCGTGGACCGGCCGCGCTAGATCCGGGGCCGGCGGAGCACGAAGAGACTCACATCGATCGCGCCCGCGCGGAAGCCACCTTCGCAATAGCTCAGATAATAATCCCACAGCCGGCGAAACTGCGGGTCGAAGCCCAGGCGTTCGACCTCGGCCCCGGCAGCGACGAAGCGTCGGCGCCATTCGGCGAGGGTGCGGGCATAGCTGGTGCCGAAATCCTCCCGCTTCTCCAGCGACAGCCCGGCAAGCGCGGCTTCCTCCGCGACGATGGCCTTGGTCGGCAGCATGCCGCCGGGAAAGATGTAGCGCTGGATGAAGTCCGGCTGGCTCCGATAGCCCTCGAAGCGCTCTTCGGCGATGGTAATCACCTGGAGCACGGCGGTGCCGCCGGGGGCGAGGCGCTGGCGCAGCGTGTCGAAATAGACCGGCCAATAGTCCACGCCGACCGCTTCCAGCATCTCGATGGAGACGATGCGGTCATATTGGCCCTCGACGTCGCGATAGTCCTGCAGCCGCAGGTCAACCGCCGCGTCGTGTCCATTCTCCTGCATGAGGGCGCGCGCATGGACGAGCTGCTCCTGCGACAGCGTCAGGCCGGTGACGCGGGCGCCGCTGCCGGCGAGCCGGGCCGCGAGCGCGCCCCAGCCGCAGCCGATCTCCAGCACATGCTGGCCGGGCGACAGCTGCAGCAGATCGACGATGCGGTCGAGCTTGGCCGCCTGCGCCTCCTCCAGCGTCTCCCCGCCATCCTCGTCCGGCTGCGCGTAGAGCGCCGAGGAATAGGTCATGCTGGGATCGAGCCAGAGCCGGTAGAACTCGTTGCCGAGGTCGTAGTGGAACGAGATGTTGCGCCGGCTGCCGGCCTTCGAGTTGCGCCGGGCGAAATGGTACAGCCGGTTCATCAGCCGCAGCGGCGCCAGACCGGCGATCTTTGCCTCGATGGCCAAGCCATTGGCGGCGACGAGGGCAACCAGCGTGGCGAGGTCGGGCGAGGACCAGTCGCCGGCCACATAGCCTTCCGCGAAGCCGACATCGCCGCTCGTGACCAGCCGGCGCAGCGCGCGCCAGCGATGCAGGATGAGGCGCGCCTCGGGGCCGGACTGCGGGCCGTCGCGCTCGATGCGGCCGCCGCCCGGCAGATCGACGACCAGGCGCCCGACCGCGAGGTTCGACAGCAGCCGGCGAAGCACCGCGCTGCCGAGCCGGTCGTTCCAGGCGGGGGAAGCGTCGAGGCCGGCAAGCCCCGGACGGGTGTCGCTATCGGAGTACATGAGCGGGCAGGTCCTTCGGCAGAGATTGGACGGGCACGGTGACGGGGCGGTCAGGCGGCGGCGGCCGGCGGCGCAGGCTCACCCCCTTCGCCCAGATCTTCAGGGCTTCCCAGTGGATGCCGGCGACAACCTTGAGCGTGAGCAGGGGGTAGGCCAGGAAAACGCCAGCGAGCGCCCGGTCGGTCAGCGGACGGCGGCGGGCGGTGTGGATGGCGCTCAGCACCGGGCCCTCACCATCCGAGGCGAGGATGCCGATACTCAGCTCCTCCTCCGGAGGGCGCAGGCGGAACGCGTAGGTCAGCGCCATGTCCATAAAAGGCGAGACGTAGAAGCGCTTCTCCGCCGTCTGCCGCAGCAGGCCGTCGCTCGCCGGCTCGGCCGGGATGAGATAGCTGTGGCGCTGCCCGAACGTGTTGCTCACCTCGTACAACACGGCCGTGAGCGAACCGTTGCGGCGGTGGCAGAAATAGATGCTCAGCGGGTTGAAGGCGTAGCCGAGCACGCGCGGCATGGTGAGCAGGCGGATGGGCCCGCCATCGACATCCAGCCCTGCCGCCCGCAGGTGCCATTCCACCTGCCCGCGCAGCGGCGCGCCGGAGCCGTCACCATAGTCGGCGTCGAAGAAGCTGAAGAGATTGAATCGGTTATGCGAGAACAGCCGCAGCCGGCCCGCCACCGCGTCGACGCGGTCGAGATCGAGGAACAGCGAGTAGATGCGGTAGCTCAGCCGGTGCGGACGCGGCCGCACGCGCCGGTGGATCACCGTGCCGGCATAGAGCGCGCCCTCGCTCATTCGGCCGCCTCCAGCTGAAGATCGGGGTAGGCAAGGCGGGGCGCGGGGCCGACATGGATGCGGCCGGAAGCGTCCTCCACCTGCCAGGGGCGACGCACGCCGCCGAGCTGCTCGGCCACCGCAAGTCCCGCCTGCAGGCCGTCTTCATGGAAGCCGGCACCGAAATAGGCGCCGCAGAACCACAGCCCGCCCTGACCCTGCAGCGACCAGAGCCGGGTCTGCGCGTCCATGGCGCGCTGGTCGAACTGGGGATGCGCGAAGCTCTGGCGCAGCAGGATGCTCTCGGGCGCCGGCTCCGTGATCGGGTTGAGCGTGACGAAGCGCGGGGTGTCGTCAGGGATGTGCTGCAGACGGTTCATCCAGTAGGTCACGGCCAGCCCATCCTTGCCGCCCATATAGTTCCAGGCCGCCCAGGCACGCCGTCGCTTCGGCATCAACTGGGCATCGGTGTGCAGCACCACGTCGTTCGGGCGATAGGCGATGGCGCCGAGCAGGGCGGTTTCCTCGCGCGTCGGATCGGTGATCAGGCCGAGCGCCTCGTCCGCATGAGCGGCGATGACGACATGATCGAACCGATGCGCCGCGCCGGCCGCATCGACGACCGTGACGCCACCCGCCTCGCGAATGACCCTACGAGCGCCGCTGCCGTTACGTACCGTACCATAAAACCCGCCCATCAGCTTTTTGACATAGGAGCGGCTTCCCTCCTCGACCGTGCGCCAGACCGGCCGGCTGGTCAGCTGCAGCAGGCCGTGATTGGCGCAGAAGCGCACGAAGGACGCCGCCGGATAGCGGCCGATGGCGTCGGCCGGCGTCGACCAGATTGCCGCCGCCATCGGCAGCAGATGGTCGTCGCGGAACGCCGCGCTGAAGTGGCGGGACGCGAGATAATCGTCGAGGCTCATCGAGCCCATCATGTTCAGATCGCGCGGCGCCTGCCGGTAGAAGCGCGTGAGGTCGCGCAGCATGGTCCAGAAGCGCGGGCGCAGGGCATTGGCGGGCTGGGCGAACAGGCCGGCGAGATCGGTGCCGGAATATTCCAGCCGCCCCGCGTCGAGCGAGACGGAGAGCGACATCTCGGTCGGCGTGGTGGCGACGCCGAGATGGCGGAACAGCGCGGTGAGGTTCGGGTAGGTCTTCTCGTTATAGACGATGAAGCCGGTGTCGACCGGCACGCCGCCGGCGTCGGTGGTGTGGCTGTGCCCGCCGAGCCGCTCATTCGCCTCGAACAGGGTGACCCGATGGGCTTTCGACAGCAGCCACGCCGCCGACATGCCGGAGATGCCGGCGCCGATGACGGCTATGTCAAGCGATCCGCCCGTCCCAAGCAGGTCAGCCATTCACGGGTCCTTTCGCGGCACATGGTGGAGGCGATCGCGCTCCTTGGATAAGGTTACGCAGGGCCGTTGCCGTTGGATCACCCGGACGCCGTGTTCGGCCGACTGATCCAGCCGCATAGGCGCCGCGTAGAAGGTGCCATGAATGCGTTCGAGGAAAACATCGTGCCGGGCGGCCAGAGCGCGCGCCGGCCGCCCTATCGGAGGCCGCCGGTGAAGCTGTCCGGCGAATCCGCGCGCGCACCGTCCGGTCAGGAGCTGTCGGCGCTCATCGTGCGCATCGGCGAGGCACGCGACCGGCAGGCCTTCACGGCGGTCTACGCGCATTTCGCGCCGCGGGTGAAGTCCTTCCTCATGCGCTCGGGCTGCACCGCCGCCATGGCGGAGGAGCTGGCGCAGGAGGCGATGGTGTCGCTCTGGGCCAAGGCCGCGAGCTACGATCCCGCCAAGGCGGGCGCCTCGACCTGGGTTTTCACCATCGCGCGCAATCTGCGGATCGACTATCTGCGTCGCCAGCGTCCGGCCGAACAGATCGGCCTCACGCTGGAGGAGGAGAGCGATCCGTCGCCGGACGGCGAGGCCAATCTCCTCGCCAGCGAGCGTGACGACACGCTGCGCGCGGCACTCGCCAACCTCTCAGCCGAGCAGGCAACCATCGTGCGGCTCTCATTCTATCAGGACAAGGCGCATTCGGAGATCGCGCGCGAACTCGGCCTGCCGCTCGGCACGGTGAAATCACGGGTACGCCTCGCGCTGGCGCGGCTGCGCGCGCTGCTGGAGGAGCGGGCATGAACGCCGTTTCCCCGATCAACCACCATCCCAGCGACGAGACCCTGCTGCGTCATGCTGCTGGCCGGCTGCCGGCCGGCGCTTCCGTCGTCATCGCGACGCATCTGGAAGGCTGTCCGACCTGCCGGGCGCGTTTCGCCAGCTTTGCCGCCATGGGTGGCCGACTGGTGGAGGACGCGCCTCCCGAACTGATGGCGCCGAACGCGCTGGCGGAAGCGATGGCCCGCATAGATGCGCTGGAAGCGGCCCCGCCCGTGCCGCGCCCCGCGCGCGTCGCGCGCCATGCGGTGGCGCTCGACCTGCCGCGCGCGCTGCGCCGCTGCGATGTGGGCCGATGGCGATGGTTCGGCCCCGGCGTGCGGATCAGCCGCGTCACTCTTCCCGAAGCGCCGGCGGCGCGGCTCACGCTGCTCCGGGTCGGCGCCGGCCGGGCGTTGCCGGAGCACGGGCATTCCGGGCTGGAGTTCACGCAGGTGCTTTCCGGCTCGTTCACCGATGAATTCGGCACGTTCCGCCCCGGCGATCTCGCCGAGATGGACAGCGAGGTCGAGCACCAGCCGATCGTCGACAAGGACGGCGAGTGCATCTGCCTCGCCGCCTTCGACGGCGAGATGGTGCTGAGCGGCCTGTTCGGCCGGCTGATGCAGCCTTTCGTCAGGCTCTGACAGGTCGCGCATTCCGACAGGGGAGACGGCGATGCCAACGCTGACGCCGGTGCTGGCGATCGTCGCCATCGCCCTGTTCCTCATGCTGGCGATGAGCTTTGCCTGGTGGCTGGCAACGCGCAGCGGGCAGAGCGGCTATGTCGACACGGTGTGGTCCTTCGCCACCGGCCTTGCCGCCGTCGCGGCCGCACTGGCGCCTCTGGAAGAAGGCACATCGACGCGGAGCTGGGTGGTCGCCGGCCTGATTGCGCTGTGGGCGGGCCGGCTCGGTCTGCACATTCTCGCGCGCACCCGGCAAGGCGGGGATGACCCGCGCTACGCGGCATTGAAGCGCGAATGGGGTGCGCAGGCCAACCAGCGGCTGTTCCTGTTTCTGCAGATCCAGGCCGGTGCAGGACTGGTGCTGGCTCTGTGCGCGATGGCCGCCGCGCGCAACCCGCTGCCGTTCGGCCAGATCGGGGATTATCTCGGCATCGGCGTGGCGCTGGCAGCGTTGGCCGGCGAGGGCGTCGCCGACCGCCAGCTCGCGCAGTTTCGTGCCGATCCGGCCAATCGCGGGAAAATCTGCGACGCCGGCCTGTGGGGCACGAGCCGCCACCCGAACTATTTCTTTGAATGGATGGGGTGGCTCGCCTACCCGCTGATCGCCATCGACCTGTCGGGTACCTATCCCTGGGGTTGGGCGGCGCTGGCCGGTCCGGCGATGATGTATTGGCTGCTGGTGCATGCCTCGGGCATTCCGCCGACCGAGGCCCACATGCTGCGCTCGCGCGGCGAGGCGTTCCGGGCCTATCAGCGCCGGGTCAACGCGTTCTGGCCCGGCCCGCCGAAGACGCGCTAGCGCCCGCCGGTCAGCGCCTGCGACACGAGGAAGCCGATGGTTGCGGCAAGTGCGGTGGCCACCGTTCCCCAGGCCATGTCGGCCACGGTGACGGTGAGCGACCAGCCCTTCAGCGTCGCCAGATTGGTGAGGTTGTACGTGCCGTAACCGAGCAGCCCGACCAGTGCGCCGTAAACCAGCGCGGTGGTCCAGCGTCCGCTCTGCCACGCCGGCTGGACCGCGAAAAACACGATGCCGGCGACATAGAGCAGGTAGAAGATGGCGGCGGGGGCAAGGCGGAAGCCGTCCATCATCAGCTCGCCCAGCTGCGGCCGGTAGAGCCGGCTCGCCATGGTTCCGAGCCAGAGGGCGTCGAGCAGCAGGAAGGCGAGGCCGGTGGCGACATAGCCGATGGCGAGGGGCGCGAGCATGAGGCGTTTCCTTGATGGATCCACTCCCACTTACGTCGCCGCCAGGCCTGCGGATCATTCGGCCCTGGCAGCCGAAGCGCCGGCCTAGCGATGCGGGAATTCGTGCGTGTGCACGATGATGTCGCCGCCATTCGCCAGAATGACGGCATAGGCCGGCGGCTCGAAACTCACGCCGAAGGGACCTGCGAGGTTCAGCGCCGACTGGTGGTTGGTGCTCCGCAGGGTGGAGAAGGGTATGCCGCCCCAGCTGCCGGCCACCAGCCGGTGCACATGGCCGGCGAAGAGGTGCCGGACATTTCCATGGCGCCGCAGTACCTGGAGCAGCCCCTCGGCGTCCGCGAGGCGGCTGTCGTCGAGCGAGGGCACGCCGATCGGGGCGGGCGGATGGTGCAGGAAGACGAAGGCGTCGGCAGCGCCCTCCAGTGCACGGTCCAGCCAGCCGAGCCGCGCCGCGCAGAGCCGGCCGGCGACCTGACCCGGCTCCAGGGTATCGAGCATCACCAGCCGGCCGCCGGCAAGATCGAGGCTGGAATGTGCGAAGCCATCCGCCGCCAGCCCGTGCGGGAAGGCGCGGATAAAGGCGGCGCGGTCGTCGTGATTGCCGAGCATCAGTCTATAGGGTGCGCGCAGGGCCGGCAGGCGCGCGGCCAGCGCGGCATAGGCGGCGGGCTCGCCATCATTGGTGAGATCGCCGGTGAACACGACGAGGTCGGCATCGGCATGATGGCGGTTGAGATCGACGATGCAATCCTCCAGCCGCGCCAGCGGATCGCTGCCGAACAGCGTCGTGCCGGGCGCGACGAGATGCAGGTCGCTGACCTGAATGATCTTCACGCGGGCTGCTCCGTGCGGGCGGCGGCGAGGATGTCGAGCAGTTCCTCGCGCAGTTGCGGCGCGCCGCCAATGGCCACGTCCGCGCGGGTGAAGTCGCCGTCCTCGTTGAATGGGCCGGTCCAGCCGCCGGCCTCGCGGATCAGCAGAAGCCCGGCGAGGCAGTCCCAGGCGTGCATCTGGGGTTCATAGTAAGCCGCGAGCCGTCCGCAGGCGACATGCGCGAGGCTGAGCGCGCCCGAGCCGCTGCGCACGAACATGCCGCCCGCGCCCAGCAGCCGCGCGATCACCGCGGCGACATGCGCCGGGGCGACGCGGAAATTGGCGCCGATGGAGGTCAGTCCGTGCCGCAGATCGGTGCGGATGTCGACATGGATGGGCCGCCCGTTGAGGCTGGCGCCCGCGCCGGCGACGGCGGTGAAGAGCTCGTCGGCATTCGGATCGAGGATGAAGCCGGCCACGGTCCGCCCGTTCTCCACCAGCGCCAGCGCGATGCACCAGTTGCGCAGGTCGTGCACGAAGCAGCTGGTGCCGTCGATGGGGTCGAGCACCCAGAGGAATTCCGAGCGGGCGGCCGCGGCGCCGAACTCCTCGCCGAGGAAGCCGTCGCCGGGAAACGCCTCGGCGACCCGCGCACGCACGAGCTGCTCCACCTCGCGGTCGGCAATGCTGACCACATCCTGCCCGTTGGCCTTGGCCTCGACGGACAGCGTCGCCACGCGCGCGAAATAGGACAGCGCCAGCGCGGCGGCGTCGGGCAGCAGCGCGCGGGCGAGCGCGAGCCGCGCGGCAAGGGCGGGGGAAGTCGTCACGACGGGGCTCCCGAAAGACATGAAGTGGATGCGCGCTCGATATAGACCGCGTCGAGCCGTGTGGTGGAGGGGGTAGCGTCCGGCGCCAGCAGCCGGCGGTCGAGATGGGCGAGGGCGTGCGCGGCGATCTCACCCGGGTCCTGCCGGAAGGTGCTGAGGCGGTAGGCATCCCACGCCGCCTCGGGGATATCGTCGAAGCCGATGACGCGAAGGTCGCGCGGAATGGCGAGGCCGAAGCGGTGGCGCGCGCCGTCCATCACCCCGAAGGCGACGGGATCGTTGACGCAGAACACGGCCTGCGGGCGCTCCGCCCGATCGAACAGAGCGGTGGCCGCCTGCTGCCCGCCGGCATAGTCGGTGTCGGCGCCGCGCACCGCGATGACCTCCGCACCGAGCGCGCGTGCCTCCTCGGTAAAGGCGCTCTCGCGCTCGGTGATGCTCGGCGTGCCCGAAGCCGAGCCGGCAAGGCCGAGGCGCCGCAGGCCCTGTGCATGAAACAGCCGGGCGGCGGCGCGCGCGGCGCCCTCATTGTCGATCCGCACATGGTCGCAGCCGGGCTCGGAGCGGCCAATGGAGATGAGCGGCTGCCCGTTGCGCCGCGCCAGCTCGACGAAGGAAGAGGGCGGCGAGCCGGAGAGAATGATCGTCGCCTCGGCGCGATAGCCGAACAGCGCGGCCTGCGCCGCCTGAAGCTCCAGCTCCGAAGCGCCGGTGTTGATGAGAAAGGGCAGGTTGCCGCGCCGCAGCAGCGCGGTGGTCAGCGCCGCCACCAGATGCGCGCGGAAGCCGACCTCCGGACGCGTGGCGACGAGGCCGACCAGACGGCTGCGATGGGTGAGCAGGCCGCGCGCGAGATCGTTGACCTGATAGCCGAGCTCGGCGGCAGCCTGCATCACCCGCTCGCGGGTTTCCGGCGCGATGCTGGCGCCCGGCGTGAAAGCGCGCGAGACCGCCGAGCGCGAGACGCCGGCCAATTGCGCCACCTGTTGCGCGCTGGCGAAGCGCCGCAAATGGGCCGCCTCGTCGGAGAACTGCAACGTCGCGGGCAGGGCCTTCGGAACGGAGAGTTTCACTGGCCGACCTTCGACAGCACGTCGGATTTGAGAAAGCGCTCGACCACCAGCATGAAGCCGATGGAGGGGATGAGAAGCAGCAGCGCGGTGATCGAGGCGATCTGGTAATTGCCGCCGGCACCGGCGGAATAAAGCAGCAGCGGCAGCATGTTCACATCCGGCGCACCGACGAAATAGCTGCCGGTGAACTCGTCCAGCGATTCAAGGAACACGAAGATCGCGCTGGCCAGCAGGCCGGGCGCGGCCAGCGGCAGCGTCACGTCGGCAAAGGCGCGCAGGGCGGAGGCGCCGACCGAGCGCGCCGCCTGTTCCAGCTCCCGGTCGACCGCGGCAAAGGCGGCGGTGGCGATCCACACGGCATAGACGAGGCCATGCGTGACATGCACCAGCACCACGCCGGCAATCGTGCCGTTCAGGCCGATCTGGTAGAACAGCCGGGCGACGTTCACATAGACCGGCAGGTTGGGAAACGCCTGCGGGATGAGGAAGGCGACGAGGATCGCCGCCCGGAACGGCAGCTTCAGCCGGGCGAGCGCATAGCCGGCGGGAATAGCCAGCGCGAGCGAGACGAGGACGGTGAGGCACGCCACCAGCAGGCTGTTGCCGAGCGATTCCATCGCATTGCCGCGCGGCGCGAAGACCCGGCCCCAATAGCTGAAGCCGTAGTCGAGCGGCAGCGCATGGGGAAAGTACCAGCGCTCCGCCACGGTCCACAGCAGCAGGTTGGCCAGCGGGCCGAAGATGATGAAGGCCAGCGCCCCCAGAACCAGCGCACGCGGGATCCACCACAGGTCGAGGCGCGCGGCGGCGCGGCGCGGCGTGGACAAGGCGGTGAGGCTCATGCCCGCTGCCTCACGCTATGGCGCAGATAAAACACCGCCGCGCCGGCGCTGATGACCAGCGAGACGAGGCCCAGCGCATTGGCCACGCCATAGTCGCCATAGGCGTTGATGCGGAAGGCGATGTCGGCAGTCAGCATTGTCGGGGACTGCGCGTTGATCATCAGCGGCACGGAGAGCACCGACATCATGGTGACGAAGGAAAGGACAAGGCTGACCATCAGCGTGGTCGCCACCTGCGGCACGAGGATCTCGATGAGGATGCGCAGGCGCGAGGCGCCGAGATTGCGCGCCGCCTCCAGCGTGCCGCGGTCGACCGAGGCCATGGCGCCCGCCACAAGCAGGGCGACGAAGGGTGTCTGCTTCCACACGAAGGCGATGACGATGCCGCGCCAGTCGAGGAAGCTCATCGCCTGCAGCGGGGTGATGAGGCCGGCGCCGATCAGCGCGCTGTTCATCAGCCCGTTTCTGGCGAGGAAGGTGCGCAGCACCTGCCCGACCACGATGAACGGCACGAACATGGGCCAGCGGTAGAGCCAGCGCAGCAGCGCGACGGCGCGCGGGTTCTCGCCCAGCGTGAGATAGCCGCCAATGGCGATGGCGAAGAGCCCGATCAGCGCCGTCGACAGGCTCACGATCATCATGGTGAACACGATGTCCGGCGTGTAGAGCTCGAAGGTCTTGCTGAAATTGGCGAGGCCGAACCCGTCCGCCACGACGAATGCGCCCATGACCGAGGCGGCGAGCGGCACCATGAACAGCAGCGCGATCACCGCCAGCGCGGGCAGCACGAGCAGCAGGCCGAGAAGGGGGAGGGGCATGGCTCTTCACTTCCGTCGTCCCGGACGGCCAAAGGGCCGGTCCGGGATCGTGTGCAGGTGGTGAGCGGTCCCGGCTCTGCGCCTCGCTTGGCCGGGATGACGCCTGAGACGGACGCTCAGTTCGTCGCCTTGCGCTCATAGGCTTCGAGGATCGCGCTGTTATAGGGCGCGATGGGGAAGGGCTTGCCGTTCTTCGCAAGGTCTTCCGGGGTGATGTCGATGAACAGCTTGTCCCAGGTCGCCTTGTCGAGCTCGGGCTGGACATATTGCGCGTCGATGCCCGGATACCAGTTGAAGCGCTTCACGATGCCCTCGGCCTGCACCTTCGGGCTGGTGGCCAGCTCGACGAACTTCTCGGCGAGTTCCTTGTTCGGGCTGTTGGCGGGAATGACGTAGTGCATGGGCTGGCCGGGCATGCCGGGCGAGGGCAGCACGAGCTTGAAGTCCGGCGGCAGGCGCCCGTCGGCCTTCCAGGAATAGAACATGTCGACCCACACTGGCCCCATGGCGATCTCGCCGCGCGAGAGCATGTCCAGCGTGCCGGCATTGCCCGGCGTCAGCGTCGCGTTCTGGGTGAAGTCGCGCAGGCTGGCGAAGGCGGCGTCCCACTTCTTGGTCTCGGCCTCGTCGAACGGGCCGTTCATCAGCTTGGTCGCGTCGCCCTCGCCAAAGGCATAGACCCAGCCCATGACGAAGCTGACGCCGGACGCGCCGCCCTTGATGCCGTTATAGCCGAACTGCTTGGGGTGAGCCTTGGCCCATGCGGCGATCTCGGCGTAGCTCTTGGGCGGGTTCGGCACCAGCGCGGGGTTGTAGGCCAGCGCGGTCTGGCTGTTGAACATCGGCATGACATAGCCGGTGACCTTGGTGCCCAGCGCCATGTCGGCATTGGCGCGGCTCACCAGCTTGCCGGTGGAGATCTTGTCCCGGTAGGATTCGAGATAGGCGCCCTTGACCATCGGGCCGACGAACTTCTCGTGCACCACAGCGACGTCGGTGTCCCAGCTCTTGGAGCCGGCCTGCTTCTGCGCCTCGAAGCGCTCGACGATCTTCTGCGAGCCGGCGTCGCCGGGCCCGGTGCCGACCACGCGCACCGTATTGCCGGGATACTGCTTCTCGAACAGCGGGGCGAGGTACTGGTTGACGTAGTCGACCATGTTCTGGTCGCCGGCGGTGATGATGGTGAGTTCGGCAGCCGAAACGGGCGCGGCAAGGCCGAGGAGTACGGTCACGGAGGCGAGCGGCCTGAGGATGCGGTTCATGGTGCAGCTTTCCGATGGCGAGGGGTCATGGTGCAGCCGTTGCCGGCACGCGTTCCGGCAGGCCGGCTGAGGTGAAGGGCAGGGGCCGCGCGCCGCCCGCTGACGGCGCGTCGAACAGGAAGAGCTTTTCGTCCGGGATGGTGAGGCGCACCGCCGTGCCAGGGGCGAGCGCCTGTTCGGCGTCGGCGAAGACGGCTCCCTGACCGAGCCGCACCGAATGGCGCCACGCACCGCCGAGATAGCTCACCGCCTCGACATGGCCGGACACGGTCAGCGCCGCGTCCAATGTGGGCCTGTCGGCGGGGCACAGCTCCACCGCCTCGGCGCGGAAGCGGGCCTCCAGCGCAGCGCTGGCGAGCGTGCGCCCCCGCCGCGGCAGGGTGGTAGCCTCGCTGTGCGGACCCGCGGCGATGTGGATGGCGTCGCCGCTCACACAGCCCTGCAGCGTCAGCATGTTCTCCGCGCCCATGAAGGCCGCGACGAAGGCGGAGGCGGGTCGGTTGTAGACCTCTTCCGGCGCGCCGATCTGGGCGATGCGGCCGGCCTCCATGATGACGACGCGGTCGGCCATCGCCATGGCTTCCTCGCGGTCATGGGTGACGTGTACGGCAGTGATCCCGAGCCGCTTCTGCAGCGCGCTGATTTCGTGCCGCACCTTCAGCCGGATGCGCGCGTCGAGATTTGACAGCGGCTCGTCGAGCAACAGGATCTGAGGATCGACCGCCAGCGCGCGGCCGAGCGCGACGCGCTGGCGCTGCCCGCCGGAGAGCGCGCCGGGCTTGCGCGCGCTGAGCCCTTCAAGGCCGAGCAGCGCCTCGATTCCGGCGACGCGACGGTCGATCTCGGCGCGGGGCAGGCCCTTGAGCTTCAGCCCATAGCCGATGTTCTTCGCCACGCTCATATGCGGCCAGAGCGCATAGGACTGGAACACCAGCGCCATGCCGCGCCGGTCCGGCGGCAGGCGGGTGACGTCGCGTCCGGCGACGCGGACCTGCCCGGCGGAGGGCGCGACGAAGCCGGCGATGGCGCGCAGCAGCGTGGTCTTGCCGCAGCCCGATGCGCCGAGCAGGGCGACGAACTCGCCCTTCGCGATGGCAAGGTCGAGCCCGTGCAGCACGCGCGTCGCGCCATAGCCGACCGAGAGGTCGCTTATGCCGAGAAAACCGTCGTCGTTCATTCCATTCCCGATCCGTGCGACCGCTTGCACAGCTGTGCAAGCAGGGGCGTGGAAAGCCGTGGGTGCGGAAACGGAGGTAGCGGGCTTTCATTGCAGGCGGATGACGCCGCCTCGGGCCGCTCAGAACAGGGCGAGCGTGAGCGCTGCGAGCACGAGATAACGGCCGAGCTTGGCGAGGGTCACCAGCACAAGGAACACCGGCAGCGGCTCACGCAGCAGGCCGGCGACCATGGTGAGCGGATCGCCGATGATCGGCGCCCAGGCCAGCAGCAGCGACCAGCGCCCATAGCGCCGATACCAGCCCTGCGCCTGTTCCAGCCGCTCCGGCGTCACCGGGAACCAGCGCCGATCGCGAAAATGCTCGATGAAGCGCCCCAGCCACCAATTGACCAGCGAGCCCAGCACATTGCCGGCGGTGGCGACGGCGATCAGCACCCAGGCGGGCTGGCCGCCGGCCAGCAGCATGCCGACCAGCACCGCCTCCGACTGCATCGGCAGTAAGGTCGCGGCCACAAGGGCGGAAGCGAACAGGGTGGCATAGGCGGCGAGGTCGGTCATCGGCGCCTTATACGCGATCCGCCCGCGCCGTCAGCGGTGTCGCGTCGCGTCGGGGCGCGGGAGGGGCGGTCGGCCTAGGTAGTAATACTTGCGAATTAATGATTGCAAAAAAATGCAATTGATTTATCTCTTCACGCGACAGGCACAGGCCTGCCGCGCCTCAAGGGGGGACCCCATGACCCGTAACGTTGGAACCGTCGATCGCGTCGCCCGCGTCATCATCGGCCTTGCGATTCTGTCCCTGCTCTTCGTGCTGGAAGGCAATCTGCGCTGGCTCGGGCTGATCGGGCTGGTGCCGCTGCTCACCGCTGTCACGGGCAATTGCCCGCTCTACTCCATCATTGGCCTGTCGACATGCCCGCTCGCCGCGCGCAAGTGACGGAGCGTCGTCCGTGACGTTGAGCGAGACGCTCTCCAGCGAGATGGCCGAGATGAAGGCGCGGGTCGAGGAGGCCTCCGCCTTCCTCAAGACGCTGTCGAACCCCGACCGGCTGCTGGTGGCCTGCGCGCTGGTGGACGGCGAGCGGGCGGTGCGCGAGCTGGAGGACCTGCTCGGCATCCGCCAGCCGGGCCTATCGCAGCAGATCGCCGGCCTGCGCGCAGCTGGGCTGATCGTCGGGCGCAAGGAGGGCAAGCAGGTGTTCTACCGGCTCGCCGATCCGCGCGTGGAGACCTTCATCACCACCATGCACGCGCTGTTCTGCGCGCCGCAGCATGAGGCCGTGACATGACCGAATTCACTCCGCTTGCCTCGCTCATCGGCGGCATGCTGATCGGCCTCAGCGCCGTCCTCATGCTGCTGCTGGAAGGCCGCATCGCCGGCATTAGCGGCATCGCCGCACGGGCGCTGCCGCCATGGCCCGAAGGCGTGCCGGCCGGCCGCCTCGCTTTCATCGCCGGGCTGGTGGGGGCGCCTTTTCTGGTGGCTGCCGTGACGGGCGAGCCGGTTATGCAGACCGTCTCGGCGAACTTGCTCGTGATGGTCGTCGCCGGCCTGCTGGTCGGCTTCGGCTCGGTATGGGGTTCGGGTTGCACCTCGGGCCATGGCGTATGCGGGCTGGCGCGGCTGTCGCCACGCTCGCTGGTGGCGACGGGCGTGTTCATGGCGACCGGTTTCGCCACCGTGTTCATCCTGCGTCACGTCATCGGAGCCTGAGCCATGTCGATCCTCGTCAATCTCGCGCTCGGCCTGCTGTTCGGCGTCGGGCTGGTGATCTCGGGCATGAGCGACCCGGCCAAGGTGCTGAACTTCCTGGACCTCTTCGGCACCTTCGATCCCTCGCTGGCCTTCGTCATGGGCGGGGCGGTCCTCGTCGCCTTCATCGGCTTCCGGCTGACGCTCGCGCGGCAGCGCCCCGTTCTGGCGCCGCGTTTCCAGCTGCCGACGCGGCGCGACATCGATGCGCGCCTCGTGGTCGGGCCGGCGCTGTTCGGCATTGGCTGGGGCCTCGGCGGCTTCTGCCCCGGCCCGGCCTTCACCGCGTTGGGCCTGGCTGCGCCGGGAACCCTCGCCTTCATGCCGGCCATGCTGCTGGGCATGTGGGCGGCGCGCATGCTGGCTGAACGGCCGGTTCATTCCAAACCGGCATGATGCGATAAGATTTCATCGCTGCCCGCCGGGCGGCACCGGGCTTATGTGGCTAGGAGCCCCACAACATGAGTGGTCCGATGCCCGCCAGCGCCTTCGTCTCCCCCGATGCCATCCGCACCCTGTTCTCGACCGCCATGTCGGAGATGTACCGGCTGGAGGTTCCGCAATATGGGACGCTGATGGAGCTGGTCGCGCAGGTGAACGAGGAGGCGCGCAAGGCCGATCCGCGCCTCGACCAGCGCCTGATCGAAGGCGGCGAGGTCGAGCGGCTGCATCTGGAGCGGCACGGCGCCATCCGCCTCGGCACGGCCTTCGAGCTTGCCACCATGCGCCGGCTGTTCGCGGTGATGGGCATGGTGCCGGTCGGCTATTACGACCTTTCGGTTGCCGGCGTGCCGGTGCATTCCACCGCCTTCCGGCCGGTGGAGCCGGAATCGCTGCGGCGCAATCCGTTCCGCGTGTTCACCTCGCTTCTGCGGCTCGACCTCATCGCCGATCCGGCGCTGCGGCAGGAGGCGGCGGATATCCTCGCCCGCCGCAGCATCTACACGCCGGGCTGCCTCGCGCTGATCGACACCGCCGAGCGCCACGGCGGCCTGATCGAGGCGGAGGCCCGGCGTTTCGTGACCGAGGCGCTGGAGACGTTCCGCTGGCACAGCGAGGCGACCGTGCCGTCGCAGGTCTATCAGCGCCTGCGCGCGGCGCATCCGCTCATTGCCGACGTGGTGTGCTTCAAGGGTCCGCACATCAACCATCTCACCCCGCGCACGCTCGACATCGACGCGGTGCAGGCCCGCATGCCGGCGCACGGCATCGTGCCGAAGGCGGTGATCGAGGGGCCGGCGCCGCGCAAGGTGCCGGTTCTGCTGCGCCAGACCAGCTTCCGCGCGCTCAAGGAGGCGATCGCTTTTCCCAGCGAGAGCGGGCCGGGCCACGAGGACGGCACGCACACGGCACGCTTCGGCGAGATCGAGCAGCGCGGCGCGGCGCTGACGCCGAAGGGGCGCGCGCTCTATGACACCTTGCTGGGGGAGGTGCGCGCCGACGTGCAGGTGAAAAGCGACGGCGAAAATGCCGCCGACTACATGGCCGCGCTCGCCCGGCATTTCGCGGCGCTGCCCGACGACGAGGACGCGCTGCGCCGCGAGGGGCTGGCCTATTTCCGCTACAGCGCGACCGACAAGCCGGGCGCGCCCGTGGGCGCGGATATCGAGACGCTGATCGCGGGAGGATTCCTCACCGCCGAGCCCATCACCTATGAGGATTTCCTGCCCGTCAGCGCGGCCGGCATCTTCCAGTCCAATCTGGGCGACGAGAGCCAGCGTAACTTCACGGCGCGCGCCAACCGGGCGGCGTTCGAGCGCGATCTCGGCGCGGCGGTGACGGACGAGGACGCGCTCTATGCCGCGTTCGAGGCGACCTCGAAGGCGGCCGCGCTGGCGGCGCTCGGCGCGCGCGCGGCGGCGTGACGCCTCGCGCTCAGGCGGCCCTGTCGCTGGCCACGCGCCCGGCAAGGCTGGTCTGGCCGATGACCCATTGGATGAAGGCCGCGACGATCGGCTTGTGCTGGTTGCCGAGCGGCGTGACGAGATAATAGGCGCCGCTGCCGGCAAAGGGCGCCTCGTCCAGCATGGTCAGCGTGCCGGTGCGCAGTTCCTGCTCGATCAGGAAGGTGGGCACCAGCGCCACGCCCATGCCGGCCACGGCGGCCTGGCCGGTCATGGCGAACTGGTCGAAGATCGGCCCGCGATAGGGATGGGGGTGCTCGACATTGCGGGTCGAGAACCACTCCTGCCACAGGCTCGGCCGCGACCCCTGCTGGAGCAGCACCGCGCGTTCGAGGTCGGTGGCCTTTGTGAGCCGGTGGGCGCGGGCATAGTCGGGGCTGGCAACGGCGACGATCGCCTCGTTGCAGAGATAGATGGCCTCGCCGTGCGGCCAGGTCGGGCCGCCATAATGGATAGCGACGTCGACGGATTTCTCCGCGAAGTCGAAGGGCTTCGGCTCGGTGGTCAGGCTCAGGGTCAGCGAGGGGTGGCTGGCGAGGAAGCCGGGCAGGCGCGGGATCAGCCAGCGCGAGGCGAAGGTCGGCAGCACGGCGACGCTGAGCGTGGTCTCCGCGCCGGCCGAGGCGATGACGGCATGCGTCTCGCTCTCATAGGCCTGCAATATGCGGCGCGCCGAGCCGAGATAGCGTTCGCCGAGCGAGGTCAGCGTCACCCGCCCCTTGGTGCGGTCGAACAGCACGACGCCGAGCGTCTCCTCCAGCTGGCGCACCTGCTTGCTCACCGCGCTCTGGGTCAGGGCGAGTTCCTGCGCCGCCATGGTGAAGCTGCCGTGCCGGCCCGCCGCCTCGAAGGCGGTGAGTTCCTGGAAACTCGGCATCTGCTTGCGCGGCAGCATTGGCAGCTATTCCAATCCGTCATGGGAGGACGACGTTACATCCTTTGCTGGGGCGCGCCAAACCTTGCTATCGTGCCGCGGATTCAAACCGATCGGGACCCGTCTCATGACCGCTGCCAACCTCGCCGTTGAAGTGAAGCACCTGCTTGCCACGCTCGGCGTCGATCCGTCATTGACCGAGGGCGGCTCCCGCGCAGTCCGCACGCCGCTCACCGGCGAGATCGTGGCCAAGGTGCACGACACCGCGCCGGCCGAAGTCGACGCCGTCATCGGCAAGGCGCAGGAGGCGTTCAAGGCCTGGCGCGCCGTGCCGGCGCCGCGCCGGGGCGAGTTCGTCCGCCTGCTGGGCGAGGAACTGCGTGCGGCCAAGGCGGAACTGGGCAGGCTCGTCACCATCGAGGCCGGCAAGGTGGTCTCCGAGGGGCTCGGCGAAGTGCAGGAGATGATCGACATCTGCGATTTCGCCGTCGGCCTGTCGCGTCAGCTCTATGGCCTCACCATGGGCTCGGAGCGCGGCGACCACCGTCTGCAGGAGCAGTGGCACCCCGTCGGCGTCGTCGGCGTGATCTCCGCCTTCAATTTCCCCGTCGCGGTGTGGAGCTGGAACGCGGCGCTCGCCTTTGTGTGCGGCGACAGCGTGGTGTGGAAGCCCTCGGAGAAGACCCCGCTGACCGCTCTCGCCGTGCAGGCGCTGGTGGCCCGCGCCGCCGCGAAATTTGGCGAGGCGCCGGAGGGCCTGTCCAGCGTGCTGATCGGCGGGCGCGAGGTCGGCGAAGCGCTGGTGGCCGATACACGGGTGCCGGTGGTCTCGGCGACCGGCTCGACCGCGATGGGCCGCCTCGTCGGCCAGAAGGTGGCCGCCCGTTTCGGCCGCTCCATCCTGGAACTCGGCGGCAACAACGCTTCCATCGTCACCGCGTCGGCGGATCTCGACCTCGCCTTGCGCGCCATCGCTTTCGGCGCCATGGGCACCGCCGGCCAGCGCTGCACCACGCTGCGCCGTCTCATCGTGCAGGAAAGCGTCTATGACGCGCTGGTCGAGCGGCTGGGCCGCGTCTATGCGTCCATCTCCATCGGCAATCCGCTGGAAGGCGACGCGCTGGTCGGCCCGCTGATCGACGGCGCGGCCTTTGCCGGCATGCAGAACGCGCTGGCCGAAGCCAAGGCGCTGGGCGGCAAGGTGCAGGGTGGCGAGCGCTACACCAAGGGCGTGGCGCCCGACGCCTTCTATGTCCGCCCCGCTCTGGTGGAAATGCCCGCTCAGGTCGGCCCGGTGATCGCGGAAACCTTCGCCCCGATCCTCTACGTGCTGAAGTACAAGACGCTGGACGAGGCGATCGCGCTGCAGAACGGCGTGCCGCAGGGCCTGTCGTCCTCGATCTTCACCACGGATCTGCGCGAGGCGGAGCGCTTCCTGTCCGCCGTGGGCTCGGATTGCGGCATCGCCAACGTCAATATGGGCCCCTCCGGTGCCGAGATCGGCGGTGCCTTCGGCGGCGAGAAGGAAACCGGCGGCGGGCGCGAGAGCGGCTCGGATGCCTGGAAGGCCTATATGCGCCGGCAGACCAACGCCATCAATTACGGCAACACGCTGCCGCTGGCGCAGGGCGTGACCTTCGATGTCGGCGGCACGGAAGACAAGGGCTCGGCCACGGCATGAACGCGCCTCTCGCCCCCAATGGCTCGGCCTTCCGTCCCGCCGCGCGGCTGGGATCGATCGGGGTTTCCGAAATCCTGAAGATCACCGCCGAGGCGGGCGCGCGCAAACGCGCCGGGCGGCCGATGATTATCCTCGGGGCGGGCGAGCCGGATTTCGACACGCCGGACAACATCAAGGAGGCGGCGGCGCGGGCCATGCGCGCCGGTGCCACCAAATACACCGTGCTCGATGGCTCGCCGGAGCTGAAGGCCGCTGTGGTGGAGAAATTCCGCCGCGACAACGGCCTCGATTTCACGGCGGCCGAGATCACCTGCGGCGCGGGCGCCAAGCAGGTGCTCTACAATGCCTTCATGGCGACGCTCGATCCGGGCGACGAGGTGGTGATCCCCGCGCCGTTCTGGACCAGCTATGCCGACATCGTCGCGATCTGCGGCGGCGTGCCCGTCGTGGTGCCCTGCACGGCGCAGGACGGCTTCCGCCTGCGCGGCGACGCGCTGGAGGCGGCGATTACCCCGCGCACGCGCTGGCTGCTGCTCAATTCGCCCTCCAACCCTTCCGGCGCCGCTTATGGTGCCGGCGATCTGCGCGAACTGGCGGACGTGCTGCTGCGCCATCCGCAGGTGTGGGCGATGTCGGACGATATGTATGAGCACATCGTCTATGACGGCTTCGCCTTCGCGACGCTGGCCGCCGTCGAGCCCGCCCTGAAGGAGCGCACGCTCACCGTCAACGGCGTGTCCAAGGCCTATGCCATGACCGGCTGGCGCATCGGCTATGGCGCGGGCCCGCGCCCGCTGATCGCGGCCATGGCCGTGGTGCAGAGCCAGTCGACCTCGTGCCCGTCCTCGGTGAGCCAGGCGGCGGCGGTCGAGGCGCTGACCGGCCCGCAGGCCATCGTGGCCGAGCGCACGGCCGCGTTCCAGGCGCGGCGCGATCTCGTGGTGGACGGGCTGAATGCCATACCGGGGCTCAGCTGCCGCCGGCCGGAGGGCGCGTTCTACACTTTCGCGGATTGCTCGGGCGTGCTGGGCAGGCGGGCGCCTTCCGGAGAGCGGATCGCCACGGATGTCGATTTCTGCCGCTACCTCATGGATGCGGTGGATGTGGCGGTGGTGCCGGGCACCTTCTTCGGCCTGGCGCCGTTCTTCCGCATTTCCTACGCCACCGGCGAGGCCGAGCTGCGGGAGGCGCTGGTGCGCATCGCGCGTGCCTGCGCGGCGCTTGAAGCGTAGCCTTCAGCCGCTCCACGCGGAATCGGCGCGGAAGCCATTGGCGAGGAAGTCGACCAGCGTGCGCACTTTCAGCGCAAGATGCCGGGCCGGCGGATAGAGCGCGTAAATGCCGAGCGAGGTGCCGTCGCTGTCGCGCATGATGCGCCGGACGCGGCCTTCGCGCAGGCTGGCATCGGCGATGAAGCTCGGCACGCGGGCAATGCCGAAGCCGGCCTCGGCGGCGGCAAGGCAGGCCTCGCCATTGGAAAAGCGCAGGCGACCGACGACGCCGACCGTGACCTCGCCGCGGGGTGGCAAGGGGCGGAACCGCCAGTTCAGCGGATCGCGGAAATTGTCGTCGATGATGCACTCATGCCCGGCCAGCTCCTCCGGCCGCATGGGCTCGCCACGGCGTGCGAGATAGGCCGGCGCGGCGACGACATCGACGCGCGCGTCGCACAGCTTGCGGGCGATGAGGCTGCTGTCGGACGGCTTGCCGACCCGCACCGCCATGTCGAAGCCCTCGTCGACGAGGTTCATCAACCGGTCGGAGAGGTTCACATCCAGCTGGATGTCGGGGTAGGCCTCGGCGAAGGCGAGCAGCAGCGGCATGAGCTGGATCTCGCCGAAGGACAAGGGGGCGGTCAGCCGCAGCCGGCCGGCAGGGGCGCCCGAGGCGTTGCGCACGGAGGCGTCGAGCGCGTCGAATTCCTCCACCAGCAGCCGGACACGCTCATAATAGGCCTGCCCGACTTCGGTCGGCGAGAGGGCGCGCGTGGTGCGCTTGAGGAGCTGCACGCCCAGATCGGCTTCGAGCTTGGAGACCAGCTTGGAGGCCTGCCCCGGGCTGACGCCGAGGCGGCGGGCGGCGCCGGCGAAGCTGCCTGAATCGAGCACCGCAATGAGCATGCGGTCACAGTCCAGCCGATCCATGGCAACCTTTCGCAACGACGCGCGGCAGCGCGGGCGCGGTATTGCTCCGCCGCCCGGCCGCCGGCGTCAAGACGCGATCAGCGCTTCGAGCTGGTCGGCCGCAGGGCGAGCGGGCCGTCGCCAAGCAGAGCGAGCGCCAGCAGCGCGACGATCCACAGCGCGAGGAATTCCCAGCCGCCATTCGGGTTGCTGAAGAAGAAGCCGGCCGGGCCGTGCACGGTGAAGATGGCGCCGAGCAGGATCGGGATCAGTGCCAGCGCGGCGATGCGCGGCCAGAGGCCGAGAATGAGCGCCAGCGCGCCGATCACTTCCCAGGCGATGGTGATGTAGGCCAGCGCGCCGGGCAGGCCGAGCGAGCCGAAGAAGGCGGCGGTGCCGGCAGGGGTGAAGACGAAGATCTTCAGCCCGGCATGGGCGAGGAAGAGAATGCCGAGGGCGAGGCGAAGAAGAAGGGCCGCATAAGGCGCGCTGCGCGTGTCGATCACGATGAACTCCGGCATGGGGAGAGGGGATGCGACATCATCGCCCTCGCCAGCCGGAGTGATAATCGGCGGATGAACGCACACACTGATTCCGGATTGGAATGAATGTGCGTGGCTGCCCGACCGTCTATTGCACGAGCGCGGCCAGCAGCGCGTCCATGTCATAAGGCTTGCGCAGCACGATGGCATCGCCCCGGCTTGGCAGGTCGGCCTCGCCGGTGGCGAAGATGATGCGTACGCCGGGATGGGAGGCGCGCACCCGCTCCGCCAGCTGCTGGCCGGACATGCCGGGCAGGTGGAAGTCGGTCATCAATACGTCGATGCTGACAGTTTCGAGCAGCTTCAGCGCCTGTTCCGACGTGCCGGCCTCGTACACGGTGCAGCCGGCATCCTGCAGCATGTCCGCGGTGTTGATGCGGATGAGCGGGTCGTCCTCCACCAGCAGCACCGTCGGGGCCGGCGCGTCGGCCGTTCCCACCGGCGACGGGGCAGGGGACGCCGACGCGGACGCCTGCTCTGCGCGCTGGCTTGCATTGGCGAGGACATGGCGGATCTTCCGGGCCAGTGCCTCGCGTGTATAGGGCTTGGAGAGCAGCTCGACGCCCGGGTCCAGGCGCCCGCCGTGCACGATGGAATTTTCCGTATAGCCGGAGGTGAACAGCACCGCGACGTTGGGCAGGCGCTCCTTGGCCTGGCGCGCCAGCTCCGTGCTTTTCATCGGCCCCGGCATCACCACATCGGTGAACAGCACATCGATGGGAATGCCGCTCTCCACCACGCTGAGGCCGGACTGGGCATCGACCGCGCGCAGCACGCGATAGCCGAGGTCGGTCAGCATCTCGACCACGGTGTTGCGCACTTCCTCATCGTCCTCGACCACCAGAATGGTCTCGCTGCCGCCGGTGACGGGGGCGGCGATGGTCTGCACCTCGACATCCTCGCTGGCGAGCGCACGCGGCAGATAGAGCCGGATGGTCGTGCCGTGGCCGACCTCCGAATAGATCTTCACATGCCCGCCCGATTGCTTGACGAAGCCATAGACCATGGACAGGCCAAGGCCCGAGCCCTTGCCTTCCGGCTTGGTGGAGAAGAACGGGTCGAACACCTTGTCGATGATTTCCGGCGCCATGCCGCAGCCGGTATCGGTGACGGCGAGCATGACATACTGGCCCGGCGCCACCTCGGCATGGGTGCGGGCGTAGTCGTCATCCAGCGTCGCGTTGCCCAGCTCGATGGTGAGCTTGCCCTGGCCGTCCATGGCGTCGCGGGCATTGATGGCGAGGTTCAGCAGCGCGTTCTCGATCTGGGTGGGATCGATGAAGGTGTTCCACAGCCCGGCGGTGGCGATGGTCTCCATCTCGACGCCTTCGCCGACCGCCCGGCGCAGCATCTCGTCCATGCCGCGCACGAAGCGGGTGACATTCACCACCTTCGGTTCCAGCGCCTGGCGCCGGCCGAAGGCGAGCAGTTGTGCGGCAAGTTTGGAGCCGCGCGCGACCCCGGCCATGGCATTGGCGACACGCTGCTCGACACGGCTATTGCCGGCGACGTCCTTGGCCAGCAATTGGAGATTGCCCGAGACGACCTGCAGCAGATTGTTGAAATCATGCGCCACGCCCCCGGTCAGCTTGCCGATGGTTTCCATCTTCTGCGCCTGGGCGAGCGCGAGCTGGGCCTGCCGGCGTTCGTCGATGGCGGCGGCGACGCGGTTTTCCAGCGTCTCGTTGAGGGCGCGCAGCTGCTCTTCGGCCCGCTCACGATGTCGTATCTGTCGTTCCAGCTCACTGGCATGTGCGCGCAGCGCCTGTTCGGCGCGGCGCTGCTCGGTGATGTCGGTGTGAACGCCGACCCATTCGGCGATCTCGCCGTCCTCGCCGAGGATCGGCACGGCCCGGATGGCGAAGTCGCGCCACACCCCGTCGTGACGGCACACCCGATGCTCGAAGATGTAGACGGAACGGCTGTCGACCGCCTGCCTCCAGGTGACGACGCTCGCCTCGGCATCGTCGGGATGGACGGCCCGCGCCCAGCCATAGCCCTGGTACTCGTCGAAGCTCTGCCCGGTGAGGGCGGCCCAGCCGGGTTGCTCGCCCACCATCCGGCCATCGGCGCTGTTGGTCCACAACACGCCGTTGACGGCATCCATTGCCGCCTGGAAGCGCTTGTTACTGGCGATCAGGCCGCGCTCGGTATTCACCCGCTGGGTGATCTCAAGCACCGTGCACAGAACGCCGCCGATCTTGCCGTCGGCGGTCTGCACCGGCGTGTAGAAGAGGTCGAAATACACATCCTCCGGCACACCGTTGCGCATCAGCACCATCAGCTGATCGCGGAAGCTCTGGACCTCGCCGCGCAGGCCCGCCGCCAGCACGCGGCTGTTGAAATCCCAGATCTCCGGCCAGATGCCCGGCACCGTGCCGCCCAGCGCGTGCGGATGGTTGCCGCCCGCGATCGGCACGTAGCTGTCATTGTAGATCATGACGTGATCGGGTCCCCACATGAGGACCTTGGGGATCGGCGAGTTGATCAGGGTCGAGACGGTGGAGCGGAAATACTCCGGCCAGTTCCCGATCGGACCCAGCGAGGTCGTCGACCAGTCGAAATCGCGGATGATGGCGGCGCACGCGCTTTTCGCGGACAGCCAGCTGGTCGAGGTCGAGGCAGAAGCGTCCAAAGCGCGGGGCCTTAAGTCAGGGAGAGGGGAGAGTTCGCAACGTGCGCCGCGCCGCCCATCCGCGCATTCAGAGGGCAGACGCCGCGCAGACGCGACTGCGCGACCAACGCACAGTGAGGGGGTTGGTTCCCATGTTTCGCAGCGAAAATCAAATTTTTCACGCGCCGGGCAAAGCGCTTTGATCGCAAGGCCTTAAGGCGATCGCGCCGCAGGAAGGGGTCATAGTTCCCCGTGATGATGTGCATGTCGATTATCTATTTGTCCTATGGCTCGACACCCGCCACCCTCGTCTGCGCCAGACCCGGTGCTTCCGGCTGAACGACGAAACGAGACCGCGATGTCCGCTCCTCCTCCCGCTTCCAACCTGTTCTACCAGACGCGCCTGCGCCGCCCTCTGCTGGCGCGCGGCGAGGGAGTGTATCTCTGGGACAGCGAGGGCAAGCGCTATCTCGACGGTTCCAGTGGCGCCATGGTCTCCAATATCGGCCATTCCAACCAGGCCGTGCTGGAGGCGATGCGCCGGCAGATGGAGCTGTCGACCTTCGGCTACCGCCTGCATTTCGAGAACGAGCCGGCCGAGCGCCTTGCCACCGAGATCGCCGGGCGCATGCCCGAGGGGCTGGACCGCGTGTTCTTCGTCTCCGGCGGCTCGGAGGCGGTGGAGAGCTGCCTCAAGCTCGCACGGCAATATGCCCTTGCGTGCGGGCAGGCGCAGCGCTGGAAGGTCATCTCGCGCTTTCCCTCCTATCATGGCTCGACACTGGGGGCGCTTGCCGTCACCGGCATGTCGCTGATGAGCGCGCCCTTCGCGCCGATGCTGCGCGAGATGCCGAAGATTGCGGCGCCGACCTGCTATCTCGACCGCGACAGCCTCAGCCCCGCCGAGCGCGGCCTGCGCTATGCCCGCATGCTGCGCGAGGAGATTCTGGCGCAGGGGCCCGAGACCGTGCTGGCCTTCATCATGGAGCCGGTCGGCGGGGCCTCCACCGGGGCGCTGGTGGCGCCCGACAGCTATTACGCGGAGATCCGCGCCATCTGCGACGAATTCGGCATCCTGCTGATCTGCGACGAGGTGATGAGCGGGGCGGGCCGCACCGGGCGCTATCTCGCCAGCGAGCATTGGGGCCTGCGCCCCGACATCGTGGCCTTGTCCAAGGGGTTCGGCGCCGGTTATGCGCCGCTGGGCGCCATGGTGGCGGACCGCGCCATCGCGGAAGCGGTGATCGAGGCTGGCGGCTTCATCCATGGCCACACCTATGCCGGCAATCCGCTCGCCTGCGCGGCTGGCCTTGCCGTGCATGGCGAGATCGACCGCCTGGGGCTGATACCCGCCGCCGCGCGGCAGGGCGCCGCGCTGAAAGCCCGGCTGGAAGGGCTGATGCAGCGCTTTCCCTTCATCGGCGACGTGCGGGGCAAGGGCCTGCTGCTGGCCTTCGAGCTGGTGGCGGAGCGCGCGACCATGGCGCCGCTGCCGGTCGAACTGAACGCCCATTTGCGCCTCGTCGACATCGCCTATGAGGCGGGTCTCATCATCTATTCGCGCCGCACCCGCGGCGGGCGGATCGGCGACCATTTCCTCGTCTGCCCGCCGCTCATCGTCAGCGACGAGCAGATCGACGAGATCATGGAAAAGCTCACCGCCGCGCTGGAAACCTTCGCCACCGAGGCGAAGCTGCCCTTTGGAGCCCTGTCATGAGCACGCCCGGCGACCGCCCGGTCATCATCACCTGCGCCGTCACGGGGTCGATCCACACCCCGACCATGAGCCCCCATCTGCCGATCACCCCGCAGCAGATCGCCGACCAGGCCGTGGAGGCGGCACAGGCGGGGGCGGCGATCCTGCATCTGCACGCCCGCGACCCTGAGACCGGCTTCCCATCCGCCGATCCCGCGCTGTTCGAGGAGATCGTGAGCCGCATCCGCGACCGCTGCGACGCGGTGCTGAACATCACCACCGGCGGCTCCTCGCGCATGACGCTGGACGAGCGGCTTGCCGCGCCACGGCGGATCCGCCCGGAAATGTGCTCGCTGAACATGGGCTCGATGAATTTCGGCCTGTTCCCGATGGCCGAGCGCCGGGAGAGCTGGGACCGGGAATGGGAGCGCGACTATCTGGAAGGCACCCGCGCGGTCATTTTCAAGAACACCTTCGAGGATATCGAGGCCATCCTCGCCGAACTCGGCGGGGCGAGCGGCGGGCGCTTCGAGCTGGAATGCTACGATGTCGGCCATCTGCAGACGGCGGCGTTCTATCTCCGCAAGGGCCTGCTCCAGGCGCCGCTCTTCGTGCAGTTCGTGCTCGGCGTTCTCGGCGGCATCGACGCCGCGCCGGAGCAGTTGCTGCACATGAAGGCGACCGCCGACCGGCTGCTCGGTTCGGACTATCAGTTCTCCGTGCTGGCCGCCGGCCGCCAGCAGATTCCGCTCGGCACGATGGGGGTGATCCTCGGCGGCAATGTGCGCGTGGGGCTGGAGGACAGCCTGTTCCTTGCGCGCGGCCGGCTGGCCACCTCCAATGCCGAGCAGGTAGAAAAGATGCGGCGGATCATCGAGGAGCTCGGCCACCGGGTCGCGACCCCCGACGAGGCGCGCCGGCAGCTGGCGCTGAGGGGTTATCCGCGCGAGGCGTGAACCGGGGGCAGGTGATGAAGGTCGTCTATGACGAGGCGCAGAAGAAGCACTATCCCGGCTTCTTCCTGACCAGCGGCGCGCGCGCGCCCAATCCCGAGCGGCCCGAGCGCGCGGACATATTGTTCGAGGCGTCGCTTCGGGCGGGGCTGGTGCACGAGGTGCCGCCCGATTTCGGGCTCGCGCCGGCGGCCGCCATCCACACGCCGGAATATCTGGAGTTTCTCACCAACATCCACGCCCGCTGGCAGCATATCGCGCTGGCCTCCGACGAGGTGATCCCCAACATCCACCCGGACCGGCGGGGCGGGGCCTATCCGCTCTCCGCCGTGGGTCAGGCCGGCTACCACATGGCGGACACTTCCTGCCCGATCGGCCCGCAGACCTTTGCCAGCGCGCTGCGCAGTTCCCATGCGGCGACGCAGGCGGCGGTGGGGGTGAACGAGGGCGCGGCGGCGGCCTATGCGCTGTGCCGCCCGCCGGGGCATCATGCCTTCGGCGATCTCGCGGGGGGCTTCTGCTACCTCAACAATTCCGCCATCGCCGCGCAAACGCTGCGCGAGCGGACGCCGCGTGTCGCCATTCTCGATGTCGACCTGCACCACGGCAACGGTACGCAGGGCGTGTTCTATGCGCGGGCGGATGTGCTGACCGTCTCCATCCACGCCGATCCGGTGCGGTTCTATCCGTTCTTCTGGGGCCATGCGGATGAGCGCGGGGAGGGGGCCGGGCGCGGCTACAACCTCAACCTGCCGCTGGAGCGCCACACCGGCGACGAGGGCTTCCTCGCGGCGCTCGACCGGGCGCTCTCCCGCATCCAGGCCTTCGCGCCCGGCGCGCTGGTTGTCGCGCTGGGGCTCGATGCCTATGAGGGCGACCCGTTTGGGGGGCTGAACGTCTCCACGCCGGGCTTTGCCCGCATCGGGGGGCTGATCGGCCAGCTTGGCCTGCCGAGCGTCATCGTGCAGGAAGGCGGCTATATCTGCGACGCGCTGGGCGACAATCTGGTTGCCTTCATGGAAGGCTTCCGCGCCTCCCATGCCGTTGCCGGGAGAACGGGATCATGACCATCCGCACCTATCAGGGCCTCGTCTATCCCGCGCAATGCGATGCGATGGGGCACATGAACGTGCAGCATTATGTCGGCGCGTTCGATCAGGCGCACTGGCACCTCATGGCGGCCTGCGGCTATGACGCGGAGTGGGTGACCTCCCGCCGCGAAGGCTGGGCGGATGTGCGCTACGAGATCGACTACAAGCGCGAGACGCGCGCGGGCGAACTCTTCGTCATCGACAGCGCGGTGCGCCGGGTTGGCACAAAGTCAGTCACCACCTGGCACCGCCTGTCTTCGCCCGACGGCGCCGTGCGCGCGGAGCTGCTGGCCATCACCGTCTATTTCGACCTGGAGCTGCGGCGGGCGCGCGAACTGCCCGACATCATCCGCGCCGGCGCGCTGGCTCTGGTCGAAGAGCCGTGACGCCGGCGACGATCCGGCCCATGGAGCGGGGTGACCTGAAGGCGGTCGCGGACATGCTGGCCCGCCTCGCCGACCATGTCCGGCCCGGCTTCAGGCCGCTGGCGGATGAGGCGAGCCTCGACCGCTACGGCCCCACGGGCCTTGGCCTGTTCAAGGCGCTGGTCGCGGTGCGCGACCACGGCGCGGTGGGCCTGTGCCTTTACACCTATGCCTTTTCCGGCTGGCGCGGCCGGCCCGGCCTTTATGTGCAGGACCTCTATGTCGCGCCGTCCGAACGCGGCTCCGGCCTCGGCCGGGCGCTGCTCGCGGCCGCCATCGGGCGCGAGGCGCCGAACGGGTGCAGCTTCATCCGGCTCGGCGTCGACAAGGCCAATGCGGGCGCGATCGGCTTCTACGCCCGCCTCGGCTTCGAGGTCGACGAGGACGACCACGAGATGGTCATCGAGGGCGAGGCGCTGGAGGCGCTGGGCTGAGCGGCGCCGTCCCTCACGCCGTCGCGCCGCGCGTGCGCGTCTGGTGGATTTCGATCAGGCTTGGCCCGTTGCGCTGCCCGGCCGTCTGCAAGGCGGCGTCGAGTTCGGCGACATCGTCGAGGCGGGTGGCGGGAACGCCATAGGCCTCGGCAATGGTCACGAAATCGGGCGCTGAAGGCTTCACGCCCTCCGGCTCGATGCCGCAGTCGATCATGTAGTTCTCGATCTCCTGATAGCCGTCATTGTTCCAGACGAGGAAAATCACCTGCGCCCCGGCATCCACCGCCGAGCCGATCTCCGCGAGCGAGAACTGCAGCCCGCCATCGCCGGTCAGGCAGATGACGGGGTGGTTGGGGGCACCGATGGCGGCGCCGATGGCGGCCGGCGGGCCATAGCCCAGCGCGCCGAAGCCGGTGGCGGCGTTGAACCAGGACAGCGGGTGGGCAAGATCGAGATAGAAATTGCCGGCATAGACCGCCTGCGTGGAATCGCCGACGACGATGGCGTCCGGCAGGCTCTTGTAGATGCTGTCGATCACCGCGATCTCGGTGCGGATCTTGGGCGACAGGCTGTCCCACGCCGCCTCCCGCGCCGCCGCTGCCCGCACGGCACCGTCGCCCTCATGCGCCGCGACCAGCGGCAGCAGGCCGGAAACGGCCGCCTCGACGGTGGAGAGCACCCCAATGTCGGCGCGCGGCTCACGCGAAAGCTGCACAGCGTCGATGTCGACCCGCACGAAGCTCGGCAGCTCCGGAAAGCCGCCATCGGCATAAATGTCGTAGTCGGTCTGGCCCATTTCGGTGCCGAGGCCGATGACGAGGTCCGCGTCGCCGATCAGCGTGCGCACCGCGGCAAGGCTCGGGCTCGCGGGCACGCGCAAGGGGTGGCCGGCGAGCAGGCCGCGCGCATTGACCGTGAGCACCACCGGGGCATCCAGCCTTGCCGCCAGCGCCTGAATTTTCTCGCCCGCCGACACTGCGCCGCCGCCGCACATCAGCACGATGCGCTTGGCCTTGTCGCACAGCGCGGCGACCTGGCGCAGCGTCGCGCCATCCGCGCCGGGGCGGGCCGGCACGGTGGGCTTGCGCGCGATCTCGCCCGCCGGCAGCGGCATGACGTCGGTCGGAATCTCGATATGCACCGGCCCCGGCCGCGCCGAGCCCATGATGGCGAAGGCCTGCGCGATGACGGAGGCCAGCTCCGCCGGGTCGTTGAGCGTGAAGGACGCACTGGCGAAGCTCTTCATCATCGCCGACTGGTCGGGCAGCTCATGCAGGAAGCCGCGCCCCTGCCCGAGCGAAGAGCGCCGGTTGACGCCGGAGATGACCAGCATCGGCACCGAATCCTGCCGGGCCTGCGCCATGGCGGTGATGGTGTTGGTCAGCCCCGGCCCGGTGATGACCAAAGCGACGCCCGGCTTGCCGGTGACGCGGGCATAGCCGTCGGCCATGAAGCCGGCGCCCTGCTCGTGGCGCGGGGTGATGTGGCGGATCTTGGAGGCCGCCAGCCCGCGATAGAGTTCCACCGTATGCACGCCGGGAATGCCGAACACCACCTCGACGCCATTGGCTTCGAGGAGGTCGATCATCGCCTCGCCGACTGTTCTCGTGCCGCTCATGCCCGCTTCGCCTTTCGCAATCCCGTGCGTGCCGCCAGCGCCGCCATGCGCCGGCAGGCTTCCTCGATCTCGTCGTCCGGCACGGTGAGGCTGAGCCGGATGAAGTCTCCCGCGCCGGCGCCGAAGGAGGAGCCGGGCATCACCGCGACCTGTTCCTCGTCCAGCAGCGCCCAGGCGAATTCCTCGCCGCACAGCCCCGTGCCGGCGACATCGATGAGAATGAACATGCCCGCTTCCGGCGCGAAGGGCACGAGGCCCGGCGCATCGGCCAGCGCGCCGACGATGAGGTCGGAACGCCGCTTGTACGAACGGCGCATGATCGCCGAGGTATCGACCGGATTGTCGAGCGCATAGGCGGTCATGTCGGCGATGAAGGGCTGCTGGCCGAACAGCATGGTCTCCGACACGGCGAGCAGCCGGTGGGTGAACTCCGCCGGCCCGATGGCCCAGCCGCTGCGGAAACCCGGCGCGGCATGCGACTTGGAGATGGACGAGCACACGATGGTGCGCTCGGCCAGCGCGGGATTGTCGAAGGGCGAGGCGAAGGCGCCGTCGAAGATCAGCTCCTCATAGACCTCGTCGCTGACGATCCACAGATCGTGCCGGCGGCAGACCTCGCCGATGGCGGCGATCTCCTCTGCGGTCAGCACCGCGCCGGTCGGGTTGTGCGGGGTGTTCAGCAGCAGCACCCGGCATTGCGGGGTGATCGCCCTCTCCAGATCCTCGGCCTGCATGTGGAACCCGTGTTCCGGGTGCAGCGGCACGGTGATCTGGTCGGCCCCGGTGGCGCGGATCACGCCTTCATAGGTGGCGTAGAGCGGATCGCCCACCAGCACGGCATCCCCCGTCTCGACGAGGCCTAGCATGACCGCGAACAGCGCGGTCTGCGTGCCGGGAAAACACAATACGTTGTCGCCCGTCACATCCGCGCGGCGCCGGGCATATTTGCGCACCAGCGCGTCGACCACAGGCTGCTCGCCGCGCCCGTTGGAATAGCGGTGGCGGCCGGCGACCATGGAGCGGGTGGCCTCGGTAATCAGCGTCGCGTGCGGCGGCAGGTCGGGCTCGCCGATCGTCAGTTCGATGATCGGCACGCCCTTGGCCTTGCGGCGGCGCGCCTCGACGTGAACCGCCCATTTCTCGGAGCCGAGGCTGGCAAGCCTGTCTGTGATGGAGGCGTAGCGCATCGGTTTACTCCCGGTCCGGCGTGGTGTCGTTCGGCGCGGCGATCGGATGGCCGACCAGCGCCTCGATGGAGGAAAAAGCGATCGAGACCAGCTCGCTTTCCTCGAAAAGTTCTCCGGCGAGGCACCCCTCCAGCCAGAGGCCGTCGAGTATGCCGTTCACCGCGATGGCGAGCGCGCGGCGCCGCGCCGGATCGGGGGGCTCGCCCTTGGCGGCGAGAAAGTCGGCCAGCAGTTCCTCCAGCTCATGGCGGAAGCTGAGATAGCCCTCATGGTGGATGGCCGCGAGCGCCGGGTCGACGCCGACCTGGCTGATGAAGGCGGCCCACAGCGAGAGGCTGCGGCTGTTGGCCACCGGCTCGGTCAAATTGACCAGCACGAAGGTGCGCAGGCGCTCCTCCGGCGTGCCGCTGATGTTCTTGGCCTTCTCCGTCAGCCGGGCGATGACGACCTTGTACGCCTCCTGGAGGATGATCTCCTTGGAGGCGAAATAGTGCCGGATCAGCCCGGCCGTCACGCCCGCCTTGATGGCGATCTGGCGCACGGTGGCGCCCTGCAACCCCGCCTCGGAAATGCAGTCCAGCGTCGCCTCGATCAGATCGTGGCGGCGCTCGGCCTCGGTTCCGCGGTGGTAGTTGCGACGGCTCATGCGGCGAGCCGCAGCACGGGGCGGGTGAGACAGGTCGGCCCACCCTCGCAGGCGATGCACAGCGCGTCGGCCGCGAAGGTCGACACGGTGCAGCCGGCCGCTTCCATGGCCGCCTTGGTGGCGGGAAAGCCCTCGACCATGATGACCTCATTCGGCCGCGTCGGCAGCACGTTGAGCGACAGGCCGTTGCTGGCGTGGAACTCGTCGGCCGGGGCTTCGATGAGGCGGATGCCGCGCGCCTTGAGCAGCTGGTAGAACGCCGCCGGCAGCAGCGGGGCGAACACCAGCGCGAGATCGTCCGCCAGCGGGCTGATGACGCTCATCAGATGCAGGCAGGCCGCCTCGCCGTGCCAGAGCGGCAGGTCGTAGCCGAGCACCGAGATGCCATGGGGGGCGAGCATCTTGCCCAGCTGGTCGATGCCGTCCTGATTGGTGCGCACGCCGCGCCCGACGATGAGGGTGCGCGCGTCGAGCCAGACGCAGTCGCCGCCCTCCACCGTGCCGGGCGCCTCGATGCGGCCGAGAATGGGGATCTGCCGCTCGGCATAGGCCTTCTCGTGCAGGGCCGGCTCGCCGGCGCGCAGCGGCTTACCCATGCGCAGGATGATGGCGCCGTGGTCGCAGACCAGCGAGGGGTCATGGGTGAACATGGCGTCGGCCAGCCCGTCGCCAGCGTCGTCCAGCCAGATGATCTCCGCGCCCGAGCGCTCCACCAGGCGAGCGAATTCGCCGTATTGCAGCACGGCTTTTCCGCCATCGAAGGTCGGCCCGTAATGCCACTTCGCCGGGTCCGCTGCCAGCAGGCTGGGGCCGGGACGGCGCATCAGAACACGCTGAAGCGGCGCCGACATCTCCTGCGACCCGAAACTGGACATAAGCTACCCCTTTTGTAGTGAATGCTGCTTTTTTGGCGCTGCACAAAAAAATCGCGACCCGAATTGTTATACACTTGAATAACTGCGGTAGAAAGGGCAATCTGCACAAACGGGGCGGACGAGACAGCAGAGGCTCGCCGTCCGGGCGTGTCCTTCCGCCGCGTGGCGGGGATCGCGAGACAGCAGGGGAAAGCGTGGCATGAGCCTGATTTCTTTGTGCAAACGATCGGAGACGCCCATCCGATGACGGAGCGTGCCGAGGCCATCGTCGTTCGGGACCTTCACAAGCGCTTCGGCGCGCTCGAGGTCCTCAAGGGTGTCTCGCTCACGGCCCGCGAGGGCGACGTCATCGCCATTATCGGCGGTTCCGGCTCGGGCAAGTCCACCTTCCTGCGCTGCATCAACATGCTCGAAGTGCCAAGCGGCGGGTCGGTGGCGGTGCGCGGCGAGGAGATCGCCCTGAAGCCGGATGGCGCCGGCGGGCTGACGCCGCGGGACCGCAAGCAGGTGCAGCGCCTGCGCTCGCGCCTCGGCATGGTGTTCCAGAGCTTCAACCTCTGGCAGCACATGACCATCCTGCAGAATGTCATCGAGGCGCCCGTGCATGTGCTCGGCGTGCCGAAGGCCGAGGCGATCGAGCGGGCGGAGGCGCTGCTGCGGCGCGTCGGCCTGTTCGACAAGCGCGACGTCTACCCGGCCTTCCTGTCCGGTGGTCAGCAGCAGCGCGCGGCCATTGCCCGGGCGTTGGCCATCCAGCCGCATGCGATGCTGTTCGACGAGCCGACCTCCGCGCTGGACCCGGAACTGGTCGGCGAGGTGCTGGGCGTGATCGGCGATCTGGCGAAGGAACAGCGCACCATGATCCTGGTGACGCACGAGATGAAATTCGCCCGCAATGTCGCCAGCCACATCGTGTTCCTCGCCCACGGCGTGATCGAGGAACAGGGCCCGCCGGAGCAGATCTTCGGCGATCCGAAATCGGAGCGGCTGAAGAAATTCATCAGTTCAGTTCATTGAAACGCCTGAAAAACCAGAGGGAAAACGATGAAGAACGCACTCAAGACGATCATTGCCGCCGCTGCCATCGGCCTTGCCGGCGTGTGCGCCGTGGCGGCCGAGCCGCTGAAGGTCGGCTTCGCCGCCGAGCCCTATCCGCCCTTCGCCTCGCCCGACGCCTCCGGCAAGTGGGAAGGCTGGGAGGTCGAGTTCATGCAGGCCATCTGCAAGCAGGCCAAGCTCGACTGCGTCATCACGCCCGTCGCCTGGGACGGCATCATTCCCGCGCTGACCTCCAAGAAGATCGACATGATCGTCGGCTCCATGTCGATCACCCCCGAGCGCCTGAAGACGATCGATTTCTCCGACAAATATTACAACACGCCGACCGGCGTGATGGGCCCGAAAGCTGAGAAGTTCGACGCCACGCCCGCCGGCCTGAAGGGCAAGACCATCGGCGTGCAGGTCTCCACCATCCACCAGGACTACGCCACCAAGTACTTCGGCGGCGCGGGTGCGACGGTCAAGGAATACCAGACGCAGGATGAGGCCAATAACGACCTCGCCGCCGGCCGCATCGACGCCGTGCAGGCCGATGCCATCGCGCTGGACGCCTTCCTGAAGTCCGATCAGGGCAAGCAGTGCTGCGAACTGAAGGGCAATGTGAAGGATGATCCGGCGATCCTCGGCGCGGGCGTCGGCGTGGGCCTGCGCAAGGGCGACACCGAGCTGAAGGCCAAGATCAACGCCGCGATCAAGGCGATCCGCGCCAACGGCACCTATGACGCCTTCTCCAAGAAGTACTTCGACTTCGACATCTATGGCGGTTGATCGGGCCTGATCCGGGTCGGCGCGCCGCGCCGGCCCGTTCCTTCTCGCGGCGAGGCGGACCCAATGGCCGATCCCACTCCCCTGATCAATTGGGGCCTGCTGGCACTCGATCCGCCCGGCTGGGGCAGCGTGCTGCTGGCCGGGTTCTTCAATTCGATCAAGATCGCGATCGGCGGCTATTCGCTCGGCCTCGTCCTCGGCACGGGCGGCGCCTTCGGCAAGCTCTATGGCGGGCCGGTGACCAAGGACCTGCTGGAGGTCTACACCACGGTCGTGCGCGCCGTGCCTGAGCTCGTGCTCATCCTGATCCTTTATTATGCCGGCACGGATCTCCTGAACCGGCTCTCCGGCGCGATGGGCTACGGCTCCATCGACATCAGCGGCCTCGCCGCCGGCATCTTCGTCATTGGCGTGGTGCAGGGCGCCTATTCGACCGAGGTGCTGCGCGGGGCGATACAGGCCGTGCCGCCCGGCCAGATCGAGGCGGCGCGGGCCTATGGCATGTCGCCTTTGATGGTGCTGCGCCGCGTCACCCTGCCGGCCATGCTGCCCCATGCCATTCCCGGCCTGTCCAATCTGTGGCTCATCGCCACCAAGGACACGGCGCTGCTCGCGGTGGTCGGCTTCAGCGAGCTGACGCTGGTGACGCGGCAGGCGGCCGGCGCCACCAAGGCGTACATGCTGTTCTTCTGCGCGGCGGGCGTGCTGTATCTGGCCCTGACGCTGGTCTCCAACCTCATCATCCATCTCATCGAGACACGCGCCCGGCGCGGTTGGGCGGCGACGCGATGAGGGCCGCCAACCAAGCATCCGACGACGCGCCCGAGCCGGAATCGCTGGTCGATCTGCCGCCTGAAGAGACGACACTGGCGGCGACGGCGCTCACCAGCCTGCCGAGCGGCAGGGGCTTCCTGAAGCCGCACCGTATCGCGCTCCTGGCGGTGGCGGGTCTCATGGTGTTCTGCGCCGCCTGGTTCATGCGCTGGGACTGGCTGCCGCAATATGCCGGCGCCCTGGCCTCCGGTGTCAGCGTGACGCTGCTGATGCTTGTCAGCACCGCACTGCTCGGCTTCCTGTTCGCCGTGCCGATCGGGCTGGTGCAGGTGACGGGGCCCTGGCCGCTGAAGGCGATGGCAAGCGGCTTCTGCACTGTGATCCGCGGCACGCCGCTGCTGCTGCAGCTCTGGCTGCTCTATTACGGGCTGGGCTCGCTGTTTCCCCAGTTCCCCGAAATCCGCCAGTCCTTCCTCTGGCCCTATCTGCGCGAGGCCTGGCCCTATGGCGTGGCGGCGCTCACCATTTCCTTCGCCGCCTATGAGGGCGAGGTGATGCGCGGCGCCTTCTCCGGCGTGCCCAAGGGCGAACTCGAAGCGGCCCGCGCCTATGGCATGAGCCGCTGGAAGGTGTTCTGGCGCATCTGGCTGCCGCGCGCGGTGCACCGGGCGCTGCCCACGCTCAATGGCGAGACGGTCCTCCAGCTCAAGGCGACGCCGCTGGTGGCCACCATCACCGTGATCGACGTCTATGCCGTCATCTCCAAAATACGCCAGACGACCTTTCTCACCTATGAGCCGCTGCTGCTGCTGGCGATGATCTATCTGTGCCTGACCGCCCTGCTGGTCGTGGTTTTCCGCCATTTCGAGAACAAGATACCAACCCGGAATGCCTGAGATGAACGTTCGCGCCTTGCTCTCCAATGCGATGCCGGAGCTGGTGGCGCTGCGCCAGGATCTGCACGCCCATCCCGAGCTGGGGCTGGAAGAGGTGCGGACCTCGGAGGTGATCGCCCGCGAACTGGACGCGCTCGGCTACACCGTCTCGCGGGGCCTCGCCAAAACCGGGCTGGTGGCCACGCTGACGAACGGCACGGGCAGCCGCTCGGTCGGCATCCGCGCCGATATCGACGCGCTGCCGATCGTCGAGGAGACCGGCCTGTCTTATGCCAGCAAGACGCCGGGGCTGATGCATGCCTGCGGCCATGACGGCCACACCGCCATGCTGCTGGGCGCGGCGCGCGCGATCGCCGAGCGGCGCAATTTCGAGGGCACCGTGCACCTCATCTTCCAGCCGGCGGAGGAGAATTTCGGCGGCGCCAAGATCATGGTGGAGGAGGGGCTGTTCGACCGCTTTCCCTGCGATGCCGTGTTCGCGCTGCATAATGATCCCGATGCGCCCTTCGGCACGTTCATCTTCAGGGATGGGCCGATCATGGCGGCGGTGGACGAGTGCCGCATCACCGTGCACGGGCTCGGCGGGCACGGCGCCGAGCCGCAGGCCACCGCCGACCCCATCGTCGCCGGGGCCTCCATCGTGCTGGCGCTGCAGACCATCGTCTCGCGCAACATCCACCCGATGGACCCGACGGTGGTCACGGTCGGCGCCTTCAACGCCGGGGCGGCCAGCAACGTCATCCCCGCACGCGCCGAACTCATCGTGGGCGTGCGCTCCTTCGACCCTGATGTGCGCGACGAGCTGGAGCGCCGGATCCGCCTCGTCGCGGAAGGCCAGGCGGCGAGCTATGGCATGAGCGCGACGGTGGACTATCAGCGCAGCTACGACGCCACCATCAACCACAAGGCGGAAACCGATTTCCTGCGCGATCTCGCCACCCGCTTCGCCGGCGCCGAGCAGGTGCGCGAGATGCCCCGTCCCAGCATGGGCAGCGAGGATTTCGCCTATATGCTGAGGGAGCGCCCCGGCAGCTATTTCTTCCTCGGCGGACGCACCTCCGAGGCGGACCGACCGCTGCATCACCCCGGCTATAATTTCAACGACGACCTGCTGCCCATCGGCGCGGCGTTCTGGACCGAGCTGGTGGAGACCTATCTGCGCCCTGCCTGAGGGGCGCGCGGCAGGTGAATTCCTGACCTCATTGCACGCAGCGGGCTCTCGTCGGAACCGAGGGCGGGCCGGGCGGTTTACCGCTGTGACCCGCGTCGACCCGAGGACGGCCTGAACCCATGAGCTTTGCCCCCGACATGCTTGAAGCGGCCACCGCCCGAGGCGCGGTGCCGCGCAGCCCCGGCCCGCCCGCGCCGCTGGAATCGGCTCCCGTGCTGCGCCCGGGCCGCAATGTGTGGCGGCAGGAGCAGGCGACGCGCGCGGCGGTGCTGGTCGACGGCGCGAGCTATTTCGGTGCCTTGCGGGCGGCCATGCTGGAGGCGCGCGAGACCATCCATATCGCCGGCTGGGACCTCGACAGCCGCATGAAGCTGGTCGGTGAAAGCGGCACGGCGGAGGATGGGCTGCCGGAAACCCTCGCCGCCTTCCTCACCGCGCTGGTGGCGCGCAATCCGCGCCTGCGCATCCGCCTGCTGCTGTGGGACTATTCGGTGATGTTCGCCTTCGAGCGGGAACTGGCGCCGATCTTCTCCTTCATGTGGGCGACGCCGCGCCAGATCGAATTCTGCTTCGACGACGTCCTGCCCATCGGCGCCTCGCATCACCAGAAGATCGTGGTGATCGACGACCGCATGGCCTTCTCCGGCGGGCTCGATCTCACCGGCCGGCGCTGGGACACCAGCGCGCATCTGCCGGACGACGCTCGCCGGCTCGATCCTGCGGGCGCGGCCTATGCGCCGTTCCACGATGTGCAGATGGCGGTTGACGGTGCGGCCGCGGCAGCGCTGGGGCGTCTGTTCCGCGAGCGCTGGAAGCGCGCGGCGTGCGAGCGCCTGCCGTCCCCGCGCCACCGCGTCCGCGCCGATCGCTGGCCGCAGGGACTGGAGCCGGATTTCCATTCGCTCGACATCGGCATCTCCCGCACCTTGCCGCCTTATGAGAAAGAGAGCGAGGTTCGCGAGGTCGAGGCGCTGTTCTTCGACATGCTCGATGTCGCCGAGCGCCACCTCTATATCGAGAACCAGTTCCTCACCTGCGAGCGCTTCACCGCGCGGCTCATCGAGCGCCTGCGGGAATGTCCCCAGCTGGAGGCGCTGCTCATCACGCCGAAGGACTATCGCAGCTGGTTCGAGCATCAGGCCATGGGCGTCGGCCGCGATCGCGTGCTGGCCCGTCTCGCCGAAGCGGGCGTCACCGACCGCGTGCGCATGGTGTTTCCCGAATCCGAGGCGGAGGGTTCCACGACGGCGGTGATGGTCCACTCCAAGGTGATGATCGTCGACGACCGCCTGCTGCGCGTGGGCTCGGCCAATCTGTGCAACCGCTCCATGGGGTTCGACAGCGAGTGCGATCTGGTAATCGAAGCGGGCACGGACGAGGCCCGCGCCGGCGTGGCGGCGGTGCGAAACCGTATGCTGGGCGAGCATGTCGGGCGCGATGGCGCGGAAGTCGCCGCCATCATCGAGCGGACCGGCTCGCTGCTGGCGGTTCTCGATGAGGCAACCGGGGGACGCCGTCTGGTCGAGGTGTCGCATAGCGCGCCGAGCGACCTGCCGCTGCCCGCCATCGACGCGCTGGCCGACCCGCTGGAGCCGATCTATGAGCGCTCGCCCGCGCGTGGGGGCAAATCCCTGATGCGCCGCCTGCTGCCGCTGGGCATCGCGGTCGTGCTGGTGGCGGCGCTGGTGTTCGCCTGGGCGAATTCCCCCTTCTCCGAGCCCGAACGGCTGATCGGCGCACTGGATGGCATGGCCGAGCGCCCATGGGCGCCCGCCGCCGTGGTTGCCCTCTATGTGCTTGGCGGGCTGGTGGTTTTTCCGGTTTCGGTACTCATCGTCGCCACCGTCGCGGTGTTCGGCGGCTGGACCGGTGCGTTGCTCGCCGGCGGCGGCGCGCTGGCCAGCGCGGTCGTGACCTATTTCATCGGCCGGCAGCTCGGCGCGGGCATGATCCGGCGTTTCATCGGCCCACGCATCAACCGCATCCGGCGCGGTCTTGCCAGCCAGGGCATCGTGACGGTGGCGACGGTGCGGCTGGTGCCACTGGCGCCATTCACCTTCGTCAATCTGGTGGCCGGCGCGGCGGGCGTGCGCATCGTCGATTATGTCGTGGGCACCGCCATCGGCCTGATGCCTGGGCTGATCGTGCTGACGGCGCTCGGGCGGCAGATCGTCGACATGATCTCGCAGCCCTCACTCGCCGGCGCCGGCCTGCTCGCGGGGCTGGTGCTGCTCTGGGTGCTCTGCTCGCTCGGCCTCCAGCTGCTGGTGTCGCATTTCCGCGGGGAACGGTGAATCTCGTGCGGCCCGAGCTGCGCGTCACGTCGCCGGGCCTCCGGGTCATGACATGGAACATCCATGGCGGGGTGGGCCCCGACGGGCGCTTTGACCTCGATCGCATCGCCGCGCTGATCGCCCGCCATCGCCCGGACGTGCTGGCCCTGCAGGAAGTGGACACGCGCGGCCGGGGCGTCGACTGCCTCGCGCCGCTGCAGGGGCTCGGCATCGGCCATTTCGCCGAGGCGCGCACCATCGTCGTGCCGGACGGGCATTACGGGCATGCCCTCTTCACCCGCTGGCCGACCCGCAATGTGGTGCTGCACGATCTCTCGGTGCGCCGGCGGGAGCCGCGCATCGCCATCGAGACCGAGGTGGAGACGCCGTTCGGCCCGCTGCATCTCGTCGCCGTCCATCTTGGCCTCGCCTTCCTCGAACGCCGGCGCCAGTCCATGGCTCTGGCCGCATTGGCGAAACGGGCGCGCGGGATGCCGACCGTGATGATGGGTGACTTCAACGACTGGTGCTCGCTCGGCCTCGTCTCCCGCGCCATTCATCGGGCGCTGCCCTTCCGCACGCGGCTGCGCAGCTTTCCCGCGCGCTGGCCGCTGCTGCGGCTGGACGGGGTCTATTGCAGCGCGCCCGGCATGCTGGCGGCGAGCTTCACCGACCCGGCCGCGCGCATGGCCTCCGACCATCTTCCGATCATCGCCGATATCCGGCTGCCGGTCGCCAGCCCGCACCTCGTCCGCCAAGGCGACGCGATAGCGGTGGAGTAAGCGCGCCGGAATGGTAATAGTGCCCGCAACCGGATCGGAAGCGGACTGCCGTCTCATGCGCCCCGCGCTCATCATCTTCGATTGCGACGGCGTGCTGATCGACAGCGAGGTGCTGAGTGCCGGCGCGCTTATCGATGCGCTGGCCGACCATGGCGTCGCGGTCGATCTCGCCTTCGTCGCCCGTCATTTCATCGGCCGTTCCTATTCGGTGATCGTCAGCGAAGTGCATGCGCGCTTCGGCATCGCGCTGCCCCCGAGCTTCGAGGACGATTATCGCGCGCGCCTGCTGGCGGCCTTCGAGGCGGAGCTCACGGCGATGGAGGGCGCCGTCGAGGCGCTCGCCGCGCTCGACGTGCCGTTCTGCCTTGCCACCTCATCGAGCCCGCTGCGGCTGGCCGCCTCGCTGCGGATCACCGGTCTCGACGGCGTGTTTGCCGGCCGGAGCTTCACGGCGAGCGAGGTGGCGCGCGGCAAGCCGGCGCCGGACCTGTTCCTGCACGCTGCCGCCCGCATGGGCGCCGATCCCGCCGCCTGCGTGGTGATCGAGGATAGCGGCGTCGGTCTTGCTGCCGGGAAGGCGGCCGGGATGGAGGTGTGGCACTTCACCGGCGGCCGCCATTTCGCCGTGATGGAACTGCCTCTGCCGGAAGGCCTGCAGCCGCACCGCCGTTTCACCAGTTTCGCCGAGATGCGGGCCGGCCGGCCCGAGCTCTTCCGCCCTTTCGCTGACATAGTCCGTACCGCATGAGCCTCATCGAACCCGACGCCTCCGCTGACGACCAGGCCGCCCGTGCGGCCTGGCTTTACTATGTCGGCGGCCTGACACAGGACCAGATCGCCAGCGAGATGGGGGTCTCGCGCCAGCGCGCGCAGCGTCTGGTGAGCCGCGCCGTGGCCTCGGGGCTTATCCATGTGCGGCTGAACCACCATCTCGCCAGCTGCCTCGCGCTGGAAAGCGCGCTGCGCGAGCGCTTCAATCTGGTGATCTGCCGGGTGGTGCCGGGTCTCGGGCCGGACCGCGATCCCGTGCGCGCCATCGCCCCGGCGGCGGCGGCGGAAATGGAGCGGGTGCTGCGCGAGCCGCGGCCGCGGGTCATTGCGCTCGGCACCGGGCGGGCGCTGCGCGGCATGATCGAGGCCCTGGGCACCATAGAGGCGCCGCAGCACCGGCTGGTTTCGCTGATCGGCAACATCGCGCCGGACGGCTCCGCCTCCTATTACGACGTCATCATGCGGCTGGCGGAAAAGGTGCACGCGCCGCATTACCCGATGCCGGTGCCGGTGATCTCCGAGACCAGCCGCGAGAAGGAGCAGTTTCTCGCGCTGGGGCCGGTTCGCAAGGTGCGCGAGCTGGCCGGCGCGGCGGACGCCGCCTTCGTCGGCGTCGGCCAGATGAGCCAGGACGCGCCGCTGCTGACCGACGGCTTCCTCAAGCCTTCGGAACTGATCGAGGTGCAGCAGGCCGGTGCGGTGGGCGAGGTGGTCGGGCGCATCTTCGACGTCAACGGGCGCTATATGGATCTGCCGATCAACGAGCGCCTCGGCAGCCTGCATGCCCCGGCCACCCGGCCGGACCGGCCGGTGATCGGCGTCGCGGCCGGCCCCTCCAAGATACCGGCAATCGCCGCGGCGCTGCGCGGCGGGCTGCTGAACGGACTTGTCAGCGACGAGCCGACCGCGCGCGGCGTATTGGCGCTGTGAGGGCCGGTCTGGCAGAGGATTCGGCCGAAGAGTCTTGCGCTGGATCCCGGCTCGGCGCCGCGCTGCGCGCGGCTTGTCCGGGAAACGAAGAGCTTACCTCGTTCCCCGGACCAGCGACGGCGAAGCCGGAGCGCAGAGCCGGGGCCCAGCGCAAGACTCTTCGGCCAAATCTCCTCGCCCTACTGCGCCTGCGAAGGCCGGCGTAAACCCTAGCCGCGCTCGCTTCTCATCGTCCCTCCCGCCCTTCGTTGCGCCCACGAAGCCCATCCTCTCGCATCCGCAGCATGATCGGGGGATTGACCCTGCGTCGTAGCGAGTGAATATTTGCCCATAAGGCGATGAATTGCTCAAATCGCCAGGGAGGAAGCCATGACTGTGACACTCCGCGCCCTTCTGGGTGCGTCGATGCTCGTTGCCGCGGCCGGTGCCGCCTCGGCGCAAACCACCATCACCGTCGCCACCGTGAACAACGGCGACATGATCCGCATGCAGCGCCTCATGCCGGACTTCAACGCCAAGCATCCCGACATCAAGGTCAACTGGGTGACGCTGGAAGAGAACGTGCTGCGCCAGCGCGTGACCACCGACATCGCCTCCAAAGGCGGCCAGTATGACGTGCTGACCATCGGCAATTACGAAGTGCCGATCTGGGCCAAGCAGAACTGGCTGCTGCCGCTCGACAATCTCGGCGCCGCCTATGACCAGGCCGACCTGCTGCCGCCGGTTGCCGCCGCGCTCACCGTGGATGGCAAGCTCTATGCGGCGCCGTTTTACGCCGAAAGCTCCATGCTGATGTACCGCACCGACCTTCTGGAAAAGGCCGGGCTCAAGATGCCGGAAAATCCCGATTGGGACTTCATCGCCCAGGCGGCGGAGAAGATGACCGACAAGGGCACCGGCATTTACGGCATCTGCCTGCGCGGCAAGGCCGGCTGGGGTGAGAACATGGCGTTCCTCACCTCGATGAACAATTCCATGGGCGGCGCCTGGTTCGACATGCAGTGGAAGCCGCAATTCGACCAGCCCGAGTGGAAGAAGACGCTCGACACCTATCTGAAGTTGATGACGAAGTACGGTCCGCCCGGTTCCTCGTCCAACGGCTTCAACGAGAACCTCGCTCTGTTCCAGACCGGCAAATGCGGCATGTGGATCGACGCCACCGTCGCCGCCTCCTTCATTTCCGATCCGAAGGAATCGAAGGTCGCCGACAAGGTCGGCTTCGCGCCGGCCCCGACCCGCGCGGGCGGCACCAACCACGGCAACTGGCTGTGGTCCTGGAACCTCGCCATTCCCGCCTCCTCCGCCAAGGCGGATGCGGCGAAGACCTTCGTCGCCTGGGCGACCTCGCCGGACTACACAAAGCTGGTTGCGGAGAAGGAAGGCATCGCCAATGTGCCGCCGGGCACGCGCACCTCGCTCTACAAGAACGAGGCCTATCTGAAGGCGGCGCCCTTCGCGCCGATGACGCTGAAGGCCATCGAGGCGGCGAACACCCAGAAGCCCTCGGAGAAGCAGGTGCCCTATACGGGCGGCCAGTTCGTCGCGATTCCGGAATTCCAGGCGATCGGTACGGCGGTGGGCCAGCAGTTCTCCGCCGCTCTCGCCGGCAAGTCGAGTGCGGATCAGGCGCTGGCGGCGGCGCAGGCGCTGACCGCGCGTGAGATGACCCGCGCCGGCTATCCCAAGTAAGCGCGCGCGAAACCCGCTTGCCGGCGCTTTTGGCTCCGGCGGGCGACCTGCCGCGGCGCGGGAACCCCGCACCCCGCGTCGCGGCAGAATGAAACGGACGCTCCGGCGTCCGTCTTCCTCACAACCGACTTCAGCCCGGGCGAAACCATCATGGCGACGCAAGCCTCCCGCATCGCAGGCCGGCTCATGCTTTCCCCGGCGGTCGTCCTGCTGCTGGCCTGGATGATCGTGCCACTGGGCATGACCATCTATTTCTCCTTCCTGCGCTTCAACCTGTTGATGCCGGGGACGGAAGAGTTCACCGGCTTCGAGAACTACACCTATTTCTTCACAGATCCGGCGTTCTGGCCGGCGCTGGTCAACACGCTGACCCTGGTGCTCGGCGTGCTCGCCGTCACGGTGATCGGCGGCATCGCGCTCGCCGTGTTGCTCGACCAGCCGATGTGGGGCACCGGCATCGTGCGCGTGCTCGTCATCGCGCCGTTCTTCGTCATGCCCAGCGTCTCGGCGCTGGTGTGGAAGAACATGCTGATGAACCCGGTGAACGGGCTGTTCGCGGCGCTCGCACGCGGCGTTGGGCTTGAACCCGTCGATTTCTTCGCCGATGCGCCGCTGGCCTCGATCACCGCCATCGTGGCCTGGCAGTGGCTGCCCTTCGCCACGCTGATCCTGTTCACGGCGATGCAGAGCCTCGACCGCGAGCAGATGGAAGCCGCCGAGATGGACGGGGCGGGCCCGCTCTGGCGCTTCCTGCACCTCACGCTGCCGCATCTCACGCGGGCCATCACCGTGGTGGTGCTGATCCAGACCATCTTCCTGCTCTCGGTCTTCGCCGAGATCCTGGTGACCACCAATGGCGGGCCGGGCACCGCCTCCACCACGCTGACCTTCCTCGTCTACATGCAGTCCATGCTGCAGTTCGACGTGGGTCTGGGCTCCGCCGGCGGCATCGTCGCCGTCATCCTCGCCAACATCGTCGCGATCTTCCTGATGCGGATGATCGGCAAGAACCTGGAGGGCTGAAGATGGCGCGCGAGGCCTCGACCGGCCGCAAGGCCGTGAACACCGCCATTGGCTGGAGCGTGGCGCTGCTGATCTTCTTCCCGATCCTGTGGACCTTCCTCACCTCGTTCAAGACGGAAGGCGACGCGATCGCCCAGCATCCCGCCTTCCTGTTCTTCGACTGGACGCTGGAGAACTACCACACGGTCAATGAGCGCTCGGACTACCTCGCGCATTTCTGGAACTCGGTGGTGATCTCGGTCGGTTCGACCCTGCTCGGGCTGGTCATCGCGGTGCCGGCGGCGTGGTCCATGGCCTTCGTGCCGGGCAAGCGCACCAAGGACCTCCTGATGTGGATGCTCTCCACCAAGATGTTGCCGGCGGTGGGCGTGCTGATCCCGATCTACCTGCTGGCCCGTGACACCGGCCTGCTCGACACGCGCACCGGTCTGGTCATCGTGCTGACGCTGGTCAACCTGCCGATCATCGTCTGGATGCTCTACACCTACTTCAAGGAAATCCCCGGCGAGATACTGGAAGCCGCGCGGATGGACGGGGCGACGCTGTCCTCGGAAATCCTCTATGTGCTGACGCCGATGGCGGTGCCGGGCATCGCTTCCACCCTGCTGCTCAACGTCATCCTCGCCTGGAACGAGAGCTTCTGGACGCTGAACCTCACCGCCGCCAACGCGGCGCCGCTGACGGCCTTCATCGCCAGCTATTCCAGCCCCGAAGGGCTGTTCTACGCCAAGCTCTCGGCGGCCAGCACCATGGCCATCGCGCCCATCCTCATCCTTGGCTGGTTCAGCCAGAAGCAACTCGTCCGCGGCCTCACGTTCGGCGCCGTGAAATAGGGAGACAGCCATGGGCGAGATCGTTCTTTCAGACGTGCGCAAGTCGTTCGGCGGCGTCTCCATCATTCAGGGCATCGACCTCACCATCGAGGATGGCGAGTTCGTGGTCTTCGTCGGCCCGTCCGGCTGCGGCAAGTCCACCTTGCTAAGGCTGATCGCCGGGCTGGAGGACACCACCTCCGGCATCATCTCCATCGACGGGAAGGACGCGACGAAGCTGCCGCCGGCCAAACGGGGGCTCGCCATGGTGTTCCAGAGCTACGCGCTCTACCCGCATATGAGCGTCGCCAAGAACATCGCCTTTCCGCTGCGCATGGCGGGCGTGTCGCCCGCCGAGCAGCAGCGCAAGGTCGAGGCGGCGGCGAAGGTGCTGAACCTCACGCCCTATCTCGACCGCAAACCCAGCCAGCTCTCCGGTGGCCAGCGCCAGCGCGTCGCCATCGGCCGCGCCATCGTGCGCGAACCCTCGGCCTTCCTGTTCGACGAACCGCTGTCCAATCTCGACGCTGCGCTGCGCGTTTCCATGCGGCAGGAAATCTCCGAGCTGCACCAGTCGCTCAAGACCACGATGATCTACGTCACCCACGATCAGGTCGAGGCCATGACCATGGCCGACAAGATCGTGGTGCTGAACGCCGGCTCCATCGAGCAGGTCGGCAGCCCGATGGAGCTGTACAAGGCGCCGGCCAACCTGTTCGTCGCCGGCTTCATCGGCTCGCCGAAGATGAACCTGTTTACCGGGGCCGAGGCGGAGAAGCACGGCGCCCACACGCTGGGCATCCGTCCCGAGCATATCGACATCGTCGCGGACGGCCCATGGAAGGGCACGGTCGGCATCTGCGAGCATCTCGGCTCCGACACCTTCCTGAAGGTGCAGGTCGCGGGCATCGGGCCGCTCACCGTGCGGGCCGGCGGCGAGGTTGCGCTCACCTATGGCGCGCCCGTCAGCCTCGCGCCGCAGCCCGGCAAGCTCCACCGCTTCGACGCCGCCGGCAAGGCGATGGCGTGATTTTCCCCGCCGCCGGCCCGTCCGACATCCGCGCCCGGGCGGCGGCAACCGAATGGCATGAACGACATGACACTGCCCGCCGTCTCGCTCCCCGCCTATGACCGCGCCTCGCTGAGGCCGGGCATTGTCCATATCGGGCTGGGCAATTTTCACCGCGCGCATCAGGCGGTCTATCTCGACGACCTGTTCGCGCGGGGGGAGGGCCATGACTGGGCGATCATCGGCGCCGGCGTGCGCGCCACCGATGCCCGCATGCGCGAGGCGCTGTTGGCGCAGGACTGCCTGTCGACCGTCATCGAACTCGACCCCAAGGGCAAGAGCGCCCGCCGCATCGGCGCGATGATCGATTTCCTGCCCGTCGAGGCCGGCAATGGCTCGCTTGTTGAGGCCATGGCGCGGCCGGAAATCCGCATCGTCAGCCTCACCGTCACGGAGGGCGGCTATTTCATGGATCCGGCCGGCCGGCTCGACACCGGCGCGCCGGAAATCGTGGCTGACGCCGCCCATCCGGACCGGCCGGAGACCGCGTTCGGCGCCATTCTCGCGGCGCTGAAGGCCCGCCGCGCGGCCGGCATCGCGCCCTTCACCGTGATGTCCTGCGACAACCTTCCCGGCAATGGCCATGTCACGCGGCAGGTGGTCGTCGGGCTCGCCCGTTTGTTCGACACCGAACTGGCGGAATGGGTCGAGGCCAATGTCGCCTTTCCCAATGGCATGGTCGACCGCATTACCCCCGCGACCGGCGAGCGCGAGCGTGCGTTGGCGGCGGCGTTCGGGGTCGATGATCCGGTTCCCGTCACCTGCGAGCCGTTCCGCCAATGGGTGCTGGAGGATCATTTCCCCGCCGGCCGCCCGGCGCTGGAAAAGGTCGGCGTCATCTTCACCGATCAGGTGCACGCCTATGAGGCGATGAAAATCCGCATCCTCAATGGCGGGCATGCCATCATCGCCTATCCCGGCGGGCTGATGGACATCGAGCTGGTGCATGAGGATATGGAGGAGCCGCTCGTCTCCGCCTTCCTCGACAAGGTGGAGCGCGAGGAAATCATCCCCATCGTGCCGCCGGTGCCGGATACCGATCTGAACGACTATTACGCCGTCATCCGCCAGCGCTTCTCCAACCCGGAGGTGGCGGACACGGTGCGCCGGCTCTGCCTCGACGGCTCCAACCGCCAGCCGAAATTCATCGTGCCCTCGATCCGCGACAATCGCGCCGCCGGGCGACTGCCCAAGGGGCTGGTGCTGCTTTCCGCGCTGTGGTGCCGCTACTGCGCCGGTACCACCGATAGCGGTGCCGTCATCGCCCCGAACGCCCCCAATTGGGACGAGCTGACACGGCGCGCGCAGCTGGCGCGGACCGAGCCCGCCGCATGGCTGTCCATGGGCGAGGTCTATGGCGAACTGGGCCAGGATGACGAAGTGGCGGCCGCCTTCGCCGCCGCGCTCGACGCGGTGTGGAGCCGGGGAACGCGCGCGGTCCTCGCCGACTATCTGCACGGCTGAGCGCTATACACCACGCGGGCGGTGCGCTATTGCCGCGCCGCATCGCGCGAAGGATCGAACCCATGCCCGCACCCGCCTCGACGTCGCCCGTGATCCTGTGTGCCGGCGAGGCGCTGATCGACATGGTGCCGCGCCAGACGCCGGAAGGACAGGCCTTCCTGCCGCTGCCGGGCGGCGCGGTGTTCAACACCGCCATCGCCAGCGCGCGGCTCGGAGCGCCGACCGCGTTCTGGTACGGGCTGTCGAGCGACCTGTTCGGCGACCAGCTGCGCGCCGCGCTCGTCGAGGCCGGCGTCGACACGGCACTCTGCCAGCCGTCCGACCGGCCCTCGACGCTCGCCTTCGTGACCCTGGTGGAGGGGCAGGCGCGCTATCTCTTTCTCGACGAGAACACCGCCGGCCGCATGCTCACCCCGGCGGACGTGCCGGAGGTGCCGGCTTCCGTGCAGGCGCTTTTCGTGGGCGGCATCAGCCTCGTCGGCGAGCCGGTGGGTTCGGCCATGGAGGCGCTGGCGGCGAAGGTGGCGGGCGACGGGCAGGGGAGGCTCATCATGCTCGACCCCAACATCCGCCCCGGCTTCATCCGCGACGAGGCGGCCTATCGCGCGCGCATCGATCGGCTGATCGGCCTCGCCCATGTGGTCAAGCTGTCGGATGAGGACCTGTTCTGGCTGATGGGGCAGGGCGACATCGCCGAGAAGGCCGCCGCCGTGCGGGCGCTGGGGCCGCGTCTCGTGCTAGTGACGCAGGGCGCGCGCGGGGCGCGGGCCATCGGCGCCGGGATCGACGTCGAGGTACCGGCCCCGCAGGTGACGGTGGTCGATACGGTGGGCGCGGGCGACACGTTCAACGCCGCCTTCCTCGCGGCGCTGGCGCAGCGCGAGGCGCTTTCGCCGGATGCGGTGGCGGCGCTGGGCAATGGCGAACTCACCGAGGCGCTCGCCTTCGCGACGCGGGCGGCGGCGCTTTCAGTGACGCGGGCGGGCGCCAACCCACCCTTCCGCCACGAAATGGCAGGGCCGGCCTGAGGCCGGCCCCTCTCGTCGGGCCGCACCAATCAGCGGAACAGGTCGTTGAACTGGTCCTTGATCTTGGCGGCATTCTTCTCCAGCGCGGCATAGTCGACCGGCAGGATGGTCAATTCGGAGACCTTCGGGCTTCCGGCGGGCGGGTCGATGTCGGAGCGCGCGGAATAGCCGCCATCGGCCGGGAACACCTTCTGCGCCGCCGGGCTAATCATGAACTCGGCGAAGGCCTTGGCGGCATTCGGGTTCGGGCTGCCCTTCACCACGGCGGTGGGCGAGGGGATCACGAAGGTGCCGTCGGCGGGATAGACGGTGACGATCTCGTGCCCGTCCTTGCGGTCCTCGGCGGCGTAGGAATCGAGGGCGCCGACGGCGATCAGCCGTTCGCCGCGCTTCAGATTGTCCGACACCTGCTGGTTGCCCTGCACCACCATGACATTGTTGTCGGCGAGCTTCTTGTAATAGTCCCAGCCCAGCTTCTGCGACAGCGTGCCGACGACGGAAAGCTGCAGCGAGGTGAAGGACGGGTCGGTCATCACCAGCTTGCCGTCATATTTGGCGTTGGTGAGGTCGGTCCATTTGGCCCGGCGGTCGGCCGCGGGCACCTTGTCGCCGCGCATGTAAATGGTGATGAGGTTGAGCCGCTGGCCGATCCAGTTGCCGTTCGGGTCCTTCGCCTCCGCCGGGATCTTGTCGAAATCCTTCGGCTTGAAGGCGACGAACAGACCCTGTTCGGCCATGACATTGGAGGCGGCGGGGTCGGATGTCGTCAACACGTCGGCGGCGATGCGGCCGGCGGAGGCCTCCTGGTTGAAGCGGCGCAGAATGGCCGAGCCACCGGAGCGGAACAGTTCCACCTTGATGCCGGTCTGCTCCTCGAACATCCGCGCGAGCTTGTTGGCCTGCTCGATCGGGGTCGAGGTGTACCACACCACCTTGCCCTCGCTCTTGGCCTTGGCGAGGTCGGCTTCCTGGGCTTGGGCGGTGCCGGCGAGCGCGAGCCCGCCGACCATCAGCCCGAGACCTGCGGCAACGCCGGCTACGACGCTGCGTCGCGTCGCCTTCCGTATCGTGGTCGTCATTGAATCCTCCCGGAGTGCTTGTTTTGTTTTGGCGTCAGTCGTCCGGCCGGATCAGCCGCGGTAGAGCGGCTCCGGCTGGGTGAAGAAGGCGTGCAGGATGTGCAGCACCAGCATGTAGTTCTTCTGCTGGAACGAGGCATGCGAGATGCCCGGCATCATCGCGAACTGCTTGTCGGAATTGGGCAGTCGCCTGAAGAACTCGATCAGGTCGTCAAAGCTGGCGATGCCGTCATATTCGCCGCGCATCACGATGGTCGGCGGCGTGATCTTCGTGGGGTCGATCACCGGCAGATTGGTGCACATGTCGATATAGGTGCCGTTCGGCATGGAATCGTCGAGCGCGAGGATGCCGTCGGCAAAGGCCTCGATCACCTTGTCTTCCGCCGTGCCGGGGTGGTCGCGGTTGAAGATCGAGTAGACGAACGCCTTGTCGATCGGGCGGCGGCCGCCGGCGGGGAAGTCCGGCAGCTTCTTGCGGCGGTTCTCCAGCGTGTGGCTGCCCTCGCCGGTCCACACGAAGGCGTCGAGCGCGAGACGCCGGACCCGCTCGGGGTGGCGCTGGGTGAAGGTGGCCGCGCGCAGTGCGCCCGAGGAGATGCCGTAAACGAGGAAGTCCTTCACGCCCGTTTCGCGCATGATGTAGTCGGTGGCGGCTTTGAGGTCGTCCGCGCCCTCGGCGATGGTCGCCTGCGTGCCCGGCCGCTTGTCGGAGCGGCCATAGCCGCGCATGTCGACGGTCCAGGTCTCGAAGCCCTTGTCGACGAAATAGTCCATCGCCGAGGACCACGGCCGGCCCGGCACCTGAAGGTCGAAGGTCGGCTGCGAGGCCATGGACGAGCCGTGCACGAACAGCACGGTGCCGGCCTTCTCCCGGCCTTCCGGTGCCTTCTGCCAGAGGAAAAGTTCGGCGTCGCCGTTCTTCGTCCAGTGCTCGCGGCCGTTCGTGGCCGGCTTCAGCGCGGTTGCGCCCTGCATGTTCAACTCCTTGGGTCGGTGAATCTAGGCGGCCGCGCGGGCGGGTTCCGCCACGCGCGGGAAGAGGCTGCATTCGGCCGCGTCGACGGCGAGGAACACCTCGTCGCCGATGCCGAACTGTTCGAGCGGATGGGTCTGCGCGCGCAGCACCGTGCCGGTGGGCAGCTCGACCCAGTATTCCGAGAGGTTGCCGAGATAGGTGCGCTCGGTGATGCGGGCGCTGAGGCGGTGTTCCTCGCTGCGCGTGCGGGCGAGCCGCAGGTTCTCCGGCCGCACCGCGATGTCGATGGCATCGCCCGCCTTGAGGGTGGCGCGCTCCCCGCCGAAGCCGGGAAATTCCATGCCGTCGATAATCACCACCGGCGTGCCGCCCGCGCCGGCGCGCACCTCGCCCGGCAGGAAGTTCACGATGCCCATGAAGTCGGCGACGATCTTGTTGGCGGGCCGGCGATAGACCTCGTCCGGCGTGCCGTATTGCTGCAGCTTTCCGCCATGCATCACCGCGATCTGGTCGGACAGCGCGAGCGCCTCTGCTTGGTCATGGGTGACGTAGACGAAGGTGATGCCGGTGCGGCGCTGCAACTGCTTCAGCTCGACGCGCATCTTCTCGCGCAGCTTGGCGTCGAGGTTGGAGAGCGGCTCGTCGAGCAGCAGGATGCCCGGCTCCACCACGAGGCTGCGCGCCAGCGCCACACGCTGCTGCTGGCCGCCCGACAATTCGTTGGGCAGGCGGTTCTCCAGCCCGCCGAGATTGACCAGGGCGAGGGTGTCGAGCACCTTCCGCCGCGCCTGTTCGGCCGGCACCTTGCGCAGCTTGAGCCCGAAGACGACGTTCTCGAACACCGTCTTGTGCGGCCACACCGCGTAGTTCTGGAACACCATGCCCATGCCACGCCGGTCCGGCGGGGCGACGCCCTCCGGCGAGGACACGACCGTATTGTCGACCCGGATGGTGCCGGTGTCCGGCGTGACATAGCCGGCGATCAGCCGCAGCGTGGTGGTCTTGCCGCAGCCCGAAGGGCCGAGCAGCGTCACGAACTGGTTGTCCTTGATCTCAAGGTCGAGGTCGCGCAGCGCGGCCATGCCCGAGTCTTTCCCGCCGTAGAATTTCGACAGGCCATTGATGCGGATGCCAGCCATCAGCCCATAACTCCGGTGCGCGAATTGCTTGAATCGCCGGTCTTGAGGCCCAGCCGGCTCCCGCCGAAACGGCGGGCGATGGCGATGGCGACGGCGATGATGACCATGTTGACCATGGCGAGCGCGGCGACGGGCTCGGTGTAGCCGGTCTCGTAGAGGTTATAGACCGCGACCGCCAAGGTGATGGAGGTGGAGGAGAACAGCAGGATCGAGGCGGAAAGCTCCTGGATCACCGGCACGAACACCAGGAGCCAGCCGGCGAACAGGCCGGGCTTGATTAGCGGCAGGGTGATCTCCTTCATCGTCTGTCCCCAGGAAGCCCCGAGGATCTGCGCCGCTTCTTCGAGCGAGGGATCGATCTGCCGGAGCGAGGAATTCGCCGCCTGCACGCCGAGCGGCACGTAGCGTCCGACATAGGCCAGTAGAAGGATGGCGAAGGTGCCGTAGAGGGCGATCGGCATGGCCAGCCAGAACTGCAGCAGCGCCACCGCCATCACGATGCCCGGCAGGCCGAGCGGGATGAGCGAGGCGTAGTCGAGGAAGCGGCGCCCCGGCAGCTTGGTGCGGATGTCGATCCACGAGATGATCGCGCCGAGCAACACGCACAGCGTGGCCGCGATGGTCGCCAGCATCAGGCTGTTCAGGATGGCGCGCCGCGTCACGTCATAGTCGATGAGCACGAAACGGTAATTCTCCAGCGTGAGGTTCTGCCAGAAATTCAGGCCCCACGATTTGGAAAAGGACACCGCAATCAGCGTGCCATAGGGCAGCAGGATGGCGACCACGAAGGTCAACACGCAGGCGCCGAACAGCACCCAGCGCCACGGCCCGAGATCCATCAGCTGCGGGCGCGCACCCTTGCCGGCCAGCGTCACGTAGGAACGGCGGGCGAGGAAGGAGCGCTGCAGATACAGCGCCGCCACGGTAATGGCGATGAACAGCAGCGACAGCGCCGAGGCGGTGCCGAGCTGCGGGGGATAGTCGAACAGCGAGTAGATGCGCGTCGGCAGCGTCACGATGCGGCCGGGCAGGCCGATGATCGCCTGCGAGCCGAACAGCGCGATCGCGTTGACAAAGGCCAGCAGCGTTCCCGACAGCACCGCCGGTGCCACCAGCGGCAGGGTGATGGTGAGCGCGGTGCGCAGCTTCGAGGCGCCGAGGATCTGCGCGGCTTCCTCATAGGAGGCGTCGACCGATTGCAGCGCGCTGGAGGCCAGCAGATACACGAAGGGGAAGGTGTGCAGCACGGTCACGAAGACCAGGCCGCTCATGGTGAAGATGTTGAAGCCGAAGTTCAGCCCCAGCACCTCGCGCAGCACCACATTGATCAGCCCGGCATTCGGGCTGAACAGGTTGACGAAGGCGATGGCGGTGAGGAAGGGCGGCGACAGATAGGACAGCGTCGCCGTGAGCTGGATCAGCCCCTTGCCCGGGACATTGGTGCGGCTGACCGCCCAGGCCAGCGGCACGCCGATGACCACGCTGAGCAGGCCGGTCCAGGCGCCGAGCAGGAGCGAATTGCCCAGTGCCCGCAGATAGGAGCGGCCCGACAGCGCCTCTGCGAAGAACTCGGTGGTGAAATGCCCGTCCTGCCAGACGCTCGCCAGCACCAGCGAGGCGACGGGCAGGATGACCAGAATGGTCAGCGCCACGATGGCGGCGCCAATCACCAGGTTTTCGAGACGCAGCCAGTTCGGCAAGCCGGCCGCGCGCGACGGGGTCGCGATCGTTACTAAAGCCATGTTTCCTCCCGGTGCCGGCGCAAGTTTTTTCTGCGCTTCGGCATGGATGTCGCCGCGCCCTTTGCGAGCGCGGCGTCGTGTCAGGCGAAGGGGTTGCTCAGCGTGCCAAGGCCGGTGATGGACATGGTGACGTTGTCGCCGGCCTTGAGGAATTTCGGCGGGTTGAAGCCGAGGCCGACCCCGGCCGGCGTGCCCGTGGCGATGAGGTCGCCGGGCACCAGCGTCGTCCCGGCCGAAATGGTCTCGATGAGGCCGGGAATGTCGAAGATGAGGTCGCGCGTATTGGCGTCCTGGCGCAGCTCGCCATTGACCCAGGTCTTCACCTGCAGGTTCTGCGCGTCCACCTCGTCCGCCGTGGTGATCCACGGGCCCATCGGGCAGAACGTGTCGAGCGCCTTGCCGAGGAACCACTGCTTGTGATTCTTCTGGCGGTCGCGGGCGGTCACGTCATTGATGATGGTGTAGCCCCAGATGTGGTCGAGGGCCTTTTCGCGCGGAATGTCGCGCCCGCCCTTGCCGATGACGATGGTCAGCTCGACCTCGTAATCGACCGCGCTGGTGACCCGCGGGTGGGTGTCGACCGCCGCGCCCGGCCCGATGACGCAGGTGCCCGGCTTGGTGAACACCGCCGGGTATTCGTCGATCTCGGCTCCCTTCACCGCGCCGGCCTCATAGCCGGAATTGGCGAACTCCTTGGCGTGGTCGCGATAGTTCTTGCCGACGCAGAAGATGTTGCGGGTGGGATGGGGGATGGGGGCCAGCAGATGGACGTCGGAAAGGTCCATGCCGTTGCCGTTCATGCGGATGCGCGGGGCGATCTCGTCGAAACGGCGGATGAGGTCCACCATGTCGGCGGCATCGACGGGGTAGATGCGCTCGGCGTCGGCATCAACGAGGCCGACCTGCTCGCGCCCGGCGTGGAAGAATGTCGCGAACTTCATTTCTTGTCCTGGATTGGTTGACCAATTTGGCGTTTTATGCTGCCATTGGTTCAAAAGCTGCCAACCAGGTCAAGAGGTTTTCTTGCGAAAGCCCATCAAATCATGGCAGATCGTCTTTACGGGATCGTGAGAATTGGTATACCAAATACCTGATGCAGAAGAGTGGAGCGCATGGATCGGGTTCTGGTTGACCGCAAACCGACGGCATTGGTTCAGGATTTCCTGAGCGGGGCCATCAACTCCGGCGCCTACCCGGCGGGTGCCAAGCTGCCGACCGAGCGCGCCATTGCGGAGGAGCTGGGCGTCCCGCGCTCGGCTGTGCGGGACGTGCTCTCGGTGCTGGAGGCGCAGGGCTGGATCGTGCGGATCACCGGCAGCGGCACCTATGTCGCCAAGCGCGAGGAGGCTGCGCCCGCGCCTTCCGTGCCGGCCGATGCGAGTCCGACGGAGATCATGGCCGCCCGCCTCCTCTTCGAGCCGCGCCTCGCGCAGCTGGTGGTGATGAATGCCAAGGCCGCCGATTTCGAGCGGATGGAGGAGTGCAACCGCCGCGGCGAGGCCGCCGACAGTTTCGAGGAATTCGAGCACTGGGACGCGATGCTGCATAAGGTCATCGCCGAGGCGACGCATAACCCGCTCATCGTCGCGATCTACGCGACCATCACAGCGGCCCGCGAGCTGGCGGAATGGGGCGAGCTGAAACGGCTGAGCATCACCGCCGAGCGGCGTGACGCCTACCGGCAGGAGCATCGCGAGATCGTCGCCGCCTTGCGCGCCCGTGACGGCCGGGCGGCGGAAGCTGCGCTGGCTGCCCATCTCCTGCGCGTGCGGCGCAATCTGCTCGGCGAATAGGCGCGTCCCGCGCCGGCACGGCGGCTCCCGGCTTGACGGGGAAGGGCTTCAACGCTCCGATGCCGCGCCCCGAACGTGCAGCGAGACGTGTCCTCCATGCGGTTGCCCTCGACCCAAGCCCTGCGTGCGCTTGAAGCCTTCGCCCGCTATGGCACCGTCTGGCAGGCAGCGACGGAACTGAACATCACCCGCAGCGCGGTTAGCCATCAGCTGCGCTTCCTCGAACAGGATCTCGGCTTCGCGCTGCTCCAGCGTGCCGGCAAGGGGGTGACGCTCACACCGCAGGGCCGGCGTTACGCCGCCGATGTGCGCACCGCGCTCGGCCTGCTCGCCGACGCTGCCGTGCAGTATGGCGAGCGCGGCCTGCTGCAGGGCGCCATCACGGTGAGTTCGACGCCCGGCTTCGCCTCGTTCTGGCTGTGCACGCATGTGGCCGAGTTCAAGCAGCTCTATCCCGATGTGACGCTGCGCATCGTCACGCCGCAGCGGCTGGAGGATGTCGAGGCGTCCGGCGTCGATGCCTTCATTGCCTATGGCGACGGCGACTGGCCGCGCCACGCCGTGGAACTGCTGAGCGCGGTGGATTTCATGCCGGTCTGCAGCCCGGTGCTGCTCAACCAGCTCGGCGGCCTGAACGAGCCGGTCGATGTGTTCCGCTCGGTCCTGCTCCACCTCGATGGGCTCGGCGACTGGCTCACCTGGCTCGCGGCGTCCGGCGTGGTGGCGCCGCGCTTCGATCAGGGTGTGATCTTCTCGGACATGAATCTCGTGCTCGCGGCGGCGCTGGCCGGGCAGGGAATTGCGATCGGCGACAATTTCGTCTGCCATCACGCCATCGAGACGGGTCGTCTGGTGCGGCCCTTCGATCTCGCGATCCGCGCCACGCGGGCGTATTATTTCGTCACGCCGCGCGACCGGCCGGGCAATCCGGCGATAAAGGCCTTTTCCGACTGGATGAAGTCGCGCCTCGTGCAGACCGCCTCGGTGATGCATCCCTAGGCGACGCCGAACTGCTGCCCAGCATGGCGGCAATGGGGTGAATTTTCTTCACACGAAACTGCATGATTCTTCATTTGAGGTGAGCAGAACGCGAGATTAGGATTTCTACTAATACAGGGAGCGCGCATCCAACGTGACCACACGGGCTGTCGGGTTGCAGGCGATTGGGATCGGCAAATCCTTCGGGCACTTCGCTGCGCTGAAGGACATCACCATCGACGTCGCTCCCGGCGAGTTCCTGACCCTGCTGGGGCCTTCCGGTTCAGGCAAGACGACCTTCCTGATGGTGATCGCCGGCTTCCAGACCGCGACGACAGGGCGGCTGCTCGCCGACGGTGTCGACCTCACCCATCGCCGGGCCGAGGACCGCTCCTTCGGCATGGTGTTTCAGGGCTACGCGCTGTTCCCGCACAAGACCGTCGCGCAGAACATCGCCTTTCCCCTGCAGGTGCGCGGCGTGCCGCGTGAGGAGGTCGCCCGGCGGGTCGATGCCATCATCGCCCGGGTCGGCCTTGTCGGGCATGAGAACAAGCGGCCGGCCCAGCTCTCCGGCGGCCAGCAGCAGCGTGTGGCGCTGGCGCGTGCGCTGGTGTTCGAGCCGCCGGTGTTGCTGCTCGACGAGCCCTTCTCCGCGCTCGACAAGCATCTGCGCGGACGCATGCAGGAAGAGGTGGCGCGCCTGCATGGCGAGTTCGGCACCACCTTCGTCTTTGTCACGCACGACCAGAGCGAGGCGCTGTCGCTGTCCTCGCGCATCGCCATCTTCAATCATGGCAGCCTGCTGCAGGTCGGCGCGCCGCGCGACATCTATGAGCGCCCGTCCAGCCGCTTCGTCGCGGAGTTCCTCGGCGAGATCAATCTGCTGCCGGTTGACGAGGTCGGCCATTGCTCGCTGGGCACCAGCGGCCTGTTCGAGGGCGCACGTCTGCGGGCGCCGCGCCACGAAGGCGTCAATGGCCGCGCGGTGCTGGCGGTGCGGCCCGAGCACATGTCCGTCAGCGCCGAGCCGCCGGCGCAGGGCAACGGGGTTCCCGCCCGCCTTGCCGGCACCACCTATCTCGGCTCCGCCATGCGCCTGGCCCTCGCCACGCGCAGCGGCACGCCGCTCACCGTGACCCTGCCGAGTGAAGCCGCCAACCGCGTCCTCAATCGCGGACCCGACTTCTGGGTCACCTGGTCTTTCGACAATGGCTTCCTTCTTCCAGAGCAAAGCTGAAAACAGCAGGAGCATGCCGTGAACGACGCATTCCAGAAAGACTGCCTCGATATCCTCGCGGCCAAGGCGGCCCGTGGAGAGATTAGCCGCCGCCGCTTCACCCAGCTCGCCGCCATGATCTTTGGCGGCGCGCCGCTGCTGCTGCGCTCCCCCGAGGCGCTGGCGCAGGTGCGCCAGCTCGTCCTCGTCAACTGGGGCGGCGACGCGCTGAAGGCTTATGACAAGGCCTATGGCCAGCCCTTCGAGAAGGCGACCGGCATTGTCGTCAAGGAGGACGGCACCGGTCCGACGGAAGGCGCCATCGCCGCGCAGTTCAAGAGCGGCAAGCCGACCTGGGACATTGTGGACGCGGACCCGTTCTCGGCGATCTCGCTGGGCAAGCAGGGCATGATCGAGCCCATCGACTACAAGGTGGTCGACAAGTCGAAGATGCGCCCCGGCTTCGACTGGGAATATGCCGCCTCGACCTATTTCTTCTCCTATGTCATCGCCTATGACGCCAAGAAGTTCGGCGCCAATCCGCCGAAGTCCATGGCCGACTTCTTCGACACCAAGACGTTTCCGGGCAAGCGCACCATGTACAAATGGGGCGCGGGCATGTGGGAAGCGGCGCTGCTGGCCGACGGCGTGGCACCCGACAAGCTCTACCCGCTCGACCTCAAGCGCGCTCATGCCAAGATCGCCGCGCTGAAGCCCGATGTCGTCGCCTATTGGGGCGGCGGCGCGGAGAGCCAGCAGCTCATGCTGGGCGGCGATGCGGCGATGGGGCTGATCTGGTCGACCCGCGCCTCGCTGATCGAGAAGGATTCCGGCGGGCAGATAAAGTTCACCTGGGATCAGGGCATCCTCTCGCCCGGCGCGCTGGCGGTGATCAAGAACAACCCCGGCGGCAAGGAGAACGCGATGAAGTTCATCGCCTCGACCTCCGTGCCGGAGCGCCAGCTGGTGATGTTCGATATGCTGGGGCAGGGGCCGGCCAACCCGGCGACCGACGCGCTGATCCCGCCCGACCAGCGCCGCTACAACCCCGTCGATCCCGCCAACATGAAGACCCAGGTCGCGCTCGACATGCCCTGGTACGCCGACAATTACGGCGCAGCGCTCGACGAGTTCACCAAGGTGATCTCTGCGTAACCGCGCCATCGGCCTCTAACCTCCCTCTCCCCCTCGCGGGGAGAGGGAGCAGGTAACGACCCGCACCCTTTGGGAGGGCGGGAGAAAGCGGCCGCTTCCCTAGGCGCCGCAACCCTTTAAACGCGAACCGGCACGACCATGCGCAACCGTTCGGCATTCTGGCCCGCTCTCGCCTTGACGGCACCTCTGGTGCTGTTCCTGGCGTGCGCCTATGCCTTGCCGTTCCTCGGTGTCGCGCTGTGGAGCGTGACGCTGCCGGAAGTTGGCGTCGGCCAGTACCAGCGCCTGGTCGGCGACCCGCTGGTGCTGTCGGTGTTCACGCGCACCTTCCGCATCTGCCTCATCGTCACGGTCGTCGCGGTGGCCTGCGCCTATGCCGTCACTTATGTCTGGGTGCGCGGTTCGCGGCTGCAGCGGCGTCTCATCGAGATCTGCATCTTCGTGCCGTTCTGGATCTCGCTGCTGACGCGGGCCTTCGGATGGCTGGCGCTTCTATCCAATCGCGGCCTGTTCAACACCTGGCTGCAGGCTCTGGGCCTCATCGACAGCCCGCTGGCGCTGGTGCGCAACGAGCCGAGCGTGATCGCCGGCATGGTCCATGTGCTCATTCCCTTCGCCGTGCTGCCGCTCGCCTCGGCCATGCGCGCGGTGGATGAGCGCGTGCTGCTGGCCGCGCGCGGCATGGGCGCCTCACGTCTGCGCATCTTCTGGTCGATCTTCCTGCCGCTCACGCTACCCGGCGTCATCGGCGCGACGCTGATCGTCTTCGTGTTCAGCCTCGGATTCTTCGTCACGCCGGCCATCCTTGGCGGCGGCCGCTCCATCATGGTGGCGGAACTCGTTTATCTCCGCATGTTCCAGAGCCCGGACTGGGGCCTCGGGGCGGCGATCAGCGTGGCGCTCGTCGTCATCGTTGCCGGCCTGATGGCGCTGCTCTCGCGTTTCGCCGGGCTCGCATTGACGGGGAGCGCGAAATGAAGATCCAGCGCCCCGGTCCGCTCGCCGTCGCCCTCGCTCTAATGGTCGGGGTGTTCCTGCTGCTGCCGCTGCTGGCGGTGGTGCCGATCTCCTTCACGCCGAGCCGCATGCTGTCGCTGCCGCAGGGCAGCCTGTCGCTCATTCACTACCGCGAGTTGATCGAGAACCCGGACTGGTTGAACAGCATCCTGCTGAGCGCCCGGATCGGCATCCTCACCAGCCTGATCTCCACCACGCTGGCGACCAGCTTCGCGCTTGGCATCTGGATGCTGCAGCCGCGCTTCTCGCAAATTCTGGTCGGCTTCGTGCTGCTGCCGATGATCGTGCCGCCGGTGGTCTCGGCGATGACGCTGTATTTCCTGCTGACCGGCATGTCGCAGGTCTCGCACGCCATCGGCTTCGACAGCGTCATCGGCGTGACCATGGCGCATATCGTGATGACGGTGCCCTTCGCGGTGGTGATGGTGCTGGTGGCGCTCGCGCAGGTCGACCGGCGCATCGATCTCGCCGCGCGCGGGCTCGGCGCCAGCCTCGGCCAGCGCATCTTCCACGTCATCCTGCCCAACATCGCCTTCGGCGTCGCCACCGCCGCGCTGCTGGTCTTCGTGCTGTCCTGGGAGGAGATCGGCGTGACGCTGTTCATCACCAGCGTCGACGCGATCACCCTGCCGCGCCTGATGTGGATGGGGCTGCGCGACAATGTCGACCCGGCGATTGCCGCCATTTCGGTGGTTCTGATCGTCATCACCACGCTGGTCCTGCTGGTCCGCATGGCTTTCCAGCGTCGGCCTGAATTCGAGGAGGAGTGAGATGGACGAGGTTTTCGGCCGCAAGGACATGATCAGTCCCGGCAAGCTGAAGGAACTCAGCGTGAAGTCGGACGTGTCGGGCTTCATCCAGCTCGGCAGCCATTTCGGTGCGCTGGCGATCAGCGGCGCCGGGCTCTGGTTCACCTGGGGCACGTGGTGGATGGTGCCGTTCTTCATCGTCCACGGCATGCTGATCAATTTCCTCTATGCCGGCCAGCATGAGATGAGCCACTCGACGGTGTTCCGCACCAAGAAGCTCAACGAGATCTTCGGCCGGCTGTTCGGCTTCGTGCTGATCTACCCGCGCGATTTCGACCAGATCCAGCACTTCGCCCATCACCGCTACACGCAGGACTGGGAGGGCGACGGCGAACTGGGCCGCGAGCGCTACTCGATGCTGTCCTACCTGCTCTGGGTGCTCGGCCCGACCTACTGGTACACCCGCGTGCGCCGGGTCATCCGCTTCTCGCTCGGCATCGTCTCCGAGCACTACATCCCCGCCGACCAGCACCCGAAGGTGATCGCCGAGGCGCGCTGGCACCTCGCCGGCTATGCGCTCATCGCCGTGCTGTCGGTGGCGACGGGCAGCTGGATCGCGGTAAAGCTGTGGCTGCTGCCAATGCTGGTGATGAAGCCGGTGCACCAGCTGCAGAACACCATCGAACATCTCGGCCTGCCGCATGTCGACCAGATCACCGAGAACACCCGCACCACCCGCACCAACGCGCTGATGCGCTGGATGTGCTGGAACATGCAGTTCCACACTGCGCACCACGCCTTCCCCGGCGTGCCGTTCCACCGCCTGCCGGACCTGCACCGCACCATCTTCGTGGAGAAGGGCCGCAAGCCGCATTCCATGACCTATCTCGGCTTCCAGCTGGCGGTCATCAAGGCGTTCTGGAACGGCCGCACCGAGGCGGATTATCCCGACGACAAGATCTGGATCATGGACGACACGGATCTTGAGCCCGTCGGTCCGCGCGCCGTGAAGCAGGCGTGAGGCCATGCCGCTCAAGCTCTACCAGTCGCTCTGGGCCACTGAACTGCGCCGCCCCGGCACGCCCGAGCGGCCGGTGGCGGAGCGCTTCGACAAGGTGAAGGCGGCCGGCTTCGACGGCATGGCGATCGATCTCGGCGCCATGGATATCGAGGCGGCGCGCGCCACCGTGCCGGAATTCGCCCGCACCGGGCTCGGCGGCCTGCTCACCGCTTTCCCGCGCTCGATCGAGGAACTGCGCCCGGCGCTGCACCTCGCCAAGGATATCGGCTCGCCCTTCGTCATCGTGATCGGACAGGTGATGCCGCTGTCGGTGCGCGAGATGGTGCCGGTGATCGAGGCGTGGATGCGGATCGGCCATGAGGAGGGCGTGCCGCTCCAGTTCGAGACGCACCGCAACTGCATCACCAACGACATGTTCTCGACGTTGCTGCTGCTCGATGCCATCCCGCAGATGCGGCTCGCCGCCGACCTCTCGCACTATGTGGTCGACCGCGAGATGATGCTGCCGATCACGCC
>QFQD01000080.1 GCA_003241485.1 Ancylobacter novellus
GCGTCGAGAACGAACTCTTCTTCCGCGACAACACCATGATGCTCTTCGCCGACGCAAAGAAAATGGTCGAGGACATCGTCAAAAACCTCGCACACTGAATAGTTCAAAATTAGAAGTTAATGCGGCCGGAGGGAAACCTTCGGCCGTTTTGTTTTGAGTGGCGGCTTTGCTTAACCGGCTGTCAACCAACTTCGCCTAGCTTGCCGCCATGACGCGCGGCGTATCCTGGTTTCTCGTAGCCCCGCTCGTCCTTCTGGGGCTCTCCGGTTGCAAGTTCGGGCTTGAACAGCGCGAGCGATGGCGCACGGATGCCGAGGAACGGTGCGTGGCGGAGGGCTTGGTCAAGCCTTCCGCCTACACCATCCCGCTGCGCGAAATCGACGGCGCGGGAAATTGCGGCATGGAGCGCCCGTTCCGCGTGCTCGCCTTCAACGAGGGCACCATCGAGGTCTCGCCCAAGGCGACGCTCGCCTGCCCGATCACCGCTTCCGTCGACCGCTGGATGCTCGAGGACATACAGCCCTCCGCCATGGCGTGGTTCGGCCAGCCGGTGGCGAAGGTGAAGCAGATGTCCTCGTACTCCTGCCGCAACATGAATGGTGGGCCGGCGGGCAAGATCTCCGAGCATGCCTTCGGCAATGCCTTCGACATTGGCGGCTTCGTTCTTGCGGATGGGCGCGAGATCACGGTCAAGCAGGGCTGGAAGGGCCGCCCGGACGAGCAGGGCTTCCTGCGCACCGTGCAGGCCACCGGCTGCCAGCGCTTCACCACCGTGCTCGGGCCCGGCTACAACATCTATCACTACGACCACATCCATGTGGACCTGATGCGCCGCGCCTCGGGCAAGACCTCGTGCAACCCGAATGTGCGCCCGCCCGCGCCGCCCAATCTGCCGGTGTTCAAGGCACCGCCGCTTATGCCGCGCTATTCCGCGCCGATGGCGGGGGCGGGCTATGATCCCGCGGCGCCCGAGGCCGAGCCCGGCACGAATGAAGAGGGCTTTGAGGCGGGCGGGGGATATGGCGGGCCCGTCTCCGCCGCGCCCGTGCGCGCATTGCGACCCGGCCCCGCGCCGACGCAGATAAGCGCGGCCGGCCGCTCGCCGGTCCAGTCAACATCCGCGCAGCTGGCCCCCCGGCCGCTTGCCCCGCCACCGGCGTCAAATGCCGCGGTCGGCGCGCCGATGCAGCTGACGCCCTATCCGGCCGCCCCGCCTTCGACCCATGGGGTCGATCCCAGCTACCAGTCGCCCAATGTGGCTTATCCCGCTGCGCCGGCCTCGCCGCCGCAGGGCTATCCGCCGGGCGGCTATCCGACGCAAGGTTACCCGGCGCAAGGCTATCCGGCCCAGGGGTATCCAGCGCAAGGCTATCCGGCGCAGCCTGCCGCCGCTCCTGCGCAGCCTTATCCGGCACCGGCCGCCGCGCCGAACACACGGCCACGCCCTGCCGGCGTGCCGCTGCCGCCGGCGGGCATCCCGCTTACGCAATGGCTGGGGCTCGACAAGATCGTCACCGGTTCGACCGGCAAGGCCGCGACGGGCGACGTGCGCTCCTTCACGGCCGAGCGGCAGTTCGCCAGCCCGATCCCGGCCCCGGAAGCCGAGACCGGGCAGGACTGAGGTTCAGTCGAGTAGCGTGTCGAGCCCGCGCCGCACGCCGGTCCAACCGCCGACCTTGCGCACCGCCAGCAGCGTGCCCGCGACATAGGGCGCGGCCGACGAGCCGGCGTCGTGACGGATGGTGAGGCGCTCATCGGGCGCGCCGAACACGCTTTCCACCGCCAGCACGAAGGACGGCAGCCGCAGCGCATGCACGCGCACTTCGCGCGCGCCTTCGCCAAAGGCGCCGCCGCGCGTCTCCGGCACGCCGACCACGTCCGAGAAGGGACGGCTGGTCGCGGGCTGACGGACCTCGGCGAGCGCCTCGGCGAGTTCGCGACCGGTGCCCGAGGGCGCATCCGGCTTGCCGGCCGAGGCGTAGTCGATGATCTCGACATCGGCGACATATTTCGCAGCTTCGAGGGTGAAGCGCTTCAGCAGCGTCGCGGTGATGGAGAAATTGCCGGCCGCGAGCAGGCCAACATTCGAGGCCTTAGCAACGGCATCCAGCTCCGCATAGTCCGCCGCGCCGAGGCCCGACGTGCCGATGACGACCTTCACGCCGGCCTTCAGCGCGGCGAGGGCGTTGGCCTTCACGATGCCGGGCTTGGTATAGTCGATCAGCACGTCGGCGGGCGCACCGAGCGCGTCTTCGACGCGGGCGAAGACCGGAACGCCGGAAGGCTTGCCGCCGAGCGCAGTGCCCAGATCCGTGCCGGCATGGTTACGCGAAATGCCGGCGACGAGTTCGAGGTCTGGCTGCTTCTCGATGGCGGGAACGAGGGCACGGCCGACCCAGCCGGTGGCGCCGGCGAGGATGATGCGGATCATGGGTGGTTCCTTTCAGCAGTTGCCGCAGCCTTAGCAAAGCTGCAGGTCGCACACCATCCGCCGCACGCCATCTGCCGCACGGGCAGCGGGGTGCGGGTCGCCGAAGGTGGGAATGGGTGCCAGCCGGCCTGTAAGCCGGGTTCTGTAAGGCGGGATTGCTCCCGCGCGACGGCCATTCCTCTGGGACGCCGGTTACCCGGCGCCTCGAGCAGTCAACCCGGGCGGCTGTCCAAAGACGGGACCTGAAGCTTGCGCTTCGCGCCACCCCTATACGACTTTGCTCCCGGTGGGGTTTGCCCTGCCGCCGCCGTTACCGGAGGCGCGGTGCGCTCTTACCGCACCGTTTCACCCTTGCCGCGGGCGGACCCGAGGCGGTTTGATTTCTGTGGCACTTTCCCTGGGGTCGCCCCCGCCGGACGTTATCCGGCACCGTGTCTCTGTGGAGCCCGGACTTTCCTCGGCACCTTGCGGTGACGCGGCCGTCCGGCCGGCTGGCGAGGGAGCAATGGGGGAGGCGGGGCGTGCCGTCAAGTGCGCACGGCCGAAAGGCCGGGGGATCGCCGGCAGCAACCGGGTCTACGCGGAACCTGAAGGCCCCCGGTTGCCGCAGGCGAAGCTCGCTCAGTTGGACGCCATGATGGTGCGCGCCTTGCTGCAATAGGTGCGGGCCGCCGAGGACATGCGGGTGGCGCCATGGCCGCCCTGGTAGCGCATGACGGTGCCGCAGGTGTCGCCCCCCGCGAGCCGGTAGGCCCCGGCGAGATAGCGCATGCCGAATTTGATGTTGGTGGCAGGCTCGTAGAGCGCGGCGCGCGAGCCGCCATAGCCGACGCCGCGCGCGGTCTGGTGCTTGATCTGCATGAGGCCGACCTCGCCGGCGCGTCCGGTCATGCGGGTGTTCCAGTTGCTCTCGATGCGCACCACGGCGCGGGCGAGGGCGACCGGTACCCCATTGGCGCGCGCTTCGCGGTCGACGAGGGCCGTGAGTGTATTGGAAGAAGCGGGTTCGCTGGTGGATAAGTCTGTGTCGATGCGGGAAGAGCGATCGACATTCTGTTTGGCACTGGCAATGTTGACGCCAGAAAGTACAGTGAATGCGAAGGCGAGCGAAGCACAGATTACACGGGTATGAGCCATTACCGGAGGTTAGCCTTTTCGGGTTGATTTCGACGGCCGCGAAAAGCACGCCAAATCTGTTCCGAATGAGGCTCTAATTCTGCGCTGATGTGAAACTACGGGGTCCGTGCGCGATTGTCGCGCGGCCTATCGGTCACAGTGTTGCGCAACCGCAACGTTCATGTGCGAAACTTTCGCGTGTAGCCAGGCGCAAGCAGCATCGTTGCGCGCTCGTCCGCATGGCACTGGGATCAGGCGTGGGCTGCGTCGTCTTCCGGGGCGGCAGGGCGAGTGGTCGACAGCCGGTAGAGCGTCTGCAGGGTTGAGACATCGGCGACGCCGTCGACGCGCGCGCGGCGGAAATGGCGCTGGAAGGCACGCACCACCACCTCGGTCTGCGCGCAATAGGTGCCCGACACCGGCACGTCGTAGCCATAGAGCGCGAGCATGGCCTGCAGCGCCTCGATCGGCTGGCCATGTTCGCCGCGCATGAAATAGCGCCCGTCGCTGGGGGGCGTCTCCTCCACGAGGTGGCCGACGCCGAAGCGGTGCAGCACCTCCCAGGGGAATTTCTCGCCGGGATCGTTCTTGCGGGTCGGCGCGACGTCGGAATGGGCGAGCACCCGGTCGGGCGGGATGGGGTGGCGGCTGAGGATGTCCTTACACAGCGCCGTCACCGCCTCGACCTGGATGGCGGGGAAGGGCGGGTAACCGAAATCATGGCCGGGATTGGCGATCTCGATGCCGATGGAGCGCGAGTTGATGTCCGTGGCGCCGGCCCAGAATGAGGCCCCTGCATGCCAGGCGCGACGCGCTTCCGGCACCAGCTGGACGATCCGCCCATCCTCGAACACGACATAGTGAGCCGAGACCTGCCGCTCCGGCGAGCGCAGCCATTCCAGCGCCTGCGCGGTGGATTCCATGCCGGTGTAGTGCAGCAGCAGAATGTCCGGCGCCGCAACGTTCACGCGCTCCCCGTGGTTTGGCGAGGGCAGTACCTCGGCGGCCAGCGGCGAGTCGGCGGGGAAGAGCGGAATCGGGGGCGCGGCATCGGTCATGGACCGCAGCTAAGCGCCGTCCGCGCGGGATTCAACAGATTCTTAAGGTTCATGAGGCGTTAATCGCGGATCGCCGGCTGTGGCGGAATCAGTGCGTCGAACGCGAGTTCGATGCCGGGCTCCGAACGGCCTTTCCATTGACGCCCATCATTGCCCATGATATCCCAAATCATCCCGTTGCAGTATCAAGTCAGCAAGGCCGGCGGCGCCCTCAAGGCACCCGTCGACGCGCTGTGCGTGCCTGCCGGGATGCGTGTGATGTTGCGTGGGACGGCGGGGGCGTATCGAGCCGATGGAGCGTTTCGTATCGACCTATGCGATGCGGCTCGACTCCAAGGGGCGCATGTCCATTCCCGCGTCGTTCCGGGCGCTGATCGCGCGCGACGGGCTGGAGCATGTCTATTGCCATCCCGCGCTCGACCTTCCGGCCCTGCAGGCCGGTGGCGCGCGCTTGATGGCGGGGATCGACAGTCTGATCGAGCGCTATCCGCCCTATTCGGAGGCCCGCGAGGAGCTGGCCGCGGCGCTCTATGGATCGATCGAGACATTGCGTCTCGATCCGGAGGGCCGGGTTGTGCTGAGCGAGGGACTGAAGACGCACGCGCAGATCAAGGACGAGGCCGTGCTGGTTGGCCTCGGCGACGGATTTCGAATCTGGGAGCCCAGCCGCTTCCGGGCGCATCTCGCGGAGGCCACTGCGAAGGTGCGTGCCCTGAAGCAGCAGATCGGTTCCCAGGGGGCGACGCGGGACAACCGCGCCGAGGGGGCATGATGGCGGGTCGCGGCGGTTCGGAGACGGACGCTGCCGGCGGACCGGCCCGCCATCTGCCGGTCCTGCTTGGTGAAGTCATCGAACATCTGGCCCCGCGTGACGGGGGTGTCTTTGTCGACGGCACCTTCGGCGCCGGCGGCTATACGCGTGCCATCCTGGACGCCGCCGATACGCGCGTGATCGCCATCGACCGCGACCCGACCGCCATCGAGGCCGGTCAGGCGCTGGTGGCGCAGAGCGGCGGTCGGCTCGAACTGGTGCATGCGCGCTTCAGCGAGCTGGATGCCGTGCTGGACGCGCAGGGCGCTGGCCTCGTCGACGGGGTGGTGCTGGATATCGGCGTCTCCTCCATGCAGATCGACGAGGGCGAGCGCGGCTTCTCCTTCCGCCGCGACGGGCCGCTCGACATGCGCATGTCGAATGAGGGCCCCTCGGCCGCTGATCTGGTGGCCAAGCTCTCGGAGACGGACCTTGCCAATCTGATCTATCGCTTCGGCGAGGAGCGTCGCTCGCGGGCCGTGGCGAAGGCCATCGTCGAGGCGCGGGCAAGCGCGCCGATCGAGCGGACGCTGCAGCTCGCCGACATCATCGCCAAGGTGGTGTGGGCCAAGCCGCACGAACCGCATCCCGCGACGCGCACCTTCCAGGCGCTGCGCATTGCAGTGAATGACGAACTGGGCGAACTCGCCCGCGCGCTGGAAGCCGCCGAGCGCGTGCTCAAGCCCGGCGGGCGGCTGGTCGTCGTGACCTTCCATTCGCTGGAAGATCGCATCGTGAAGAATTTCATCGCTAATCGCGCCAAGGTGTCGGGCGGCTCGCGCCATATGCCGACGCTGGACAGCGCGCCGACCAGTTTCCGGCTCGTGGCGCGCGGGGCGGTCGATCCGGGCGAGGACGAACTCGCGCGCAACCCCCGCGCGCGCTCCGCCAAGCTGCGCTCCGCCGAGCGCACCGACGCACCGGCGCATGCGAGGGGCGACCTGTCGTCCCTGCTTCCGCCGCTTCCCTCCCTGGACACCGGCCGCCGCCGCTGAGGACGAGACATGTTCCGCGTACTCAATGCCGTCTCGGTCATCGCGCTGCTCGCTGCAGCCGGCGCGGTCTATAACGTGAAATATTCGGCCGCCTTCGAGGCCCAGAAGATCTCCAAGGTGCGCGACGAGATCCGCTATGAGCGCGACCGCATCGCCGTCCTCACCGCCGAATGGGCGCGCCGCACGGCGCCCGACCGTATCCAGGGCCTCGCCGAGCGGCATCTCGACATGCAGCCGCTCGACATCACCCGCATGGACAAGCTGGCCAGCCTTCCTGCCAAGCCCGAGGTCAATGGCGATCCGCTGGCGGGCATGATCGAAGCGCTGGTCGACGGCCCGAACACGGCCGCGCCGCAGACGAAGCCGGCTCCGGTCGTCGCGGTTCCCAAGCCGTCGACAAAGCCGGTCGCCGCCGCGCGCCTGCCGGGCGATGGTCCGCTCGCACCCGCCTCCGGCGCCAGCGAGAGGTTGCCGCTCTCCGCTATGCCGGCCGCCGGCAATATGGCGCCGACGCGGCCGCATTTCGCCGGCCCGCAGGGCTCTCTCGGCAACATCAATCCGATCACCTCCAGTCCGCTCTTTCCGCCCGGCACCGTCGGCCAGTAGTTCAGGAGTTGTCCGATGGCAGCGTTCTTCTCGTCCCTTGCCAGCCGCCTGAAGTCCGGGATTCTCGGCTTGCCGCGCTGGCTGCTCAGCCTGCCGCTTCGGCTGCTGCGCGGCCTGATCGGTGTCGTCAAGCTGGCGGCGGGTCGGGGCCGGCCTGAGCCGCATGCGGTGGCGCGGGCGCGTATTCTCTTGTGCATGCTGGTGTTCGGCGGCGTCTATCTGGCCATTTGCGGCCGCCTCGCCATGTTCGCCTCCGCACCGGACGGCGCGCTGGCACGGCGCGGCATGGGCTCGGACGCGGTGGCCTCGGCCCGGCCGGATATTCTGGATCGCAACGGGCTGGTGCTGGCGAGCGATGTGCGCTCGTCATCCCTGTTCGGCGAGCCCAAGCGCATCATCGATGTCGACGAGGCCGTCGAGGCTCTCACCGCCGTGCTGCCCGATCTCAATGGCGAGGAGCTGCGCCAGCGCCTGTCCACCAATCGCGGCTTCGTCTGGCTGAAGCGCGAGATCACCCCGCAGCAGCAGCGCGAGATCTACAATCTCGGCCTGCCGGGCATCGGCTTCATGACCGAGAACCGGCGCGTCTATCCCGGCGGCACGCTGGGCGCGCATGTGCTCGGCTCGACCAATATCGACAATCAGGGCATTGCCGGCGTCGAGAAGTGGATCGACACGCGCGGCCTTTCCGAACTGCACCTGGCCGGCTTTGCCACCGATCGCCAGCAGGAGCCGGTCGAACTCGCCATGGATCTGCGCGTGCAGCACGTGCTGCGCGACGAGCTGGCCACCGCGAAGGAGAAGTTCAAGGCCATCGCCGCGGCCGGCACGGTGGTGGATGTGCGCACCGGCGAGATCATCGCCATGGCCTCGCTGCCCGATTTCGACGCCAACGACCAGGCGAAGTCGCTCGACCCCAAGACCCTCAACCGCCTGACCACCGGCGTGTTCGAGATGGGCTCGACCTTCAAGGCGCTGACCTTCGCCATGGCGCTGGACAGCGGCCGCTTCAACATCAACTCGACGCTCGACGCGCGTGGCGCGCTGCAGTTCGGCAAGTTCCGCATTCACGACTACCACGCCGAAAACCGCGTGCTGACGCTGCCGGAAGTGTTCATCTTCTCCTCCAATATCGGCACGGCGAAAATGGCGCTGGCGCTGGGCGTGGATGCGCACAAGGCGTTCCTCGGCAAGGCGGGGCAGCTGACGCGGCTGCGCACGGAACTGCCGGAAAGCGCCATGCCGCTGGTGCCCAAGCGCTGGGGCGAACTCAACACCGCCACCATCGCCTTCGGCCATGGCCTCGCCGTGGCGCCGCTGCAGGCGGTGATGGCGGTGGATGCGCTGATGAATGGCGGCCTGCTCATTCCGCCCACCTTCCTCAAGCGCACGCCGGAGGAGGCGCGCGCGCTGGCCACGCGGCTCATCAAGCCGGAAACCAGCGCCAAGATGCGCTATCTGCTGCGGCTCAATGCCGAGAAGGGCTCGGCCTCGAAGATGAACGAGCAGGCGGCCGGCTATTATGCCGGCGGCAAGACCGGCACGGCGGAAAAGGTGATCGGCGGGCGCTATTCCAAGACGAAGCTGCTCACCACCTTTACCGGCGTGTTCCCGATGGATGACCCGCATTACCTCGTTCTCGTCATGCTCGACGAGCCGCAGGCGGTGCCGGGCACCTATGGCTTCGCGACCGCCGGCTGGAATTCGGGCCCGACCACGGGGAAGATCATTTCCCGCATCGCGCCGCTGCTCGGCATCATGCCGCGCAAGGAATTGCCGCCGGTGGAGAGCCTCTTGACGAATTACACGCTGGCGCAGGCACCGTAAGGCGGCTGCGCCGCGCGGGCACCGATTTCCGATGCGGAAGGCCACCGGAATCGGCTATGCCCACGCACCGGGCCAGGAAGGCCGGAGGCGCGCGATGCGGGCCCTCCGGCAGGACCTACAGGACGACGGAAATGTCTGATCCGATCCGACCCACGGCCGAGTGTTCGCGCACCCTCACCCTGCGGGAGCTGGTGGGGGAGGATGCCGACTACACGGCTGCTGATCCCGCGCTCATTGTCGGCGAGCCCTCGCTCGACAGCCGCAAGACCCGCGCGGGCGACGTCTTCTTCGCGCTTGCCGGCAGCAAGGCCGATGGGCTGAGCTTCGCGCGCGACGCCATCGCGCGCGGCGCGGTCGCCGTCGTGGCCGAGGCCGAGCTGCCCGGCGGCATCGAGCCGGGCGTTTCCTATGTGCGGGTCGGCAATGCGCGGCGCGCCGTATCGCTGGCGGCGGCGCGCGCCTTCCCGCACCAGCCGGCCACCATCGCCGCCGTCACCGGCACCTCCGGCAAGACCTCGGTCGCCGCCTTCACCCGGCAGATCTGGGCGAAGCTCGGCCATGCCAGTGCAAGCCTCGGCACGCTCGGCGTGGTGGCACCTTCCGGCGCGGTCTATGGCTCGCTCACCACGCCTGACCCGATCGAATTGCAGCGCACGCTGAACCTGCTCGCCAAGCAGGGGGTGACGCATCTGTGCCTTGAAGCTTCCTCGCACGGGCTCGACCAGTTTCGGCTCGACGGCGTGCGGCTGCAGGCCGGCGCCTTCACCAACCTGTCGCGCGACCATCTCGACTACCACCCGAGCATGGACGCCTATCTCGACGCCAAGATGCGGCTGTTCCGCGATCTCGTGCCGCGCGGCGGTGGCGCGGCGGTGTGGGTCGACACCACGGAAGGCAGCCATGTCGCGCAGGTCGCCGCCGAGCATGAGCTGAACGTGCTGGGCATCGGCGTGGCGGGTGCGGGTATCGCGCTGCTGGAGCGCCACGACGATGGGCTCGGCCAGCGGCTGGTGGTCGAGGCCGATGGGACGCGCTTCTCGCTGCGGCTGCCGCTGGTCGGGGCCTTTCAGGTGGCCAACGCGCTGGTCGCGGCCGGGCTCGCCATGCTTACCGGCGCGTCGGCGCGTGAGGCGCTGGACGCGATCGAGACGCTGGAGGGCGTGCCGGGTCGGCTGGAGCTGGTTGGCACCAAGGAAGGAGCCGGTGTGTTCGTCGATTATGCCCACAAGCCCGACGCGCTCGCCAACGCGCTCGATGCGCTGCGCCCTTATGCGACCGGGCGGCTGATCGTCGTGTTTGGCTGCGGGGGCGATCGCGATCGCGGCAAGCGCCCCATCATGGGCGCAATCGCCACCGAGAAGTCGGACGTGGCTATCGTGACCGACGACAATCCGCGCAGCGAGGATCCCGCGACGATCCGCGCCGCGATCCTTGCCAGTGCACCCGGCGCTCTCGAAATCGGTGATCGCGCCGAAGCCATCGCGGCCGCCATCGGCATGGCGAAGGCGGGGGATGTCGTGTTGATCGCTGGCAAAGGCCATGAAACCGGCCAAATCGTCGGCGACCGGACGTTGCCTTTCTCCGATCGCGACGCCGCCCTGGCGAACCTCGCGGCGGCGAAGCTGGAAGGATGATCCCCATGAGCGCCCCAACGGCTTTTGAACCGGCCGGCGTCAAGGAACCGCTCTGGACGCCTCAGGCGGTGGCTGCGGCGACCGGGGGCACCTTGGTGGGGACCCAGGCGGGTCCCATCAGCGGTATCTCGATCGACACCCGCACCTTGCAGCCGGGCGATGCCTTCTTCGCCATTCGCGGCGAGAACAGCGATGGTCACGCTTATGTCGCCGCGGCGGCGGAACGCCAGGCGGCGCTCTGCGTGGTCGAACGCGGGCGGGTGGTTGAGATGCCTGCCGGCGCGGCGCTGCTCGCGGTGGACGACGTGCTGGGCGCGCTGGAGGCGCTCGGGCGGGCGGCGCGGGGGCGCAGCGACGCGCGGATCATTGGTGTCACCGGTTCCGTCGGAAAGACGACCACCAAGGAGGCGCTGCTGCTGGCGCTTGGCGCCGACGGGCCGACCCACGCCTCGGCCGCTTCCTACAATAATCACTGGGGCGTGCCGCTGTCGCTCGCGCGCATGCCGCGTGCCATGACCTATGGCGTGTTCGAGCTCGGCATGAACCATGCCGGCGAAATCGCGCCGCTGGTCCGGATGGTGCGCCCGCACGTCGCCATCGTCACCACGGTCGAGCCGGTGCACATCGCCCAGTTCCCGAATGTGGAGGCCATTGCCGACGCGAAGGCGGAGATCTTTGTCGGCGTCGAGCCGGGCGGCGCGGCGGTGATCAACCGCGACAACCCCCATTTCGAGCGGCTGGCGGCGGCAGCGCGCGGGGCGGGCATCAGCACCATCGTCGGGTTCGGCGAGACGCCGGGCGCGCAGGCCCGCCTCGTCAGTCTCGCCCTGCAGCCGAGGAGTTCCACCGCGATCGCCGACATCATGGGCGAGACGGTCAGCTTCAAGGTCGGCCTGCCCGGCCGGCACATCGTGCAGAACATGCTGGCGGTGCTCGCCGCCGCCAAGCTGGCGGGCGCCGACCTTTGCCTTGCGGCGCTGGCGCTATCCTCGCTCGGCCCGCCGCCGGGACGCGGCGTGCGCACGCCGCTCGCGGTAAAGGGCGGCGAGGCGCTGCTGATCGACGAGAGCTACAACGCCAACCCGGCCTCGATGCGGGCCGCGCTCGCCGTGCTCGGCGCCAATGAGGCGACGGGGCGCGGGCGCCGGATCGCCGTGCTCGGCGACATGCTCGAACTGGGGACGCGCGGCGAGCAGATGCACGCCGACCTCGCCGATGCCGCGGGCGCGGCCGATCTGGTCTTCTGCGCCGGGCCGCTGATGCGCGCTTTGTTCGATGCGCTGCCCGAGAACCGGCGCGGCGCCTGGGCGCCGGACGCGCAGGCGCTGCTGCCGATCGTCGCCGAGCGCCTGCGCGGTGGCGACGTCGTCATGGTGAAGGGCTCGAATGGCAGCCGCATGGGCCCGCTGGTCCGCGCGCTGGCCGAGCGCTTTCGCGCCGAGGTGGAAGCCCCCGGCGTGGACGCCTTCGAATGAGCCAGGCTTTGCCGAGCTTGTCCTCTCTTTGCATTTCGCGACCCGGTGGGCGCGATGACCTGCGCGCGGCGACGACCCTGCGCGCGGGTGCCGTGCCGTCGTCTTTTGCGGAAGGTTGATCCGATGTTGCAGTGGCTTGCCGAGCTACAGGGAAGCGTCCCGGCGGTAAATGTGTTCCGCTACATTACCTTCCGCACCGGCGGGGCGATCATCACCGCCCTGCTGTTCGTCTTCATGTTCGGCCCCGCCATCATCGCGCTGCTGCGGCTGAAGCAGGGCAAGGGGCAGCCGATCCGCACGGACGGGCCGCAGTCGCATCTCCTCACCAAGAAGGGCACGCCCACCATGGGCGGGCTGATGATCTTCTCCGGCCTCATGGTCGCGACGCTGCTCTGGTCGAACCTGTCGAACCCTTACGTCTGGGTGGTGCTGTTCGTCACCCTCAGCTTCGGGCTGATCGGCTTCTATGACGACTATCTCAAGGTGACGAAGCAGACCCATAACGGGCTCTCGGGCAAGGCGCGGCTGGCCATCGAGGCGTTGATCGCGGGCACGGCCGCCGTGGTCATCATGCATGTGGGGCGCGAGCCGCTGTCCTCCTCGCTGGCCTTTCCCTTCTTCAAGGACCTGCTGATCGACCTTTCCTGGTTCTTCGTGGTCTTCGGTGCCTTCGTCATCGTCGCCGCCGGCAATGCGGTGAACCTGACGGACGGGCTGGACGGTCTCGCCATTGTGCCGGTGATGGTGGCGGCGGGCAGCTTCGGGTTGATCTCGTATCTCTCCGGCAACGTGCTGTTCGCGGATTATCTGCAGATCCACTACGTCGCCGGAGTCGGCGAGCTGGCGGTGATCTGCGGCGCGCTGATTGGCGCGGGCATCGGCTTTCTGTGGTTCAACGCGCCGCCGGCGCAGATCTTCATGGGCGACACCGGCTCGCTGGCGCTGGGTGGCCTGCTCGGCACCATCGCGGTGGCGACCAAGCACGAGATCGTGCTCGCCATCATTGGCGGCCTGTTCGTGCTGGAGGCGGTGTCGGTGATCGTGCAGGTGGCCTCGTTCAAGCTCACCGGCAAGCGCGTGTTCAAGATGGCGCCGATCCACCACCATTTCGAGCAGAAGGGGTGGACCGAGCCGCAGATCGTCATCCGCTTCTGGATCATCGCGGTGGTGCTGGCGCTGATCGGCCTCTCCACGCTGAAGCTGCGCTGAGCGTTTCCCGGACCAGCGCCGCACATGCGTGCGGCTTGTCCGGAAAACAGCTAGAGCGCCAGCACCTTCTTCACATTGTTGGCGTGGACTTCCTCATAGGGCGCGAAATAGCTCAGCGTCCCCGAGGCGATGTCCTCGGCGATGAAGGTCGACAGGTCCTGGTCCGCCAGCGACATGTCGGCGCGCGTGCGGATGAGCTTCTTCACATAGCGGATCGTCGCGTCGATCAGCCCCTCGCCGTAACCGCCGGCGGCGATGACGTCGCGCGCACCGTGATTGGGCAGGATGTGGGGATAGCCCCACGCCTTGATGCGCTTCAGCTCCTCCACATGCACGCCGAGCCGCTCCGGTTCGGCGACATAGGTGATCGGCTCCTCCAGCGTGTCGCCGGCGAGCATGATCCCGAGCTGCGGCAGCAGCAGGATCAGCCCGTCATGGCTGTGGATCTCCGCCGGCTCCAGCTCCACCTTGATCGGGCCGACCCACAGTTCCGTGGGGCCGGTGATGAGCCGGTTGGGCATCACCAACGGCTTGATGGGCGGGTTGGCGGTCTCGATCTCCTCGCGATGGGCGAGGAGCGCCTTGTGGGTGAGGTCGAGCGCGATGATCTCGCAATCGGCGAACACCTCGTTGCCGGCGACATGGTCGTCATGCCAGTGGCTCAGCACGACGCGGATCGAGGCGACGCCGGCCTCCTCCAGCACGGTGCGCATCATCCGCGCATGGGTCAGCGAGATGTGGGTGTCGTAGACGATCGCCTCATGGCCGGCCACCACGGCATAGACGCACACGCCGAGCGCATAGGCGCCATCGTCCAGCCAGTTCGGCGCGGCAGAGTGCGCCCGCGCGCCGGGAATGCGTCCGTCATAGAAGGCAAAGACATTCGGGTGCGGGCGCAGCACGCTCATTGTGGAGCCGAGCGGCAACAGGGTGGGGGCGGTCATGCGACTCTCGCGACAACGGGGCGTGGTGCGCGATCATTTCATCCGTGCCGGAAATGCGCTAGCCAAGGCGTGCCCGGTTCGGCACCCCACATCTCAGGTCGACCCTCATGATTCCCGTCAGCTCCCTACATGACCGCGCGGTGGCCCTGTTCGGCCTCGGCGGTTCCGGCCTTGCCACCGCGCGCGCGCTGATCGCCGGCGGGGCGCGTGTGACGGCGTGGGACGATTCGCCCGCCTCCGTGGAGAAGGCGGTGGCGGAGGGCATTCCCACGGGAGACCTGCGCACGCTCGACTGGAGCGCCATCGCCGCGCTGGTGCTGGCGCCGGGGGTGCCGCTGACACATCCCGTGCCGCACTGGAGTGTCGAGCTGGCGCGGAAGGCCGGCGTCGAGGTGATCGGCGATATCGAGCTGTTCTGCCGCGAGCGGCGTCTGGCGGTCCGCCGCCCGCCCTTCGCCGCGATCACCGGCACCAATGGCAAATCGACCACCACGGCGCTGCTGGCCCATCTCATGAAGGTCGGCGGGCGGGACGCGCAGATCGGCGGCAATTTCGGTCCTGCCATTCTGGGGCTGGAGCCGCCGAAGCCGGGGCGGGTCTATGTGATCGAATGTTCCTCCTACCAGATCGACCTTGCCCCAAGTCTCGATCCGGCGGTCGGCATCCTGCTCAACCTCTCGCCCGACCATCTCGACCGGCACGGCACCATGGAGCACTACGCCGCCGTGAAGGAACGCCTCGTCGCGCAGGTCGAGGCCGGCGGAACGGCGGTGGTGGGGGTCGATGACGACTGGAGCCGCGCCATTGCCGACCGGCTGGAATCCGCCGGCAAGCGGGTGGTGCGCATCTCCGTGCGCGAGGTGCTGGCGGACGGGATTTCGCTCGCGGGCACGGACCTGATCGTCACTGAAGCCGGGCGCACGGTGTTCACCCTGCCGCTCGCGGGCATCGGCTCGCTGCGCGGGGCGCATAATGCGCAGAATGCCGCCGCCGCCTTTGCGGCCGCACGGGCGCTCGGGCTGGCGCCGGAGGTGATCGCCACCGGGATCAAGAGCTTCCCCGGTCTCGCGCATCGCATGGAGCAGGTGCGCACCATCGGCAACGTCCTGTTCGTCAACGATTCCAAGGCGACCAATGCCGATGCGGCGGAGCGGGCGCTGGTCTCCTTCGACGACATCTTCTGGATCGCCGGCGGCAAACCGAAGGCGGGCGGCATCACCCCGCTGGCGCCTTATTTCCCGCGTGTGCGCAAGGCCTATCTCATCGGCGAGGCGACGGAGGAGTTCGCCGCGACACTCGGCGAGGCGGTGGCCTTCGAGAGATCCGGCACGCTCGATGTCGCGGTCGCGAGCGCGGCGCGTGACGCGGCGGCATCCGG
>QFQD01000081.1 GCA_003241485.1 Ancylobacter novellus
CCTAGATTGTTGTCGCGGGTTTCGGGAGTTTCGCGACTGCATCCCCCAAGAGAACTACAGGGAGCGTGCGTGGGCAAAGTCTATCAGTTTATCGAGCGATCTCCATTCCCATCACTCGTTGGCACCAAAATGCTCTCACCGAAGATGGATGATCTTAGAGGGGTTCAATTCCTGCACCCGGATCAGGTGGACGCTGCCTCGGCCATTAGCGCCTCGCCGGCTACCAGAGGATATCCCGTCGATCGAGCGGGGATGCCATCTGCCGTGCTTTGGGAAAGCAAAAATAAGCCGGTTCCCGACGTTCATATGAGCCGTGGCGTGAATATCGTTTCCGAGCGCGTCCGGGACGTAATCGAGACGAGAGAGCCGGATGTTCATCAATTTCTTCCGGTGGAACTATTGCGACCAAAGGCAGATAAGCCATTTGCGAATCACTACTGGATGATCGTTTGCCGTCGCATTGATAGTCTTCACCCGATTTTGACAACGTATACGCGGGATGCGAACGGCGCGTGGAACGTCCTTGGCGGCGGCCATTTTGTATTCGATCTTTCTGTCATCGGTTCTGGCCAAATGTGGCGCGACCCAAGTATTGGAGTAGGGTACACGCTCTGTTCGGAGGCTTTGGCGCTCGCGCTGTCCGCGATGAACCCAACTGGACTTGAACTACTTCCGTTCGATGCTGCGCCACGCTGAGCGAGTCGGTTTCCTGTCCACACCTCGCACTGTTGACGCTGCTAGCTGTCGCGGAAATCCTAGATTTCGCGGCAAAATCGACTGCATTGAACTTCCAAAGAAATTTCTGTCGCAAAACTCCCTCGCAGAAGTCGGCATTTTGCGACCGAGTTTTGCGACACGTTGCCTGCACGCATCAAGACGAATCAGGACATGGCCACGGCCAGTGTAAGGACCGCCGCCGCACGCCGCTCCCCGATCATCGTCCTATTCGCCGCCGATAGCCGCCGCGTGCCGCACGGGCTCCGATAGTTGTTGAACAGGCCCGATTTCGGGCTCTTTTAATCATCCCCGATCGGGGAACTGTCTGTTGCGTCCCCTTGGCTTGGGACAGCATGGCGAACAATTCTCATCAGAAACCGGAGGCGATCCAGCGCGGCGCGCGCATGTTGCGCACCGCGCTCGGTCCCGCCATCGCCCGCTTTCTGGAAGACCCCGCCGTTGTCGAGGTGATGCTGAACCCAGACGGGCGCATCTGGATCGACCGTCTCTCCCAAGGACTGTCCGACAGCGGCGAAATCCTCTCGCCCGCCGACGGCGAGCGCATCGTGCGCCTGGTCGCCCACCATGTCGGCGCCGAGGTCCACGCTCGGTCCCCGCGCGTCTCGGCCGAACTGCCCGAGACGGGGGAACGGTTCGAAGGACTTCTTCCCCCCGTCGTCGCCGCACCGGCCTTCGCCATCCGCAAACCCGCCGTCGCCGTCTTCACCCTCCACGACTATGTGGCCGCCGGGATCATGTCGGCGGATCAGGCCGTGACCCTGCGCGAAGCCGTCGCATCGCGGGCCAACATCCTCGTCGCGGGCGGCACCTCTACCGGCAAGACCACGCTGACCAATGCGTTGCTCGCCGAAGTCGCCAAGAGCGGGGATCGCGTCGTCATCATCGAGGACACGCGCGAGCTGCAATGCACCGCGCCGAACCTCGTCTCCATGCGCACGAAGGAAGGCGTCGTCACGCTCTCCGATCTCGTCCGCTCCTCGCTACGCCTGCGCCCCGACCGCATCCCCATCGGCGAGGTGCGCGGTTCTGAGGCGCTCGACCTCCTCAAAGCCTGGGGCACCGGCCATCCCGGCGGCGTCGGCACCATCCACGCCGGCACCGGCATCGGCGCGCTGCGCCGTCTCGAACAGCTCATCCAGGAAGCCGTCGTCACCGTCCCGCGCGCGCTGATCGCCGAGACGATCGACCTCGTGGCCGTCCTTTCCGGCCGCGGCTCCGTGCGCCGGCTCGCCGAACTCGCCCGCGTCGAAGGGCTCGGCCCGGACGGGGACTACCGCGTCACCGCAGCCACCCCCAGCAACACAGGAGACCCTTCATGATCCGCATGTCCATGCGCGTCCGTCGCACCGTCGCGACCGCCGCCGCCTTCGCCTATCTCAACCTCGTCCTCGTTCCCGCCGCACACGCTTCCGGCTCCTCCATGCCATGGGAAGCGCCGCTCCAGAAAATCCTCCAGTCGATCGAAGGCCCGGTCGCGAAGATCGTCGCCGTCATCATCATCATCGCGACGGGCCTGGCGCTCGCCTTCGGCGACACGTCCGGCGGCTTTCGCAAGCTGATCCAGATCGTGTTCGGCCTGTCGATCGCCTTCGCGGCCAGCTCGTTCTTCCTGTCGTTCTTCTCGTTCGGCGGCGGGGCGCTCGTCTGATGGCGGTCGCTTTCGAGCAACTCGACGTGCCGGGATTCAGCGTCCCGGTTCACCGCGCGCTGACCGATCACATCCTGCTCGGCGGTGCGCCGCGTTCCATCGCGATCCTCAACGGGACGCTGGCCGGGGCCGTGGGCCTCGGCCTGCGCCTCTGGCTGGTCGGCTTGGCTATCTGGGCCGTGGGGCATTTTGCAGCCGTCTGGGCCGCCAAGCGCGATCCGCTCTTTGTCGAAGTCGGCCGGCGCCATCTGCGCGTCCCCGGTCATCTCACGGTCTGAGGGAGGCGACACCCATGATGAACCTCGCCGAATATCGCCGTAGCGCCAGCCGGCTTGCCGATTTCCTGCCATGGGCCGCACTGGTCGGCCCCGGCATCGTCCTGAACAAGGATGGCTCGTTCCAGCGCACCGCATCATTTCGCGGTCCCGATCTCGATAGCGCAGTGGCGGCCGAACTGGTTGCCGTCGCCGGCCGCATCAACAACGCCTTCCGCCGTCTCGGCTCAGGCTGGAGCATCTTCGTCGAGGCGCAGCGCCACGAGGCCGCGACCTATCCGAACAGCATCTTTCCTGATGCCGCGTCCGGCCTGGTTGATGCCGAGCGCAAGGCCGATTTCGAGGAAGAAGGCGTTCACTTCGTCTCAGGATATTACCTGACCTTCCTCTATCTGCCTCCGGCCGAGGAAGCCGCTCGTGCCGAGACCTGGCTTTACGAGGGCCGCGAGCGCACCGGCGTCGATCCGAACGAGATCCTGCGCACGTTTACCGATCGCACCGATCGCGTGCTGGCGCTGCTCGACGGCTTCATGCCCGAATGTGGCTGGCTCGATGATGCGGAGACGCTGACCTATCTGCATTCGTGCGTTTCCACCAAACGCCACCGCGTCCGCGTGCCGGGAACGCCGGTCTATCTCGATGCGCTGCTCGCCGACCAGCCGCTGACCGGCGGGCTGGAGCCGCGCCTTGGCGATCAGCATCTGCGCATCCTTACCGTTATCGGCTTTCCGACCGCGACCACGCCCGGCCTGCTCGACGATCTCAACCGGCTGGCATTCCCCTATCGGTGGAGCACCCGCGCGATTCTGCTCGACAAGACCGACGCGACCAAGCTGCTGACCAAAATCCGCCGCCAGTGGTTCGCCAAGCGCAAATCGATCGCGGCGATCCTCAAGGAAGTCATGACCAACGAGGCGTCCGCCCTCGTGGACACCGATGCCGCCAACAAGGCGGCCGATGCCGACATGGCCTTGCAGGAGCTGGGTCAGGACGTGGCAGGCATGGCCTATGTCACGGCCACCATCACCGTATGGGACGCCGATCCGCGTCTTGCCGACGAGAAGTTGCGCCTCGTCGAGAAGGTCATCCAGGGCCGCGACTTCACGGCCATGATCGAGACCGTCAATGCCGTCGATGCCTGGCTCGGCTCACTCCCCGGACATGCCTACGCCAATGTCCGCCAGCCGCCCATCTCGACGCTCAATCTCGCCCACATGATCCCCCTCTCTGCCGTGTGGGCGGGGCCGGAACGGGACGAGCACTTCGATGCTCCCCCGCTGCTTTACGGCAGAACGGAAGGCTCGACCCCGTTCCGGCTATCCCTTCACGTCGGCGATGTCGGGCATACGCTCGTCGTCGGCCCGACCGGCGCGGGCAAATCCGTGCTGCTCGCGCTCATGGCCCTGCAGTTCCGCCGCTACGAGCGCTCCCAGGTCTTCGCCTTCGACTTCGGCGGCTCGATCCGCGCCGCCGCGCTCGCCATGGGCGGCGACTGGCACGATCTCGGCGGCGGATTGACCGAGGGGGACCAGTTCTCCGTCTCGCTCCAGCCACTCGCCCGCATCGACGACACCTACGAACGCGCCTGGGCGGCCGACTGGATCGTCGCGATCCTGACGCGCGAAGCCATCCAGATCACTCCAGACGTGAAGGAGCATATCTGGACGGCGCTGACCTCGCTCGCCTCCGCGCCGGTCGAGGAACGCACCATCACCGGCCTGTCGGTGCTGCTCCAATCCAACGACATCAAGCAGGCGCTCCGGCCCTATTGCGTCGGCGGTGCCTATGGCCGGCTGCTCGACGCCGAGGCCGAACATCTCGGCTCCGCCGACGTGCAGGCGTTCGAGATCGAGGGGCTGGTCGGCACCGGCGCGGCGCCGGCTGTGCTGTCCTATCTTTTCCATCGCATCGGCGACCGGCTCGACGGGCGGCCGACCCTACTCATCATCGACGAGGGCTGGCTTGCGCTGGACGATGAAGGCTTCGCCGGCCAGCTCCGCGAATGGCTGAAGACGCTCAGAAAAAAGAACGCCTCCGTCATCTTCGCCACGCAGTCGCTGTCCGACATCGACAATTCGAGCATCGCGCCGGCCATCATCGAAAGCTGCCCGACGCGCCTGCTGTTGCCGAACGAACGCGCGATCGAGCCGCAAATTACCGCGATCTATCGGCGCTTCGGCCTCAACGACCGGCAGATTGAAATCCTCGCGCGGGCCACGCCCAAGCGCGACTATTACTGCCAGTCGCGGCGCGGGAACCGGCTCTTCGAGCTGGGCTTGTCGGAAGTCGGCCTCGCGCTCTGTGCCGCATCCTCCAAATCCGACCAGACCCTGATCGCCAATCTCGTCGCCGAACACGGCCGCGACGGCTTCCTCGCCGCGTGGCTTCGCGCCCGCGACGCCGGATGGGCCGTCGATCTCATCCCGAAGTTCCCCGCAGCCGAAAAGGAGACTTGACCATGAAGACCCGTACTTTCCGCACGCGCGCCATGGCGCTCGCCGCAACCATGCTGGCAGCCGCACCGATCGCGTTGTCGCCGATGGTGGCCACGCCGGCACTGGCATGGCGCATCGTCTATGACCCGACGAACTACGCACAAAACGTCCTGACCGCCGCGCGCACGCTTGAGCAGATCACCCACCAGATCACCTCGCTTCAGAACGAAGCACAGATGCTCATCAACCAGGCGAAGAACCTCGCGAGCCTGCCGTTCTCCGCGCTCCAGACTTTGCAGCAGAACGTCCAGAAGACGCAGCAGCTCTTGAGCCAGGCGCAGGGGATCGCGTTCAACGTCCAGCAGATCGATCAGATGTTCAGCCAGAAATACGGCAACATCTCCCTGTCGACGACGGATGCTCAACTCGTCGCCAACGCCCGCGACCGCTGGAAGAACACCGTCGGCGGCTTGCAGGACGCCATGCGCGTGCAGGCCGGGGTCGTTTCCAACATCGATAGCAACCGCACGCAGATGTCGGCGCTGGTCAACCAGAGCCAGGGCGCGACCGGCGCGCTTCAGGCGACGCAGGCCGGCAATCAGATCCTCGCCCTGCAATCCCAGCAGCTTTCGGATCTCGTGGCGCTTCTCGCCTCCAACGGCCGCGCGAGCGCGCTGACCGAGGCCGAGCGCTCCGCCGCAGCCGAACAGGGCCGCGAGCAGCGCCGCCGGTTTCTGACGCCCGGCTCCGGCTACCAGCCGGGCAACGCGCAGATGTTCAACAACGGCAACTGAGGGCGTGACCATGGACGGCAAGATGCTGGCACGCCTCGGCGCAATCGTCTTCGTCGCCGTCGCCATCACAGCGACGGTGATCGAGCTGACCCGCAAAGAGGACGCGCCGGCATCTTCGCCGGTGCGCCTTCACCAACCCGCTTCCGATCCGCTGCGCGAAAGCCAGCGCCGGTGCCAGCAGCTTGGCCAGAAGGCGACCGAGGATATCGCGTGCATGCGCGTCTGGGCGGAAACGCGCGACCGCTTTCTCGGCCGCACGCCCGCGCCGTCCTCGCCCACTCAGATCGAAGGACGCTGATCCGTGGGAGGCGCTGGCGTCATCGATAATTTCCTTGGGGTCTTCACCCGCTATATCGACTCCGGCTTCGGCCTGTTGTCCGGCGAGGTCGCCTTCATCGCGACCACGCTCATCGTGATCGACGTGACGTTGGCTGCGCTGTTTTGGTCCTGGGCCGCCGACGACGACATCATCGCCCGGCTCGTCAAGAAGACGCTGTTCGTCGGCGTCTTCGCCTACCTCATCGGCAACTGGAACAATCTCGCCAAGATCGTCTTCGACAGCTTCGCCGGCCTCGGCCTGAAGGCGAGCGGGACCGGGTTTTCGACCGCCGACCTCATGCGCCCCGGCAAGGTCGCACAGACCGGCCTCGACGCCGCCCGGCCGTTGCTCGAATCCATCTCCGACCTGATGGGCTGGGTCGCCTTTTTCGAGAACTTCATCCAGATCGCCTGCCTGCTCTTCGCCTGGGCGCTGGTCATCCTCGCCTTCTTCATTCTGGCGATCCAGCTCTTCGTCACCCTGATCGAGTTCAAGCTGGCGACGCTGGCGGGCTTTGTCCTGATCCCATTTGGCCTCTTCGGAAAAACCGCCTTCATGGCCGAAAAGGTGCTCGGCAATGTCATCTCGTCGGGCATCAAGGTTCTCGTGCTGGCCGTCATCATCGGCATCGGCTCTACGCTGTTCAGCCAGTTCACCGCCGGGTTCGGAGGAGTAACGCCGAGCATTGACGACGCCATGGCCGTCGTGCTCGCCGCCTTGTCATTGCTCGGCCTCGGCATTTTCGGACCGGGCATCGCATCCGGCCTGGTCAGTGGTGGGCCGCAGCTTGGCGCTGGCGCTGCCGGTGGGACCGGCCTTGCCGCGGGCGGCGTGGTGCTGGCCGGCGCTGGCGCTGCCGGCCTCGCCGCCAAGGGCGGTTCAGCCGCGCTTTCCACCGGAGCTGCCGCCGTGCGCGGTGGCGCGACAGCCGCAGGCGCGGCATCCGCCGCCTTCAGCCTCGGTTCGCTCGGCCAGTCGGGTGCGGCGGGCGCGGCATCCGGCATGGGCGGTGTCGGACGGGCGGCAGGCAACGCGGCCTCGTCGCCGCTTCGCCGTGCGGCGGCGAGCGTCAAATCCAGCTTCTCAGACGGCGTGAAGAGCGGTTTCGGCGCGACGGGCGGTTCCTCGACCATGGGAACCATCGGCGGCTCCGCCGATGCGAGCGCCGACGCATCCGCCACCCATACCGCCAAGCGCCAGCCCGATTGGGCGAAGCGAATACAGCGCTCGCAGCGCCTCTCACATGGCGTCCAGACCACGACCCACGCCGTCCGCTCCGGCGACAGCCACGGCTCCGGCTCTTCCGTCAACCTCTCCGAAAGTGACCGCTCATGAACCTCTTCAAAAGACCCGCCGCGCATTACGGCAAAACACCTCAGCCCGAGACGCCTTACCAGAAAGCCGCACAGGTCTGGGACGAGCGTATCGGCTCGGCCCGCGTGCAGGCGAAGAATTGGCGCTACATGGCCTTCGGCTCGCTGGTTCTCTCCGGCGGCTTCGCCGCTGCACTCGTCTGGCAGTCGGTTCAGGGAACCGTCGTGCCGTGGGTGGTGCAGGTCGACAAGCTCGGCCAGGCGCAAACCATTGCGCCTGCGACCGCCGACTTCCGCCCGACCGATCCACAGATCGCATGGCATCTGGCCCGCTTCATCGAGCAGGTGCGCAGCATTCCAGCCGATCCGGTCATCGTGCGTCAGAACTGGCTTCGCGCCTACGAGTGGACGACCGATCGCGGCGCGGGCGCGCTCAACGACTATGCCCGCACCAACGATCCCTTCGCCAAGGTCGGCAAGCAGCAGATCGCCGTCGAGGTCTCCAGCGTCATTCGCGCGTCGGCCGACAGCTTCCGCGTCGCCTGGACCCAACGCCGCTACGAGGATGGCAAGCTCGCCACGACGGAGCGGTGGACGGCGATCTTGACCATCGCCCTCCAGCCGCCCCGCGACGCCGACCGGCTGAAAGCCAATCCGCTCGGCATCTACGTCAACGCCATTAGCTGGTCGCGGGAGATGAGCCAATGAGCCCGGCCTTCAGCAAACCCACCGTCGCCGCACTGATGCTGTCCGCGACCATGCTCGCCGGCTGCGCCACCTACAAGCCGCCGGAGATCAGCTACGATCAAAGCGTGCCACCATTGCCGGCTCTTCCGGCAGCGGCGATCGATCCGAAATTGCGCCCGCTGCACATACCGCCGGCCTGGACAGTCGCGCGCGGCGGCCAGACCGCCAGCACGGCGACGGCCCGCGTCGAGAACGCCAATGCCGCCGCCCGTGTACAGCCGCGCAGGGAGGGGTACTTCAACGCCATCCAAGTCTATCCGTGGTCGGAAGGCGCGCTCTATCAGGTCTATGCCGCGCCCGGCCAAATCACCAACATCGCGCTCGAACCCGGCGAAAGCCTGACCGGCGCGGGACCGATCGCCGCCGGCGATACCGCACGCTGGATTATCGGCGACACCGAATCCGGCTCCGGCGTGGCTCGCCGCGTGCATGTGCTGGTGAAGCCGACACGCGCCGACATCACGACAAATCTCGTCATCACCACCGACCGGCGCACCTATATGGTGGAACTGCGTTCAGGCGAGAAGCCCTATATGCCGGCCGTCGCCTGGGCTTATCCGCAGCCGGCAGGCGGCGGGCGTCTGGCCGTTCCGGCAACGCCGGTCATTCCGGCCGTCGCCGCGCGCAACTACCGCTATGGGCTGACCGGCAGCAGCAATCCGCCATGGAAGCCGCTCGCCGTCTATGACGACGGCCGCCGCGTCTATCTCGAATTCCCGCGCGGCATCGTGCAGGGCGAAATGCCGCCGATCTTCGTCATCGGCCCCGAGGGCGAGGCCCAGATCGCCAACACCCGCATCCATCAACACATCCTGATCGTCGATCGCCTGTTCGGTGCGGCCGAGCTGCGCCTTGGCAGCGGCGACCGCCAGCAGACCGTCAGGATCGTTCGCACCGACGGGAGGCCGCAGTCATGAGCGAGACCACAACCAATGCCGCTCCGATGCGCCTGCGCGCCGAGGCGCCGCGCGTCACACGTCTTTCCCGCAAGATGCTCGCCAGCGTGGCGGCCGTCGCCATGGTCGGGATCGGCGGGGCGCTGATCTACGCCCTTCAGACACGCACGGGCGGCGATGGCGGCGAAGAACTATACTCCACCAACAACCGCCAGACCGCGGACGGCCTCGCGGGCCTGCCGCGTGACTATACCGGCCCCGTCCTCGGCCCGGCTTTGCCCGGCGATCTCGGCGGCCCCATCCTGAGCGCACAGAATGCCGGCCAGCCGATCGTGTCGCCACCCGGTGTCGACGAAGCCGAGCAGCGCCGCCGCGCAGAGGAGGAAGCCGCGCGCCTCAGCACCGTCTTCTTCCAGTCCCGGCAGGGATCGACGGCCGCCGCGACGCCGGGGGCCATGCCCGGCCTTGCCGGATTCGACCCCGCGAGCGCCGCCACGGGGCAACCGACCGCGCAGGACCGGCAGCTTGCCTTTCTCAACGCGGCAACCGACCGGCGCACGGTCACATCCGATCGCGTCACGCCACCGGCGTCGCCCTTCGTGCTTCAGGCCGGCGCTGTCATCTCGGCCGCACTCATCACCGGCATCCGTTCCGATCTTCCCGGCCAGATCACCGCGCAGGTCACGGAGAACATCTATGACAGCCCGACCGGAAGCATCCTGCTCGTGCCGCAGGGCACGCGGCTCATCGGCCAGTATGACAACAGCGTGCAGTTCGGCCAGCGCAGGGTGCTGCTTGTCTGGAACCGCTTCATCATGCCCAACGGCCGATCCATCGTGCTGGAGCGCCAGCCGGGCGCCGACACACAGGGCTATGCCGGTCTTGAGGATGGCGTCGATTACCACTGGTGGGATCTCGCCAAGGCTGCCGCGCTCTCGACGCTGCTCGGCGTCGGCGCGGAACTCGCCACTGACGACAACGACCGGCTGCTCCGTGCCGTGCGCGACGGCGCACAGGACACCGTGAACCAGGCCGGTCAGCAGATCATCCAGCGCCAGTTGCAGGTCGCGCCGACCCTGACCATCCGTCCCGGTTTCCCGGTCCGTGTCATCGTCACCAAGGATTTGGTGCTCGAACCCTACAGGAGCTGACCGTGACCAAGCTGAAACTCGGCCCCATCGCCGACGACAAGCCCGTCAAGATCACGCTGGAGCTGCCCGCAGCCCTCCATCGTGACCTGACTGCCTATGCCGCTGTGCTGGCTCGTGAGACGGGCCAGCCTGCCACCGACCCCACGAAGCTGATCGTGCCGATGCTGGAACGCTTCATCGCCACCGATCGCGGCTTTGCCAAGGCCCGGCGCTCGGCCAGCTGATTGACGGGAGGCACCCCGATCCGCGCGGGGTGCCGCCAGCGCGCAGGTGCATATGCGGCACGCTACAGGCTGCCGTTTCCCCTCCACAGTCCCACCAGATGCCGGAGAAGGCCGCCGCGTTTCTGATCCGGCAGCCTTTGAGTTGAAGGAGAAAAGCTCGCGATGACCCAACCAAAAACCGAAAACGCACGCAGCGGCAACGGACAATGAGCCATTCGCCGTTCCCACTCGGCAAACGCACCATTCGCCGGCACCAGCTTCGTGAAATCGTCCCCCTGGCCGACACTACCATCTACGACATGGAGCAGCGGGGCGAGTTTCCGCAACGGTTCTATTTGACCGCGCGAACAGTGGTCTGGGATCTCGGCGAAGTGGAGGCCTGGCTTGAGCAACGCCGCCAAGCCTCCAAACAGAAGATGGTCAAGCGAGCGCCGTCCCCTGACGTCAATCTCAGGAAAACCCGCCCAGTCAAAGGCTAGGCTCGGGCGCCAGAAGGTCCATGGACGCCGGATAAAGCGTCGGGGTATATTTCTGACCGGCGACCCAAGCGTCGATGAGATTGGCCCATTCCTGCATCATGTGGCGGCGCTGGTGCTCATACTCCGCCTTGTTGTAGATGCCACGCGACGAACGCCCGTCCTCGTGCGCCAGGCACTTCTCGATCCAATCGCTGTTGAAGCCTAGCTCGTTGAGCAGCGTCGAGCCCGTGCGGCGCAGGTCGTGCACCGTGAACGGCTCCAACGGCAGTCCCGCCTTCTTGGCTTGCTCGACGACCGCATAGGTTACGCGATTGAAGGTCGCGCGCGACATCGGCGCGTCCGCATCGTAGCGCGACGGCAGAAGATATCTCGAATTCCCGGCGCAGGTCTTGAGCGCGACGAGGATATCGACCGCTTGGTCCGCCAGATAGACGTTGTGCGCCTTCGAGCGTTTCATCCGTTCCTTCGGAATCGACCAAACCGCATTCTCGAAATCAACCTCATCCCAGGTCGCGTCTTGCAATTCGCTCTTGCGGACCATCGTGAGCAGAAAGAACTTCATGCCGAGCCTAATGGTTGGCAGCGTCGCCACATGCTCAAGCTGGCCGAGCATGACCCGGATTTCGGCGGGCGAAAGCGAGCGGTCTTTGGGAACGAAGGTCGCGATCGAGGCAGGCCCGACCTCATCGGCCGGGTTCGGCACTTTCTCGCCGTGCAGGATCGCGAAGGAATAAACCAGCTTCACGATGTCCCGGACGTGGACCGCCGTGGCGGGCGCCCCCCGCTCTTTCACCTTCGCGCACATCGCCCGGAGATCCTCTGGGCTGATTTCCGTCAGGAGCCGATTGCGAAACGTGGGGAGGATGTCCCGTTCGTAGATCGTGCGGCGCATCGCACGAGTGCTTTCGGCCATCCGATGCTCTTGTAGCCAGCGTTCGGCAAACTCGCCGAAGCTCTTTGCCTCCTTGATGCGCCGCTTCTCGCGCTGCTTCTCCTGGGCGGGCGACCGCCCTTCCTGAATTGCGCGCTGCGCGTCGATCAACTTCTCCCGCGCACGCGCCAGAGAGAGGCCGGCAGCTCCATATCGGCCGAGGGTCAAGGTCTCGCGACGCCCGTTCATTCGATAGTCGTATCGAAACACAACGGACCCAGACGGCTGCACCACGACGTACATACCGTCACGGTCCGCGACCTTGTATAATTTATCCTTTTGTTTCAGTGCCTTGATGGCGGCGTCTGTCAGCATTGTGCCCTCCCAAATCGTTCAAAAACGCGAGAGAGCCACCAAATATACCGTCAGGCCAAAACCGGCCTCCCTGCACGGCAGTTTTCCTTTTATTTTCAAAGGAATAATGCCGAAAAAAATACCGTCACAAGCTCTCTAAGCCGTGACGGTATATGCAATTTGCCGATGTAACAAGAGTCGCCATACCGTCAGGCATACCGTCAAACGGGACGCTTGCCCTGCGATAGACCGCGAAAGATGCTGGACAATTTGTTGTTTTATTTCAATCGCCTATGTAGGGTCATAGCGTAAAATAGGCGGCGTTCGGCGGGGCAAAAATCATTCCCACTCGATGGTGCCCGGCGGCTTCGATGTCACGTCGTAGACCACGCGGTTGACGCCCTTCACCTCGTTGACGATGCGGGTGGCGACGCGGCCGAGGAAGGCCATGTCGAAGGGGTAGAAGTCCGCCGTCATGCCATCCACCGATGTCACGGCGCGCAGGCCGACCACATAGTCATAGGTGCGATAGTCGCCCATCACGCCCACCGTCTTCACCGGAAGGATCACGGCGAAGGCCTGCCAGATCTCGTCATACAGGCCGCCGCGGCGGATCTCTTCGAGATAGATCTCGTCGGCGAGGCGCAGGATATCCAGCTTCTCGCGGGTGATCTCGCCGGGGCAGCGTATGGCGAGGCCGGGGCCGGGGAACGGGTGGCGGCCGACAAAGACGTCCGGCAGGCCGAGCTCACGGCCCAGCGCACGCACCTCGTCCTTGAACAGTTCGCGCAGCGGCTCGACGAGCTTCATGTTCATGCGCGCGGGCAGGCCGCCGACATTGTGGTGGCTCTTGATGGTGACCGAGGGGCCGCCGGTGAAGCTGACGCTCTCGATCACGTCGGGATAGAGCGTGCCCTGGGCAAGGAACTGCGCGCCGCCGATCTTCTTCGCCTCGGCCTCGAACACATCGATGAACAGCTTGCCGATGGTCTTGCGCTTCACCTCGGGGTCGGTGACGCCTTCCAGCGCACCGAGGAACATCTCGGAGGCATCCACATGCACCAGCGGGATGTTGTAATAGTCGCGGAACAGCGTCACCACCTTCTCCGCCTCGCCAAGGCGCAGCAGGCCGTGGTCGACGAAGACGCAGGTGAGCTGGTCGCCGATCGCCTCATGGATCAGCACGGCCGCGACGGAGGAATCGACGCCGCCCGAGAGGCCGCAGATCACCTTGCCGTCGCCCACCTGCTCGCGGATGCGGCGGATGGACTCTTCGCGATAGGCCTTCATGCCCCAGTCGCCGCGTGCGCCGGAAATCTTGCGCACGAAATTGCGGATCAGCGCCGCGCCATGCGGCGTGTGCACCACTTCGGGGTGGAACATGGTGGTGTAGATGCGCCGGCCCTCGTTCACCGCGATGGCGAAGGGCGCGTTCTCGGAGGTCGCGACGACCTCGAAGCCCTCCGGCAGGCGGGTCACGCGGTCGCCATGGCTCATCCACACGGGATAGCGGCTGCCGACTTCCCAGACACCGTCATAGAGCGCGCTGGGCTTGTTCACCGTCACCTCGGCCCGACCGAATTCGGCGGCATGGCCACCTTCGACCTCGCCGCCGAGCTGCAGCGCGCAGGTCTGCTGGCCGTAGCAGATGGCGAATATCGGCACGCCGGCGTCGAAGGCCTCCTGCGGCGCGCGCGGGCTGCCCTCGTCGATGACCGAGGCCGGGCCGCCGGAGAAGATGATGCCGACGGGCTTGAGCCGACGCACCGCCTCGGCCGCGCTCTGATAGGGCACGATCTCCGAATAGACTCCCTCCTCGCGGACACGGCGCGCGATGAGCTGCGTCACCTGCGAGCCGAAGTCGATGATGAGGATGGTGTCGTGATGGGCGGGCGCGTCAGTTTCGGTCATGTGCGGCTCTATCGTCTGGCGGGCGGCGATCTCGGTGGCGTTCATACAGGGCTCAGGCCTCGCGCACCATCAGAGCGATGAAGAAGCCATCGGTTTGGGTACGGCGCGGTGTCAGGAGCAATCCTTCCGGGCGTTCCAGTGCGGCCTCGCGCAGGGCCATACCGCGTTCGCCGAGCGCCAGCACGGCCTCGGCCGGCGGAATGCTGCGAAACTCCGGATGGCGCGCGAGGAAGCCACGGATCTGCTCGACATTCTCCTCGTCGAGCAGCGAGCAGGTGATGTAGGCGAGGCGCCCGCCAGGCTTCACGAAGCGGGCGGCGGCGTCGAGAATCTCGACCTGCTCCTTTACCCGCTCGGCCAGCGCGCCAGGGCGCATGCGCCATTTTGCATCCGGGTTGCGGCGCCAGGTACCGGTGCCGGTGCAGGGCGCGTCGACCAGAACGAGGTCCATCTTGCCCGCGAGATCGTCGAGCACCTCGGCACGGGCCGCGCCCTTCCCCCGCGGGGAACGGACCTGCACATTGTGCGCGCCGGCGCGCTGCACGCGCTCATGGATCGGCGCGAGGCGGCGCAGGTCGTCGTCATAGGCATAGAGCTGGCCGGCATTGTCCATCAGCGCGGCGAGTGCGAGCGTCTTGCCGCCGCCCCCGGCGCAGAGGTCCAGCACCTGCCCGCCGCGCGGCGGGGCGGCGAGAATGGCGGCAAGTTGCGACCCCTCGTCCTGCACCTCGACGAGCCCCTTTATATAGGCCGGCTCGACTGTCACGGGCGGGGCCTTGCCGTCGGGCGAAAGCGCGATCCGCAGCGACAGCGGCGACCACGCGCCGGCCACGGGGCCGAGATGGGAAAGCTGCTGGCTCGCCTTGTCGACCGGGCCTTTGAGCGTGTTGACGCGCAGATCGAGCGGCGCGCGTTCGGCGAGTGCCGTGCCCTCTTCCGCCCGCGCCTCGCCGAAAACGCCAGCCAGCGCGGCATCCAGCCATTCCGGGAAATCACCGCGCACATGGGCGGGGGCATCGTCGAGCGAAGCGGCATCGAGCCTGGTGCGCTCCTCCTCGCTCAGCGGCTCGGGAGCAAAGCGGGCACCGTCGCACAGCGCGGCGATGGCTTCCGTCTCAAGGCCACGCCAGGCGGCAGACGCCCGGCGGCGCAGGGCGTCATACACCAGCGAGGACAGCGCGGCGCGATCGCCGGAGCCAGCGAAGCGGTGGCTGCGGCCCCAGTCCTTCAGCACGTCGGCTGCGGGACGGCGCTCAGCCAGCAGGGTGCCGAGCACCTCGATGGCAGCGGAAAGCCGGGCGGCGGGAGTCATGCAAACCTCGTCACGTCATCACCGGCGACAGGAGAATGCCCAGCGCGAACTGCACCCACATCACCAACAGCACCAGCACCCCGACCATAAAGGCAGGGAAGCGCAGGCGGATCTCGTTTGTCGTGACGTGGACAAGCGCGTGGACAATGCGGCTCAACACGAACAGCCAGGCGAGCAGGACGAAAAGCCCGTCCGCCTGCCGCGTCGCGAGAGCCAGGATCATGACGGCGTAGAAGAGGACCGGCAGTTCAAACTGGTTGCGGAAGCAGTTGCCCGCCTGCCGCACCGTCGCCGGCCATCCCGTCTCGTCGATCACCACCCTGTCGCGCTCCACCGCCCCGGCCCGGATCGCCGCCGCCCGCACATATCCGAGCCGGAGCAGCACCGCGAAGGTGAGCCCGACCTGGACGAAGACGGGGAGCAGAATGGCGGCGACGGACACGGTGCGGGGTCTCTCCTGGAAACCGGATCGGGAAAGAGAAGGGGGCCGTCAGGCCCCGTTCGGATAGTTCGGGCTTTCGCGGGTGATGATCACGTCATGGACATGGCTCTCACGCAGCGACGCGCCGGAGATGCGCACGAACTGCGCCTTCTCGCGGAACTCCGCCAGCGTGCCACCGCCGACATAGCCCATCGCCGCGCGCAGGCCACCGGCGAGCTGGTGCAGCACGCCGCCGACCGGCCCCTTATAGGCCACCTGCCCCTCGATGCCTTCCGGCACGAGCTTCAGCGTGTCCTTCACCTCGGCCTGGAAGTAGCGGTCGGCCGAGCCGCGGGCCATGGCGCCCACCGAGCCCATGCCACGATACGACTTATAGGAGCGGCCCTGATAGAGATAGACCTCGCCGGGGCTTTCATCCGTGCCGGCCAGCAGCGAGCCGATCATGGCGCAGTCCGCGCCGGCGGCCAGCGCCTTGGCCAGATCGCCCGAATATTTGATGCCGCCATCGGCGATGACCGGCGTGTCGTTCTTGCGCGCCACCTCGACCGCGTCGAGGATGGCGGTGAGCTGGGGCACGCCGACGCCCGCGACGATGCGGGTGGTGCAGATCGAGCCCGGGCCGATGCCGACCTTCACCGCATCCGCACCCGCGTCGATCAGCGCCTGCGCACCTTCGCCGGTCGCGATGTTGCCGGCGAGGATCTGCACCTTGTTGGACAGCTGCTTGATGCGGCTGACCTGGTCCAGCACCTTGCGCGAATGGCCGTGCGCGGTATCGACGACCACGAGGTCGACGCCGGCATCCACCAACAGCTCGGCGCGGCGGAAACCGTCGTCACCCACGCTGGTGGCGGCGGCGACGCGCAGGCGGCCCTGCTCGTCCTTGGCCGCGTTAGGGTTGGTGACGGCCTTTTCCATATCCTTGACGGTGATGAGGCCGACGCAGCGGCCCTCGTCGTCCACCACCAGCAGCTTCTCGATGCGGAACTGGTGCAGCAGCCGCTTGGCCTCGGCCTGCTCCACGCCCTCGCGGACCGTGACCAGCCGCTCCTTGGTCATCAGCTCGGAAACGAGCTGGCCGGGATTGGTGGCAAAGCGCACGTCACGGTTGGTGAGGATGCCCACCAGCTTGCCGCCGCGCCCGTTGGAACCGCGCTCGACCACCGGAATGCCGGAAATGCCGTGGTTCTTCATCAGCGCCAGCGCATCGGCCAGCGTCTGGTCGGGATGGATGGTGACCGGGTTCACGATCATCCCCGATTCGAACTTCTTCACCATCCGCACATGCTCGGCCTGCACTTCAGGATCGAGATTGCGGTGAATGACGCCGAGGCCGCCGGCCTGCGCCATGGCGATGGCGAGCCGCCATTCCGTGACGGTGTCCATCGCCGACGAAATGATCGGAATGTTCAGCGAGATCGACCGGGTGACGCGCGAGGCTATGTCCACCTGGCCCGGCATGACGTCCGAAAGGCCCGGCTTGAGGAGCACGTCGTCGAAGGTAAGCGCTTCCCGCGCGAGGCCGTCGTACACCGACATCGCCAACTCCCGAATTGGGGCATTCGACGCGCAGCGATCGCGTCAGCCCGATGGATGGGTGACCGAGGCGAGACGGTTTTGAATGATTGCCGCACGCCTTCGAGTTGGCGAGGGCTCATACCATGGTGCAGTGCGCTTTCCTAGGCGTCTTGGTCTGTGTCGGACGCAATACCGCCGCGCGTTCGCAAAAGCCCGCCTCACCCTATCGTGATTGCCCGGTTGCGTGGGGGAAGCCCTCGTCGGCGCCCATGCCGCGAGATATATAGCGCCAGCGTCGACCATGCCCCCCACCGGAAATTCCCGTGCGCATCGAACGTCTCGTCCCCCTCATCGTCGCCTGCGCGCTGTTCATGGAGCAGCTTGATTCGACGGTGATCGCGACGTCGCTGCCGGCCATCGCCGCCGATCTCCACGAGGACCCGATCTCACTGAAGCTGGCGCTGACGTCCTATCTGCTCAGCCTCGCCGTCTTCATTCCCGCCAGCGGATGGTTCGCCGACAGGTTCGGCTCCCGCACCGTGTTCCGCGCCGCGATCGTGATCTTCACGCTGGGCTCGCTGCTGTGCGGGCTGGCGACCTCGCTGCCGGATTTCGTCATCTACCGGATCATTCAAGGCATGGGCGGCGCGATGATGGTTCCCGTCGGCCGGCTGGTCATCCTGCGCACCGTGCCCAAGGAGGATCTCGTCTCGGCGCTGGCGTGGTTGACGGTGCCGGCGCTGCTGGGGCCGGTCATCGGCCCGCCGCTGGGCGGCTTCATCACCACCTATTTCGACTGGCGCTACATCTTCTTCCTCAACATCCCGATCGGGCTGATCGGCGTCCTGCTGGCGACGCGCTTCATCCCCGACATTCGCGAGGATGATCTGCCGCCCTTCGATCTGCACGGCATGCTGCTCTCAGCCGTCGGTCTCGCCGGCCTCGTCTTCGGCTTCGCGCTGCTCGGCCAGCACGCGGTGCAGGCGTGGATCGCGCTGGTCGTGATCGCGGTCGGGGCGGTGTCGATGTCGTTCTATGTGCGCCACGCGCGCCATACCGACCGGCCGATCCTCGATCTGGCGCTGCTGAAGGTCCCGACCTTCTTCGCCGGCGTGGTGGGCGCCTCGCTGTTCCGCGTCGGCATCGGCGCCCTGCCCTTCCTGCTGCCGCTCATGCTGCAGCTCGGCTTCGGCCTGTCGCCCTTCGCCTCGGGCATGATTACCTTCGCCTCGGCCGCTGGCGCCATGACCATGAAGTTCACCGCCGCGCCGATCATCCGCGCCTTCGGCTTCCGCCGCGTGCTGGTGGTCAACTGCGTCATCGCCTCGGCGATGATCGGCGTCATCGCCTTCTTCCGGCCGGACATGTCGCATCTGGTGCTGATTATCGCGCTGCTGTTCGGCGGGTTCTTCCGCTCGCTGCAGTTCACCAGCACCAACGCGCTGTCCTATGCCGATATTTCCAACGAGCAGATGAGCCGTGCCACCAGCTTCGCCAGCGTGGCGCAGCAGGTCTCGATCTCGACCGGTGTCGCGGTCGCCGCGCTGGTGCTCGACACGCTGCGCAGCGTGCGTGGCGACGGCACGATTCACCTCTTCGACTTCAGCGTGGCCTTTACCGTGGTCGGGCTGATTGCCGTGTGCTCTGTCTTCTTCTTCCTGCGCCTGCCGAAAGACGCCGGCGCCGCGCTGGCCCGCCGGCGCGAAAAGCCGGCGGCGCCGGCTGAAGCGCATGGCGAGATGGGCAGCGCCGCCTGAGGTGATGCAGCAGGCGGCTCAGCTGCCGCGGCCGCGGAAACCCGTTGCCACCACGTAAAGCTCGGCCGAATCCGCCCGGCTCGCCTGCGGCTTCACATGACGCACCGTGGCGAAGTCGCGCTTCAGCTCGGCAAGCAGCGTGCCTTCCGTGCCGCCCTGGAACACCTTGGCAACGAAGGAGCCGCCGGGCGCGAGCACTTTCCGCGCGAAATCGATGGCCAGCTCGACCAGGCCGACAATGCGCAGATGGTCGGTCGCCTTGTGGCCGGTCGTATTCGCCGCCATGTCGGACATGACGACATCGGCCTCGCCGCCGAGCATCTCCATCAGGCGCTCGGGCGCGTCGTCCTTGAGGAAGTCCATCTGGGCGAAGTCGACGCCGGTGACCGGATCGATTTCGAGGAGATCAATGGCGACGATCTTGCCGCGCCCCTCGTCCGCCTTGGTGCGCTGGGCGGCGACCTGGCTCCAGCCGCCGGGCGCGGCGCCGAGGTCGACCACCCGCGCGCCGGGCTTGAGCAGCTTCATCTTGTCGTCGATCTCGATCAGCTTGAAGGCCGCGCGCGAGCGCCAGCCTTCGCGCTTGGCGCGCGCGACGTAAGGGTCGTTCAGCTGGCGCTGCAGCCATTTCTGCGAGGAGGAGGAGAGCGAGCGGGCCTTCTTCAGGCGAACCTTGAGCGGTCGCGCCTCGCCGCCCTTGCGGGCTTCCGGCTTGTCGATCACGTACTGGACCTCGCCTCGGGCACCGCCCGGTCGCGCCACACACCGTCGGCCCGCATCAATTCCACCAATATACCCTCGCGCAATCCACGGTCGGCCACGCGCAGCCGATCGCAGGGAAAGGCGCGCCGTACCGATTCAAGTATGGCACAGCCCGCCAGCACAAGGTCGGCACGCTCGACGCCTATACAGGGATTCGCCGCCCGTTCGGAAAACGGCATGGCGATCAGCCGATCCACCACCACGCGCACCTGCTCCGCTCCCAACCAGGTTCCATCAACCTGCGAACGGTCATAGCGCGGCAGGTCGAGATGGACGCCGGCAATGGTGGTGACGGTGCCCGACGTGCCGAGCAGATGCAGCCGCCCGCAATTATGCGGGCCCACCGCCTTCACGAAGCCTTCGAGATGCGGGGTGAACTCGTTCACCATCGCCTCGAAATCGTCGCGCGTGACCTTCACGCCGCCATGGCGCTCGGCCACGGTGACGACGCCCAGCGGCACCGAAACCCAGGCGCGGATCACGGCCGTCGGCGGGCCGCCATCACAGGTCTCGACCCGGTCGAGCCACACGACCTCGGTCGAGCCGCCGCCAATGTCGAACAGGACGGCGCCATCCGAATAGGGATCGACCAGCGGTGTGCAGCCGGCGGCGGCCAGGCGCGCCTCGGTCTCGCGCTCGACGATCTCCAGCTTCAGCCCGGTTTCGTCCTCCACGCGCTGGATGAACTCGGCCCCGTTCGCTGCCGAGCGGCAGGCCTCGGTCGCGATCAGGCGGGCGCCGGCGATATGACGGTTGCGTATCTTGCCGGCGCACACGCCCAGCGCATCGACGGCGCGGGTCATCGCCGCTTCGCTCAGCCGGCCGGAGCAGATGAGCCCCTCGCCCAGCCGGACGATGCGCGAGAAGGCATCGACGACGCGAAAGCCGTTCGCCGTTGGTCGGGCGATCAGCAGCCGGCAGTTGTTCGTGCCGAGGTCGAGCGCGGCATAGCACCCTTCACCGGAGTTGGGGCCGGGGCCGGACGAGTGCGGCGCGGCTTCGCGACGCCCCCGCCACTGGCGATGGCGCGCGCGCGCTGGCGGCCGATCCTCGCGCGGCGACCTTTCGGTTGCCGGCCGGTCCGCCCAAGTCTGGGTCTCGTCGACCATCTGAGATTCCCCGGCCGAAGCCGCCGATCCCCGGCCGCTCGTCGCGACGCAGAAACCGAATTGTTCAACATTTCACTGGAAATGTAACATCGGGACGCGCTGACGCAATCGACTTCATGACAGCATTGCGGCGAGAGCACCGCTCGCGCGTCACGGCATCGGTCGTTAAACCCGGTATGGGGCCTTTACTCGCCGGTGCGGTAGCCGACGCCCGGTTCGGTGATGATGATCGCAGGATTTGCCGGGTCCGGCTCCAGCTTGGCCCTGAGCTGGCCGATATAGACGCGCAAATATTGGGTATCGTGCTCATTGGCCGGCCCCCACACCTCGCGCAAAATGTGCCGATGCGTCAGCACCTTGCCGGGATGGCGGGCGAGGAAGGCGAGCAGCTCGAACTCCTTCGGCGTCAGTCGGATCTCCTCCGCCCCGCGCTGGACGCGGTGGCGTGGAATGTCGATTTCGATGTCGCCGATGCGCAGCACCGGCGTTTCGCCCTTCTCCTGCATGCGATGGCGCAGCGCGGCGCGCAGCCGCGCCATCAGCTCGCCCATGCCGAACGGCTTGTTGACGAAATCGTCGGCGCCAAGATCCAGCGCCTCGATCTTCTCGATCTCGCGATCGCGGGCCGAAAGAACCACGATCGGCACGTCCGACCAGGCGCGCAGCGAGCGGATAACCTCCTTGCCGTCCATGTCGGGCAGGCCGAGATCGAGAATCACCATGTCCGGCCGCCGGTTGACCACGAGGCTGATCGCCTCCGCGCCCGTGTCGGCACGCAGCGGCTCATAACCGTTGGCGGCCAGCGCCGGCGCCATGAAGCGATGGATGGCGGGTTCATCGTCGACGACGAGGACACGGACGCCGCTCATGGGGTTTCCTCGGTTTCGGTCGGTGCAGCCCGCTCCAGCGGCAGGCGCAGGGCGATGCGGGTGCCGTTGCGTTGCCCCGGCGCCGGGCTGCGCGCCGATACGCTGCCACCATGCGCCTCGACGACGCCCTTGGTAATGGCGAGGCCAAGCCCGGAGCCGTCGCCACCATCGCCGGCGCCACGCGGGGCGCGCACGAACTTCTCGAACACATGCGGCAGCGTCTCGGCCGGAATGCCCGGCCCGTCATCGGTGACGGCGATGACCAATTGCCCGTCGATCACGGTCGCCGAGAGCCCGACACGCGCCCCCGCACCCGCATAGCGCACCGCATTGCCGACGACATTGCCCAGAGCCTGATCCATCAGATTGGGGTCGGCGCGCAGCAGCGGGAGATCGGGCGCCGCGGTGACCACGAAACGCTGCGGCGCGCCGCGCTTGCGGGCCGCCGAGACGGCGCGGTTCATCAGCTCCACAACGTCGATCCAGTCCTTGCGCAGGTCGAGCCCGCCGGCCTCCAGCCGCGTCATCGACAGCAGATTGCGCACCATCTGATCGAGATTTTCGGCCTCCTCGCGCATCTGCAGCAGCAGATCGCGCCGCGCCGGCTCGGGAATATCCGCCCCATAATCGATCAGGCTCGTCGCCGCGCCGAGGATCGAGGCGAGCGGCGTGCGGAAATCATGGCTGATCGAGGCGAGCAATATGTTCCTCACCCGCTCGGTTTCCGCCGCGGTGCGGGCATGCGTGACCTCCGCCGACAGGCGTGTGCGCACCAGCGCTGCCGCCGTCTGCTCCGCCAGCGTGCCGAGGATGCCCTCGCTCTCCGTGTCCAGCACCGGTTCGCCGGCGCTGCGCTCGATGCCGACAACGCCGATCGGCGCGCCCGCCTCAGCGCCGGCGAGCGGGCGGAAGAACCAGGGCACGCTCGGCAGCGTCCCGGTTCCCGCACCGGCCGGTTCGCGATGCTCATAGGCCCAGGCGGCGGCGGTCATCGAGCCGGTGTCGAGCCGATCTTCCGGGGGCCACGCGCTCGCAATGGAGAGTTCGCCACGCTCGGCAGTGAGGATCACGCTGGCACGTCCGAAGGCCGCGTGCAGTTCCACAGCCGCCGCCTCGGCCACGGAAGCGCTGTCCGCCTGCGCGGAGAGCTTGCGGGTGAATTCATAGAGCCGGCGCGTCGCGCGCATCCGCTGGGCGGCGATGCGGGTCTGCTCGCGCGCCCGGCCGGCCAGCGCCGAAATGAGCACCGCGACGATGAGGAACACCAGCAGCGCCAGCAGCTCATGCGGGCGCGCGACGGTGAAGGTCTCGATCGGATCGATGAAGAAGAAATTGTAGGACAGGAAGGACAGCGCCGAAGCGATGATCGCCGGCCAGACGCCATAGAGCAGCGCCGGCAGCAGCACCGCCAACAGATACAGCATCGAGACGTTCGGCAGCGCCACGAAACGCGTGAGGAACAAGCCGATCAGGGTGGCGAGGGCGACGGCCAGCGGGGCGGCGACATAGCCGGTCACCGGACCGAATGGCGGCAGGCGCACGCCGGCTCGCGGCGCGCGTTCAGGCGCTTCGGCGGTGACGACGTGGATGGCGACGCCCTGCGCCTCCTTCACCAGCGCATCCGCCAGCGAGCCCCGCAACAGGCTGCGCAGGCTCCAGCGCCGGGCCTTGCCGATGATGATCTGCGTGACGTTCTCGAAGCGGGCGAAGCGCAGCAGCTCGGTCGGTACATCCGGCGCGACGAGCGGCCGGACCTCGGCACCGAGGCTCTCGGCAAGGCGTAGCCCCGCTTCCAGCCGCAGGCGGTCGCGCGCGGGCATGACATGGCCGGGCCGCTCGACGGTAACGGCGAACCAGGCGGCATCCATCAGGTCGGCGAGGCGCTTGGCCTCGCGCACCACGGGCTCGGCCGCCATGTCGGCGCCGACGCAGACCAGCAGCCGCTCGCCGGCCGCCCAAGGCCCCTGGATGGCGGAGCCCCGCATGCGGGCGACGAGATCGCTGTCGACGCGCGCGGCGACCTGACGTAGTGCCAGCTCGCGCAGCGCCGTGAGGTTCGAGGGCTTGAAGAAGCTCTGCACCGCGCGCGTCGCGGTGTCCTCGACATAGACCTTGCCGTCGGCGAGGCGCTTGATCAGTTCGTCCGAGGGCAGGTCGACGAGGATGATCTCGTCCGCCTTCTTCAGCGCGGAATCCGGCACGATCTCCCGCACCCGCACGCCGGTAATGCGCTGAACGACGTCGTTCAGGCTCTCCACATGCTGGATGTTCAGCGTCGTCCAGACGTCGATGCCCGCCGCAAGCAGCTCCTGAACGTCTTGCCAGCGCTTGGGATGACGGCTGCCCTCGACATTGGAATGGGCATATTCGTCGACCAGCAGCAAAGCGGGGCGTCGGGCGAGCGCGGCTTCCAGATCGAACTCCGGCACCAGCCGGCCCTTATAGGGAATGCCCTTGCGCGGCAGCTCCTCGATGCCCTCGACCAGCGCCAGCGTCTCCGCGCGGCCGTGGGTCTCGACGATGCCGATAACGACGTCGCCGCCCGCGGCCTTTATGGCGCGGGCGGCGGAGAGCATCGCGAAGGTCTTGCCGACCCCCGGCGCGGCGCCGAGGAAGATGCGCAGCTTGCCGCGCGTCTCCCGCTCGGCGGCGGCGAGAAGGGCGTCGGGATCGGCGCGCGGGGGTTCCTCGGCACTCATCGGCGGTCCTGCTCAGGAGGGTGGCAGCGCCGGACCGGCTGCATCGAGCGCGAGGTTGAGAGCAAGCACATTGACACGCGGATCGCCGAAGACACCGAGCTGGGGCTTCTCTATGTGAGCCTCGACAAGGCCGCGCACAAGCGCCTCGTCGAGGCCGCGCGCCTTGGCGACGCGGGTCACCTGCGCCAGCGCGTTGGCCGGCGAGACGTGCGGATCGAGCCCGCTGCCCGAGGTGGTGACCGCATCGCCCGGCACCACGGCCGGGAAGCCCGCCGCGCGAAGGGCATCGGCGTCCGTCTTCAGCCGTTCCGCCAGCTTGGCGCTGGTCGGGCCGAGATTGGTCCCGGAGGATGCCGCCGCATCATAGCCGGTGCCGGCGGCCGAGGGACGCGGGTGGAAATAACGGTCCTGCGTGAAGTTCTGGCCGATCAGCGAGGAGCCGACGACCTTGCCGTCGCGCTCGATCAGCGAGCCGCGGGCCTGCGCGGGGAACAGCGCCTGCGCCACCTCGACCATTCCGAGCGGATAGGCCAGGCCCGTGAGCAAGGTGAAGGCGAGAAGCAGCGTAACTGCCGGGCGAAGATGGGTGAGCATGAATGTCTCCTCAGGCCAGGCCGACGGCGGAGATGACGACGTCGATCAGCTTGATGCCGACGAAGGGCAGCAGGATGCCGCCGCCGCCATAGATGGCGAGGTTGCGGGCGAGCACCGTGCCCGCTTCCTGCGCGCGGTATTTCACGCCGCGCAAAGCGAGCGGGATCAGCGCGATGATGATGAGCGCGTTGAAGATGACCGCCGAGAGAATCGCGCTCTGCGGCGAGTGCAGCCCCATCACGTTGAGCAGGCCGAGCTCAGGTATCGCGGCGATGAACAGTGCGGGGATGATGGCGAAGTACTTCGCCACGTCATTGGCGATGGAAAAGGTGGTCAGCGCGCCGCGCGTCATCAGCAATTGCTTGCCGATGCCGACGATCTCGATGAGCTTGGTGGGATCGCTGTCGAGATCCACCATGTTGCCGGCTTCGCGGGCGGCCTGCGTGCCGGACTGCATGGCGACGCCGACATCGGCCTGCGCCAGCGCGGGGGCGTCATTGGTGCCGTCGCCGCACATGGCGACCAGCCGGCCCTGGCGCTGTTCGGTGCGGATATAGGCCAGCTTGTCCTGCGGCGTCGCCTCGGCGATGAAGTCGTCCACGCCGGCCTCGGAGGCGATGGCGGCGGCGGTGATGGGGTTGTCGCCCGTCACCATCACCGTGCGGATGCCCATGCGGCGCAGCTCCGCGAAACGCTCCTTGATGTCCGGCTTCACCACATCCTTGAGATGGATGACGCCGAGCAGACGGCCATTCTCCGCCAGACCCAGCGGCGTACCGCCGGAGCGGGCGATGCGTTCCACCGCCCCGTCGAAGGCGGCGATGCCGGTGCTGGCGCCTGCGTCCACCGAATGGACGAAACGCTTCACCGCATCCACCGCGCCCTTGCGGATCCGACGCCCCGCGACATCCACGCCCGAGAGGCGGGTGGCGGCGGAGAAGGCGACGAAGGTTGCGCCCTCAAGCGCCGCCGTCTCGGTGGTGATGCCGTATTTTTCGCGGGCGAGAGCGAGGATGGACCGGCCCTCGGCCGTGTCGTCCGCAAGGCTTGCCTGCACGGCGATCAGCGCGGCTTCGTGCTCGTTGATGCCGGGGACGGGAATGATCTCCGACGCCATGCGGTTGCCGAAGGTGATGGTGCCGGTCTTGTCGAGCAGCAGCGTGTCGACATCGCCCGCCGCCTCCACCGCGCGGCCGGACATGGCGAGCACATTGTGGCGGATCAGACGGTCCATGCCGGCGATGCCGATGGCCGAGAGCAGGCCGCCAATGGTGGTGGGGATCAACGTGACCAGCAGCGCCACCAGGATCGGCACCGGCACGTCGGCGGCCGAATAGCGACCCAGCCCCGCCAGCGAGACCACGGCGATAAGGAAGATCAGCGTCATGCCGACGAGCAGCACCGAGAGCGCCATCTCATTCGGCGTCTTCTGCCGCTCGGCACCCTCCACCAGCGCGATCATGCGGTCGAGGAAGGAGGAGCCGGGCGCGGCGGTGATACGGACCACGAGCCAGTCGGAGATGACGGTCGTGCCGCCGGTCACGGCCGAGCGGTCGCCGCCGCTCTCACGGATGACAGGCGCGCTCTCGCCGGTGATCGCCGCCTCGTTGACCGAGGCGATGCCCTCGACGATTTCGCCGTCGCCTGGGATGAGGTCGCCCGCCTCCACCAGCACATGGTCGCCGACCTTCAGATCCAGCGCCGAGACGCGCTCGATGCTGGTGCGGCGGTGAGGTTCGCGCAGG
>QFQD01000082.1 GCA_003241485.1 Ancylobacter novellus
CGCGCGCCTCCAGCCGGGCGATCAGTTCCGGCGTGAAATGCAGCCCGGCGGTCGGGGCGGCGACAGAGCCTTCGTGGCTCGCGAACATGGTCTGGTAGTCGGCGCGGTCCTGCGCGTCGTCGGGGCGCTTGGCGGCAATATAGGGCGGCAGCGGGATATGGCCGATGGCGGCGATGGCGGCGTCGAGTTCCGGGCCGGACAGCGCAAAGCGCAGCGTGACCTCGCCGCCCTCCCCCTTTTCCTCCAGCGCCGCGATGAGCCGCTGGGCGCCTTGCGGCGGCGCAAACTCGATCGTGTCGCCGGGCGCCAGCCGCTTGCCCGGACGCGCCAGCGCGAGCCACGTGTCGGGACCGATCCGCTTGTGCAGCATCGCCTCGACCTGCACGCCCTCGCCCTGCGAGGTGGTACGGCGGCGGATGCCGTCGAGCCGCGCGGGCACGACACGGGTGTCGTTCACGACGAGCGCATCGCCCGGCAACAACAGCTCCGGGAGGTCACGCACATGGGCGTCGGTCAGCTCGGTCGCCGCGCCGGGGCGCACCACGAGGAGGCGCGCGGCATCGCGCGGCGAGACCGGCCGGAGCGCGATCGCCTCGGGCGGAAGCTCAAAATCGAACAGGTCGACACGCATAGGGGTATTCCAGAAACAGCGATCCCGGAGCGTGCTCGCGCACGTCCGGGACACGCTTAGCCGATCGAGGCGCGATCAGGCGGCCGCGACGCTCGCCTTGACGATCTTGTCGGGGTTCTGCACCGGCTCGCCGCGCTTGATCTTGTCGACATTCTCCATGCCTTCCACGACCTCGCCCCACACGGTGTACTGGCCGTCGAGGAAGGAGGCGTCGGAGAACACGATGAAGAACTGGCTGTCGGCGGAGTCGGGGTGCTGGGCCCGCGCCATCGAGGCGGCGCCGCGCACATGGCGGCCCTTGTTGAACTCGGCCTTCAGGTTCTTGCCCGAGCCGCCGCGGCCGGTGCCGGTGGGATCGCCGGTCTGGGCCATGAAGCCCTCGATCACGCGATGGAACACCACGCCATCATAGAAGCCGGACGAGGCCAGCTCGGCGATGCGCGCAACGTGGCCGGGGGCGAGATCGGGACGGAACTTGATCTTGACCGGGCCCTGGGTCGTTTCGAGCAGCAGGAAATTGGCGGTATCGGACATGAATATCTCCTTGGAAATTCTAGAATAAGGGGCGCAAGGGGCGCCCGTCACTTGTCGCCGGCGACCTTCATCGAGACGATCTTGTCGGGGTTCTGCACCGGCTCGCCGCGCTTGATCTTGTCGACACTCTCCATGCCCGAAACCACCTGGCCGATCACGGTGTACTGGCCGTTCAGGAAGGAGGCGTCGCCGAAGGTGATGAAGAACTGCGAGTTGGCGCTGTTCGGGCTGGAGGCACGGGCCATGCCCACCGTGCCGCGCTTGAACGGCACATTGGAGAACTCCGCCGGCAGGTTGGGGTAGCGCGAGCCGCCCGTGCCGTTGCCATACTGGCCGTCGCCGGTCTGGGCCATGAAGCCCTCGATCACGCGGTGGAACGGCACGTTGTTGTAGAAGCCCTCGCGCGCCAGCGTCTTGATGCGCTCGGCATGCTGGGGAGCAAGGTCATTGCGCAGCACGAAGATCACCGGACCTTTGGTGGTCTCCATGATGATGGTGTTCTGCGGGTCGACATTTGGCGGCAGCTTCGGCGCCTGCGCCATCGCCGGCAGCGCCAGCGCGACAGTCAGTGCCAGAGCGGCAAAAAGGCTGCGGATCATCGATATGAACTCCGTTGAGCGAAGGCGGGCGGGCACCCGTGCCTAGCCGGCATGGCCGAAGCGGGCCTTGAGCCGGATGAGCACTGCGGGCGGCACGAAGGGGGAAACATCGCCTCCCATGGCGGCGATCTGCCTGACCAGAGTGGCGGTGATGGGGCGGGCAATGGGCGAAGCGGGAAGAAACACCGTCTGCACCCCCGGCTTGAGCGTCGCGTTCATGCCGGCCATCTGCATTTCGTAGTCCAGATCGGTGCCGTCGCGCAGGCCGCGGATGAGCAGGCTTGCGCCATGTGCCTCAGCGGCATCGACCACCAGATTGTCGAAGGTGACGCAGTCGAGCGCGGCCCCGGCCTCGGCGGCGATCGGCGCGAACACCTCGCGCAGCAGATCGAGCCGCTCGCCTGCCGTGAACAGCGGCGTCTTGCCGGGATGAATGCCGACGCCGACGACGAGGCGGTCGACCAGACGCGCAGCGGCGCGGGCGACTTCCAGATGGCCGTTGGTCGGCGGATCGAAGGAACCGGGATAGAAGGCGATGCGCGTCGCGCTCATGAGCGGTCTCTCATTGCGCGGCCAGCGTTAGCCGTGTCCGCGCCGCGACGCAAGCGAGGACGCAAATTCGCGCCCTTCAGCGCTCGCCGCGCTCGATCCATTTGATGACGTTGGGCGCCTGATAGTCGCGCATGCGCGCCAGCAGCTGTTCCGGATACTGCGCCACCAGCAGCATGTCGCGGTGCGCCCGGCGCATGAAGCCCTCATCGACCGTGTGGTCGAGAAAGCTGAGCATCGGGTCGTAATAGCCGTCGGTATTCAGCAGCGCGCAGGGCTTGCCATGGCTGCCGAGTTGCGCCCAGGTCCACACCTCGAACAGCTCCTCCAGCGTGCCGATGCCGCCGGGCAGCGCGACGAAGCCGTCCGACAGCTCCGCCATCAGCGCCTTGCGCTCGTGCATGGAGCCGACCACGCGGAGATCCGACAGGCCGCGATGGGCGATTTCCTTCTCCACCAGGCGCTGCGGGATGATGCCGATGACCTCGCCGCCCGCTTCCAGTGTCGCATTGGCCAGCGCCCCCATCAGCCCGACCGAGGCACCGCCATAGACCAGGCCGATGCCCTCGCGCGCCAGCAGCCCCCCAAGCGCCGTCGCGGCGTCCATATAGGATGTGCGCCGGCCGCCATTCGAGCCAAGGAAGACGCAGATGCGGCGCATGCCCGTGATCCCGCTGTTCATGCTGATGGAAACCCGAAAAAGACGGCGGCTTGAAACTGCGACGGCGCCAACCGGGGCGCCGTCGCGATTACCATTGGTGGTCCGACAAAGCGGGCACGGTCAGCTCTCGCTGCCTTCGTCCGCCTCCTCGCCCTCTTCCTCGGTCACACGCTCGACCGAGACCACCTTTTCGTCCGCCGCCGTGTCGAACACGATGACGCCCTGGCTGCCGCGGCCGACGATGCGGATACCGTTCACCGGGCAGCGGATGAGCTGGCCGCCATCGGTCACCAGCATGATCTGGTCGGACTCTTCGATCGGGAAGGACGCGACCAGCGGCCCGTTGCGCTCGTTCACCGCCATGGCGACGATGCCCTTGCCGCCGCGCCGCGTGGTCCGGTACTCGAAGGACGAGGTGCGCTTGCCGTAGCCATTCTCGGAAACGGTGAGAATGAACTGCTCCGCCGCGCCCATTTCGACATAACGCGCCTGGTCGATGTCGGCCGGGACGGCGACAGCCTCCTCGGCATCGGCCTCGGTCACGCTTTCGGCCTCGTCCGCACCGTTCTCGGCGCCGTTCTGCGCACGCCGCACGGCATTGGCGAGCTTGATGTAAGCCGCACGCTCCTCGGCGCTTGCCTCGATATGGCGAATGATCGCCATGGAGATGAGCTTGTCGCCCTCTTCCAGCTGAATGCCGCGCACGCCCATGGAGTCGCGGCCCTTGAACACGCGCACCTCGGTAACGGGGAAGCGGATGCACTGGCCGCGCGCGCTGGTGAGCAGCACGTCGTCCTCTTCGGTGCAGAGCTGGACGTCGGCGATCGCCTCGCCTTCCTCCAGCTTCATCGCGATCTTGCCGTTGCGATTGACATTGGTGAAGTCGGACAGCTCGTTGCGTCGCACGGTGCCGCCCGTGGTGGCGAACATGATCTGTAGCCGGCTCCACGTCTCCTCGTCCGGCAGCGCCATGATCGAGGTGATGCGTTCGTCGGCATCCAGCGGCAGGATGTTGACCAGCGCCTTGCCGCGGGCCTGCGGCGCGGCGATTGGCAAGCGCCAGACCTTGAGCTTGTAGACCTGCCCCTTGGACGAGAAGAACAGCACCGGCGCATGGGTCGAGGCGACGAACAGCCGGGTGACGAAATCCTCATCGCGGGTCTGCATGGCGGAACGGCCCTTGCCGCCACGCCGCTGTGCCCGGTAGGTCGACAGCGGCACCCGCTTCACATAGCCCGCATGGGAGACGGTGACGACCATGTCTTCGCGAGCGATGAGGTCCTCATCCTCGAAATCGCCCTCGGCCTCGATGATCTCGGTCTTACGCTCCGTCCCGAATTCCGCTTTCACCGCAAGGAGTTCGTCCTTGACGATTCCACGGATGCGTTCACGGCTACCGAGAATATCGAGATATTCACGGATCTCGACCGCGATCTTGTCGAGTTCGTCCGCCACCTCGTCACGACCCAGCGCGGTGAGGCGCTGCAGGCGCAGTTCAAGAATGGCGCGGGCCTGCTCTGCGGAGAGCCGATAGGTGCCGTCTTCCGCCAGCAGATGGCGCGGATCGTCGATCAGCGCGATCAGAGGCGCCACGTCCATGGCGGGCCAGTGACGCGTCATCAGCGCTTCTCGCGCCGTCGCCGGATCGGGCGAGGTGCGGATGGTGTGAATGATCTCGTCGATGTTCGCCACGGCAATGGCAAGACCGACCAACACATGAGCGCGGTCGCGCGCCTTGCGCAGCAGGAACTTCGTGCGCCGGCTAACGACATCCTCACGGAAGGCGACGAAAGCGGTGAGAAGGTCGAGCAGCGTCATCAGCGCCGGTCGGCCGCCATTCAGCGCCACCATGTTGACGCCGAACGAGGTCTGCAGCGCCGTCATGCGGTAGAGATTGTTCAGCACGACGTCGGCCTGGGCGTCGCGCTTGATCTCGAACACCACGCGCAGGCCTTCGCGCGAAGATTCATCGCGGATCTCGGCGATGCCTTCCAGCCGCTTCTCGCGCACCAGCTCGGCGATGCGCTCGATCATCGTCGCCTTGTTCACCTGATAGGGAATGGCGGTGACGATGATGGCGTCGCGGTCCTTGCGCAGTTCCTCGATGGTGGCGCGCGAGCGCATGACCACCGAGCCGCGGCCGGTCATATAGGCCTGCCGGATGCCGCTGCGGCCGAGAATAAAGGCTCCGGTCGGGAAATCGGGCCCCTGAATATAGTCGAGCAGCCGCTCGACATCGAGCTCGGGGTCGTCAATCAGCGCGACGCAGGCGTCCACCACCTCGCCGAGATTGTGCGGCGGGATGTTGGTGGCCATGCCGACGGCGATGCCGCCGGCGCCGTTCACCAGCAGATTGGGAATGCGGGCGGGGAGCACGGTCGGCTCCTGCTCGCGCCCGTCATAGTTTTCCTGGAAGTCGACGGTGTCCTTGTCGAGGTCGTCGAGCAAGGTCATCGCCGGTTTGGCGAGGCGCACCTCGGTGTAGCGTTCGGCCGCCGGAGGATCGCCGTCGACAGAGCCGAAATTCCCCTGCCCGTCGATCAGCGGCAGGCGCATGGAAAAGTCCTGCGCCAGACGCACCAGCGCGTCATAGATCGCCTGGTTGCCGTGCGGATGGTACTTACCCATCGTATCGCCGGTGACGCGGGCGGATTTATTATAGGGCCGTTCCGGCGTGTAGTTGTTCTCCGCCATGGAGAACAGGATGCGCCGGTGCACGGGCTTTAGCCCGTCACGAACGTCGGGCAGCGCACGCGAAACGATCACACTCATCGCGTAGTCGAGATAGCTGCGCGAGAGCTCTTCAGTGATCGAAACGGGCCGGATGTCCGAAGGACCACCGCCCTCCGGCTTCAAAGTATCGGAATCGGACAAGGAACCACTTTCCGCAGTTGCCGAACAGGTAGTCCTGTCTAGCCGATTCCATGCGGAAGCGCCAGCACGGGGGACATTTGGAGGGCCTTAAAAGATATTGTAAATCAATGCCTTATTCGATTGTTTTACAGCCTGTGGAGAAACGTGGCGGAAGCGTGGCGCAAAGGTACTCTGCGGCCATCTCACCTGCCCCTACAGCGGCTCCATCCCAATGCCGGCAAGGGTTGCGCGGATGCGAGCCCATCAGGCCGCTAGCCCTTGCGCGTCGGCGCGGCACATGTGCAGATCAGCCATCGCGACATCGAGGCTCCCATGCTCGACTATGTGTTCTCCGCCGCTGTCACCCTGCTGGTGGTGATCGACCCGATCGCGCTGGCGCCGATTTTCGTGGCGGTGACGAGCGACCTCTCGACCAGCGAGCGGCGACTGGTCGCGCTGCGGTCCTGCGCCATTGCACTGGCAATTCTGGTGCTGTTCGGGCTGGCCGGCGCGCCGCTGCTCGCAGCCCTTGGCATCACCTTGCCGGCCTTCCGCATCGCCGGCGGGCTGCTGCTGTTCACGATTTCATTTGAAATGGTGTTCGCCCGCCGCACCGAGCGCAAGTTCGACGCCAGCGAGGCCTCCCTGCGCGAGCAGGCGCTGCGCATGCTCGCCGTGTTCCCCCTCGCCATCCCGCTCATGGCGGGACCGGGCGCCATCACCGCGATGCTGCTGCTCGCCGGCGAGGCCAAGGGCGACCCGGCTCGGCTGACGGTGCTGTTCGCCATTACCCTGCTGGTGATGGCGAGTTGTCTTGTCGTGTTCCTCACAGCCGAGCGGGTCAATCGCTGGCTCGGCGTTACCGGCAACGCCATCCTTTCGCGCCTGCTCGGCGTGGTGCTGGCGGCGCTTGCGGTGCAGTTCGTGATGGACGGCATCCGCGCGGCGTTTCTGAGCTGACCCGAACGGGGACACCAGCCGCGCCGCACGGCTGCCGCCGTGGATCAGAACGGGATTTCGTCGTCGAGATCGCCGCCGCCAAACTTGCCGCCGCCACCGCCACCACCGACCGAGGCCGGCTTGCGGTCGCCGCCGCCAAAGGAGCGCCCGCCGCCCGAGGAGGCGCTGGAACCGCCGCCGGAATAGCCGCCGCTGGCGCCGAAGTCGCCGCCGCTTGATCCCGCGCCATAATCATCGCCGCCTTCCGAGCCGCCGGCGCGGCTGTCGAGGATGGTCAACTCACCGCGGAACTGGCGCAGCACCACTTCGGTAAAATAGCGCTCGGGGCCGCCGGACTGGTCGCTCGCCTTGCGGGTCTCCAGCTGTCCCTCGATATAGACCTTGCTGCCCTTACGCAGATATTGCTCGGCCACGCGCAGCAGGTTCTCGTTGAAGATCACGACACTGTGCCATTCGGTGCGCTCGCGGCGCTCGCCCGACGCCTTGTCACGCCAGGTCTCGGAGGTGGCAATGCGCAGATTGCAGACCCGTCCGCCGTTCTGGAACGTCCGCACTTCCGGATCGCGCCCGAGATTGCCGACCAAGATCACCTTGTTGACGCTGCCCGCCATAACATCCTCCGAAATCCGGACGCCCGCCGCGGCGCGCGCTCTCTCAAAGACGCATTCTATCGTACCGAGGCAGTCCCGCGCACCCCGCCACTCGCTTGTCCACACATTGCGGCCGGCCCGTCTCTTCCGCGCGGCAAACAATGTTCTTGTTATGTTCGTACCATTGTGGTCTGCTGAGCGCAACATCTGGAATCGCCCGATTGCACAGCGCAGCACGGACACTATGTTATCGGCGTGAACAACTCAGAGCGTCGTGCCATGAACAACGATCCCCGCAGTCGTCGCCGTGCCCGTGTCATCGCCCTGCGTCTGGAGGATGCCCGCCAGACGATGATCCGTCGCGCCATTCTGGCCGTATCGGCTGGCATGGTCGCTGCCGCCGGTCTTGGCGCCATGTGGCACGGCTTGACGGTGCAGGGTTTCTGAGCTTCGCCGGGACGGGCGGCCGCCCCGCGATGAGAATTGCGGTTTAGCCGCCCGTTTGACACTTACCGGCGAAAAGAGCTCGGAATGAAGGACCGCGTGGATATCCCGCGCCGCGACGCACGTTCGATTACCATTCGCGGCGCGCGCGAGCACAATCTCAAGAACGTCGACCTCGAAATCCCGCGCGACAGCCTCGTCGTGTTTACCGGCCTGTCCGGCTCGGGCAAATCGTCTCTCGCTTTCGACACCATCTATGCCGAGGGCCAGCGGCGTTATGTCGAGAGCCTTTCCGCCTATGCCCGCCAGTTCCTGGAGATGATGCAGAAGCCGGACGTCGATCAGATCGACGGCCTGTCGCCAGCCATCTCCATTGAACAGAAGACCACGTCGAAGAACCCGCGCTCGACGGTCGGCACTGTCACCGAGATCTACGACTATATGCGCCTGCTCTGGGCGCGCGTCGGTGTGCCCTATTCGCCCGCGACCGGCTTGCCGATCGAGAGCCAGACCATCAGCCAGATGGTCGACCGTACGCTGATGCTGCCGGAGAAGACCCGCCTGTTCCTGCTCGCCCCCGTGGTGCGCGGGCGCAAGGGCGAGTACCGCAAGGAACTGGCGGAGTTCCAGAAGAAGGGATTCCAGCGGGTCAAGATCGACGGCGAGTTCTATGAGATCGCCGAGGCACCGGCGCTCGACAAGAAGTTCAAGCACGACATCGACGTGGTGGTGGACCGCCTCGTGGTGCGCCCGGACATCGCCAGCCGGCTGGCGGATTCGCTGGAGACGGCGCTTGGCCTTGCCGATGGGATCGCGGTTCTGGAGTTCGCCGATGAGAAGCAGGAGAACGGCGAGGCGCGCCGCATTCTGTTCTCGGAGAAATTTGCCTGCCCGGTTTCCGGCTTCACCATTTCCGAGATCGAGCCGCGGCTGTTCTCCTTCAACAACCCGTTCGGCGCCTGCCCGACCTGCGACGGGCTGGGCCATGAGAGCAAGATCGACCCGGACCTCGTGGTGCCGGACCGGTCACGTTCGCTGAAGCAGGGCGCCCTCGCCCCTTGGGCGAAGTCCTCCTCGCCCTATTACGGCCAGACGCTTGACGCCCTCGCCCGCCATTACGGCTTCAAGCTCACCGTGCCGTGGGCCGACCTGCCGCAAAAGGCGCAGGACGTGATCCTGCACGGCTCGGGCAGCGAGGCCATACGCTTCGTCTATGACGACGGCATGCGCGCCTATGAGACCTCGAAGACCTTCGAGGGCATCATCACCAATCTGGAACGTCGCTGGCGCGAGACCGAGAGCGACTGGGCGCGCGAGGAAATCGGCAAGTACTTCTCCGCCGTGCCCTGCGCCGCCTGCAACGGCTACCGGCTGAAGCCCGAGGCGCTGGCGGTCAAGATCGCCGGGCAGCACATCGGCCAGGCGGCGCAGCTTTCGGTGCGCAACGCGCTGGAGTGGTTCGGCTCCTTGCCTGGCCTGCTCACCGAGAAGCAGAACGAGATCGCAGTGCGGATTCTCAAGGAGATCCGCGAGCGCCTCGCCTTCCTGCTCGATGTCGGGCTGGATTACCTCACCCTCGCCCGCGCCTCCGGCACGCTGTCGGGCGGCGAGAGCCAGCGCATCCGCCTCGCCTCGCAGATCGGCTCGGGGTTGACCGGCGTGCTTTATGTGCTGGACGAACCCTCCATCGGCCTGCACCAGCGGGACAATGAGCGCCTGCTCGGCACGCTGCGGCGGCTGCGCGACCTCGGCAATACGGTGATCGTGGTCGAGCACGACGAGGACGCCATCCTCGCGGCGGACTATGTGGTCGATGTCGGGCCAGGGGCTGGCGTGCATGGCGGGCGTATCGTCGCCCAGGGCACGCCGAAAGAAATTCTCGCCAATCCGCATTCGCTTACCGGGAAATATCTTACCGGCGAGCTCACCGTGCCGGTGCCCAAGCGCCGCAAGCCGGACCGCAAGCGCCTGCTGCGCGTGGTGAATGCGCGCGCCAACAATCTCAAGAACGTCACCGCGGAAATCCCGCTCGGCCTGTTCACTGCTGTCACCGGCGTGTCGGGTGGCGGCAAGTCCACCCTTCTCGTCGACACGCTCTACAAGGCGGTCGCCCGCCGGCTGAACGGCGCCTCCGAACCGCCGCTGGCGCATGATGGGCTGGAGGGGCTGGAGCACCTCGACAAGGTAATCGACATCGACCAGTCGCCCATCGGCCGCACGCCGCGCTCGAATCCGGCGACCTATACCGGGGCCTTCACGCCGATCCGCGAGTGGTTTTCCGGCCTGCCGGAAGCCAAGGCACGCGGCTATGGGCCGGGACGGTTCTCGTTCAACGTGAAGGGCGGGCGCTGCGAGGCCTGCCAGGGCGACGGCGTCATCAAGATCGAGATGCACTTCCTGCCGGACGTCTACGTCACCTGCGATGTCTGCAAGGGCAAGCGCTACAACCGCGAGACGCTCGACGTCACCTTCAAGAACAAGTCGATCGCCGACGTGCTCGACATGACGGTCGAGGAAGGCGCCGAGTTCTTCAAGGCGGTGCCGGCGGTGCGCGAAAAGCTGGAAACGCTGTCGCGCGTCGGGCTCGACTATATCAAGGTCGGCCAGCAGGCGAACACGCTGTCGGGCGGCGAGGCGCAGCGGGTGAAGCTCTCCAAGGAGCTCTCGAAGCGCGCCACCGGGCGCACGCTCTATATCCTCGACGAGCCGACCACGGGTCTGCATTTCGCCGACGTCGCCAAGCTGCTCGAAGTGCTGCACGAGCTGGTCGAGCAGGGCAACACGGTCGTGGTGATCGAGCACAATCTTGAGGTCATCAAGACCGCGGACTGGGTGATCGATCTCGGCCCGGAAGGCGGCGATGGCGGCGGCGAGATCGTCGCGGCCGGGCCGCCGGAAGTCGTCGCCAAGGCCGAGCGCAGCCATACCGGCCGCTTCCTCGCCGAGGTTCTGGCCCGCCGTCCGCTCAAGCCGCGCAGCGCGGCGGAATAGCGGACGGATTGGCAGAAACCGTCATCCCGGTCGGCCGCAGGCCGATCCGGGGATGACGGAAAAGGCTCACGCCTGCTGGTTCAGCCGCACCAGATGCACCGTCACCGCGATCAGCACCAGCGTGGCGCCGAACTGGTGCGCCAGCGCGATGTCGATCGGCACCTGATGCACCAGCGTCATGATGCCGAGCGAGGCCTGGGCCGAGACCAGCGCCAGGATCAAGAGTGCCCGCCGGCTGGCCGCGCCGCGAAGCCGCCGCGCGCTCAGCCAGTGCCCGAGCGCGAAGGCCAGCAGCACATAGGCGCCGAGGCGATGGTTGAACTGGACGGTGAGGACATTCTCGAAGAAGTTCCGCCAAATCGGCTTCTGCACGAGAAGATCCGCCACGGGCGGCACGAGGTGGCCGTCCATTAGCGGCCAGGTGGTGTAGGTGAGGCCAGCATCAAGGCCCGCCACCAGCCCGCCGAGAAATATCTGGATCAGCACCAGAGCGAGAAGCAGGCGCGCATGCCCGCGCAGCCATTGCGGCGCGGCGCGCTGATCCTGCGCCGGCCTCAACGACACCGCCACGGCCACTGTGGCGGCGAGGATGATGCAGGCGAGCGTCAGATGCGTTGCCAGCCGGTACTGGCTGACATCGACCCGGTTCACCAGCCCCGATGCCACCATCCACCAACCGACAGCCCCCTGCAGTCCGCCCAGGGCGAATAGCCCCGCCAGCTTCCAGCCAAGCGGACGGTCGATCAGGCCGCGCCAGAGGAAGAACAGGAACGGCAGCAGGAAGACGAAGCCGATCAGCCGGCCGAGCAGCCGGTGACCCCATTCCCACCAGAAAATGTACTTGAACTCGGCAAGGCTCATGCCGCGGTTGATCTGCTGGTACTGCGGGATCTGGCGATACTTGTCGAACTCCGCCTGCCAGGCCGGCTCGCTCAAGGGCGGCAAGGTGCCCGCCACCGGCTTCCATTCAGTGATGGAGAGGCCGGATTCGGTCAGCCGCGTCGCGCCGCCGACGACCACCATGAGCACGATCATCGACGCAACCACATAGAGCCACAGCCGCACCGGGCGCAGGTGATCGGCAGTGCGGGCGATGCCGTCATCCGGCAGGGCAGTTCGGTCAAGGGCCATGAACGTGTTTCCCAGATGCGCCCGCCTCGGGCGTCCGTCGCGCGGTGTCCGCAGCCCCGAGCTGGCGACGTCGCCGCTCCTTCGGGCACCCTGCTCCGGCCAGCTTCCGTGCCGGCGCCGCGAGCGATATAGAGGCCGGGCGCCGGGTGCAACGGGACTCTTTGTCCCGTGACCGGACGTCACCGCCCCGCAGAGCCCGACGGAGTTTGCCCATGAATGCCCCCCTCTCCCCGCGCCTGCGCAAATTCATCGGAACCGTCGCGATGTTCGTGCTGGTTGTCTGCTGGGCGCTCGGAGCCATGGCGCTGGCGCAGGGCCGCGTCACCACCCTGCCTGCGGTCTGGCAGTTCTTTGCCTATGTGATTCTGGGAACCGGCTGGATCGTACCCGCGGGGTTGCTGATCCGCTGGATGCAGAAATATGACCGAAAGCCCGAGAGCTTCTGAGCAACCCGCCTTACCCGTCCCGCGATCACGCGGCGAAGGGGAGCGCCGCCTCGGGGAGGGTCAGCGTGACCATGGCGATGTCGCTGAAACCCGCCGCCGCCATCTCATCGAACGCCTCGACGGCGCCGGTCGCCGGCATGCCGGGTTGGGTCACCAGGATAAGGGTCGGCTTCAGCCCCGCCAGCCGCTGCGCTCCCTCGACGCCACCCAACGGCGGCGCGGCGACCACGACATGGTCATAGGTCTGTTCCAGCGCGCTCAGAATGAGCGTCAGCCGATCGGTGGCGATCAGCCCATCGGCATCGCGCGCCCCACGTCCCGGGGGAATCACATGGCAGCGCGAGGCAGCTTCGCGGTGAATGGTGTCGGAGAAGCTTGCGACGCCGAACAGCAGATCGGTGAGGCCTGGCGCGCGGGGATCGGCCGTCAGTTCGTCGAGCAGAGGCGAGGCCATATCGAGGCAGACGATCACCACGCGGCGCTCCGCGGACGCGAGCGAGCGACCCAGCGACAGCGCGCAGCGAGCGATGCCCTCATGCTCTGATGGGCCTGTCACCACGACCAGCCGTGCCGCGCCACCGCGCAGTTCGACCAACCGGGACAGATCCGCCAGTTCGGCGTCGCGGACCACCCGTCGGCGCGGCGGGGACGCGGCCTCTTCGTCGGACACGATGTCGTTATTCGTGCCACCTATCCACGGCAGATGCTGGGTGGTCTCGCTCGACGCCAGTTGCGGCACGGCCGGCGTCAGCGCAGCCTCCGGCTCGGCAGCGCGCCGACGCCGCAGAAATGCCTGAAAGCCGAGAGCCAGTCCGAACGCCACAATGGCAGCCCCCAGACCGATGACGCGGGGGGACGGCGTCAGCGGCGCCTCGGCGGGAACCGCGCGCATGGCCGGCCGGGCAGTCGCCACCAGGGGGCCGGCCGGGTCCATGTTGAAGGCGCCCTTGCCCTGCCGGAGCCGCAGATAAGTGTCGGCAAAGGCATTCGCGATGTCGGCGGCGAGCCGTGGATCGGGAGCGACAAAGCTGATGGAGGTCTGCCCATCACGGCGCTCGACGACCGCCAGACCCTTTTCGATGGCGCGCAGGGCCTGCGAGTCGAGCGATCCCGGCGCGCTGGAGGGCAGACCGAACAGAGCGGCGAAGCGGCCGCTGGTGTCGGCGCGCGGCGACAGAAGCCGATCGCTCAGAACCCTGTCTTCCAGCACCTGCCGGGCAAATTCGCGCGATGAAATGATCTGGGAACGGCTGTTGACCGCCCCGGCGCCGCGCCCTTCGGCGAGGAGACGCGCCTCTGCCATGTAACGCGGCGGCATCATCTGCAGCGCGGCACCACTGGCGAGAAGCGCCACAAAGGCGGGAAGCAAGAGATTGCGGCGCAGATAGGGGCCGCTCCGCGTGACGAGGGCGCGCGCCTTCTGCCGAACAGAAACGGCAACCGTCTCGACGGTTGGCGAAACCTCTGCCGCTGTGTTGCTCTCGTGCACCATGGCGCCATTAGGCGCTTGCTGTGGTTTCCACGGCGTTAAAGCAACGATTGGGGCGGGGTTGAAATGGTCGGAGCGAGAGGATTTGAACCTCCGACCCCTAGTCCCCCAGACTAGTGCGCTAACCAGACTGCGCTACGCTCCGACGCCGTAAGGCGTGGTTTGTCGCGCTCTTTTCCGACGATCCACTCTCTTATGTGGCTTCGGGCGGGAATGGCGGCGTCTTGCGGCTATAATAACCAACGCTCCGCGGAACAAGTGATGACCCAGAACGCCCCTAACCACCACGCGCACAACTCTGCGCCAGAGGCCGCTGAAACGGCTCCGCTCATGATCCCGCCGTCGGCTGAAATGCTGTCGCGGCTGGAAACACGCCGGTCCGCGCCGTTGCGCGGCCTCGTCGAGCCGGGGCCGAATCCGGAAGAACTCCGGCGCATGCTTTCACTCGCGACGCGCGTGCCGGATCATGGCCGACTGACACCATGGCGCTTCATCGTGGTGCAGGGCGAAGCCCGCCGCACACTCGGTGCGCGCCTGGACGCGCTCTATGCCCTGCAGAATCCTGACCTGCCTGCCTCGAAGCGAGACATGTGGACGCTCTATCTGCTGCGCGCGCCGCTGACCGCCATTCTTGTCAGCCGCCCCGATCCTTCCGCCAAAGTGCCCGAGTGGAACCAGGTTCTCTCCGCGGGCGCTACGGGCATGGCGTTCACGACAGCGGCGGCGGCATTGGGGTTTTCCACGCAGTGGCTGCTGAAGTGGCCCGGGCGCGACCCGGAAGCCGCGGCATTGCTCGGCGTGACGACGGGCGAGAAGGTGGCCGGCTTCATCCATGTCGGCCGCCCGGTCCGTTTCGGCGAGGACCGCCCGCGTCCCGCGCTTGAGGATGTCGTGACCTATTGGAATCCGGAACAGGCTTACGGGGAGCCGCCCACGCATCCGAATGCGACAGCCTGATCGGCGGCGCCCAGCAGCTTTGCCGACGGTCGCCGGAATAGGTCTCGGCATTCCGCAATACCTTTGGCGCCCTCGCGACAAAAGCCCGTTACGCCATGCGCATAAGTATTTTCATGTGAGTATTGTTGACGTTTATTCTTGCAGTCGAGACGGGCAAACGGCATCCTGATGGCAGAGCATGACTTATGAATAATACCATGCGCCTCACGTCGAATTCCCATTCTAGCCATTAAATCGTGATCGCCTCGCCACATTTCCTTTCCATCCAGATTCGCAGGATGCAACAGGATAAGGACAGAGGTATTGACGGCTTGGGGATCAAGACGGATTGCCACCGCGGCGTTCGCAGTGGGGATCATCTTTACCGCCGGCGGCAAACCCGCTCTAGCAGACCAGAAGAAGAGTTTCGCGACGACCGGAATGGCGTCGTATTACGGCTATGGTGGCCGCACCGCGAGCGGTGAACGCCATAGCGCGGAGGCCATGACGGCCGCTCATCGCACCTTGCCCTTCGGCACCAAGGTGCGTGTGACCAACGCCTCGAACGGTCGCTCGATCGTGTTGCGCGTGAATGACCGTGGCCCCTTCGTGCGCGGCCGGATCATCGATGTGTCGACCGCCGCCGCGGACAGTCTCGGCTTCCGCAAGCGAGGCGTGGCAAAGGTCGAGATCGCCGTCGTCGACTGACGCGGCTCAAGGGACGCGGCCCGGCAATGCCGGGTCGCCCCTCCCCCTCTCAGCGCGGCCTATTCGCGCGCCGCATCAAGAAGGCGCCGACACTCCTGCAACTCATAAAGCGTCGCCTGCAGCCGCTGTATGTCGGTCGGCGACAAGGGCTGAACGCGCGCAGGCGCAGGCTCCGGGACGCGGGCTAGCGGCTCTTCGACAGGACGCAGCACGGCGGGCCGGGGGGGCGGTGGGACCTCGGGAGGTAGCTCTGCCTGCGGTTCCGGTACGAACTCCTCCTCATACCGATCATACTCGTCCTCCGGAGCCGGCTCCGGTGCCACGGCGCGGAACGGAAAGTTCGGACGCGGCTCGGCGGGACGGAGTGGCACAGGCGGGAGTTCAGCGCGCCGAATGTCCGGCGGCGCGATTTCGGGCTCGCGTCGCCGAACGCGCTCGCCGCGCGGCGGCTCGCTTGGCGGCTCCGCGCGCGCGGGGCGTGACTGCGGCGCGAGATCCGGCAAAAGCGGCAATTCCAGAAAATCAGGTTCGCTGTCGGTCGGGCGACGCAGCTTCGTATTGGGGTTCGCCCGGCGTGCCGCTGCGGGCTCTTCAGTCGCCTCGCGCTGGCGCGACGGCAAGAGGTTCAGCAGACCGCTAAGCGGGCCCGGGCGCGGTGTAGGCTCGGTTTCCCGGCCACGTCCGGGGTGCCCGGAGTCGATTGCGTCACGCGCCGGACGGCGCTCGGCCGGACGGTCGGCCTCGTCGCGCTCGGTCGCGGCGAATTCCTCGGCTTCCACGTCGCGCCAGATGGCCTGCACATAGCGCGGCCCCTCTTCCTTGAGGATGCGCTGGACGCCTCGGATCGTATAGCCCTCGGAATAGAGCAGATGCCGAATACCGCGCAGCAGCTCGATATCGTCGGGCCGATAATAGCGTCGCCCGCCGCCACGCTTGAGCGGGCGGATCTGCGGGAACCGCGTCTCCCAGAACCGCAGCACATGCTGCGGCAGGTCGAGATCTTCCGCGACCTCACTGATCGTGCGGAAGGCGTCGGGCCCCTTCTCCACGCTCGGCTACTCCTCGCGACGGCTCACGCCTCGGAGGCGTCCGCGTCGCCGTTGATCTGCTGTTTCAGGATATTGGAAGGCTTGAACACCATCACGCGGCGGGGCGCGATCGGCACTTCCTCGCCGGTCTTCGGGTTGCGTCCGACGCGCTCGCCCTTCTGGCGCACCAGGAAGGAGCCGAAGGAGGAGAGCTTCACCGTCTCTCCGCGCGCGACGCAGTCGGCAATCTCCGACAGGACAGTCTCCACCAGCGCAGCCGATTCGGTTCGCGACAGGCCAACACGCTGGTAGACCGCCTCGCAAAGATCCGCACGCGTTATGGTGCGTCCCGCCATTGCCCGCCTCCTGCTCTATCGCTTTTTCTGTTTCAAGCCGCAAACCTAGGCGCCGTGACGGGCGTTGGTCAACGGCGCATCGCGGCAATCGCGCGCACTACCAGCGGATCAGCGCCGAACCCCAGGTGAAGCCACCGCCCATGGCCTCCAGCAACACCAGATCACCCGTCTTGATCCGTCCGTCCGCTCGCGCGGCGGCCAGCGCAAGCGGGATCGAGGCGGCGGAGGTGTTGCCGTGGCGATCGACCGTAATCACCACTTTCTCAGGCGCAATGCCGAGCTTGACGGCGCTGGCGTCGATGATGCGGCGATTGGCCTGGTGCGGCACGAACCAGTCGATCGTCTCGGCGGTTTCGCCGGTCGCCTCAAAAGCGTCCTCGATGACGTCGGTAATCATGCCGACCGCATAGCGGAAGACCTCGCGGCCCTCCATGCGCAGATAGCCAACGCTCTTGGTCGAGGACACGCCGCCATCAACATAGAGCTTGTTCTTGTGGCGTCCGTCCGAGCGCAGATGGGTGGTCAGGATGCCGCGACCGTCCTCGCCGGCTTCGACGGCTTCCAAAACGAGAGCCCCTGCCCCGTCGCCGAACAGCACGCAGGTGGTGCGGTCGCTCCAGTCGAGAATGCGCGAGAACGTCTCGGCGCCGATGACCAGCGCACGCTTGAACGAGCCGGACTTGAGAAAATTATCGGCGGTCGCGACAGCGAAGACGAAGCCCGAGCACACCGCCTGAAGATCGAACGCCGCGCCCTGCGTGATGCCAAGCGCCGCCTGCACACTCACCGCCGTCGCCGGGAAGGTGTTGTCCGGCGTCGAGGTGGCCAGCACGATCAGGTCGATATCGCCCGGCTCAAGTCCGGCATCGGCGAGCGCGGCGCGCGCCGCCTTAACCGCGAGATCGGACGTCAATTCGTCATCGCTGGCGATGTGGCGCTCGCGGATGCCGGTCCGCTGGACAATCCACTCGTCCGACGTGTCCACCATCTGTGCGAGGTCGGCATTGGTCAGGGTACGTGCGGGCAGACAAGAGCCGACGCCGCGCACCACGGAACGGATAGCACTCACGATGAAACCTGCATTTCGTCCGTAACTGGAACCGCCCCGCCGGCGCGGGCGCCGACTTGGGGACGGTCATTCATGCCCGCCGCGATGCGCGAGAGCAGCTGATAGCGGACCATGTCGTAGCCGATATCGACCGCCGAGGCGAAACCCTCGGCGTCAGTTCCGCCATGGCTTTTGATGACAACGCCGTTGAGGCCGAGGAACACGCCGCCATTCGATTTGCGCGGATCGAGCTTCTCACGGAGCGCACGGAAAGCGCCGCGCGCGAAGAGATAACCGATCTTCGCCATCAGGCTGCGCTGGATCGCCGCCTTGAGAAAGTCCGCGACCTGCTTGGCGGTGCCTTCGGCGGTCTTGAGGGCGATGTTGCCGGAGAAGCCTTCAGTGACGACTACATCGACCGTGCCGCGGCCAATGTCATCGCCTTCGACGAAGCCGTGATAGGCGAGGCCGGGGTGGGCCGCCTCGCGCAGCGCCGTCGCGGCGTTCTTCACTTCCTCGACGCCCTTGATCTCCTCGACGCCGACATTGAGCAGACCGACGGTCGGCCGCTCGATATCGAAGACGATGCGTGCCATGGCCGCGCCCATGACCGCCATATCCACGAGATGCTGGGCGCTCGCGCCGATCGATGCGCCGACATCGAGCACGACGCTTTCGCCGGTCATGGTCGGCCACAGGCAGGCGATCGCCGGGCGATCAATGCCCGCCATCATCCGCAGATTGACCTTGGCCATGGCCATCAGCGCACCGGTATTGCCGGCGGAAACCGCGCAATCGGCTTCGCCAAGACGCACGGCGTCAATGGCTCGCCACATGGAGGAAACGCGACGTCCCCGCCGCAGTGCCTGGCTCGGCTTGTCGTCCATGCGCACCACAACGTCCGTGTGGACGATGCGACTTGCAGCCGCGAGCCGGGGATGGCGGGCGAGGATCTCCTGGATCCGCGCCTCGTCACCGAACAGAACGTACTGAATATCCGGATGGCGGATAAGCGCGATCTCGGCTCCCGGCAGGATGACGTCCGGCCCATGGTCGCCGCCCATGACGTCGAGCGCTATGCGGACGTGCGAAGACATCTGGCGGTGCGGTCTCTCAGCTCAGGAACGCGGCATAAATCGGGCCGCAAGGGCGCAGAGGGCATGCCCCAGATACGCGGTGATGACAATAGCGTCGTGCATTTTCACCGAAAATGCCTCGGCTAGTTCTCGCTCTTTTCGCCATCCTTGCGCAGTCTGGCAAGACCGGCGAAGGGAGACGCTTCACTGTCGGGCATTTCCTCGACGCCCTTGAACGCCACGCCGGGCTTGCGCGGATAGGGATCGAGACCCAACGCAAGGAACTCCGCGACCACGGCGCCGACATCGACCGTGCCATCGATCAGCGGATCGGGCAGATCAAGCTCGCTCACGTCGATCTCGGCGCCGGGGCGGATCTCGGGCAATTTGGCGTCCGGTACGAAGTGCATCTCGATGTCCTCGGAAACCGGGGAGTCGAAATCTTCCAGCGACACGACGCAGTTCTGCGTCACCACCGCATCCAGGTGCCCTTCGACACGGACGCTTCCCCCGCTCCCCGGCACCAGCTTGACGGTTGCCGTGAGCGCAGGAATGCCGGGAATGCCGAAATCGGCGGCCAGCGCGGCGCGGGCCGCTGCGTCGGGGGCCAGCTTTATGGTTGTACCCGTATCGGGCAGGCTCGCCACCAGAACGGGATGGCTCAGCGACAGCGCATCACTCATGGCGCCACACTCTCCTTGGAGTTCAGTTCTTTCACCGGAGGCAACGGCAGTTCCCCCGCGGCGAATGTCTCAAATCGAACCGCCTTGAGGGACGAAGCGGCGCTGCGGATATAGGTGGCGAGCCCCCGGGCTTCCACGCCGCGCGCCGTGTCCGAGCCAAAAACGTTGCGCAGGACCGCCTCGTTCAGTTCGTCCTCATCCGGCGCGGACAGGGCGGCATCATAGCTGCCGGCCCGCCCATAGAACGCCTCGGCGACGCGCTTCATCCGCTTCGGGACGGAAAGGTCCCCTACCCCCATTTCACGAAGGTTCGCGTCCATATCGGTACAGAAGGCATCGAAGACGCGCTGACCGAGCTGACGCCGGCCCTCATCCTCGTCCTTCAGCCGGTGAAACAGCAGGAAGGCATGGATGAGGATCATCTCGAAGCGCCCTTCGATCGTGTCGGGCACCTGATAGCTTGTATAGAACTCCGCATCGCGCGACTGCGCCACGATCGCGCCATAGAGACTCTGAATGGTCTCTCGGTCGTCGTTGCGGCGGAAGAAACGCAGAATCATGGCCGACTCCCTGCGTCGTGGCCGCGCCGTCCGGTAAGGACGCCGTAGAGCTTTGGCATATGGCTGCGGGGTAGCGCGGGCGGCTGCCGCTGGCAACCCCTGCGGCAGGCAGGCGTCAGCGAAAGGTTGCTGGAGGCCGTTGCCTGTGCTTTCTGCGCGGGAAGCTGCGACCGGCGGTGATGGAGATGAGTGGATGGCATTGACGCGCATATCGCACCGGGTGGCCGGCGCCCTCAAGCCGGGGCTCGTTGCCGTGTCCCTCGCCGCGCTGGGACTTGGCGCCTGCGCTCCCGGCGACCTCAGCATGCCGGCCTCGTCCATGGGCCTGGCGCGCACGCCGACGAGTTTCGTGAGCGAACAGCAGCGCGGCTATGTCGCCACCCCCGGCGCGCTTGAGCAGATCCCCGTCGGTTCCAGCCAGGAGCAGGTTCTGCTGGTGCTCGGCACCCCGTCGACGGTCGCGACCGTGGATGGCGAGGTCTTCTACTACATCTCGCAGAAGGCCAAGAAAGTCATGTTCTTGCGCCCGGAGATCGTCGATCAGCGGGTGCTGGCGGTGTATTTCGATCCCAAGGACAAGCGGGTCGCGCGCATCGCCGATTATGGCCTGAAAGACGGCAAGGTGTTCGACTTCGTCTCGCGCACGACGCCGACAGGCGGCGCCGAGCTGTCCATCCTCGGTCAGTTCTTCCAGAACCACACCTTCGCGCCGACACTGTAGGCGTAGACTATCCAAGGAAGCAGAAGAGGCGCCGTGGGCGCCTCTTTTCGTTTCAGAACCGCGTCGCCGAAAACGGCGCGGGGTCCACGATGGGCGTTTGCCCTTCCATCATGTCCGCCAGCAGCCGCCCGGTGACCGGGCCCAGCGTGAAGCCGAGATGCTGGTGGCCGATGGCGAGCCAAAGGCCCTTCTGGTTCGGAGCCGGGCCGATGACCGGCAGCATATCCGGAAATGCCGGGCGACTGCCCATCCAGGGCTCCGGCTCGGTGCGGTCTCCGAGCGGGAAGAGGTCGCGCGCCAATGCCTCGGTGGCGGCCAGCTGCACGGGCGTCTTGGGCGCGTCGCGACGGGCGAACTCGACGCCTGTGGTCAGGCGAATCCCCCCGAGCATCGGCGTGATGACATAGCCGCCCTCCTCGTCCAGCACCGGCCGCGAGAGGCCGGCATTGCCCTCCGCGCGGTAATGCATGTGGTAGCCACGCTTGACCTGCAGCGGCAGCCTGACGCCGAAGGGCCGCAGCACATCCATCGCCCAGGGGCCGAGCGCGACGACCGCCTCCGGAGCCTCGAAGCTGCCTTGCTCGGTAGACACCGACCAGCCGGATCCAAGCCGGGCCAGCGAAAGCGCGTCGCCGCGCACGAGGTGCCCGCCACTGTTGGCGAAATGGGCGGCGTACGCCTGCGTGACGCCGCCGGGGCTCGACACCGAATGAGGATCCGACCACAGCGCCGCGCCGGTGAAGACCGGGCGCAGGAAGGGCTCAAGCGCGAGTGCGTCGTCGACGCTGATCTCGCGTGCCGTGAGCCCGTATCGGCGCGCAAGCGGAAATTCCTCGCGCTCCTGTGCCAGACCGTCCGCCGTTCGGTAGAGCTTCAGCCAGCCCCCCTCGCGGAAGAAATGCTCGGCACCGCTGGCGCTAGCGAGCCGCTGATGCTCGGTGATGGTGTGGACCAGCAGCGTGTCCATGATCCGCGCATAGTCGAGAATGCGGGCGGGTGCGGAGGCCCGCCAGTAGTCGAACAGCCACGGCGCGAGGCGGGGCAGCGCGTTCCAGTGATAATTGGCGCCGGGATTGCGGCCCAGCGCGACATCGAGGAGCGCCTTCAGGCTACGGGGGAACGCCGTGGGATAGATGGAGGCTCGCTCGACGAGGCCCGCATTGCCGTAGGACGTCTCTTCCCCGGGGCCGCGCCGGTCGACCAGAACGACCGAGCGGCCGCGTTCAAGCAGGTTAAGGGCGATCGACGTGCCGACGATGCCGGCACCGAGTACGATCGTGTCGATTTTCATGGAAGAGAACGTCCTGCCGGCTATGCGGCGCCCCAAGATCGGGACGCCGCACCGCCAGACTCAGTTGATCGGGAAGGGGAAATATTTGGCGTTGATCTTCTGGTAGGTGCCGTCGGCCTGGATTTCCTTGATGGCCTTGTTCAGCATCTCGCGCAGCTCGTTGTCTTCCTTGCGCACGGCGATGCCGGTGCCATCCGGATTGACGTCCGCGAGGTCGGCGCCGACGAACTTGCAGCACTTGCCGGCGTCGGTCTTCTCCAGCCATTCATACAGAACGAACTTGTCGGCCAGAACGGCGTCGAGGCGGCCAGAGGCGAGGTCGGCATTGGCCTCGTCCTGCGTCGGGTAGAGCTTGATCTCCGAGCCCTTGTACTTGTCTTCGAGATAGGTCGCGCCCGTGGTGGAGGACTGCGCACCAATGGTCTTGCCCTTCAGTGCTTCAGGCGTGAAGGCCGTGAGCTTGGTGTCCTTCGGAGCGATGAAGTTTCCGGGAGTGAGGTAGTAAGGAACCGTGAAGGCCACCTTCTCCTTGCGCTCGTTGGTGATGGACATCGAGGCGACGATCGCGTCGTACTTCTTGGCCAGCAGCGCGGGAATGATGCCGTCCCAATCCTGCGCGACGAAGGTGCATTCAACCTTCATCTTCTCGCACAGAGCGTTGGCGATATCGATGTCGAAGCCGACGAGCTTGCCGGTGGAATCAACCGAGTTGAAGGGCGGATAGGCGCCTTCGGTGCCGATTCTTACCTTCTTGATTTCCGCATGGGCGGCGCCGGCCGCGATAGTCATCGCAGCGGCGGCGACCAGAATCTTGACGGTTTTCATAATGGACTTCCCGATGATGGATGCCTTTGGGGCACCTCCCCCGAGAGGCTAGGTCCGGATCGGGCGGTAGGCAATCCGCGCGACGACTAACATTTCGGCGGACACAACAATCACCCGCTTCAAAAATGGCTGAAGCTGCCGCGCGCAAAAGAAATGGCGGCACCGCTCGTGTCGTGAACGGCAAGGCCCGCGCCGACGCTGGTCCGGCCGATCGACGCCGCCCCGATTCCGGTGGCCGTCGCGGAGGCATTGAAGGCGTCGAGATGGCTGTCGGGAATCACGGCCAGGATTTCGTAGTCGTCGCCGCCGGTCAGCGCTGTCTCAAGCAAGGCGGGCTCAGCGGCAATGGCCGCGCGGGCCGCTGCGCTGAGGGGTATCCTGTCGATCTCGATCGTACCCGCGACGCCCGACGCGACGAGAAGCTTGGTCAGGTCGCCGACCAGCCCGTCCGAAATGTCCATAGCGGCGGCGGCATGGGCGCGCAGAGCGCCCGCGAGCGCCAGACGCGGACGCGGATGCAGATAGCGATCCGCCAGAAAGCCACGTTGCTCGTCGCTCAGCGCCCGGAAACCGGGCCGCTCGGGATGGAGCCTCAGTTGCAGGCCGAGGGCGGCATCGCCGATCGTCCCGGTGACGACGATGGACTGCCCTGCGCCAGCCGTGGTGCGCTGGACCATGCGCCCGATGGGCACTGAACCGAGTGCAGTGAGGGACACGGTGAACGGGCCCGTCGTGCGTACGGTATCGCCGCCCAGCAAAGGCGCGCCGAACAGCAGGCTGTCGTCGCCAATGCCACCGGCAAAGGCCGCCAGCGCCTCGTTGGACATATCCGGCGGAATGGCGATGGCGAGCAGGACGCCGAGCGGTTCCGCGCCCTTGGCGGCCAGATCCGAGAGATTCACGCGCATCGCCTTGCGGGCGATCGAGGCCGGCGGATCGTCGGGGAAGAAGTGCACGCCGGCGACGAGTGCGTCCTTGGTCAGAACCAGCCTCTGGCCGGACGGCACATCGAGAAAAGCCGCGTCGTCCCGCAGGCCGAGCGCGCCCGGATGGCGGGCTATGGGTTCGAACAGCTGGGCGATCAGCCTGTCCTCTCCCGATCCGCCAGCTGTCATATCCCTGGCCTTAGCTCGTGAATTCGGAGGGGCGCTGCTCGCGGGCGATCCCGTCCAGCACCGCATTCACCATGCCGGTTTCCTCGCGATCAAGGAAGGCGGCCGCCACATTCACATATTCGGCGACCACCACGCGGGCGGGAATGTCCGGCCGAGCGGCGAGTTCATAGGCACCCGCACGCAGCACCGCGCGCAGCACGGCCTCGATGCGCTTCAGCGGCCAGCCATTGACGAGCGCGGCATCGAGGATCGGGTCGATCACCAGCTGTTCACGCAGCATCCCACCGACGATGTCGCGGAACAGGTTGATGTCGGCAGCTGCAATCTCGTCGCCTTCTATCTCGTGGCCAATCCAGTGGCTTTCGAACTGGGCGAGGATCTCGGGGAGCGGCGTTGCCGCGACATCCATCTGATAGAGCGCCTGCACGGCGTTGAGGCGGGCAGCGCTCTTGCGCAGGGGCTTGTGGTTCACGGCCTTGGGGGGCATGGGCTTGGGGGTCACGCTCATATCCGCCTCACGCCACGCCGACGCGGCGCTTCAGGCGCAGCAGCGTCAGTGCCGCTTCGACAGCGCCGCCGCCCTTGTTGCCCTCGGCAACGCGCGCCCGCACCCAGGCCTGCTCGTCATTCTCGACGGTCAGAATGCCGTTGCCGAGCGGCAGCTTGCGGGCGACCGCGAGGTCCATCAGCGCGCGGGACGATTCCCCGGCGACGATCTCGAAATGATAGGTCTCGCCCCGGACCACGCAGCCGAGCGCCACGGCCGCGTCATAAGGGGCGCCGGCTGCCGCCGCAGCGTCAACCGCGATGGCGATCGCTGTCGGAATCTCCAGCGCGCCGGGCATGGAGATGACATCGGCTGTAGCACCGGCCGCGGCGATGGCCTGCTGGGCCCCCGCGAGCAGCTCGTCGGCGATGTCGTCATAAAAGCGCGCTTCGACGATCAGCACGCGCGCGCCGTCGAGCGGCGTGGCGTCGGCTTCGGATGCGCGCGGCGGGCGAGGGCTCGCCATGGGAAAACCTCATGAAACTGGTTGGGCCGACGACGTACAGGCCTCAGCGGAACTCCGCAAGCCGCGCGGCGTAACGAGCCATCATGTCGACTTCGATATTGACAGGGTCGCCCGGCCTGACATCGCCCCAGGTGGTGTGTGTCAGCGTATGCGGAATGAGCAGGCAGGAGAAGCGCGCGCCGTCCACCTCGTTGACCGTGAGCGAGGTACCATCGAGCGTGATCGAGCCCTTGACGGCGATGAAGGGCGCCAAGGACGCCGGCGCCTCGAACACGAAGCGCGTCGTCTCGCCGATGTCGTCACGCGATACCACCATGGCGATACCGTCGACATGCCCCTGCACGATATGGCCGCCAAGCTCATCGCCGATCTTCAGGGCGCGTTCGAGGTTCAGCCGCCGGCCGGCGGTCCAGTCGCGTGCGCTGGTGACGGCCAGCGTCTCGGGCGCCGCCTCGACCTCGAAGGCATCCGGTTGGGTCGCCACCACGGTCAGGCATACGCCCGAGCAGGCGATGGAGGCACCGAGATCAATCGTCCCCGTGTCATAGACGGTGGCGATGGTCAGGCGGCGCACATCGTTGCGCGGCTCGACCTTCCGGATGGTGCCGATATCGGTGACGATCCCGGTGAACATTAGCGACGCCTCATGATGCGCAGGCGGTCCACGCCCTGCCATTCTATTTCCGTGTCGCTCAGATAGGTATCCAGAGCCGAAAGCGGCAGTCCCTCCAGCGCGTCCAGCGCGTCGGGACCGAGATGGAGCGGGGCCTCGAAGATATCGGCCTCGTCCACCAGATCATGCCGCAGGAAGGAAGCGGCAATGCGTGGACCCGCCTCGACCATCAGGCGGGTGATGCCGCGCAGTGCCAGCAGCTTCACCGCGGCATCGAGGTCGAGCCCGCCATCGGGCTTGCGGCGGACCCGCATCACCTCGGCGCCGAGCGAGACGATCAGCGCTTCGCGCTCACTCGGGGCGTCCTCCGCGGCAATGATCCAGAGCGGCGCAATGGAAATGCTGCGGGCGAGCGCGCTGGTGGCCGGCAGACGCAGCTCGCTGTCCAGCACCACGCGGACGGCCGAGCGATCCTGCATGCCGGGCAGACGGCAGGTGAGCTGGGGGTCATCGGCCAGCACGGTGCCGATGCCGGTCAGCACCGCGTCATAGGTCGCGCGCAGCATGTGAACGCGCCCGCGCGCAATCTCGCCGGTAATGGCGACGGGACGGCGTCCGGCCAGGCCGACCTTGCCATCGGCCGACACTGCCAGCTTCAGCATGATGTGCGGGCGCCCTTCGCTCACACGCCGGATGTGGCCGGCATGGGCACGCCGCGCCTCCGCCGCACCGGCGCCGATGGAGACCTCGATCCCGGCTTCCCGCAGGATGGAGAAGCCGCGCCCGGCGACACGGAAATCGGGATCCTCGATCGCGGCCACGACGCGGCCTATACCTGCCGCACGCACCGCATCGACGCATGGCGGCGTGCGGCCATGGTGCGAGCAGGGCTCCAGCGTCACGTAAAGCGTCGCCCCGCGCGCCGCCTCCCCTGCCTGCGCGAGCGCTTGAGGCTCGGCGTGGGGGCGCCCGCCCCTCGCCGTCCAGCCGCGGCCGAGAACGACCGCCCCGGCGGGCGTCTCCCGCACCACGAGGGCGCCGACCGCGGGATTGGGCCAGGTCTGGCCGAGTTCGCGCCGGCCGACGCTGAGCGCGGCGGCCATGAAGGTTTCGTCGTGTTCTCGTTCAGTCATGGGCAATGCGCTGCGCGACCGGGTCGGCCACGTCACTCCTCGCTCGGCGCGCGGCGGCGCGCGGCGGCGACGTCGTCGGTCTCCGCATCCTCGTCCGGGCGCGGTTCCAGTTCACCCAGCACGGCCTCGAAATCCTTGGCCTCGCGGAAATTCCGGTACACAGAGGCGAAGCGGACATAGGCGATGTCATCGAGCTGCTTCAGGCTCTCCATCACGCGTTCGCCGATCATCTCGGACGAAATTTCACTCTCGCCCATGCTCTCCAGCCGCCGGACAAGGCCGGACACAAGGCGCTCGATCCGCTCGGGATCGACGGGGCGCTTGCGCAGCGCCACCTCTATGGAGCGGGCGAGCTTGTCTCGGTCGAACGCAACACGGCGGCCCGAGCGCTTGACGACGGTCAGCTCGCGCAACTGCACGCGCTCGAAGGTGGTGAAGCGGCCGCCGCAATCAGGGCAGATGCGGCGGCGGCGAATGGCGGCGCTGTCCTCGGTGGGACGGGAGTCCTTCACCTGGGTTTCGAGACTCCCGCAATAAGGACAGCGCATTTCCGATCCTCAGCTGTAGATCGGGAAGCGGGCGAGCAGGCCCGACACCTTCTCACGAACGGCGGCTTCGACAAGGCTATCCTCGTCCGTCGCCTTCTGCGAGAGCACATCGAGCACTTCCGCGATCATGTCGCCGATCTGCTGGAATTCGCCGACGCCGAAGCCACGGGTGGTGCCCGCCGGCGTGCCAAGGCGGATGCCCGAGGTGACGAACGGCTTCTCCGGATCGAACGGAATGCCGTTCTTGTTGGTGGTGATGTGGGCGCGCCCGAGCGCGATCTCCGACACCTTGCCGGTCAGCTTCTTCGGCCGCAGGTCCACGAGCATCAGATGCGTGTCGGTGCCGCCCGAGACGATCTCGAAGCCGTGGCCCTTGAGGTTTTCCGCAAGCGCCTTGGCGTTTTCGACGACATTCTTCGCGTAAACCTTGAAGTCCGGCTGCAGCGCTTCGCCGAACGCCACGGCCTTGGCGGCGATGACGTGCATCAGCGGGCCGCCCTGGATGCCGGGGAAAATGGCGGAGTTGAACTTCTTCGCCAGTTCCTCGTCATTGGTCAGGATCATGCCGCCACGCGGGCCGCGCAGGGTCTTATGGGTCGTGGTGGTGGTCACATGCGCATGCGGCACCGGGTTCGGGTGCACGCCGCCCGCCACGAGGCCCGCGAAATGGGCCATGTCGACCATGAGATAGGCGCCGACCGAATCGGCGATGGCCCGCATTTTCGCGAAGTCGATATGGCGGGGATAGGCCGAGCCGCCGGCGATGATGACCTTCGGCTTGTGCTCGTCGGCGAGCTTGGCGACCTCTTCATAATCGATGCGCTGGTCCTCACGGCGCACGCTGTAGGGGACCGGCTTGAACCACTTGCCAGACAGGCTGACCGGCGCGCCATGCGTCAGATGTCCGCCGGCGGCGAGATTGAGGCCGAGGAAGGCATCGCCCGGCTGCATCAGCGCGAAGAACACGGCCGTGTTCGCCTGCGCGCCCGAATGGGGCTGCACATTGGCGAAGCCGGCGCCGAACAGTTTCTTGGCGCGGTCGATGGCGAGTTGTTCGGCCACGTCCACAAACTGGCAACCGCCATAATAGCGCCGACCCGGATAGCCTTCGGCGTATTTGTTGGTCAGTACCGATCCCTGCGCTTCCAGCACGGCGCGCGAGACAATGTTCTCGGAGGCGATCAGCTCGATCTCGTCGCGCTGACGACCCAGTTCGGCCGTGATCGCGCCGGCGAGTTCCGGATCGGTCTCGGCGAGCGGAGTGGAGAAGAATCGGCTGATGGTGTTCGCGGAAGAAGCATGAGCTTCGGACGACATATTCCGGCCTCCCTGGCAACGGGCGGTGGCGACGCCTCTTGAGCCGACCTCGTGCCGGCCCTGAGAAATCAAGGCGGGTCGCTTAGCACAGCACCCTCAACCTTTCAAAGCACGCCTGCCGCAAGGCGGCCTTGCATCGACGCGGCGGCGGGCGCGGAGCGGCGCGACACGGCTGCACAAATTGAAATTCCCGCAACAGCCGCTAGGGCTCCACGCGATTTCGACCGTTGCGTTTGGCGCGATAGAGCATCTCGTCTGCGCGGTTCATCACCTGCTCGAGGCCCTCGCCCGGC
>QFQD01000127.1 GCA_003241485.1 Ancylobacter novellus
TTCATGCAGCTTGCGCTCGACGTCATCATCAGCGAGCAATATCCCGAGTTCCGCGACCGGATCATCGCCAACGCCGACAAGCGCCTGGAGCAATACCATGGCGCGTAACGACATCCGCACCGATGGCCGGCCGATCCCGCTGACCCACCATTCCGCACGCGGAAAAGTCCAACGCAACTCGGGCAATTTCACCCGCGGCAGCCAGCTCCTGACCCACGAGCTGCTGATGTGGTTCGCCGGCGCAAAACTTCCCTTCGTCGTCTGGTTCTTCGTGTTCCTCGCGGCCTGGTTCGTGATCATGTCGCTCAAACTGGACGAGCACGGCTTCCAACTCGTCTGCATGAAGCTCTACGCCATGCTCTGGGACTGGGTCGGCTTCGACCCGACGAAGCGCGTCAACGTCAGGCTTCCGAGCGGCGAACTCCACCGCACGATCATGGCCGTGGTCCCGTTGATGCCCGAGGTCCAGCGGGCCTGGAGCATCGCCATGCGCGGCCTTCTCGGCGCACTGCTTTTCTCGGTGTTCCTCACCATTCCCCTGTCGATCTGGTTCGTCGATCTCTCGCGTCGCCGTGGCAAGACGATCCTGCAGGAGCGGCACGAGCGCGGCGCTATGCTGGTCGATCGCGAGGTCCTCGTTGCCGAGGTCTCGCAGCATAACGCGGCCGCCTTCGAGATGGACGTGCGCAAATGCTTCCCGGGCCAGTCGCCCAAGCAGGTGCTCGCGCTTCCCTTCACGGCGCGCAAGCGCGCCGGAATCCACCATCCCTACACGCTCGCCGGCATCCCCTTTCCGCACCGGATGGAGCAGTCGCACACCATGCTGATCGGTACGACCGGCTCGGGCAAGACCACCGAGCTCCGGAGCCTGGTCCGGCAGATGCGCGAGCGTCAGGACAGCGCCGTGATCTTCGACCTGACCGGCGCCTATGTGGAGGCCTTCTACGACCCGGCACGTGACACGATCCTCAATCCGATGGACCGTCGCTGCCCTGCATGGTCGATCTTCTCGGACTGCCGCACGCACAGCGAGTTCACCGCCGCCGCCGCCGCTCTCATCCCCGCCGATGGCGGCTCGTCCGAGCCTTTCTGGGCGCTCGCAGCGCGGACCCTGTTCATCGAGATGTGCATCCGCTTGGTCGAGCGGGGCCAGACGACCAACCTGGCGCTCTCCGAGAACCTAATGACCGCCGATCTGAAGCGGGTCCATCGCTTCCTCCAGAACACGATCGCCGACCCGCTGACCGCGCCCGAAGCGGCGCGCATGGCGGAGTCGATCCGCGCCGTCTTCAACACCAATGCGCAGGTCCTGCGCTTCCTTCCCGACACGGGCGAGCCGTTCTCGATCCGGGACTGGATCACCGGCGAGAAGCAGCCCGGGTCGATCCTCTTCATCACCTCCAACTACGTCGATCTGCCCATGAACCGGGCGCTGCTGACGCTTTGGATGGACCTCGCGATCAACCGCCTCATGACAATGCCGCGCACGCGCGAGTTGCGGACCTGGTTCATGTTCGACGAGCTCGGCGCGCTGCACAAGCTGCCGGCAATCGAGAACGGCCTTCAGACCGCGCGCGCGTTCGGCGGCGCCATGATCCTCGGCATTCACAGCTTCGAGAAACTGATTGAGGTTTATGGCGAGCAAGGCGCCCGCAACCTCGCCTCGCTGGCACGTTCCAAGCTGATCCTTGCGACGGCCGATCTCGACACCGCCGAGCAGTGCGCGCGCTACATCGGCAATCGCGAAGTGCGGCAGATGGATGAAGCCTATAGCTATGGCTACAACAACACCCGCGACGCCTCGACACTGACTCCCAGGAAACAGGTCGAGCCGCTCGTGATCGCGGACGACATCACGAACCTGCCGTCGATGCACGGCTTTGTGAAGTTCCCCGACGGCTTCCCCGCCGCGCGCATCCAACTCGTCTGGAATGACTATCCGCAGGTCGCCGAGGGCTTCCTGCCGCGACCCGACCTTCAGCCGGTCCGGTCAAGGCGCGGAGAGGAGGTGTTCGACGATGGCGGGGAGGGCGACGCGGGCGGGCGGGATGGCGCCGGCCAGGTCGTGGAAGGGGCCGTCAAGCCGGTCAACATCGCAAAGGAAATGGCCGCGCGGATCCTTTCCGCGGAGGCAACGGAGGAGCACAACCAAGCGAGCCGCCCGCCAGCCGAGCGCACCGAGGATCGCGGCGAGGAGCAAGCTCCGCGCGCGCACGCCGCCGATCGGGCGCAGGCGGTCCGCAATGCGCCCGATCAGGCGCAGGCGCCAACGGAAGGCCGTGACGATCGCCGCGAGAGTCGCGCTGGCCGAACGGCGCCCACGCCCGAGGATCAGACGCTCGCCGAATTGCGGCAGGACTTCTCCGCGAGCCGCGATCATGACGGCCCAGACATGGGGATCTGACCCATGCTCTCGGTCGCATCGGTCCGTTCCGCGTCCGGCGCTGCCGGCTACTTCGCAAAGGACGACTATTACACGGTAGAAGGCTCGTCGGAGATCAGCGCCTGGGGCGGGGAAGGTTCCGCCGCGCTCGGCCTTTCGGGCGAGGTGTCGAAGGAGGCATTCGAGGGCGTTCTCAACGGCATCTTGCCGGGCGGCGAGGCCGTCGCCCAGGTCGAGAACCGGCGGGCCGGAGTCGATCTCACCTTTTCGGCCCCGAAATCCGTTTCGGTGCTCGCCTATGTCGCCGGCGACAAGCGCATCCTCGGTCCCGACGGCGCCAACATGAAAGCCGTGACCCGCGCAATGGCCTGGGTAGAGAGCAACCTCGCCGAGGGGCGCAAGGACATCGAAGGCCGCAAGGTTCCGATGCGGAGCGGGAACCTCGTCTACGCGCTCTTCCAACACGACACGAGCCGCGCCCTCGACCCGCAGGCCCATGTCCACGCCGTCATCGCCAACCTGACCAAAATGCCCGACGGCAAGTGGCAGGCGCTCCACGCAGACAAGATCTGGTCGAACAACTCCGTGATCGGCTCGATCTACCATGCCTTCCTGCGCGAGGAGCTCGAGAAGCTCGGCTACCAGGTGGAACTCAAGGGCAAGCACGGCACGTTCGAGATCGCCGGCGTGCCCAAGCCGGTGCTCGACGCGTTCAGCCAGCGCCGCGAGGCGATACTCGAAAAGGCGGCCGAGCTCGGCATTGTATCGGCCAAGGGGCGGGACGGCGTCACCACCAACACGCGCGATCCCAAGCTCAACGTCGAGGATCGCGAGGCGCTGCGGCAGGCATGGATCGACAAGGCGGCAGCGCTCGGTTTCGACGGCA
>QFQD01000083.1 GCA_003241485.1 Ancylobacter novellus
TGCGCCGCGCGCAACCGGTCGTTCAGCGCCCCGCGGATCAGCGAGGACTGCTCCATGAACACCGACTGCGCCGAGGCGTGAACCTCGCCCGAGAGCTGGCTGAAGGCAATCGGAGCATTACCGGCGGTGAGCTGCAGCACGGAGTCGTAGACCGCGTCGCCGTAGGACAGCGTCTCCAGCGCCGTGGCCGTCGCGATCTGGTTGGGGGTCACCGCCGTCGAGGCGAAGGCGACGTCATTGCGCGCCAGGGTCAGATAGACATTGTTCGGGTCGTAGCTCAGCGCCGGCGTCAGGAAGGCGTAATTGGCCGAGACGCTGGCAAAGCTGCCGGTGACGCCGCCAGTGGCGGAGAGAATGACGAAGGTGGAGAGCGGCGCGGTGTAGCTGCCATCGGCGACCACCTGCACCGCGCCGCCGGACAGCGTGGCCGTGCCGGTGGCGATGATGAGGTCATGCGCGGTGGAGGTGACATCGACGACATAGGTCGAGCCGGCGGCGAAGGACACGTTGCCATTCACCGTGAGCGTGCCCGGCGAATAGCCGGGGGAGACGGTGCCGCCGCTTTGCACGATGAGCCCACCGATCGTGCCGGTGCCGCCGATCGTGCCGCCCTGACCGATGGTGAACGGCGAGGAAGAGACGGCGCCGGGCGACAGGATGAAGTCCGATCCCGTCACGTCGATGGGGCCGTTGAACGCATTGGCGCCGGTGAAGTTCACCGTGCCGCCGAGGATCGTCACCGAGCCCGAGCCGGAAATGGTGCCTGGGAAATCATAGGTGCCCGAACGGTTGAAGATGAGGGCGGCGTTGTTGACGATGTCGCCGATGATCGAGCCGGTGGTGCCACCATTGCCGATCTGCAGCGTGCCCTCATTGATGATGGTGCCGCCGGTATAGGTGTTCGCGCCGGTGAGGATCAGCATGCCGGCGCCGTTCTTGATCAGCGATCCTTCGCCGGAGATGACGTTGGCATAGGTGATGTCGTCGGCCCGGTTGAAAGCGAGGGACGCGCCCGCGGCGACCGCGACGTCATTGGCGATGGCGCCGGTGGTGCCGCCATTGCCGACCTGAAGGATGCCCGCGTTGACGGTGAATGTGCCGGTGAGGCTGCCGCCGCTGCCGATCAGGCTCCAGGTGCCGGTGCCCGACTTGACGAGGGTGGAGAAGCCCTGGAAGGCGCCATTGGCGCTGACGCTGGCGAGATCGAGCGTGCCCGAGGCGCTGCCCTCCAGCTCCAGCGTATTGTTGGAGCTGGCATTCACCACCTTGCCGATGATCGTCGAGGTGTCGAACAGCATGAGGCGGTTATTGCCGGAACCCATGCTGATCGCGGTTCCGGCGGCGGAGCCGGCCGAGATCGTGCCGAGGTTGGCAATAATTGAATCGCCGTTGCCCAGCTGCACGGCTACCGCGCCCGTGGTCGCCAGCGTGCCAATGTTGACCAGGAAGTTCCCCGTCGCATCCACATCCACGGCGAGATCGGTGGCGTTGACCGTCCCGGCATTCCCGACAAGGGCGACGCCGTTGATGGTGGGCACGGTGGCGGCCGTCTGATTTGTGCCGAAGCCGCTGTTGACGACAATGCCGTACAGGCCGGAAACCGATCCTAAGTTGATGACGGTGACCGTACCCTCCGGGGTCTCGGCGCGAATGCCGGCGTCGCGGATCGCGGTAACGACGCCGCTTTCCTCGTTGCTGATGACGACATCGCCCGAGGTGTACGCCCCGGCGCGCAGACCGTTCATGCCCTGGATCGGGGCGAGCGCGGTGTGAGCCAGATCAAGCGTCGGATCGCCCTGGGCCGTGACCGATCCGCTGTTGAGGATGCTGGCCTTGCCGATCTCGGTCATGGCGTAGACGGCATTGTCATTGCCGGAGGTCACGGTGCCCGAATTGGTGATGAGCGTGTCGCCATCGGCGGACCACGCCACGAGGCCCTGGCGGAGCGTGGAGTTGACCGTACCCGCATTGGTGAGCTCGGCGAGGCCGTAATAATTGACCACACGTATGCCGGCCGACTCCGCGTTGACCACGCCGCTCGCCGTATTGATGATCGAGACGATCTCGCGGACGCCATCCGTGGCGCCGCGATAATTGCCGTCCGCATAGATGCCGCGGCCATTGCTCGATGTGACCGAGCCGCTGTTGATGATATGCACGGGGCCGAGATTGCTCGTGCCATTGAGCGTGGCGTCGATCGTCGACGAGGTCCAGGAGCTGGACAGCGTGCCGGCGTTGTCGATGTCGATCGACCCGCCATTGTCGTTGCGCACCCAGACGGCGCCGAAGCCATCATGCGAGGTGATGCTGACATTGGCGCCGACGGTGACGTCCGCATTGACGAAAACGGGGATCTGCTGCGGCGGGGTGCTCGTATCCGTGCCGAACTGCATGATCAGACCGCTGTAGGACGGATTGTTCACCACCGTATTGCCGGTGATGAGCACGGTCTGGTTATAGGTCCCCGCTGTCTGCGGCGATTCGTAAACGATGGCGTTCGTCGTCAGGCCGTTGACCGTGAGCGAACCGGTGCCGGGCGTTATGCTGACCTGAGCGGCGTTCGAGTCGCAGGTGACCAGCGTCGTCGTGCCGGTGGTGAGGCAGTGGCTCGGGGCTGCCAATGCGGGTGCCGCCGCCGTCGCGATCAATGCGCCGAGCGAGGCGGAAACCAGGGAGGAGGAGCGCAGCAGGCGGGCGCGAAGCCGTGGCGAGGACGTGCTCTCCGTCACGCAAGAGCGCATCTGCTGCCTGGAACGGCACGTGATGCCGCGCGTGCTGTTTGAATTGAAAGCCATCCCCGCCCCCGTTTGTCGATCCCTTTGGCCGTATCGCCGGTCGACATACCGGTATGAGGGTAATGCCGGATGTGACATGGCACATAAGTCGCCACGAACCCATCACCCTACAGCCACATTTCGGACATGAGTGAACAGGTGCTGGGGGAGAGTCAATCGTTGCCTATCATCATACCGGTGATTGTCAGCAATCAGTCTCTCACTGTCCCTTTTGCGGCACAGCCCGCCATGTCCGGCAAAAGCCCGGCACATGCGGCCTAGCTGGCGATGATGAGCTCGGTGCCGGCGGCGGACAGCGCACGGGCCATGGGATCAGACGGCGCCGCATCCGTCACCAGCGTGTGGACGCGGCCGAGCGCGGCCACTTCAAACACGGCGCGCCGGTCGAACTTGCTGGAATCGGCAAGCACCGTCACCCGGTCGGCGCGTTCGATCATGGCCTTGGCGATCTCGGCCTCCTGCAGGTCGAAATCCATCACGCAGGTCGGGTCGATGGCGCCGATGGTCAGCACCGCATGGCGCGCGCGGAACTTGCCGATCTGCTCCAGCGCCAGCGGGCCGAGGCTCTCTCCGGCATCGGGCCCATAGGCGCCGCCGACAAGGAAGACCTTGTGGCTGGAATTGGAGGCCAGCGTCGCCGCGATTCGCGGGGCATTGGTGATGGTGACCAGAGAAGGCAGGGCCACGAGTGCTTCGGCGAAGGCGACGGTGGTGCTGCCGGTGTCGATGAACAGCGAATCCTCCGGGCGGAACAGCCGGGTCGCCGCCGTGGCGATGCGCCGTTTGGCGGCCGCGTTCTGCGCCATGCGCTGGGCGAAGGGCCATTCCTTCTCCATGATCGAAGGCGCGGCAGCGATCGGGCGGGCTCCGCCGTGAAAGCGGCGCAGCTTTCCGGCCGAACCGAGATGGGCAAGGTCGCGCCGCACCGTTTCGCGGGACACGTCCAGCTCCCGCGCGAGCGCCTCGACGCTCATTTCGCCCGAGCGCGCGAGAAGCGCGAGCAGCTGGTCGTGACGGGCGGGCGTCGACATGTGGGCGTTCCACCGGCTGGGGTGACGTTTCGGCAGGCAATGCAGCGTGATCGGGCGCCGGCTGGCCGGGAAGGGCGTGACCGGTTGCCGGCTCGATGCGACGAAGTCGTTGCACGAAGACGACGCACGGTCGCGACTCTTGCCGCCGCTTGGGGCGAATTGAAGGCCAAATGGGCCGAACGGTCAACATAACGCTACGAAATTTGACCGAACGGGCATAACGGGCATTATTTTGCGACCGTATGCGTGTGTTGCCTGTCAAACGGGCTTCCGTTCGAGCAAAGAAACGGTACATTGATCGCCGTGCCGTAAAAGCAGGCATGCACGACGTGTGTGCACTGCGGCATGAGGGGATACGGATGAGCCTGTCTTCGCGGCCCTGGAAACCGAGCGGTGCGCCGCCACGCGCAACGGTTTGCGCGCGCCGTCAGCGGCGTGGGGCCTGCCCGCCAGAGGCCGGGCGGCGAGGACGGCACTGCAACGGAGCAACGGCGTGACGTCGGACGAAGCAAGAAGTGCAGGTGCGGGAGTGTGGGGTGTCGCCGCCCGCTATGTCAGGGTGGTGGACGGCCTTTCCAACTATGTCGGCTATCTCGCGGCATCGCTCATCTTCTTCATGGGCGGCACGCTGCTGTTCGATGCGGTGATGCGCAACGTCGTGAAGATGCCGGTGCACTGGGCGGTGGAGCTGACCCAGTTCACGCTCGCGGCCTATTACTTCATGGGCGGGCCGTTCACGCTGCGCAACAATGAGCATGTGCGCATGGACCTCTGGTATTCCACGCTCTCCGAGCGCGGCAAGGCCAAGGTGGACCTCGTCACCGTCTGGTGTCTGATCTTCTATCTCGGTGTTCTGCTCGCAGGCTCGATCTCCAGCCTGCAATACGCCATCGCCACCAATGAGAAGCGCTTCTCGATCTGGAATCCCTCGGTCATCCCGATCAAGGCGCTGCTGACCGCCTGTCTCGTCCTGATGCTGCTGCAGGCTTTCTCGCTGGTCATCAAGCACGTCTTCACGCTGCGCGGGGAGAAGATCTGATGACCTATGAGATGATCGCCCTGCTGATGTTCGCCTCCATGGTGGTGGCGCTCATCAGCGGCCAGCTGGTCTTTGCCGGCATCGGCTTCGTCGCCTCCGCCGCCGCGCTGCTGCTCTATGGGCCCGGCGCGATCGACCTGCCGTTCAACCAGGTCTTCAAGCTGTTCAACTGGTACGCGATGCTGACGCTGCCCATGTTCATCTACATGGGCTACATCCTCGCGGAATCGGGAATCGCGGAGGACCTGTACCGCGCCCTGCATGTGTGGTTCGGCCGCTTCACGGGCGGCCTCGCCATCGGCACCATCTTCCTGATGGTCATCATCTCCGCCATGAACGGCTTGTCCGTCGCCGGCATGGCGATCGGCGCCACCATCGCGCTGCCGGAGATGATCCGCCGCGGCTACGACAAGGTGCTGATTTCCGGCGTGATCCAGGGCGGCTCGTCGCTGGGCATCCTCATCCCGCCCTCGGTCGTGCTGGTGCTCTACGGCATGATCGCCCGCCAGCCGGTTTCCAAGCTGTGGTTCGCCGGTGTCGGCCCCGGCCTGCTGATGGCCGCGCTGTTCATCGTCTACATCTATATCCGGGTGAAGCTGAACCCGAAGCTCGCGCCGCAGCTGACGGATGACGAGCTGAACATGCCGCTGCGCGAGAAGCTGGCGCTGGCGCGGGCGGGCATCATTCCCTTCGCCATCTTCTTCTTCATGACCGGCCTGTTCGTGTTCGGCGTCACCAGCCTGGTCGAGAGTTCGGCCGTGGGTGCGGCCTCGGCCACGCTGGCGGCCGTCGCCAAGCGCCGGTTCACCTGGCCGATCATCCGCGACACCGCCCTGAAGACGCTGAACGTCTCCTGCATGTTCATGTGGCTCATCCTCGCCGCCCTGGCCTTCGGCACGGTGTTCGACGGGCTGGGCGCGGTGAAGGCGATCGAGTTCCTGTTCGTCAAGCAGTGGGATCTCAATCCCTGGACCATCATCATCATGATGCAGCTGAGCTTCATCATCATGGGGATGTTCCTCGACGACACGGCGATGCTGGTCATCGTGGCGCCGCTCTACATCCCGCTGGTCAAGGCGCTCGATCTCGGCTTCGAGAACCAGCTCATCTGGTACGGCATCCTATACACGATTACCTGCCAGATCGCCTACATAACCCCACCCTTCGGCTACAACCTGTTCCTGATGCGCTCACTGGCGCCGAAGGAGATCTCGCTGGTCGACATCTACAAGTCGATCTGGCCGTTCGCCGCGATCATGCTGTTCACCATCATCATCCTGATGGTCTTCCCGCAGATCGCGCTCTGGCTGCCGGCCCACATGAACGTCAAGGGCTGACGCCTCGTCTCCAAAGACCTTCCAAAAAACCAGAGGAGCCACGAATGACCGATATCAAGAAGCCCGTCACCAAGAAGGTGGACCCGGCCGCGGACAAGATCCTCGCCAGCCGCCGCAGCTTCATGGCCAAGGCGGGTCTTGGCGCCGGCGCGGCGCTCGCCGGCTCGACGCTGGCGGCCCCGGCGGTGATCGCCCAGACCGGCCCGATCAAGTGGCGCCTCCAAACCTATTCCGGCGCGCCGCTCGGCGCCCACGTCATCAAGCCGCAGATCGACGCCTTCAACGCGGCCGCCAATGGCGAGATGGTGATCGAGCTTTACTACGCCGACCAGCTGGTGCCGACCTCGGACCTGTTCCGTGCGCTTCAGTCCGGCACGCTCGACGCGGTGCAGTCGGACGAGGCGACCATGGCCTCGCCGGTCGATATCGCCGTGTTCGGCGGCTACTTCCCCTTCGCCACCCGCTACAGCCTCGATGTGCCGGCGCTGTTCCGCTATTACGGCCTGAAGGAAATCTGGGAAGAGGCCTATGCCGACGTCCCGAACGTGACCTGGCTGTCGACCGGCGCGTGGGATCCGCTGCACATCTTCACCGTCAACAAGCCGATCAAGAAGCTGTCCGACATGAACGGCCTGCGCGTCTTCGGCGTGCCGACGGCGGGCAAGTTCCTCTCCAAGTACGGCCTCGTGCCGGTGACCATCCCGTGGGACAATGTCGAGGTGGCGCTGCAGACCGGCGAGCTTGACGGCGTGGCGTGGTGCGGCTTCACCGAGGCCTACGAGGTGGGCTGGGCGGATGTCTGCAATTACGCGCTCTCCAACTCGGTCACCGGCGCCTGGTTCGGCAGCTATTTCGCCAACTCGCCGAGCTGGGCGAAGGTGCCGCCGCATCTGAAGGAGCTGTTCCTGATGAGCATCGACCAGTCCCACTATTACCGCGACGTCTGGTACTGGGGCGGCGAGGCCAAGCTGCGCGTGGAAGGCAACAAGATGGAGCTCACCCAGCTGCCCGCCGAGGACTGGTCCAAGGTGCTGTCCGATTCCAAGGACTTCTGGGACGAGATCGCCGCCTCCAGCCCGCGCGCGGGCCGGGTGGTCGCGGCCTTCAAGAAGTATGACGAGACCATGCAGAAGGCGGGCTACCCCTACCGCTGATCGGACCTCTCTCGCGCGGCTCCGCCCAAAAGCGGAGCCGCCTGAGGCGGGCATCGGCCCGGCCTCGCACGCGTGACGCCACCGGCACGGCCGGTGCGCGAGTGACAGGAAAGGAGCCATGATGCTCCCCACGCCCCCCTCCATCCTCCGCGACGATTACGACCTCGCCATCATCGGCGCGGGCGTGGTCGGCTGCGCGGTCGCCCGGCGCTTTGCCCTCGCTGGCGCGAAGGTGGTGGTGATCGAGAAGGGCAGCGACATCCTCTCCGGCGCCTCGAAGGCGAACAGCGCGATTCTCCACACCGGCTTCGATGCCCCGCCGGACAGCCTGGAGCTGGAGCTGGTGAAAGCTGGCCGGGCCGAATATCTGGCGGACCGGGCCAGCCTCGGGCTCACTGTCGTGGAGACCGGCGCGCTGGTCTGTGCCTGGACGCCCGAGGAGGCAGGCAAACTCGAACAGATCGCCGCGCAGGGACGCGACAACGGCATTGACGGGCTCGCGCTGCTGACCGCCAAGGCTGCCCGCGCCACCTTGCCCGGCCTGTCCGGCCGGCTGGTTGCCGCGCTGGAAGTCGCAGGCGAGCACATCATCGATCCCTGGACGGCGCCGCTCGCCTATTTCACCCAGGCGGTCGCGCTCGGCGCGCGCGTGTTGCGGGGCGCGGAGCTTATCGCCGGCCGATTCGAGGGAGGCTGGCAGCTCGCGACCTCGCTAGGCGAGGTGCGCGCCGCCGCCGTCGTCAACGCCGCCGGGCTTTATGGCGACGAGGTGGACTGCCGGCTCGGCTTCACGCCGGATTTCGAGATCCGTCCGCGCAAGGGGCAGTTCGTTGTGCTGGACAAGGCGGCCTATGCCCATGTGCCGCGCATCGTGCTGCCGGTGCCGACCGAAATCACCAAGGGGGTAGTGGTCTGCCCCACCGCCTTCGGCAATGTCATTATCGGCCCGACCGCAGAGGAACAGACCGACCGCGTGCGGGCCACCGTCGAGCGCGAGGCGCTGGAGGGGCTGCTGGCGCGCGGCGCGCAGATCGTGCCGGCGCTGGCGGGCATCCCGGTCACGGCGGTTTATGCGGGGTTGCGGCCGGCGACGGAGAAAAAGCACTACCGCGTGAGCGCCCGCCCGGAACAGCGGGCCATCACCCTGGGCGGCATCCGCTCGACGGGACTGTCCGCGGCGCTCGGCCTCGCGCAACATGCTCTCAGGCTGCACGCCGCCTTCGGCCTGCCCGCCCGCACACCGGCCGCGCCGCCGCAGGTGCGGCTGGCCAATCTCACCGAGAGCGAGCCGCGCGACTGGCAGCAGCCCGGCCATGGCGAGATCGTCTGCCATTGCGAGCTGGTGACGAAGCGCGAGATCGAGGCGGCGTTTGACAGCGCCGTGCCGCCCGGCGATTTCGGCGGCCTGCGTCGGCGCACCCGTGCCGGCATGGGGCGCTGCCAGGGGTTTTACTGCAATGCCCGCCTTGCCGAGATGAGCCGGGGCCGGCTCGCCGTGCCGCTGGCGGTGGAGGATCGGGAAGACGCATGAGCGATGCGGATGTCATCGTCGTCGGCGGCGGCCCGGCCGGTGTCGCGGCGGCGCTCGAACTGCGCCGCGCCGGCGTGCCGCGCGTGGTTCTGCTCGACCGCGAGCCGGCGCTGGGCGGCGCCACGCGCCATTGCAGCCATTCTCCCTTCGGCATGCGGGAATTCGGGCGGGTCTATCTCGGCGCCGCCTATGGTCGCCGGCTGACGCTTGAGGCCGCGCGGGCGGGCGTGGATGTGCGCACCGGCCACAGCGTGGTGCGGCTGCATCCCGGCGGACACCTCGATGTGACCACGCCGGACGGCGTCGGCACGCTCAGCGCGGCGCGCATCCTGATCGCGACTGGCGCGCGCGAGCGGCCACGCTCCGCCCGCCTCATCGCCGGCGACCGGCCCGTCGGGGTGGTGACGACCGGCACGCTGCAGGCCTATGTCGCTTTCCATGGCCTGATGCCGTTCACGCGCCCGCTCATCATCGGCTCGGAACTCGTCAGCCTCTCGGCCGTGCTGACGTGCCTGGGGCATGGCGCCCGCCCGGTGGCGATGGCCGAACCCGGTCCGCAGCCGCTGGCGCCCGCGCCCTTCGCCTGGTTCCCGCGCCTTGCGGGTGTGCCGTTTCACCTCGGGGCGGAACTGGTAGACATTCGCGGCACCGGACGTGTCGAGGCGGCGACGCTGCGCCATGCCGATGGCCGGCGCGAGGAGTTTGCCTGCGACGGCGTGCTGCTCACGGGCCGCTTTACCCCCGAATCCGCGCTGTTCCTGCAGTCCCCGCTGGGCGTCGACCCCGGCAGCGCCGGACCCGCCATCGACCAGGACGGGCGCAGTCTTGACCCCGCCTGCTTTGCCGCCGGCAATTTGCTGCGCGCGGTGGAGACCGGCGGCTGGGCGTTCCGCGAGGGGCGGGCGGTCGGCCGGGCCCTCGCGCGCGATCTCACGGGTTCGCCCTGTGAGGCCGCGCCGGTCGCGGTGGCCTTCGATGACCCGATCAAGCTGGTGGTGCCGAGCCTCATCCGCCCCACCGGGCGCGATCCGGCGCTGGCGGATTTCCAGCTGCGTGTCACCCGCGCCGTGCGCGGAAAGCTGGCGCTCGAGATTGACGGGCGGGAGGTGTGGTCGGTGCGCCGCGCGTTCCTGCCGGAGCGGCGCATTCTCGTGCCGATCCCGCCCGCCGCTTTCGCGGCGCATTCCCTGCGCTTCCGGCTGACCGAGGAAGGCTGATGCGCATCGCCGCCATCGACCAGGGCACCACCTCCACCCGCTGCCTTCTCGTCGAGAGCGACGGCACGGCGCAACTCGCCGCCAGCCGGACGCACGCGCAGTTCCACCCCGCTCCCGGCTGGGTGGAGCACGACCCGGAGGAACTGCTCGCCAATATCCGCGCCGTGCTGGCCGCTGCCGGGCCGGTCGACGTCATCGCGCTCGCCAATCAGGGCGAGAGCTGCCTCGCCTGGGACAGGGTGAGCGGCGCGCCGCTCTCACGGGTGATCGTGTGGCAGGACGCGCGCACTGCTGAGCAACTGGCCGGGCTTGGCGCGGACGCAGTGGCTCGCTCGCAGGCGATCTGCGGCCTGCCGCTGGACCCGTATTTTTCCGCCAGCAAGCTCGGCTGGCTGATGCGGCAGACGCCCGCGGTGGCGCAGGCCCATGCTGCGGGACGGCTGCGGCTCGGCACCACGGATGCGTTCTTCCTCGACAGGCTGACCGGCACCTTCGCGACCGATGTCGCGACCGCCTCCCGCACCGGGCTCATCGACCTCGCGACGCTGGAATGGAGCGCGGAACTCTGCGCGCTGCACGGCGTGCCGATCGCGGCGCTGCCGCCCATTCGGCCCGTCGATGCCGGCTTTGGCGCGGTGGACGGTGTGCCGCTCAAGGCCTCCATCGTCGACCAGCAGGCGGCGCTGTATGGCCATGGCTGCCGCACGCCGGGCGAGGTGAAGATCACCTTCGGCACCGGCGCCTTTCTGCTCGCGGTTACGGGACATCAGCGGCCGGACGTCCACGGCCTGCTGCCGACTCTGGCCTGGCAGCGCACGGGGGAGGGGCCGGTCTTCGCGCTGGAAGGCGGCGTCTATGATGCGGGGGCGGCGCTGGAATGGCTGCGCCGGCTCGGCCTCTATCAGGAGCCGGCGGAGCTTGACGGCTTCGAGGGCCCCTCGGCGCTGAGCCGCGGACTTGTCTTCGTGCCGGCGCTCTCGGGCCTTGCCGCGCCTCACTGGGACCGGCAGGCGGCGCCGCTCTTCATCGGCATGGACCCGGCGACGGACCGGCGCGACATGGTGCGGGCAGCGCTGGAGGGCATCGCTCTGCTCACGGTCGGCCTCATCGAGGCGGCGGCCGCCCATGTCGGGCCGATCACGACGCTGTCGATCGACGGGGGACTGTCGCAGAGCGTCTATTTCGCCCGCTTCCTCGCGGCGGCCTCGGGCCGCACGGTCAACGTGCCGGCGCTGCACGAGATGACCGCGCTCGGTCTCGCCGAGCTGTGTGGAGCGCAGGTGGACGGCGTGCGCGCGAAGGCGCGCCTCTTCGCGCCCGACGGTTCGGTGACGCCGGCGGAGCGCGCGCGCTTCACCCGCGCGGTCGGTCTCGCGCGGGGCTGGCGAGGCTAGCAGCGGGGCGGCAGATCATGGCCGCGCGCCCCGCCCGCCCATGTCACAGCGCCAGTTCGCGGCGCAGCGTCTCCAGCCGCTCCATGGCGACGACGCCATCGGCGATGGTCGGCGCCGGGGTCGCCTCGCCGCGCAGGGCCGGCACCACGTCCGCCAGCAGGGAATAATAACCCTTCGGGTCCTCATTCGCGGCGGCGGTGAAGTTCGGCTTCCAGGTGAGGCTGTCGACATCGTCGGCCAGCGTCGCGCGCGGATCGTCGATCTTGAAGGGCGGGTTGCGGTGCCAGCGTATCTCGATGACGTCCTCGACCTCGATGCGCTGGTGGTCGCCCATCAGCTCGATGCGCTCCACCGGCGTGCCGCGCGACTGGATGGTGCCCATGGCGATATTGCCGATCGCGCCGCACTCGAACTCGAAGCCGACATGGAACAGCACGCGGCCCGGCGTCTTCTCCACCTTGCGGGCGGAAATCGTCTTCACCGGCGAGACCAGGAAGGAGACGAGGTCCATATAGTGCACGCAGTGGTGCAGGAAGAAGCCGGTATAGTCGACATTGCCGGCGAAGTAGCCCGGCGCCGTCATGTAGTAGCCGGTCAGCCCCAGCACATCGCCGAAGCGGCCGGAGCGCACGATGTTGGCGGCGATCTTGTTGCCGACCGAATAGCGCTTCATGAAGCCGACCAGCAGCGGCTTGCCCGCCTTTTCCGAGGCGGCGAGCAGTTCGCGCGCACCTGCCGCCGTGCCGGCCGGCGGCTTCTCGATGAAGACGGAGAGCCCGCGCTCCAGCGCCTTCTTGCCGAAGGCGAGGTGCTGGTCCGGACCCACGGCCATGCCGACCGCATCAATGCCCGGCGTCGCCAGCAGGGTCTCGACATCGGTGGTGAGGTTGCTCACGCCGAACTGTCGTCCCGCATCCGCCAGGCGCTTGCCGTCGATGTCGCACAGCGCGACGATCTTCACATCATGGCGCACGAGCTGGGGAAGCAGCATCTGCGTCGCGTGCACGCCGCAGCCGATCCAACCGATATTGAGGGTCATCGACGGTATTCCGTAAGGGTGAGGTGGGACTTCATGAAGGCGGCGCTGGCGGTGAGGCGGTCGCTCTCGTCCTCATGCGGCGCGCGCCACTGGGCGAAGGGCACGCCGAAGCGGTCGTCGCGGCGGCGGAACGGCTCCAGCGAGATCGGGCCGGTGTAGCCGATCTGGTGCAAGGCGCGGCAGACGCCGACCCAATCGGTGGCGCCCGTGCCGGGGAAGCCGCGATGGTTCTCGTTGGCCTGGAAATGGGCGACCCGGTCGCCGGCGAGCAGGATCGCCTCGGCGATCGAGCTTTCCTCCATATGCATGTGGAAGGTGTCGAGCATCAGCTTGATCGCGGGATGGTCGACCGCGTCGAGTAGCTCCATGCCCTGCTGGGTGGTGCACAGCACATCGCTCTCGAAGCGGTTGAGCGGCTCGACCGCCAGCACCACGCCCGCCTTGGCGGCATAGTCGCCGGCTTCGCGCAGCCCGTCGACGCAGCGCTGCTTGCGGGCGAGGCGCTCGGCCTCCTCCACCGGCTGCGGCGGACGGCCGGCGAAGACCAGGGGATTACCGGTGAGCGGGCCGCCGACAATGGTCGCGCCGAGCGCCACCGCCTGGTCGACGGTGTATTTGAGATAGTCGATGCCGGCCCGGTGGGCGGCGGGGTCCGCCGAGGCGAGGTTGCGCTGCAGGTTGACGCGGGCGGCGAGCACGATGCCGAGCCCGGCCTGATCGAGCGCGCGGCGGGCGGCGGCGGCGTCAATCTCGCCGACCTCCGGCACCAGCAGCTCGACGAAGTCGTAGCCGTGGTCGCGCATGGTGGCGAAAAGCGGGAAATGCTCGGCCGTGAAGGGCCGCGCATATTGCATGGAGATCAACCCGATCGGGTTCATGGGTCTGGTCCTTGGTGGGGTCGGCGGATCTTGGTTGCGGTTCAGCCCTTCACCGCGCCCTGGGTGAGGCCGCCGATGAGACGGCGTTGGACGATGAGGAAGAGAAGCGTGGCGGGCAGCGCCCCCACCACCGCGCCGGCGGCGAGCAGACCCCATTCGATCTGGTACTCGCCGATCAGCGTCTGGATGGCGACGGTGACGGTGCGCACGTTCCGTCCGCCCAGCGTCAGCGCGTAGAGATATTCGTTCCAGGCGGTGATGAAGATGTAGATGCCGGTGGAGATGATGCCCGGCATCATGAGGGGCAGCACGATGCGCCGCAGCGTGGTGAGCCGCGAGCAGCCATCGGTCATCGCCGCCTCGTCGAGGCTTTTCGGGATGGCGCCGACATAGCTGGTGAGCATCCACACCGCGAAGGGAATGGCGACGGTGGCGTTGGCGAGGATCAGCGCAAAATGGGTGTCGAGCAGGCCGAGCCGGCGCATCAGCACGAAGAGCGGCAGGATGAGCAGAACCACCGGGAACATGTTGATGAGCAGGAATTGCAGCATCAGCACCGTGCGGCCGCGGAAGCGGAAGCGCGAGAACGCATAGGCCGCGCTCACCGCCACGGCGAGGCCGACCACCATGGTGCCGCCGGCGACGATGAGGCTGTCGAGCATGTTTTTCAGGAAGGAGGTCTGCTCGATCAGCCGGGCATAATTGTCGAGGCTCCAGCCCGAAGGCGACAGGGCGACGCCGGTGGCGGCGATCTGCGCCGAGGGCGTGAGCGAGGTGAGGATCATCCACACGAACGGCGCCATGGCGAACAGCACGATGAGCGCCACCGGCAGATCGGTGGTGAGGATGCGGCGCAGGGTCGAGGGCTTGCGGGTCATTTCTCCACCTCGCGCATGGTGCGGGCGAGATAGACTGCGACGACGGCGCCCAGCAGGATGGTGAAGGTCACGGCGATGGCGCTGCCATAGCCGAAATCGAGGTTCTGCCGCGCCCGGATGAAGGCGTAGAGCGGCAGGGTGTGGGTGGCGTAGCCGGGGCCGCCGCCGGTCATCACGAAGATGACGTCCATGGAGTTCGCCACCCAGATCACCCGCAAGAGCCCGGCGGTGGCCAGCACTGGCATGATGCCGGGCAGGGTGATGTGGCGGAACTGCCGCCAGGTCGAGGCGCCGTCGAGCGAGGCCGCCTCGTACTGGCTGCGCGGGATGCCCTGCAGCGCGGCGAGGATCATCACCGCGAAGAACGGGAAGCCCTGCCACGTCAGCGTGGCGATGATGGCGTAGAGCGCGACGTTCGGGTCGGCCAGCCACGGCACGGCGGACTGGACTACCTGGAGATAGAGCAGGATGTCGTTCAGCACGCCGGTGTTGGGATCGTAGATCCAGCGCCACATCAGCGCGATCACCACGCTGGGCAGCGCCCAGGGGATG
>QFQD01000128.1 GCA_003241485.1 Ancylobacter novellus
GAGCCACGGGTTTCTGCGTCGGTTGATACGGTGAAGCGTTATGTTTCGCTGGGGGCTGATGTTGTTGTTGCGTCGGGTGCGGGTCTGGCGTCGGGGATCGGCGACGGGGATTATGAGGGCGCGGGGGCGTCGGTGGTCGCGGATAATGCGGCCGCGGTGGCGGGTGCGGACATCGTGCTCGGCGTGCGCCGTCCGGAGGCTGGCGCGCTCAAGGGCGTGAAGCCGGGCGCGCTGGTGATCTCGATCGCGGACCCCTATGGCCACGAGGCGGAGCTGGCGGAGCTGGCCGGGGCCGGCGTGTCGGCGTTTGCGATGGAGCTGATGCCGCGCATCACCCGCGCGCAGGTGATGGACGTGTTGTCCTCGCAGGCGAACCTTGCGGGCTACCGCGCGGTGATCGACGCGAGCGCCGAGTTCGGCCGGGCCTTCCCGATGATGATGACGGCGGCGGGCACGGTGCCGGCGGCGCGTGTGTTCGTGATGGGCGCGGGCGTGGCGGGCCTTCAGGCGATCGCCACGGCGCGGCGTCTGGGCGCGGTGGTGTCGGCGACCGATGTGCGCCCGGCGGCGAAGGAACAGGTCGAGTCCCTCGGGGCGAAGTTCATCGCGGTCGAGGACGAGGAGTTCAAGCAGGCCGAGACGGCGGGCGGCTACGCCAAGCAGATGTCGGCGGAGTACCAGGCCAAGCAGGCGGCGCTGACGGCGAGCCATATCGCCAAGCAGGACATTGTCATCACCACGGCGCTGATCCCCGGACGTCCGGCGCCCAAGCTGGTCTCGGCCGAGGCGGTGGCGTCGATGAAGCCGGGCTCGATCCTGGTGGACCTTGCGGTGGAACGCGGCGGCAATGTCGCGGGCGCGATCCCCGGCGAAGTCGTGACCACGGCGAACGGGGTCAAGATCGTCGGCTATCTCAACGTGCCGGGTCGGCTGGCGGCGACGGCGTCGCAGCTTTACGCGAAGAACCTCTACGCCTTCGTCGAGACGCTGATCGACAAGGGCACGAAGTCGCTCAACGTGAAGTGGGACGACGAGCTGGTGAAGGCGACGCTGCTGACCAAGGACGGTGCGGTGGTGCATCCGGGCTTCAAGCCGGCGGGTGCGGAGGCCGGGGCTTCCGCGGCGTGATTCAAGGCCGTCCTCCCGGACGAGGCGCGGCTTCGCGCCGGGAGTGCATGCCGCTTCCTCACTGACGCGCTCCCGGACCGGCCTGTGGCCGTGCGGGATGAGGCGGGGAGGGAGCGGGGACCGGCTTCAACGAGACGACAGAACGGGGATTGAGGGAAATGGCCAATCCGGTAGCGGGCGATGCGGTCGCCCAGAACGCGGCGGAAGGCGCACGCATCGCCGCGGAAGTGGCGGCGCAGGCGGCGCAGGCCGCGCAAGCCTATGCCAATGCCGCGGCTCAGCATTATGCGGAGATCGCAGGACAGGCGGCGCACGCGCTCTCGGGCGGGGCGATCGACCCGTTCGTGTTCCGCCTCGCCATCTTCGTGCTGGCGGTTTTCGTGGGCTATTACGTGGTGTGGTCGGTGACGCCGGCGCTGCACACGCCCTTGATGAGCGTGACCAACGCGATCTCGTCGGTGATCGTGGTGGGCGCTCTGCTGGCGGTGGGCGTGGACACGGTGGCGGAAGGCACGGGCTGGGCGCGCGGCTTCGGCTTCCTCGGCCTGGTCCTGGCCTCGGTGAACATCTTCGGCGGGTTCCTGGTGACCAGCCGGATGCTCGCCATGTACTCGAAGAAGAAGTGAGGCCGACGAGATGAACGCCAATATCGTCGCTCTCCTGTACCTCGTCTCCGGGGTGCTGTTCATCATGGCGCTGCGCGGGCTCTCCAGCCCGGCGACCTCGCGCCAGGGCAACCTGTTCGGCATGGTCGGCATGACCATCGCCATCCTGACCACGCTGGCGGCCTCCCCGCCCACCGGCCTCGGTGGCTGGGCGCTGCTGATCGGCGGCCTTGCGATCGGCGGCGGCGTGGGCGCGGTGATCGCGCGCAAGATCGCCATGACCGACATGCCCCAGCTGGTGGCGGCGTTCCACTCGCTGGTGGGCCTGTCGGCGGTGATGGTGGCGGCGGCGGCGCTGTATGCGCCGGCGGCGTTCGGCATCGGCGATCCCGGCCATATCCACGCGCAGGCGCTGGTGGAGATGAGCCTCGGCGTGGCGATCGGCGCCATCACCTTCACCGGCTCGGTGATCGCGTTCGCCAAGCTGAACGGCAATATGAGCGGCAAGCCGATCCTGCTGCCGGCGCGCCATGCGATCAACATCGCGCTGGCGGCGCTGATCGTGGTGCTGATCGTCATCCTGACGCTGACCGAGAGCCACACGGTGTTCTGGCTGATCGTGATCGCCAGCCTGATCTTCGGCGGTCTCCTGATCATCCCGATCGGCGGGGCGGACATGCCGGTCGTGGTGTCGATGCTGAACAGCTATTCCGGCTGGGCGGCGGCGGGCATCGGCTTCACGCTGGGCAATACGGCGCTGATCATCACCGGCGCGCTGGTGGGCTCCTCGGGCGCGATCCTGAGCTACATCATGTGCAAGGGGATGAACCGTTCCTTCGTGTCGGTGATCCTGGGCGGCTTCGGCGGCGATGCCGCTAGCGGTCCCGCCGGCGCGGTGGAGAGCCGCCCGGTCAAGCAGGGCTCGGCGGAGGACGCGGCGTTCATCATGAAGAACGCGGCGAAGGTCATCATCGTGCCGGGCTACGGCATGGCGGTGGCGCAGGCCCAGCACGCGCTGCGCGAGATGGCCGACAAGCTGAAGGAAGAGGGCGTCGAGGTGAAGTACGCCATCCATCCGGTGGCGGGGCGCATGCCCGGGCACATGAACGTGCTGCTGGCGGAAGCCAACGTGCCCTATGACGAGGTGTTCGAGCTGGAAGACATCAACTCGGAGTTCGCGCAGGCGGACGTCGCCTTCGTCATCGGCGCCAATGACGTGACCAACCCGGCGGCCAAGACCGACCCGACCTCGGCGATCTACGGCATGCCGATCCTGGACGTGGAGAAGGCCAAGACCGTGCTGTTCATCAAGCGCGGCATGGCCGCCGGCTATGCCGGCGTCGAGAACGAACTCTTCTTCCGCGACAACACCATGATGCTCTTCGCCGACGCAAAGAAAATGGTCGAGGACATCGTCAAAAACCTCGCACACTGAA
>QFQD01000129.1 GCA_003241485.1 Ancylobacter novellus
CCGCCGGCACGCTGCAGATCGGCGCGGGCGGTGCCACGGGCGCTGTGGCCGGCGCGATCGTCAATAGCGGCACGGTCGTGTTCAACCGCTCCGACGACCTGACCGCGGGCGGGGCCATCACCGGCGCGGGCGCGCTGGAGAAGCGCGGGGCCGGCACGCTGACCCTCATCGGCGCCAACAGCGCCGGGGCCGGCACCACCATCTCCGCCGGCACGCTCGCCCTTGGCGGCGGCGTCACGCTGGCCAGCAATGTCGAGGTCAAATCCGGCGCCACGCTGCAGGGCGCGACCGACGGCACGGCCGGCGGGACGATCATCGGCACGGTCACCATCGCCGATGGCGGCACGCTGCGGGGGGCGCCCTCCACCGCCGGAACCCACGCCCTTTCCATGACCACGCTGGTGCTCTCCGGCGGCGCCAATGTCGATGTCGTCCTCGGCGCGGCCACCGGCGGCGGCGTCATCTCCGCCGAGAACCTGACACTGGACGGCGTGCTGAACGTGGCCAATGGCGGGTCGATGGCGCAGGGCGTCTACCGCATCATCGACTACACCACCATGGCGGCGAATAACGGGCTCGTGCTCGGCAGCACGCCGGGCGACTACGCCTATGAGATCCAGCTGGCGCCCGGCCAGGTGAACCTCGCCGTGCTCAGCGGCGAGATGCTGTACTGGAACGGCACCACCACCTCGCCGGACGGCACCATCCAGGGCGGCGCCGGCACCTGGACCGCGAACACGGCCGAAACCAACTGGCTCACCTCGACGCTGAACCAGTCGCGGGCGTGGAACAGCGGCTTCGCGGCGTTCGCCGGCACGGCGGGCGAGGTAACGATCGACGGCACGGTGTCCGCCATCGGCCTGCAGTTCATGGTGGATGGCTACTCCGTCTCGGGCGGCACCCTCACTTTGGCCGCGACCTCCGGCAAGACGCCGGTGCGCGTCGGCGACGGCACCGCGGACGGCGCCGGCTACACCGCGACGATCGGCGCGGTTCTCGCCGGCACCACCGGGCTGGAAAAGACCGATCTCGGCACGCTCATCCTCACCGGCACCAACACGTATGAGGGCGGCACCACCGTCTCGGCCGGCACGCTGCAGATCGGCAGCGGCGGCACGACGGGCAGCATCAGCGGCGATGTGGCGGTCGCCGCCAGCGCGACCCTTTCCTTCAACCGCACCGACCTCGTCACCTTTGCCGGCGACATCTCCGGGGCGGGCGCGCTGACGCAGAAGGGCAGCGGCACGCTGATCCTGACCGGCGCCAGCAGCTACGCCGGCGGCACCACCATCTCTGCCGGCACGCTGAAGATCGGCGCGGGCGGCGCCACCGGCAGCATCGCCGGAAATATCACCAACAACGCCGCCCTCGCCTTCGACCGCTCGGACGACCTCACCTTCGCCGGGGCGATCTCGGGGTCGGGCTCGTTCACCAAGGCCGGCACCGGCACGCTCACCCTCGCCGGCACCAACAGCTTCAGCGGGGCGACGACGGTGGCGGCCGGCACGCTGGCGCTGACGGGTGGCGCCTCGCTGGCCGATGGCGCGCGCCTCAGCATCGAGACGGGCGCGACCCTCTCGCTCGGCGACGCCGACGAGACCGTGGGCTCCCTCGCCGGGGCGGGCACGCTCGCGCTCGGCAGCCACACCCTCACCGCCGGCGGCGACGGCACGACGAGCACCTTCTCGGGCGCGCTGACCGGCACTGGCGGCCTCACCAAAACAGGCGCGGGCACGCTCACCCTGAGCGGCAGCAATGGGGCGGGCAGGCTCAGGATCGACGCCGGCACGCTGGTCGCTGTCGGCACCGGGGCGCTGGCCGACGGCAGCGCGGTGACCGTGTCGGCGGGCGCGACGCTCGATCTGCAGATGAGCGGCACGAAGGCTCTCGGAGCGCTGAGCGGCGCCGGCAGCGTGCAGATGAATGCCGCCAGCCTGACGGCGGGCAGCGCCAACAGCTCGACCACCTTCTCCGGCGTCCTCTCCGGCTCCGGAGGCTTCGGCAAGACCGGCACCGGCACGCTGACCCTGAGCGGCGCCAACACCTATACCGGCACCACCACCGTCGCGGGGGGCACGCTGGCCCTGACCGGCAGCGTGGCCGGCGGCGCGGTGGTCGCGGACGGGGCGACGCTCTCGGGCGACGGCACGGTGGCGGGCACGGTGCAGGTTCTCGCCGGCGGCACGCTCGCCGGGGCGCAGGCGAACGCCCTCACCATGGGCGGGCTCAACCTGCAGGCCGGCGCCACTGTGAGTGTCGCGCTCGGCCAGACCACGGCCGGGGACGTGTTCACGGTGAATGGCGACGTGACGCTGGACGGCACGCTGAGCGTCACCCAGGGGGCGGGCTTCGGCGCCGGTGTCTACCGCTTCATCAGCTATACCGGCAGCCTCACCGACAATGGCATGAACGTGGCACCGCTCACTGGCGGGCTCGCAGGCGGGGTGCAGACCTCGGTCGCTGGCGAGGTGAACCTCATCGTCGAGGGGGCGGGCGCGCCGATCCAGTTCTGGAACGGCTCCACCACCACGCCCTCGCAGTCGGTCGAAGGTGGCAACGGCACCTGGACGGCAGGCCTGGCCACCAACTGGACCAACGCCTCGGGCACCATCGCGCAGGCGTGGAATGGCGGCTTCGCCGTGTTCCAGGGCACGGACGGGACGGTGACGGTGGACAATGGCTCCGGCCAGGTCAGCGTCACTGGAATGCAGTTCGTCACCAGCGGCTATCTCGTGACCGGCGGGTCGATCCAACTGACCGGCACCGAGAAGGCGACGATCCGCGTCGGCGACGGCACCGAGGCCGGGGCGTCGACAGTGGCGACAATCGCCAGCGCCCTCACCGGCACGGCGGGCCTGGAGAAGACCGATCTCGGCACGCTGATCCTCACCGGCGCCAGCACCTATGAGGGCGGCACCATCATCTCCGCCGGCACGCTGCAGATCGGCGATGGCGGCACCACCGGCTCGATCCTCGGCAATGTGACCAACAATGCCGCGCTGGTCTTCAATCTGTCCGCCGACACCAGCTTTGCCGGGGCGATCTCCGGCACCGGCACGCTGGCGCAGATGGGCACGGGCACGCTGA
>QFQD01000084.1 GCA_003241485.1 Ancylobacter novellus
TGCGCCGCTTCGCCGCGAAATCATGGACCGGCGTCGTTATCATCAGCTCATCCGCCCGCGTGGCATCCAGGAAGCGCTCCAGCCCGGCCGCGACCTTTTCCGGCCCGCCGACCAGCACCTTTTCGCGCCCGCGGCGGATATGCGCGCGGTCGGCCTCGCTATAGGGGTAGGCCGCAGCCTCCTCCGGCGAGGGGATCGGGCCGAAATCACCACGATCACGTTTCAGCCGGGAGAGATCGACGCTGCCGGCCAGCCACTCCGCCTCTTCATCTGTCGGGGCGCACACCACGGCCAGGGCGAGAATGGCATGCGGCGCCTCCAGCTGCTCGGAGGGCTGGAAGCCCTGCCGGTAGCTCAACATGGCGTCGAGCACGTCGTGCTGGGCGAAATGGTGCGCGAAGGCGAAGCCGAGACCGAGCTGGGCCGAAAGGCGCGCGCTGTAGCCGGAGGAGCCAAGCAGCCAGAGCGGCGGCAGCGCCACGTCCACCGGCATGACTTTGATGTTGCGATAGGGATGGTCCGCCGGCCAGCGACCGCTGTCCCACAGCATCAGCTCCTTCAGCCGGTCGAGGAAATCGTCGCCCGGATCCACGTCCTGCCGGCGCCGCAGCGCGTGCGAAGTCAGGCCGTCCGTGCCCGGCGCGCGGCCGAGCCCGAGATCGACGCGGCCGGGATAGAGCGCCTCCAGCACCTTGAACCGCTCCGCCACCATCAACGGCGCATGGTTGGGCAGCATCACCCCTCCCGAGCCGACGCGGATACGCGACGTGGCGCCAAGGATCTGACCGGCCATGACATCCGGCGCGCCGGAGGCGACCGAGGGCAGGTTGTGATGCTCGGCAACCCAGAAGCGCTCATAGCCGAGCGCGTCGACATGCCGGGCGAGTTCGACGGTCTCCCGCAGCGCCTGCGGGCCGGAACCGCCGGCCACGACGAAGGAGAGATCGAGGACGGAAAGAGGGGTGCGTGCGAGACGTGTCATGGAGCCTAGGTGGGAGGGCCGACCCATCGCTGCAAGGCTCACCGCATGCCTGGAGAACACAGGTGAACCAGCCGCGACGACGCTTCCCATTCCCGCAGAGCCCACCGGGTAACACCATTGGCAGCGCCACGAAAGCGCGCGGACCCCAGTGTTGTGCAACCACCTTTCGAACGGTTGCACCTACCGCTGACAACGGTTACACCTAAACCGAAAATCATCGCGCCTGCGGGCGCATTTCCGAAGATGGGGACCGGCATGTCGAGCAGCACTATGGGCGTGAAGATCGACGACGATATTCGCGCACGCCTCAAGATCGCCGCCGAACGGGAGGGCCGCTCTCCCCACGCGCTGGTCCAGAAGGCAGCAACCTCCCCGCTGAGGGACCCTTCCTGCCCTTCGCCCGCAGCGTTCGCCCGCAAAGCGTGCTGCGCGCACGCATCACCTCGGCCTACCGCATGCCGGAAACCGAAGCCGTGTCCATGCTGCTGGGCCCGGCCACCCTGCCTCCCGCCAAGGCCGAGGCGACGCGCGAGCGCGCCCGTCATCTGGTCGAGACGCTGCGCGCCAAGGGCCAGAAGGGCCCGGTTGAGCGGCTGATCCATGAATATTCGCTGTCGAGTCAGGAGGGCGTTGCCCTCATGTGCCTGGCCGAGGCGCTGCTGCGCATTCCGGACCGCGCCACCCGCGACGCACTGATCCGCGACAAGATCGGCCATGGCGACTGGCAGGCTCATGTCGGCCACAGCCCCTCGCTCTTCGTCAATGCCGCGACCTGGGGCCTCGTGCTCACCGGCAAGCTCACCACCACCTCCAGCGAAGCCGGCCTGACAGGCGCGCTCACCCGGCTCATCGGCCGCGGCGGCGAGCCGGTCATCCGCAAGGGCGTCGACGTCGCCATGCGGATGATGGGCGAGCAGTTCGTCACCGGGCAGACCATCTCCGAGGCGCTGGCAAACTCGCGCAAGATGGAGGCGAAGGGCTTCCGCTATTCGTTCGACATGCTCGGCGAGGCCGCCACCACGGAGGCCGACGCGCAGCGCTACTACGCCGATTACGAGCAGGCCATTCACGCCATCGGCAAGGCATCGGCAGGGCGCGGCATCTATGAAGGGCCGGGCATCTCCATCAAGCTGTCAGCCCTACACCCGCGCTACAGCCGCGCGCAATATTCCCGTGTTATCAATGAATTGCTGCCGCGCGTTACAGCACTTGCGAAGCTCGCGCGACACTATGACATCGGCCTCAACATCGACGCCGAGGAAGCCGACCGGCTTGAGATTTCACTCGATCTTCTGGAATCGCTTTGTTTCGATGAGGCGCTAAGTGGCTGGAACGGAATCGGTTTCGTTATCCAGGCCTATCAGAAGCGCTGCCCTTATGTGATTGATTACCTTATCGATCTCGCACGCCGCTCGAACCATCGCCTGATGATCCGGCTGGTAAAGGGCGCCTATTGGGACAGCGAGATCAAGCGCGCGCAGATCGACGGCCTGGAAGGCTTTCCCGTGTACACGCGCAAGGTCCACACGGACGTTTCCTACCTCGCCTGCGCCCGCAAGCTGCTGGCGGCGCCCGACGCCGCCTTCCCCCAATTCGCCACTCACAACGCTCAGACACTCTCAACCATCATAGAAATAGCTGGCCCTAACTACTATGCTGGACAATATGAATTTCAGTGTCTTCATGGAATGGGTGAGCCGCTTTACGAGGAGGTTGTGGGGCGCGAGAAGATGGGCCGTCCCTGCCGCGTCTACGCGCCGGTGGGCACGCATGAGACCCTTCTCGCCTATCTCGTCCGCCGCCTGCTGGAGAACGGGGCGAACTCGTCTTTCGTCAACCGCATCGCCGATGCCAACGTGCCGGTTGATGAGTTGATCGAGAGCCCTGTCGAGGCAGCCTCCCGCATCGAGCCGGTGGGCTCACCGCATCCGCGCATTGCCGCCCCGGCCGACATTTTCGGCGAGGCGCGCAAGAATTCTGCCGGGCTCGACCTTTCCAACGAACAGCGCCTCGGCTCCCTCGCCGCTGCGCTGCTGGCGGGCAGCGCCGCTCCCCTCGCAGCAACGCCCCTGCTGGGCGACGGCCCCGTCGCCGGCATCGCCCGTCCAGTGCTCAACCCGGCCGACCGTCGCGATCAGGTCGGCACGGTGGAGGAAGCCACACCCGAGATCGTCGCGCGTGCGCTGGAGATCGCGCAGAACACGGCACCGATCTGGCAGTCCACCCCGCCGTCGGAGCGCGCTGCCTGCCTGTTGCGCGCGGCTGATCTGATGGAAGAGCGCCTGCCGCGGCTGCTCGGCATCATCGTGCGCGAGGCTGGAAAGTCCTTCGCCAACGCTATTGGCGAGGTGCGTGAGGCGGTCGATTTCCTGCGCTATTATGCGGTTCAGGCGCGCGACGGCTTCTCGCTCGACACCCACCGCCCGCTGGGACCTGTGGTGTGCATCAGCCCGTGGAATTTCCCGCTCGCCATCTTCACTGGCCAGGTTGCGGCCGCACTGGCGGCGGGCAACGCGGTACTCGCCAAGCCCGCCGAGGAAACCCCGCTGGTTGCCTTCGAGGCGGTGAACCTGCTGCGCGAGGCCGGCGTGCCGCCGGGCGCGGTGCAACTCGTGCCTGGCGCCGGCGATGTCGGCGCGGCGCTGGTGGGTGACACCCGCACGCGGGGCGTCATGTTTACCGGTTCTACCGAAGTGGCCCGCCTCATCCAGCGCCAGCTCGCCACGAGGCTCAATCCCGATGGCAGCGTGATCCCGCTCATCGCCGAGACCGGCGGGCAGAACGCGATGATCGTCGATTCTTCCGCGCTGGCGGAGCAGGTGGTGGCGGACGTACTCGCCTCCGCCTTCGATTCGGCCGGCCAGCGCTGCTCGGCGTTGCGCATCCTGTGCCTGCAGGAAGATGTGGCCGACCGGATCCTGGAGATGCTGCGCGGCGCGCTGAAGGAGCTCGTCGTGGGCAACCCGGTGGAGCTTTCGACCGATATCGGGCCCGTCATCACGGCGGAGGCGAAGTCCTCCATCGAGGCGCATATCGAGCGCCTGCGAAAGGCTGGCCGCCGCATCGAGCAGGTCGGCCTCGACGACGAGGCCCGTCACGGCACGTTCGTGCCCCCCACGCTGATCGAGATCGACGATATCGCCGATCTGACGCGCGAGGTGTTCGGCCCGGTGCTGCATGTCGTTCGCTACCGGCGCGAAGCTCTGAATGAGCTGATCGACGCCATCAACGCGACCGGCTACGGCCTCACTTTCGGCCTGCACACCCGCATCGACGAGACCATCGCCCATGTCGGCGGGCGCATCGAGGTGGGCAATGTGTATGTGAACCGCAACATCATCGGCGCCGTGGTCGGGGTGCAGCCCTTTGGCGGGCACGGGCTTTCCGGCACGGGACCGAAGGCGGGCGGGCCGCTCTATCTCAATCGACTGCTCTCCGTGCGGCCGGCCGAGAACCTTCCGGGCAGCGGCTCCACCGATGCCGCCCGGCTTTGGGTCGACTTCCAGTCCGATGCCGAAACGCGCGACCTGTGCGGCCGGGCCGTCGGCGCCGCGCCCTACGGCCATCAGGTCGAACTGGCGGGTCCCGTCGGCGAGCGCAATCTCTACGCGCTCTCCCCGCGCGGCACGGTTCTGTGCCTCGCCGCCACGGAGCGCGGTCTTGCCGTGCAGATCGCCGCCGCGCTGGCGACGGGCAACAAGGTGCTGCTGGAAGGTGCGAGCCTGCCGCCCCTCCCCGCCGGGCTGGAGGACAAGGTGACGCTCACCGAGCGTCTCGAAGGCGCCACCTTCGACGCCGTGCTGTTCGAGGGCGACGGCGACACGCTGCGCCGCCTCAATGGCGAGATCGCCGGCCGCGAGGGGCCGATCGTGCTGGTGCACGGCCTCTCGCCAGACGATCTGGCGCGCGGCGCTCTTTATCCGCTCGACCTTCTGATGCTGGAGCGTTCGACCAGCACCAACACCGCCGCGGCGGGCGGAAATGCCAGCCTCATGAGCATCGGCTAAGACCGAACAAGCGTATCCTGGCAACAACTTAGGTGACAGGTACGGCGCCGCACACGCCAACCTGTCACCGCTGTAAGGTTGATGTAAGCTGGCAGGCGACATGTACCGGTGCGGTCATCAGGGATCGCACCGGAACTGCTCATGCGACACGAAACCTTCCCTCCCCCGCAGGCAAGCACCATCAGCCTGCGCCAGCCCCTGCCGGACATCTCGGTGGTCATCGCGGCGAAGGATGAGGCCGGCGCCATTGCGGGCTTGATTGAGGAGATCGAAGCCGCGCTTGTGGGCGAGCGTTTCGAGATCGTCGTCATCAATGACGGGTCGAGTGACAACACCGCCGAGATCGTGCGCGGTCTTGCCCGCTCCCGCCCGCATCTGGCCCTGCTGGGCCACGCGCGTTCCTGTGGGCAGAGCGCGGCAGTGCGCACAGGCGTGGAAGCATCGCTCGGCATGCTCATCGTCACGCTGGATGGCGACGGCCAGAACGACCCGGCCGACATTCCCGGCCTGCTGGCGGCCTATCGGGCGAGCGCCCCGAACGCGCCGGTGCACATGGTGGCCGGCCAGCGCGTGCAGCGGCGCGACAGCCTGGTGAAGCGCCTTTCCTCGCGTATCGCCAACCGTGTGCGCGGCATGATGCTGGGCGACGGCATTGCCGACACCGGGTGCGGCCTGAAGCTGTTCGATCGCGACGCCTTCATGCACCTCCCCTATTTCGACCACATGCACCGCTTCCTGCCCGCGCTGATGCAGCGCGAGGGCTACCGCGTCCTCACGCATCCGGTGAACCACCGGCCGCGCCAGACCGGCGTGTCCAAATATGGCACCTGGAACCGACTCTGGGTCGGCATCGTCGACCTCGCCGGCGTCTACTGGCTGCGCACCCGCTTCAATCGTCCGGAAATCATCGAATGATCGCGTCCATCTGGGTGGCCATCGGCCTGATCGGCCAGGCTTTGTTTTCCGGCCGCTTCCTGCTGCAGTGGTGGGCCAGCGAGAGGCAGGGACGCAGTGTCGTGCCGAAGGGATTCTGGTATCTGAGCATCCTCGGCTCCGGCACCCTCCTCGCCTACGCGATCTATGTCCGCGATCCCGTCTTCATCATCGGCCAGTCGGCCGGCATGCTGATCTATCTCCGCAATATCAAGCTCATCCGCAACGAGAGCCGAGCGGCCTCCGGCGGCGCGTCGGCATGAGCCATGCCGAGCGGCGCGCCTCGGCCGGCGGATGGACCGCTGGCGAGGCGCTTGAAAGCCTGTCGCCGCTGGCCGTTGCGCTTGGGCTGTGCGCCCTCGCCATCGCCCTGACTCTGTGCCTGCGCGCGCCCATTCCGGTGGACGAAACGCGCTACCTCACCGTGGCATGGGACATGTGGCGCTCGGGCGATCCGCTGGTGCTGCACCTCAATGGCGAGCCCTACGCGCACAAGCCGCCAATGCTGTTCTGGCTGATCAATGCCGCCTGGCTGGTCACCGGCCCGCAGGAATGGTCGGCCCGGCTGGTACCGGCGCTGTTCCTCCCGCTGAGCGTGTTCCTGACCTTCCGGCTCGGCCTCCGCCTCGGCGATCGCCGCGTGGCCGGGCGCGGGGCACTGGTGCTGGCGAGCACCTCGATCTTCGCCTTCATGGGCGCGTCGACCATGTTCGATGCCATGCTGACCAGCGCGGTCGTGTTGGCGCTCATCGGGCTCGTGCGCGCGGCACGGGGCGAGGCGCGCAGCGGCTGGCTCATCGTCGCCCTTTCCCTCGGCTTCGGCGTCCTCGCCAAGGGTCCGGTGGTTCTGCTGCATGTCCTGCCGGCGGCATTGATGGCACCGCTCTGGGTCGAGCAGCCCCAATCGTGGCGGCGCTGGTATCTTTCGCTTCTGGCAGCGGTGCTCGGCGGCGCGGCGATCGCCCTGGCCTGGGCCATCCCCTCGGCCCTGTCCGGCGGCAGCGAGTTCGCCAATGAACTGCTCTGGGGCCAGACCTCGGGGCGCATGGTGAACGCCTTCGCCCATCGCCGCCCCGTCTGGTTCTACGTCGCCCTCCTGCCGGTGCTGCTGTTCCCGTGGGTGTTCACCGCGCGGCTATGGACACGCAAGGTTGTCGGCGGGTTGTGGCAGAGCCGGATCTGGCGCCTGCCGGTCATCATGGCGGCGGGCAGCTTTGTGACGCTGTCGCTGGTTTCGGGCAAGCAGATCCACTACCTGCTGCCCATGCTGCCGGCGGCCTCGCTCATCATCGCCCGACTGCTGTCGCAGTCTGGGGCGACGCGCGACGAGCGGGGCTTTGCGCTGATGGCGGCGCTGTTCGGGGCGGCGCTGCTCGCTCTCGCGGCCCTGGCACCGTGGCTGCCGGCGACTTTTCCGCCCGTCTACGCGGCACCCGCCCTGCTGCTGATCGCCGCCGCGCTGCCGCTCTGGGCCCTGCGTCATGCGCTCTGGCAGGTCGTACCGGCCTTCGCCGCCATTCTGGCGATCGTTCTTTCGCTCGAAGCCGGCATGGGCGCGCTCGGCGCCTTTGATCTTCGCCCTCTGGCGCGGCAGATCGATCCCGCGCGCCCGCTCGCCTTCGTGGGCGGGTATCAGGGCGAGGTCGACTTCGCCGCACGGCGCACCGGGCGGGTGGATGTCGTCACGCAACAGGAGGCGGCGTCCTGGCGGAAAGCTCACCCCGAGGGTCAGCTGGTGGCGATCTTCCGCGACAGCGCGCCCGATTTCGGCGCCGGCAAGCCATGGATCGCGCGCTATACTAATCGTTATATAGGCTTGTGGCCGCCAATGGCGGCGACGGGGGATGCTGAAGGCGATGCGCCTCCTGCTGGTAGAAGATGAGCGTGAACTGGCCGGCCTGCTCAAGGCCGGGCTGAAGGCTGCCGGCTTCACCGTCGACCACGTCGCGACCGTGGCCGACGCCGATGCGGCCCTTGAAGCGGAAAGCTACGACATCGCCGTGCTCGACCTGCGACTACCCGACGGCGACGGCCTCGACCTGCTGCGCCGGCGGCGCGCCATCGGCCTTGCCATTCCCGTGCTCATCCTCACCGCGCGCGACAGCCTGTCGGACCGGGTGAAGGGACTTGAGCAGGGCGGCGACGACTATGTGCTGAAGCCGTTCCATATCGACGAGGTGGTGGCACGGCTTCGCGCTCTGCTGCGTCGCCCCAACCAGGCGCTTGGCGTCGACATTGTCATCGGCAATCTTGCGCTCAACACGATGAACCTGGTGGTGACGGTCGACGACGTGCCGCTGTCGCTGTCGCGGCGGGAACTGAGCCTGCTGGAACTGTTCATGCGCCGCGCCGGAAGGGTTCTGACCAAGGAAACGATCGAGCGCGCGCTTTACGGCTTCAACGAGGAGCTGGAATCGAACGCGGTCGAAGTGCTGGTACACCGGCTGCGGCGCAAACTGGCGGGAGCCGCGGCGTCGCCGGCCATCCACACGCTGCGCGGCATCGGCTATCTCATGGACGACGCACCGTGAGCGCGAAGGCTGCCTCCTGGTCGCTGAAGCGGCGCCTCGCCATACGCTTGCTGATCGTGCTCACTCTGGGCGTGCTCGGCCCCTCCACCGTTATGGTCATCGCCGCCATGTGGGCCATCGACTCGATGGACGACCGGGCGCTGCAGGACCAGGCTGCAGACATCGTACGCAATCTCGACCTCGGCACCACGCCTCCGGTGCTGCGCCTGCCGGGGCGGCTCGCCACCGCCTATGCGAGCTCGGGCAACTCCTATCTCTATGCGATCCTGGACGATGCCGGCGAGATCATAACCTCCTCCTCGCCCGCCGCCGCGCCGCTCGCCGCGGAAGCCATGCATGGGCCTTCCGGGACGTTCTTCCTCGTTTCGCGACCGGACGGCGGCGCGCCGTGGTACGCATATTCCTCCCAGGTTGGCCCGTATCGCGTCGCCGTTGCGCAGGGCAGCCTGCATGAGGATGCGATGACCGACAGCGTCATCCGCGACCTGCTGAATTTCAGCCTCCTCACCGCCCTGCCGCTGCTCGCCGTCACCTTGCTGGTGGCCATGTGGACGCTCAGCCGGGCGTTTCGCGAGATTGACCGGGTGGCCGCCGATGTGCGCGCGATCACGCCGGGCGGCGTCGATGCAAAGCTCTCCGCCGCCGGCCTGCCAAAGGAGATCATCCCTCTCGTCGAAGCCGTGAATGATGCGCTCGCCCGGCTCAACCGCGCTTATGACGTGGAGCGCCGCTTCACCACGGATGCCGCCCACGAGCTGCGCACGCCGGTCGCGGTGCTCATGGCGCGCATCGACACGATGCCGCACGGTGCGCTGCGCGACAATCTCGCCGCCGACACGACACGCCTCAGCCGTCTCGTCTCGCAAATGCTCGATGTGGCGCGGCTCGACGCGGCGCCCCTGCCGATCGACATGACCGTCAATCTCAGCTCCGTCGTGCGCGAGGCGGTGGCCCAGCTGGGTCCGCTGGCGCTCCGCGACAAACGGCAGATGGAGATGCGGGCGCCGGACCGGCCGGTGAGCGTGCGCGGCAATGAGGCGGCCCTGCGGCTGGCCGTCACCAACCTTGTCGAGAACGCCATGCTGCATACGCCGGCCGGAACGCCGATCGACATTGAGGTGACCGAAGAGCCGGCGATCCGCGTGCTGGATCGCGGCCCCGGCGTACCGGCCTCCGAGCGCGAAGTGATCTTCGAGCGTTTCCAGCGCAACCCGACCACGACGGCCTCAGGGACCGGGCTGGGGCTTGCCATCGTCACCGAAATCGCCGCCCGCCACGGCGCCACGGCGAGCGTGGAAGATCGCGATGGCGGCGGGAGCGCCTTCGTCATCCGCTGGAACCATACCGACTGAGACGGGCACGGGACGCCCCTTCCGGTTCGCGAGCCTCCATACCTGCCCGGAATCTGGGCGGCTCGCCCCAAGATCCCACCTAACGTAAGCTGAAGATCCGCGAGGCGTCATGCTTGGCGAAGGATTTGCATACCAATGCACTTCCGCACCGGCCGCCCTGTCGGCCGGCGCGGCCGTCTCATCGTCCTTGCTTGCCCGGAGGTGCCGTCATGACCAGCCTGATCCGCCGTCTCGCCGCCCGCCTGCTCCCGGATCGGACGCCCGCGCCGGCTACCGGTCTTGCTCGCCTTGCCGGCGTGGCGAGCCTTGCGGCGATGCTCGCCGTGGCGGCGAGCGGCGGCGCCCATGCCCAGACGCCGGTCAAGTTCACCCTCGACTGGGTGTTCCAGGGGCCGACCTCGCCTTTCCTCGTCGCGCTGGAGAAGGGCTACTACAAGGCCGAGGGCCTCGACGTCACCATGGACCCCGGCCAGGGCTCTGCCGGCGCGGTGCAGCGCGTCGCCTCAGGCGCCTATGACATCGGCTTCGCCGACGTCAATTCGCTCATCGAGTACAACGCCAAGAACCCCGGCAAGGAAATCCTCTGCGTGTTCATGGCGTATGATTTCCCGCCCTTCGGCGTCTATGCCCTGAAGAAATCGGGCATCGCCAAGCCGGCCGACCTTGCCGGCAAGAAACTCGGCGCGCCGGTGTTCGACGCTTCGTTCCGGCTGTTTCCCGCCTTCGCAAAGAAGGTCGGCATTGATCCCAAGAGCGTGGAGCATGTGAACCTCACCCCGCAGCTGCGCGAGCAATCGCTGGTGCAGGGCACGGTCGACTTCATCTCCGGCCACTATTTCTCATCGATCCTCGACCTGAAGGCGCGCGGCGTGACGGAGGACGACATCGTCGCCTTCACCTATAGCGGCGCGGGCATGGATGTGTATGGCAACGGCATCATCATCTCCCCGGCCATGGCCGAGAAGCCCGAAGCCGTGAAAGGCTTCCTGCGCGCCACCGCCAAGGCGTGGAAGGAGGTCGCCGCCGACCCGTCGATCGGCGTTGCCGCCGCCAAGACGCGCGATCCGCTGATCGACGAGAAGCTGGAGACCGAGCGCCTGAACATGTCGCTCAAGATGAACGTGCTGACGCCCTTCGTGAAGGAGAACGGCATGGGCGACGTCGACCCCGCGCGCTTCGCCCGCTCGGTGCAGGATGTGGCGGACGCCTTTGGCCTGCCGAGCGCCCCGGCGCCGGAAAAGGTGTTCACCGACAAATATCTGCCGCCCAAGGCAGAGCGTATGGTCGCGCCGTGAATGTGTTCCGGCGCCCCGGCCGGGGCGCCGCCTCCTGTGCCTGTGGTGTGTTCTGCGCATGTCCTCTACCCCTCCCCTCATCGAACTTGACGCCGTCAGCCTCGCCTATGGCGAGGGCAAGGAAACGACGCTGGCGCTCGCCGATGCCACCATGAGCATCGCGGATGGCGAGTTCGTCGCCGTGGTCGGCCCCTCCGGCTGCGGCAAGTCCACGCTGATGAAGCTCGTCACCGGCCTGATCGCCCCGACCTCCGGCAAGGTCCGGGTGCGTGGGACGCCTGTCACCGGGCCGATACGCGGCGTCGGGATGGCGTTCCAGAACTCGACGCTGATGCCGTGGCGCAGCACGCGCGACAATGTCATGCTGCCGCTGGAAGTGGTCGAGCCGCACAAGCGGCGCTTGCGCACGGACCGTGCCTATTATTTCGACAAGGTGCAGCAGCTGCTGGCCTCGGTCGGGCTCGGCGAGTTCGGCGACAAATACCCCTGGCAGCTTTCCGGCGGCATGCAGCAGCGCGCCAATGTCTGCCGCGCCCTGATCCACGAGCCACAGATCCTCATGCTGGACGAACCCTTCGGGGCGCTTGATGCCTTCACCCGTGAGGAGTTGTGGGGAATCATGCAGGCGCTGTGGCTGGAGCGGCGCTTTACGGCTGTCTTGGTCACGCATGACCTGCGCGAGGCGGTGTATCTCGCCGATACGGTCTATGTGATGAGCCGCCGCCCCGGCCGCATCGTCAAGATCCGCACGGTCGACCTGCCGCGCCCGCGCACGCTGGAGACCACCTTCCAGCCCGCATTCGTCGAGATCGTGCACGAGCTGCGCGAGCGCATCCAGCTGGAGCATGCCTGATGACCGCGCGCCAGCGGCGCCTTGCGCGCCTTGCCATGCCCTGGCTCACCCTCGCCGTGCTGCTCCTGCTGTGGGAGGGCGCCTGCCTTGCCTTCAATGTGCCGGAGATCATCGCCCCGCGCCCCAGCCGGGTGATCGAGGTCATGGTGCAGCGCTGGGACCTGCTGCTGCGCTTCTGCCTGGAGACCTTCTGGACGACGATGATCGGCTTCTTCCTGGCGATCGGCTTCGGCCTCCTGCTGGGGCTCGCCATCGGCGCCTCGCCCTTCATCTATGCCGGGCTCTACCCGCTGCTGATCGCCTTCAATGCCATCCCGAAGGTGGCCATCGTGCCGATCCTGATGATCTGGCTCGGCATCGGCGCGCTGCCGGCGGTCATCACCGCCTTCGTCATCTCCTTCTTCCCCATCGTGGTGAACGTCGCCACCGGCCTTGCGACCATCGAGCCGGAAATGCGTGACGTCATGCGCTCGCTCGGCGCCAGCAACTGGGAAATACTGACCAAGGTCGGCGTGCCGCGCGCCATGCCCTATCTGTTCGCCAGCCTGAAGGTGGCGGCGACGCTGGCCTTCGTCGGCTCGGTGCTGGCGGAGACGGTCGGCGGCAATCGCGGCATCGGTTTCCTCATGCTCTCGGCCAGCGCGCGCAACGATTCCGCCACCACCTTCGCGGGCCTCTTCGCCATCGCCATCATGGGCGTCGGCGTCTATGCCGCCTGCGCGCTGATCGAACGGCGCATGACACGCTGGGCCTTTCGCGGCCAGGTGGTGAACTGACGGCAAACGGGCGCGGGGCAGCCAGGCTGGGCACATCGCCCGCCGGGCGGTAGCCTTCGCGGGTGCGGCTGACTATGGTCGCGCCCCCTGCCCGTTCACGTTCCGGTACCGCATGACCGCCGACAAAGCCTCCCTCGCCGCCCGCCTTGCCCAGCAGATTGCCAGTGAGATCAACGCGCGTCCTCAGCAGGCCGCGGCGGCCATTGCCCTGCTGGACGAAGGTGCGACCGTTCCCTTCATCGCGCGCTACCGCAAGGAGGTCACGGGCGGCCTCGACGACACCCAGCTGCGCCTTCTCGGCGAACGGCTGATCTATCTGCGCGAGCTGGAAGCCCGGCGCGGCGCGATACTTGAGTCCATCCGCCAGCAGGAAAAGCTCACCCCGGAACTGGAAGCCTCCATCGCCGCCGCCACGACCAAGGCCGAGCTGGAGGACATCTACCTTCCGTTCAAGCCGAAGCGCCGCAACAAGGCGGAAATCGCCCGCGAACGCGGCCTTGGGCCGCTCGCCGAGACCATCCTCACGGAGCGCGGCGCCGTTCCGGCGGAGCTGGCGAAGACCTACCTCACCGACGAGGTGCCGGATGTGAAGGCCGCGCTGGAAGGCGCGCGCGACATCATCTCCGAGCAGTTCGCGCAGAATGCCGAGCTGCTGGGCCGGCTGCGCAGCCATCTCCACCGGCACGCCAACATCCGTGCCCGCGTGGTGGACGGCAAGCAGGACGCCGGCGCCAAGTTCTCCGACTATTTCGACCATGTGGAGAAATGGGCCAATGTGCCGAGCCATCGCGCGCTCGCCATGCTGCGCGGGCGCAACGAGGATGTGCTGACGCTGGAGATCGAGGCCGATGCCGAGGATCCCCGCCCCCTCAAGCCCGTGGTCCGCATGATCATGGAGGCCTATTCAATCGGCGAGCGGCTGCCCGGCGACGCCTGGCTGACGGAGGTTGCCGGCTGGACCTGGCGGGTGAAGCTCGCCTTGCACCTCTCGCTCGACCTGATGACCGAGCTGCGCATGAAGGCGGAGACCGAGGCGATCAACGTCTTCGCCCGCAATCTCAAGGACCTGCTGCTCACCGCGCCGGCCGGCTCGCGCGCCACCATGGGGCTCGATCCCGGCATCCGCACCGGCGTAAAGGTGGCGGTCATCGACGGCACCGGCAAGCTGGTGGCGACCACCACGGTCTACCCCTTCCCGCCGAAGAACGACGTGCGCGGCACGCAGGGCGAACTCGCCCGCCTCATCCGCCAGCACAAGGTCGAACTGGTCGCCATCGGCAACGGCACCGGCAGCCGCGAGACCGAGAAGCTGGTGGCGGAGATGCTGGGCGATTTGCCCCCGCCCAAGCCGATCAAGGTCGTGGTCTCGGAAGCCGGGGCCTCGGTCTATTCCGCCTCCGAGCTGGCGGCGGCCGAGTTCCCCACTCTCGACGTGTCGCTACGCGGCGCCGTCTCGATCGCCCGCCGCCTGCAGGACCCGCTGGCGGAACTGGTGAAGATCGAACCCAAATCCATCGGCGTCGGCCAGTACCAGCACGATGTCGATCAGTACCATCTCGCCCGCGCGCTCGACGCGGTGGTGGAGGACGCGGTGAACGCGGTCGGCGTCGACCTCAACACCGCCTCCGCCTCGCTGCTGGCGCGCGTGTCGGGTCTCGGCACGTCTCTCGCGGAGGCCATCGTCGCCCATCGCGACGCCAACGGCCCCTTCGCCAGCCGCAAGCAGTTGCTGGACGTGTCGCGCCTGGGCCCGCGCACCTTCGAGCAATGCGCCGGCTTCCTGCGCATCCGCGACGGCGCCGAGCCGCTCGACGCCTCCTCGGTTCATCCGGAGGCCTATGGCGTCGCACGCAAGATCGTCAAAGCCTGCGGGCGCGACCTGCGGGCGCTGATGGGCGACAGCGCGGCGCTGTCCGCCCTGGATCCCCGCGCCTTCGTCGACGAACGTTTCGGCCTGCCCACCGTGCGCGACATCATTGCCGAACTGGACAAGCCCGGCCGCGACCCGCGCCCGGCCTTCAAGACCGCCACCTTCGCGGATGGCATCGACGACATGAAGCAGCTCATGCCCGGCATGCAGCTGGAAGG
>QFQD01000085.1 GCA_003241485.1 Ancylobacter novellus
TGGAGCGCTGGCTCGTCTCGCTGGCCGGCGTGCCGGCCGGAGAGGCCGCGCCCGGACAGGCGGCCGCCGCCGTTCTCGCTTTGCTGCAACGCATGGCCGGCGAGGGCCGGACGGCGCGCATGGCCGATCTCGTCGTCGCGCACGGCGCCTCCGTGCTGGCGCAAGAGGCCGGCCTGTTGCCGGCCGCCCCCACCACGGCGCGCCGGGAAGCGGAGCCGGTGGGGATTCATGGATTGCGGGACGGCAGCGTTGCGCTGGGGCTCGGTCTCGTCTTCGGGCAGGCAAGGGCGGAGGTGCTGGAGGCTCTCGTCGTGGCAGCGGGTGGGGCGGGGGCCCGGCATGTCGAGCCGGCCGTCGGGCGAGCGCTGCTTGTGGTCGGCCTGTCGCAGGAGGCCGCCGAGGATCTGCGGACGCAGGCGGCCGCGCTCGGCTTCCTCACCGATCCCGCCGATCCGCGCCGCCGCATCTTCGCCTGTGCCGGCCGGCCGGCCTGCGGCTCCGCGCGCATTGAGACGCATAGGCTGGCCGAGGCCCTGGCGCCGTTTCTGCGGGGCGGACAGCTGCATGTTTCCGGCTGCCCCAAGGGCTGCGCGCACCCGGCAAGGGCGCCCCTGACCATCGTGGGACTGGACGAGGGGGCGGGTCTCGTGGTCGAAGGCACCGCGCGCGACGTCCCGTTGCGGAGCGTGCCCGAGGCACGGCTTGCCGGGGCGGCTCGCGAATTTCTGCAGAAGGGCGAAATCTGAGTGTCCACCCCGTTCGATTACGTGCGCGACGGCGATGCCATCTATGAGCGCTCCTTCGCCATCATCCGCGAGGAGGCCGAACTCGGCCGCTTCTCGGCGGAAGAGGCGGATGTGGCGGTGCGCATGATCCATGCCTGCGGGCTGGTGGAGGCCGCCTTCGCCATCGACTTCTCGCCCGATCTGGTGCGCGCCGCGCGCCGTGCCTTGCAGGCCGGCGCGCCGATCCTGTGCGACGCGCAGATGGTGGCGCATGGCGTCACCCGCGCCCGCCTGCCGGCGGACAATGAGGTGATCTGCACCTTGCGCGATCCCGCCGTTCCCGGCCTTGCGGAAAAGCTCGGCAACACGCGTTCGGCCGCCGCGCTGGAGCTTTGGCGCGAGCGGATGGAGGGCGCCGTCATCGCCATCGGCAATGCGCCGACCGCGCTGTTTCGCCTGCTGGAAATGCTGGATGCCGGCGCGCCGCGCCCCGCCGCGATTCTCGGCATTCCGGTCGGCTTCGTCGGAGCCGCCGAATCCAAGGATGCGCTGGCCGGCGGCGATCACGGCGTGCCGTGGCTGGTGGTGCGCGGGCGCCTTGGCGGCAGCGCCATGACCGCGGCCGCCGTCAACGCGCTGGCGAGGCCGGGCCTATGAGCGCGATCTCGCAGGGGCGGCTGATAGGGGTGGGCGTCGGGCCGGGCGATCCGGAGCTGATGACGCTGAAAGCGGTGCGGGCGCTGCAGGGCGCGGATGTCGTCGCCTATTTCGCCAAGCTCGGCAATCGCAGCCACGCCCGCGCCATCGCCCATCCGCATTTTCGCGAGGGCGCGGTGGAGCTGCCGCTTGGCTACCCCGTGACCACGGAAATGCCGAAGGACGATGCGCCTTACAAGGCCGCCATTACCGGCTTCTACGACGCCTCGGCGCAGGCGGTGGCGGCGCATCTGGATGCGGGACGCACGGTGGCGGTGCTCTCCGAGGGCGACCCGCTGTTCTACGGCTCCTACATGCACCTGCATGTGCGCCTCGCGGCGCGCTACGCCACCGACGTCATTCCCGGCGTCACCGGCATGTCCGGCTGCTGGTCGCAGGCCGCCACCCCCATCGCCCAGGGCGACGACGTGCTGAGCGTGCTGCCGGGCACGCTTTCCGAGGGCGAACTGATGCGCCGGCTGGCCGGGACGGATGCGGCGGTCATCATGAAGGTCGGCCGCAACCTGCCGAAGATCCGCCGCGCGCTGGGCGCTGTCGGCCGGCTTGAGCGTGCGTTCTATGTCGAGCGCGGCACCATGCAGGATGGCCATTGCATGCCGCTGGCGGCGCGGGACGAGAGCCCGGCGCCCTATTTCGCCATCGTGCTGGTGCCGGGTTGGGAGGCGCGCGGATGAGTGTCGGCAAGGGCGGAAAACTCACCGTGGTCGGCCTCGGGCCGGGGGAGGCGCGCTTCCTCACGCCCGAGGCGAGCGCGGCGCTGGACGAGGCCGACGCGCTTTATGGCTATGTGCCCTATCTCGACCGGGTCCCCGTCCGGCCCGGCCAGTCGCGGCACGCCTCCGATAATCGCGAGGAACTGGCGCGGGCCGGGGCGGCCTTGGCCCATGCGGCCGAGGGTGGAAAGGTCGCCATGGTGTCGGGCGGCGATCCCGGCGTCTTCGCCATGGCGGCAGCGGTGATCGAGGCGATCGAGGCCGGGCCGGCCGAATGGCGCGCGCTGGAATTCGCCGTCGTGCCGGGGATCACGGCGATGCTGGCGGTCGCGGCCCGGTGCGGCGCTCCGCTGGGGCATGATTTCTGCGCCATCTCGCTGTCCGATAATTTGAAGCCCTGGGAACTGATCGAGAAGCGGCTGCGGCTGGCGGCGCAGGCGGGCTTCGCGATGGCGTTCTACAACCCGGTGTCGAAGGCGCGCCCACACCAGCTGGAAATCGCCTTCGACATTCTTCGCGAGGAACTGCCGGGGCGCGTGCCGGTGATCTTTGGTCGCGCGGTGGGCCGGGCGGACGAGCGGCTGCGCATCGTGCCGCTCGCCAACGCGCATGGCCACATGGCCGACATGGCGACCTGCATCCTGATCGGTTCGGAGGCCACGCGGATCGTCGAGCGGCCGGGCCAGCCCTCGCTGGTCTATACGCCCCGTCACGCAGGCGATGTGTGATGGGTGAGGCGCTCCAGCCATGCGAGCACCGCGTCGATGCTGGCGACGGTCTCGACCTGCGGGCGCGCCGGGCGGGCGACCATGATCACCTCGATGCCGAGCGTGCGGGCCGCCGCGATCTTGCCATAGGTCGCCGCGCCGCCGCTGTTCTTCGACAGGATGGCGTCGATGTAGTTGTCGGCCAGCAGGGCGTGCTCGTCGGCGGTGCCGAAGGGGCCGCGCGCCTCGACATAGCGCGCATGGGGCACGGCGAGCCGGGGCTCGACCGGATCGATGCTGCGCACGAGGTAATGGTGCTGCGGCGCCGCCTCCAGCGCCCGGACCTCATTGCGCCCGAGCGCCACCAGCACGCGGCGTGGGCTCTCGCCGAGCTTGGCGACCGCGTCGGGAATGTCGGCGGCCTCTGTCCAGATGTCGCCGGTCTGGCGTTCCCAGGCGGGACGAAGCAGGGCGACCAGCGGCACGCCGGCCATGCTCGCGGCCTCCGCGGCATTGCGCGAGATGTGGGCGGCGAAGGGGTGAGTGGCGTCGATCAGCGCGTCGATGCGTTCCGCGGTGAGGTGTGCGGCCATTCCCGCGGCACCGCCAAAGCCGCCGGAGCGTGTGGCGACGCCCACATTCAGCGGGTTGCGCGTGCGGCCGGCAAGCGACAGGCTGAGCGCGAAGCCGCCGCGCGCGGCCAGCGCGGCGCCGAGTTCGCGGGCCTCGCCGGTGCCGCCCAATATGAGCACGCGTGGCAGGCGATCGTGGGAGGGCGGGTTCATGACGCAGCCTGACTACCTCGCACAGGCAACCGATGCCCGCGCGCGGCGGGACGATGCGCCGGCCGGGCGCTGGTTGTCCATCGTCGGCATCGGCGAAGATGGTCTCGACGGCTTGTCGCCCGCCGCGCGCGCGGCGATCGAGGCGGCGGAGGTGGTGTTCGGCGGCGCGCGGCACCTGGCGCTGGCCAGCGCGGCGTTGAAGGGGCGGGCGGAAGCCTGGCCCTCGCCCTTCGAGCGCGGGATTGCCGCCGTACGGGCGCTGCGCGGGCGCGATGTCTGCGTGCTCGCCTCGGGCGATCCGTTCCTCTATGGCGTCGGCGCCACGCTGGCAGGCCATGTGCCGGCCGGCGAGATGCGCGCCTATCCCGCGCCGTCTTCCTTCAGCCTCGCGGCCTCTCGCCTCGGCTGGCCGCTGGGCGAGACTGCGTGCCTCACCGTGCATGGGCGCTCGCTCGATCTCATCCGCGCGCATCTGCATCCCGGCCGTCGCCTGCTGGTGCTCACCTCGGACGGGGCGGGGCCCGGCGAGATCGCGGGGCTGCTGGCCGACGCCGGATTTGGCGGTTCGACACTGCATGTCTGCGAGGCGCTGGGCGGGCCGCGCGAGCGGGTGCGCGCCGTGGCGGCCGAGGCGTTCGATCTTGGCGATATCGACCCGCTCAACCTCGTCGGCATCGAGGTGAAGGCCGGGGAGGGCGCGCGCATCCTCCCCCGCGCGCCGGGCCTGCCGGACGATCTGTTCGAGAATGACGGCCAGCTCACCAAGCGCGAAATCCGCGCGGTGACGCTCTCGGCATTGGCGCCGCGGCGGGGCGAACTGCTGTGGGACATCGGCGCCGGGGCCGGCTCGGTCGCCATCGAATGGATGCTGGCGGACCCCTCGCTTACCGCCATCGCCATCGAGGAGCGGCCCGAGCGCGCAGCCCGTATCGGTCGCAACGCCCATGCGCTCGGCGTGCCGGGGCTTCAACTGGTGGAGGGCCGGGCACCCGAGGCGCTGGCCGCGCTGCCGACGCCGGACGCCATCTTCATCGGCGGCGGGGCGAGCGAGGATGGCGTGCTGCCGGCGGCGGTCGACGCCTTGCGGCCCGGCGGGCGGCTCGTGGTCAATGCGGTGACGCTGGAGACCGAGGCGCTGCTGATCGGCCAGCACGCCGCGCGTGGCGGCGAACTCGTCCGCCTCTCGGTGGCCCGCGCTGTGCCGGTCGGCGGGCTCACCGGCTGGCGCGCGGCGATGCCGGTGACGCAATGGAGCTGGGTAAAGCCATGATCGTTGCCGGCGTCGGCAGTCGTCGCGGGGTGACGGCGGAGGAGGTCTGCGCTGCCGTGCGCGGGGCGCTCGCGCGTCACGACGTGAAGCTGTGCGACATCTCGCTCATGGCGACGCCGGCGATGAAGGGCGGCGAGGCCGGCATCATGAAGGCGGCGCTCGATCTCGGCCTGTTGCTGGTTATGGTCCCGCAGACCCAGCTGGAAGCGGCGGGGGCACGCACGCTCACCCATTCCGAGCGCGTGGTGGCGCTGACCGGCGTGCCCTCGGTGGCGGAGGCTTCCGCGCTGGCGGCGGCGGGGCGGCGCTCGACGCTGATCGGGCCGCGCTTCGTGCTGGGGCCGGTGACCTGCGCGCTCGCCCGCGAGGCGGACAAAGAGGTGGGGGCGCCGTGACCGTACATTTCATCGGCGCCGGGCCGGGCGCGGCGGATTTGATGACGCTGCGCGGGCGCGATCTCATCGCCCGTTGTCCCGTCTGTCTCTATGCCGGCTCCATCGTGCCGCCGGAAGTGCTCGGCTGGTGCCCGCCGGGCGCGCGCATCGTCGACACCGCGCCGCTGTCGCTGGACGAGATCGAGGCGGAGTACCTCGCCGCCGAGGCGGCCGGGCTCGACGTGGCGCGGCTGCATTCCGGCGACCTCTCCATCTATTCGGCGGTGGCCGAGCAGGTGCGCCGGCTGGAGCGGGCCGGCATCGCCTATACGCTCACCCCCGGCGTGCCGGCCTTTGCAGCGGCCAGCGCAGTGCTGGGGCGCGAACTCACCGTGCCGGGCGTGGCGCAGAGCGTGGTCATCACCCGCGTCTCGGGCCGCGCCTCCGCCATGCCGGAAGGCGAGAACCTGCGCGCCTTCGGGGCGACGGGGGCGACGCTCGCCATTCATCTCGCCATCCATGCGCTGGATCAGGTGGTGGCGGAGCTGACGCCGCTCTATGGCGCGGACTGCCCCGTGGCGGTGGTGGTGGAGGCGACGCGCCCGAGCGAGCGGGTGATGCGCGGTACGCTGGGCGACATCCTGGCGCGGGTGGCGGCCGAGCCGGTGGAGCGCACGGCGCTGATTATGGTCGGGCGGGCGCTGGCGGCGGAGGGCTTTCGCGAGAGCGCGCTGTACGACGCCGCCTATCAGCGCCGTTTCCGGGGGCGGGAATGACCGCGCGCGGCTTCATCATCGCCGCGCCGCGCTCGGGCTCCGGCAAGACCACGGTGACGCTCGGCGTGGTCGCCGCGCTGGCGCGGCGCGGGGTTGCGGTGCGCGCAGTGAAATCAGGGCCCGACTATATCGATCCGGCCTTCCATGCGGCGGCGACGGGCCAGCCGGGGCTCAATCTCGACAGTTTCGCCATGCCGCCGGCGCTGATCGACGCGCTGGCCGGAGAGGCGGCGCGGCACGCCGAGATCGTCGTCATCGAAGCCTCGATGGGCCTGTTCGACGGCATCACGGGCGAGCCGGGGCGCACCGGCGCGGCGGCGGATCTCGCCAGCCGGCTCGGCCTGCCGGTTGTGCTGGTGCTGGACGTTTCCGGCCAGTCGCAATCGGCCGCCGCCGTGGTGCGCGGATTTGCGACGCATGATCCGGACGTGCGCATTGCCGGGGTGATCCTCAACAAGGTGGCGAGCGAGCGCCACCGGGCGCAGGCCAGCGAGGCCATCGGCAAGCTTGGTATCCAGATATTGGGCAGTCTGCCGCGCGATGCGACAATGAGCCTGCCGGAGCGCCATCTCGGCCTGGTGCAGGCGGAGGAGCATGGCGGGCTAGCCGCGCATCTGACGGGGCTCGCCACCCTGGCGCAGGCGCATATCGACCTCGACGCGCTGCTGGCGCTCGCCGTGCCGCTCGCGCAGGCCAAGGCGCCGCCTTTGGCGCTGGCGCCGCCCGGCCAGCGGATCGCGCTGGCGCGCGATGTGGCTTTCTCCTTCGTCTATGAGCATCTCGTGGCCGGCTGGCGGCGGGCCGGGGCGGAGATCGTGCCATTCTCGCCGCTGGCGGACGAGGCGCCCGACCCGAGCTGCGATGCCTGCTGGCTGCCGGGCGGCTATCCCGAGCTGCATGGCGGCCGGCTCGCCGCCGCGACGCATTTCCTCGACGGCGTGCGGCATTTCGCGCAGACGCGTCCCGTGCATGGCGAGTGCGGGGGCTTCATGGTGCTGGGCACGGCGATCGAAGATGCCGACGGCGTGGCGCATCCCATGCTCGGCCTGCTCGGCCATGCCACCAGCTTCGCCCGGCGCAAGCTCAATCTGGGCTATCGCCGCGCGGTGACGCTGGCCGGCTCGCCGCTCGGCCCGGCGGGGACAAGTCTGCGCGGACACGAATTCCATTATGCCAGCGTCACATCTTCCGGCAACGATGCGCCGCTGGTCGCGCTGAGCGACGGGCAGGGTAAGGAAATAGGACCGGCCGGCGCCCGTCGCGGGTGCGTGTCGGGCACCTTCTTCCATGCCATCGCGCTCGACTGATCGGGGCGGGCACCTGCACTACGCCATGAACGGATGTGAGACATGAACCTGCTGCGCCGTGTCGTCGTTCTTCTCGCCGGTCTCATCGGGGCGGCGGGTGTTGCCGCCGCTGCGGCCGGCGCGCATTTGAACGCCGATCCGAACCTCACCACCGCCGCCTATTTCCTCATGCTGGGAGCGACCGGCGCCACGGCGGCGGCCGCACTCGGCGCCGCGCTTGGGCCGACGTGGTCCTTTGCCGATGTGGGCGGGGTGGTGATCGTGCTCGGCGCGCTGCTGTTCGGCGGTGCGCTGGCCGTGCGGGCCCTCTGGGGCATCACGCTTTTTCCTATGGCCGCCCCTACCGGCGGGACTATGCTCATTCTTGGATGGCTCGTGACCGGGCTCGCGGCGTTCCAGCGCGGACGCCCCAAAGCCTGACTTGGCCAAAAGGTTGCATGACGACAGACGGCCCCGCCGTCCGGCACGGCCGGAAGGCGGAAAGCCGCAACGGGAGCAGAAGCTGCATGTCAGTCGAGGTTGAAGAGAAAATGCTGCACAAGTCGGAAGCCGCCGCCCGCTCCGCCGTCGACCTGGCCGGGGATGACGTCGCCAAGTTCCGCGCGGCAGTGATCTCCAAGCTCACCTATGCCGTGGGCAAGAATCCCGCCGCCGCGAGCGACCGCGACTGGTTTCTGGCCACCGCCTTCGCCACGCGCGACCGCATCGTCGACCGCTGGATCACCTCGACGCGGCAGACCTATTCGGAAGGGCGCAAGCGGGTCTATTACCTCTCGCTCGAATTCCTCATCGGCCGCCTGCTGTTCGATGCGCTGACCAATATCGAGATGCTGGAGACCGCGCGCTCGGCGCTGGGGGATCTTGGCGTCGATATCGACCGTCTGCGGCAGGTGGAGCCGGACGCGGCGCTGGGCAATGGCGGCCTCGGGCGCCTTGCGGCCTGCTTCATGGACAGCATGGCGACGCTCTCGATTGCCGCCTATGGCTACGGCATCCGCTACGATCACGGCCTGTTCCGGCAGGTCATCAAGAATGGCTGGCAGCAGGAATATCCCGAGGACTGGCTGTCCTTCGGCAACCCCTGGGAGTTCGAGCGCCCCGAGGTCTATTACGATGTCGGCTTCGGCGGCTCGGTCGAGGCGGTGGCCGTCGGCGGCGATCGCAAGAAGCAGGTCTGGCACCCGGCCGAGACCGTCGAAGCGGTGGCGTATGACACACCCATCGTCGGCTGGCGCGGCCGGCATGTGAACACGCTGCGCCTGTGGTCGGCGCGCGCGGCCGATCCGCTTCGGCTTGATGCCTTCAACCAGGGCGACCATGTCGGCGCGCTGGTGAACCAGGTGAAGGCCGAGGCGATCTCGAAGGTGCTCTACCCCTCCGACGCAACGCCGGCCGGACAGGAGCTGCGCCTGCGGCAGGAATATTTCTTCACCGCCGCCTCGCTGCGCGACCTGATCCGCCGCCACATCGACAGCTTCGGCGACATCCGCTCGCTGCCGGACAAGGTGGCGATCCAGCTCAATGACACGCACCCGTCCATCGCGGTCGCCGAGCTGATGCGCACGCTCGTGGACGAGAACGACATCGAGTGGGACGAGGCGTTCGACATCACTGTCCGCACCATCTCCTACACCAACCACACGCTGCTGCCGGAAGCGCTGGAGACGTGGCCGGTGCCGCTGATGGAGCGCGTGCTGCCGCGCCACATGCAGATCATCTACCAGCTCAATGCCAAGCATCTGGAGAAGGTGCGCGCCGAATTCCCCGGCGACGACGCGCTGCTCTCCTCGGTGTCGCTGATCCAGGAGGATCACGGCCGGCGCGTGCGCATGGGCAACCTCGCCTTCCTCGGCTCGCACTCGATCAACGGTGTCGCGGCGCTGCACAGCGAGCTGATGAAGACCACGGTTTTCGCCGATTTCTTCCGGCTGTTCCCCGACCGTATGAACAACAAGACCAACGGCATCACCTTCCGCCGCTGGCTCTACCAGTCCAATCCCGGGCTCACCAACCTGCTGGTCGAGATCTGCGGCCCGGCCGTGCTGGACGATCCCGGCGAGCTGAAGAAGCTGCTGGCGGTGGCGGGCGATTCCGCCGTGCACGACCGGCTGGCGGCGGTGCGCCGGCAGAACAAGGTGGCGCTGGCGCGCATCATCCGCGACCGCCTCGACATCAAGGTCAATCCGGGCGCGCTGTTCGACGTGCAGATCAAGCGCATCCACGAGTACAAGCGCCAGCTGCTCAATGTGCTGGAGACCATCGCGCTCTACGATTCCATGCGCGCCAACCCGGCAAAGAACTGGGCGCCGCGGGTGAAGATCTTCTCCGGCAAGGCGGCGGCGAGCTACCACATGGCGAAGCTCATCATAAAGCTCGCCAACGACGTCGCCCGCGTCGTGAACGACGATCCCACGGTCAAGGACCTGCTGAAGGTCGTGTTCCTGCCGAACTACAATGTGAGCCTTGCCGAATCCATCATTCCCGCGGCGGATCTCTCCGAGCAGATCTCGACCGCCGGCATGGAAGCCTCCGGCACCGGCAACATGAAGATGGCGCTCAACGGCGCCCTCACCATCGGCACGCTCGACGGCGCCAATGTGGAGATCAAGGAGCATGTCGGCGACGACAACATCTTCATCTTCGGCCTGACCGCGGCCGAGGTGGAGGAGCGCCGCCGCACCGGCGTCGACGAGTACGGCACCATCCAGCGCTCGCCCCATCTTGCCGAGGTGCTGGACGCGGTGGAATCCGGCGTGTTCTCGCCGGACGAGCCCGACCGCTTCAGGCCGCTGGTCGACGCCCTGCGCCACCACGATTACTTCCTGGTGACCTCGGACTTCGACGCCTATTGGGATGCCCAGCGCAAGGTCGACGAGCGCTGGAACAACCGTTCCGCCTGGTGGACCTCCAGCGCCATCAACACCGCCAATATGGGCTGGTTCTCCTCCGACCGGACGATCACCGAATACGCCACGGACATCTGGAACGTGCCCACGCGGCCCGCTCGCGGGTGAAGACGGGCAGCCCGGCCGGGCGCCGGGCCGCTCGCATTATCCATGCGTAACGTCAAATCACGGTAAGTGACTACGAGTTGTGGACTTTGCTTCGGCGGTAGAGGAACCTTCTCGGCGCCCCGGTCTTGATCTGACTGAATCGGTGCGTTGGAGGCAGGAACATATGTATGCGTGGCAGGTGCCCGATGCCGAGGTCGACGCACTCGTCGGGGGCCATCACGCGGATCCCTTCTCGCTGCTCGGCCCGCATGAGGTGGCTGAAGGCCTGGTGATCCGGGCTTTCGTTCCTTATGCCGACACGCTCGACGCCGTGGAGACGGACGGCACACCGATTGCCATGCTGTCGCGCCGTCATGACTCGGGCCTGTTTGAGGGTTTCATCGCGGGCCGCCCGGCCTGGGCGCGCTACCGGCTGCTGGCGCGCAACGCCGGCGGCGAATGGACGCTCGACGACCCCTATTCCTTCGGGCCCGTGCTCGGGCCCATGGACGACTATCTGCTCGTCGAGGGCACGCATAAGGCGCTCTATGAGCGGCTGGGCGCGCATCCGTGCGAACATGAAGGCGTCGAGGGTGTGCGTTTCGCCGTCTGGGCGCCGAACGCGTCCCGCGTCTCGGTGGTGGGCGATTTCAACCAGTGGGACGGGCGCCGCCACCAGATGCGCAAGCGCATCGACAGCGGCCTGTGGGAGATTTTCGCGCCGGGTGTCGGCGAGGGGACGATCTACAAATATGAGATCGTCGCCGCCGACGGGCGCCTGCTGCCGCTGAAGGCCGATCCTTTCGGTTTCCGCGGCGAGTTCCGGCCGGCGACAGGCTCCGTCGTGGCGCGCACCGACAATTTCGAGTGGCACGACGAGGCGCATATCGCCGCCCGCAACCAGGGTGCGGCGCGTGAGAAGCCGATGGCCATTTACGAGGTGCATCTCGGCTCATGGCGGCGGGGCGAGGGCAACCGCTTCCTCACCTATGACGAGCTGGCGGACCAGCTGATCGGCTATGCCGCCTGGATGGGCTTCACCCATATCGAGCTGCTGCCGGTTTCCGAGCATCCGCTGGATGCCTCCTGGGGCTACCAGCCGATCGGGCTGTTCGCCCCCACCAGCCGCTTCGGCGACCCCGCCGGCTTCGCGCGTTTCGTCGACCGTGCGCATCAGGCGGGCCTGTCGGTGATCCTGGACTGGGTGCCGGCGCATTTCCCGACCGACATTCACGGCCTCGCCCATTTCGATGGCGGGCCGCTCTATGAGCATTCCAACCCGCAGCGCGGCTTCCACCCCGACTGGAATACGGCGATCTACGACTTCGGCCGGCGCGAAGTGGCCAATATGCTGATCGCCAACGCCCTGTACTGGCTCGATCGGTTCCACATCGACGGGCTGCGGGTCGATGCGGTGGCCTCGATGCTCTATCTCGATTATTCGCGGCGCCATGGCGAGTGGTCGCCCAACCCGGACGGCTCGAACGACAACAAGGATGCCGTCGCCTTCCTCCAGCGTGCGAATGAGACCATCTATGCCGAGCATCCCGGTACGGTGGTGATCGCCGAGGAATCGACCTCCTGGGCCGGCGTGTCGCAGCCGGTCTTCGCGGGCGGCCTCGGCTTCGGCTTCAAGTGGAACATGGGCTGGATGCACGACACGCTCGATTACATGTCGCTCGATCCCGTCTACCGGCCCTGGCACCACGACAAGATCACCTTCGGGCTGGTCTATGCCTTCACCGAGAATTTCGTGCTGCCGCTCTCGCATGACGAGGTGGTGCACGGAAAGGGCACCGTGCTCTCGCGCATGCCGGGCGATGACTGGCAGAAATTCGCGACCGTGCGCGCCTATTACGCGCTGATGTGGGCCTATCCCGGCAAGAAGCTGCTGTTCATGGGGCAGGAATTCGCCCAGCGCGGCGAATGGAGCGAGGAGCGCTCGCTCGACTGGCACCTTATCGACATGGGCCCGCACCATCGCGGCACGCAGCTGCTGGTACGCGATCTCAATTTCATCTACCGCGACACCGTTACGCTGCACGCCCGCGACTGCGAGCCGGAAGGCTTCCGCTGGGTGGTGGTGGAGGATGCCGGCCAGTCCGTCTACGCCTGGCTGCGCTTCGGGCGCGAGGGCGATGCGCCGGTGCTGGTGGTCGCGAATTTCACGCCCGTGCCGCGCTCCAATTACCGCATCGGCCTGCCCCATGCCGGCCGCTGGCGCGAAATCCTCAACACCGACGCGCAGGGCTATGGCGGCTCGGGGCAGGGTAATCTCGGTGCCGTCACGGCGCAGGACATTCCCTCGCACGGTCTGCCGGCCAGTGCCGAGCTGGTCCTGCCGCCGCTCGCCACCATCTATCTGCAATGGGAACCGGACCCGGCACCCGCGCCCGCCAAGGCGCGCCGCACGGTCCGCAAACACGCTCAATAGGGGGAGAAAAACCCGATGCCGAGGCCGACGCTCCAGAATGCTCCTCTTGCTCGAACGGCCATGGCCTATGTGCTGGCCGGAGGGCGCGGCAGTCGCCTCATGGAGCTGACGGACCGTCGCGCCAAGCCGGCGGTCTATTTCGGCGGCAAGTCGCGCATCATCGATTTCGCGCTGTCCAACGCGCTCAATTCCGGCATTCGCCGCATCGGGGTGGCGACGCAGTACCAGGCACACAGCCTGATCCGCCACATGCAGCGCGGCTGGAACTTCTTCCGCCACGAGCGCAATGAGAGCTTCGACGTGCTGCCCGCCAGCCAGCGCGTCTCAGAGACCATGTGGTACCTGGGGACGGCGGATGCGGTGTATCAGAACCTCGACATCATCGAGGCCTACGACACCCGGCACATCATCATCCTGGCCGGCGACCACATCTACAAGCAAGACTACGAGATCATGCTGCAGCAGCACGTCGACCAGGGGGCTGACGTCACCGTCGGCTGCCTCGAAGTGCCGCGCGAGGAGGCGAGCGCCTTCGGCGTGATGCATGTCGACGAGAACGACCGCATCCTGTCCTTCCTCGAAAAGCCGAAGAACCCGCCGGCGATGCCCGGCCATCCCGACAAGGCGCTGGCCTCGATGGGCATCTATGTCTTCGAGACCAAGTTCCTCATCGAGCAGTTGCGCCGCGACGCGGCCGATCCGCTGTCGACGCATGATTTCGGCAAGGACCTGATCCCCTACATCGTCAAGCACGGAAAGGCGTCGGCGCATCATTTCTCGCGCTCCTGCGTGCGTTCCGACATGGAGACGGCGCCCTATTGGCGCGATGTCGGCACGGTGGATGCCTATTGGGAA
>QFQD01000086.1 GCA_003241485.1 Ancylobacter novellus
GTTTGCGCTGCTGGCGCCGCATCTCATCAATGCGGGCGCGGACAACACCGCCTGGGTCGGTGACTACAAGGGCACGCCGATGCTCTTTGCCTCCGGCCGTCGCGGCCAGTCTCTGGCGCTGGCCTGCTCGGCGCCATGGAAGGCGCTTTCCGTCGGCTATGTCGGCACATCGGACGGGTGGCAGCAGCTCAGCCAGACCGGCGCGCTGGACGACCGCTACCGCCGGGCCGAGTGCGGCAATGTCGCGCTTAGCGGGGAAATCGACCTTACCGCCTGCAATGGCGAGATGCTGGTCGCGCTCGGCTTCGGCGCACGTCCGGAAGAGGCGGGCTTTCGCGCCATCTCCAGCCTGCAGGAAGGCTTCGAGGAACTGCGCCGCACCTATGTGCAGGGCTGGCGGAACTGGCAGAACACGCTGGCCCCGCTCGACCATCCGCAGAACCGCTCGAACATCAACACCTACCGCGCCAGCACCATCGTGCTCGCCACCCACCAGCCCTATTCGACGCCCGGCGCCATCATCGCCAGCCTCTCCATTCCCTGGGGCTTCAACAAGGGCGACGAGGATCTCGGCGGCTACCATCTGGTGTGGCCGCGCGACCTGGTGGAGAACGCCGGCGGCCTGCTCGCCGCCGGTGCCACCGACGAGGCCAAGTCCGTGCTCGGCTATCTGCGCGGCATTCAGGAGCAGGACGGGCACTGGTCGCAGAATGTCTGGCTCGATGGCGCGCCCTACTGGGAGGGCGTGCAGATGGACGAATGCGCGTTCCCCATCCTGCTTGCCGACATGATCCGCCGCGGCGGGCATTTCAGCCGTGGCGAACTCGACGGCTACATGGACATGATCGAACGCGCCGCCCGCTTCATCGTGCTCAACGGTCCCGTCACCGGACAGGATCGCTGGGAGGAGGATGCCGGCTATTCGCCCTTCACCCTCGCGGCGGAAATCGCCGCGCTGCTGGCCGCCGCCGACATGCTGGAACTCGCCGGCCGCACGGACGACGCGCAGTATCTGCGCGAGAAGGCCGATGCGTGGAACGACTCCATCGAGCACTGGACCTTCGCCACCGGCACGGATCTCGCGGACCGGCTGGGCATCGAGGGCTATTATGTGCGCGTCGCCCCGCCCGAGACAGCGGACGCCGCCTCCCCGCTCGACGGCTTCGTGCCGGTGAAGAACCGTCCGCCGGCCGACACCGACCAGCCGGCGGCGCAGCTCATCAGCCCGGACGCGCTGGCGCTGGTGCGCTTCGGTCTGCGCGCGCCGGACGATCCGCGCATCCTCGCCACCATCAAGGCCATCGACGCCATCCTCAAGGTCGAGCTGCCGCAGGGGCCGGTCTGGTACCGCTACAATGGCGACGGCTATGGCGAGCATGAGGACGGCTCGCCCTTCTTCGGCACCGGCATCGGCCGCGCCTGGCCGCTGCTCACCGGCGAGCGCGCCCATTACGAGATCGCCGCCGGCAATCTGGTGCGGGCCGGGCAGCTGCTCGTCACGCTGGAGGACTGCGCGGGCCCCGGCGGGCTGCTGCCCGAGCAGGTGTGGGACCAGGACGACATTCCCGCGCGCGAACTCTACAAGGGCCGCCCCTCGGGCAGCGCCATGCCGCTGGTGTGGGCGCATTCCGAGCACATCAAGCTGCTGCGCTCGCTGAAGGACGGCAAGGTGTTCGACACCCCGCCGCAGACCGTGCAGCGCTATCTCGTGGACAAGGTCACCTCGCCGCGGCGGCTCTGGCACTTCAACGAGAAGCTGCGCTCCCTGCCCGCCGGGCTCGCCTTGCGCATCGAGCTGCCGGCGCCGGCCATCATCCACTGGACGCTGGACGGCTGGACCACGACGCAGGACACGCCCACCCGCCCGACCGGCTTCGGCCTCCACATCGCCGACCTGCCCACCACCGCGGCGCAGCACGGCCGGCATCTGCGGTTCACCTTCTTCTGGCCGGAGGCGCAGAAGTGGGAGGGCGAGGACTTCGCCGTCATGGTCGACGGCGACGGATCGCTGTTTCACGCCAGCGCCGACGAGGCCGACCACGAGGTGAGCCGGCGGGTCGCCGAGCCGGCGCGCGCATCGAGTTGAGAGGAAGCACGACATGACAGGCAAGGCGGCGGATCAGGCGGCGGGCATTCTCGCGGTCGATATCGGCGGCACCGGGCTGAAATGCGCGGTGATCGACGACCATGGCACCATGATCTCGGAGCGCGAGCGGGTCGACACGCCCCATCCCTGCCACCCGCAGGCGCTGCTCGACGCCTATGCCGGCATGGCGGCGAAGCATCCCGCCTTCGACCGGATCTCGATCGGCTTCCCCGGCGTGGTGCGCGACGGCAAGGTTCTCACCGCGCCCAATCTCGGCACCGAGCTATGGGAGGGCTTCGCGCTGGCCGAGGCAATGTCGGCACGCCTCAAGGCCCCCGCCCGGCTGATCAACGACGCCGAGATGCAGGGCTATGGCATCGTCTCCGGCAAGGGGCTGGAAATGGTGCTGACGCTGGGCACCGGCGCGGGCACCGCGCTTTTCCGCAATGGCGAGCTGATGCCGCATATGGAGCTTGCGCACCATCCGGTGCACGACAACCTCACCTATGACGAATATCTCGGCGTCGCCGCCTATGAGAAGCATGGCAAGCACCACTGGAACAAGCACGTCGCACGGGTGATCGAGCTGCTCTATGTGCTGCTGCATTACGACCATCTCTATCTCGGCGGCGGCAACGCCAAGCATGTCGAGATCGAGCTGCCGGCCAATGTCAGCCTCGCCGACAATGATGCCGGCCTCACCGGCGGCGCCGCGCTCTGGCGCACCCGCTGACGGCATCTGAGGACGCCGGAAGGTATCGCGCTGGGCGCGATCGCGACCTCAGGGAAGGAAAGCACCGAACCTCGCGATCGGTACGGAACGATGCGCGCGCTGTCTTGTTCTTCGCTGGCTTGGGAGAAACATCCATCAGGAGACGGACATGGCAGAGAAGAACCTCGACACACTGTTCCACGAGACTCTCAAGGACATCTATTACGCGGAGCGCAAGATTCTGAAGGCGCTGCCGAAGATGGCGCGCGGCGCGCAGTCGCCCGAGATCAAGGCGGCTTTCGAGAAGCACCGCGAGGAAACCGAAGGACAGATCGAGCGCCTGCAGCAGGTGTTCGAGATGATCGGCAAGCGCCCGCAGGGCAAGACCTGCCCGGCCATCGACGGCATCCTTGAGGAAGGCGAGGAGATCCTCGAAGAATTCAAGGGCCAGCCGGCTCTCGACGCCGGCCTCGCCGCCGCCGCGCAGGCGGTCGAGCACTACGAGATCAGCCGCTACGGCACGCTGAAGCGCTGGGCCCAGGTGATGGGCCTCAAGGACGCGGTGAAGCTGCTCGACGCCACGCTGAAGGAAGAATCCCTGACCGACGAGACCCTGTCCAAGCTCGCCGATCAGGTCGCCAACGCCAAGGCGCTGAAGGCGGCGTGACCCGTGGCGCCGGCGGCAACGCCGGCGCCCGACCGCCTCACCTCGAAACACCGCGCGATCCCGAAAAGGCAGCGGCACGGCAGCTCGCCAATCTGGTAGGACAGTAGTGCCCCTGCTCGTTTTGGTGATCGAATGCCGTCCCTCATCGCCCGGCTCACGACCGAGCCCGCACCGCTCCGCTGCATTGAACGCCAGGTCTGGCACCCGTGGCTGATCGTCGGCCTGGTGTCGATGGGTGCCTTCATAGGGCAGCTCGACGCCACCATCGTCCAGCTCGCCCTGCCGACGCTCGGGCGCTATTTCGACGCTCCGCTTCAACACGTCAGCTGGATCGCCCTTTCCTATCTCGCGGCCTTCGTTTCCTTCCTGCCCATCTTCGGCCGGCTGTGCGAAATGTTCGGCCGCAAGACGCTGTACCTTGTCGGCTACCTCATCTTCATCCTCGCCACCGCGCTGTGCGGCCTTGCCACCAGCTTCGAGCAGCTGGTGGTCTTTCGCTTCCTGCAGGGTGTGGGCGGCTCGCTGCTGGGCGCCAACAGCATCTCCATTTTGGTGAAGACCGTCTCGGCGGAACAGCGCGGGCGGGCCCTCGGCTGGTTCGCCGCGGCGCAGGCCGTCGGCATGAGCGCGGGCCCGGTGCTGGGCGGCCTCATTCTCGCGTCGCTCGGCTGGCGATCGATCTTCTGGCTGACCGCGCCGGTCGGGGCGGTTGCCTTCGTCATTGGCTGGCTGGCGCTGCCGCGGAGCACCGGTGGGCAGCCCGAGCGCGCGTTCGACTGGGGCGGCATGCTGTTGATCGGGCCTGCGCTGGTGCTGATCGTTGCCGTTCTCAATCACGTCTCGACCTCTGGCCTCGATTCCCCGGCGACCCTTGGCGGCCTTGCCATCGCCGCCGTGCTGCTCGCTTTGCTGGCGTGGCGCGAACGCGCCTTCCACGCGCCGCTGATCGACCCCGCCTTGTTCCGGAACGCCGCGTTCTGCAGTGCCGCGGCGGGGGTCGCACTCGGCTACGCGCAGCTGTTCGGCATGTTCTTTCTGATGTCCTTCGCGCAGGGCCACGGCTTCGGCGAGCCGCCCGGGGTCGCCGGCCTGCACCTCGCCATCATTCCTGTCGCCATCGGGCTTACCGCCCCCTTCAGCAGCACGGTGAAGGAGCGGCTGGGCGGACGCTGGATCGGCATGGCAGGCATGGCGCTCAGCTTCTTCGCTGTCGTCCTGCTGTTCGCCACTCTCGGGCGGGTGGAGAACCACCGGCTCTTCGACGGCCTCGCCTATGCGCTCTTCGGCATCGGCCTTGGCCTCTACATCGCGCCCAACAACCAGGTGGCGATTGCCGCCGTGCCGCCGGCTCTGGCGGGCCCCGCCGGCTCGCTCCTCAATCTGATGCGCGCGCTGGGAACCAGTCTCGGCGTGGCAGGCGGGGCGACCATGCTCGCGCTGAACCTGGACAGTCCCGATGGGAGCGCGCAGGCATGGTTCGCCTCCAGCGGCGCCGAAATGCTGGCCGCGGTGCGCCACAGCCTGCCGCTGCTGGGCGCGAGCGTCGCGCTCGCCGGCCTTGCGGCGTGGTATGCCGCACGAAAGGTCGAGGAGCGCAGGGCGCGGGATGAGAGCGCCGGCCAGGGCTCAGAGGCCGAGCGCGCACCCGTCCTTCCGGGGGTCCGAGGCGCCGGTAAGCGTGCCCGGTTGCCGGTTTAGCCGAATGGCCTGCGCCCCGCCGATGGGCCGGCCGGACGGCACGATGTCGAAGCCGCGTCGGCGCAATTCGGCGAGCGTCTCGGGCGGGAACGTGTCTTCCGCCTCGACCTGCCCGGTGCCGGGAATCGGGAACAGGCGCGGCAGGTCGATCGCCTCCTGCAGCCCGAGGCCGAAATCCAGCACCTTCGAGACGAAATGCGCGTGGCCCATGGCCTGGTAATGCCCGCCCATCACGCCGAACGGCATCAGCGGCAGGCCGTCCTTCATCACCATGCCGGGGATGATGGTGTGCATGGGCCGTTTTCCCGGAGCGAGTTCGTTCGGGTGGCCCTCTGTCAGCACGAAGCTCTGGCCGCGATTGTGCAGCAGCACGCCCGAGCGGGGCGCGACGAGACCCGCGCCGAACGGGTTGAATATGGAATTGATGAAGCTCGCGCAGTTCCCCGCCTTGTCGACCACGCAGATATACACCGTGTCGCGGTGCTCGCCGCCGTCGAAGGCCGGCATGGCCTCAAGCGCCCTTTCGAGCGTGATGCGGCCGGCGAGGTCGTCCGCCAGCGCGTCGGAGAGCAGGTAGTCCACCGGCACGGTCGCCTGCGCGGGATCGGCCAGGAAGCGGTCGCGCGCGGCATAGGCCAGACGCGTGGCCTCGATCTCGACATGGAGCCGGTCGGCCGAGAGCGGGTCGCCCTTGGCCGGAAAGCGCGACAGAATGTTGAGGATCATCAGCGCGATGACACCCTGGCCGTTGGGCGGGCATTCATAGACCTCGTGGCCACGGAAGCCGGTCTGGGTCGGCTCGACATACTCGCCGGCGGCATGGACGAAATCGCTGAGCGTGTGCAGGCCGCCAAGGCCGTTGAGATAGGCGACGATGTCCTGCGCGACGGGACCGCGATAAAAGCCGTCGCGCCCCTCGCGCGCAATGATCTCCAGCGTGTCCGCCAGCTCGGGCTGGCGATGCACCTCGCCCACCGCAGGCGGGCGCCCGCCCGGCAGGAAGACGCGGGCGGCATTGGCGTCGCCGGCCAGCAGCGCGGCCTCCTTCGCCCAGTCGTACTGCACGCGCTCGGCCACGCCATAGCCGTGGCGGGCGAGGCGGATGGCGGGGGCGAGCAGGTCGCCGAAAGGCAGGACGCCATGGTCGGCGTGCAGCCGGGTCCAGGCGTCGACCGCGCCGGGAATGGTGACAGAATGCGGTGACTGGCGGGGAATCTGCGTCAGCCCCGCGCGCCGGAGATGGGCGGCGGTCAGTGCCGCGGGGGCGCGGCCGGAGCCGTTGAAGGCGTGCACCTTGCCATCTTCGCCCGCCAGCAGGGCGAAGCAATCGCCGCCGATGCCGGTGGAGCCCGGCTCGACCACGCATTGCACCGCGCAGGCCGCAATCGCCGCATCCAGCGCGCTGCCGCCCGCCTCCAGCACGCGCAGCGCGGCGAGCGTCGCGGTGGGATGCGAGGTCGCCGCCATCGCCTGGCGGCTCACGACGGCCGACCGGCCCGGCTTCTGGAAGTCACGCATGGAGGTGTCCTTTTTCGTCACGTCATCCGGCCGCTGGCGCGGGAACTGCCTAATGTAGCGTCACACGCATGCTCGATCTGCAGGGACAAACCGTCAATCCACGCCTCAATGGCCGGACAAACACAAAGCAGCCCTCGCGGACGAGGGCTGCTGGTGGCACTGGCGTGTGAGCCCGCGCGGGCCGGAGCGCGGAAAATCCCGGTCAGCCCTTCACCCGGCTGCAGGTGAGATTGCCGTTGCTGTTGCCGACGCTGCCGGGCTGACAGGTCGCGATCCTGTCCAGCTTCGTCTGAATGTCCCAGTAGCCATTGGAGCACGTCCCCTCCAGCGTGTCGGCATCGTTCAGCCGCAGCGAGCAACTGGTGGCGAACGAGCCGAGAGTGGCAAAGGGCGTGCACCACAGACGGCCCTTCTCGTTGGTCATGCTGTTCGGCTCGCAGCTGCGCACGTCCTGGAACGACAGCGCTTTCGGGGTGCCGCCGGCCTCCGTGCACTGGGCGGTCAGGCGTCCGTCGGCGGCGATGGCGATATCGGAACAGGTCGCGGTGAAAGGACCGACCTTGTGCTCGGGCATCACCGTTCCGAGCTTGTCCTGCCAGTCGCGCTCGCAGAGCAACCGCCCGTTCGCATTGTTGATGCTGCCGCCAATGCACCGCTCGATCATCTCCAGCTTCACCGGGACGTCAGCCCGGCGATCGTTCCGGCAGGTTCCCTTCAGCGTGCCCTCATGGCTCATGAGCACGGAGCAGGAGCCAGTGAACGCCCCCACCCGGCCGGCGGGTTTGCACCACAGGCCACCCTCCTCGCTCACCAGCGTGTCGGGCTGGCACAGGCGGACATCGGCAAAGCTCATCGCTATCGGGCGCCCTTCCGCATCGGGACACCGAGCCGTCAGGCGCCCCATGTCAGTGACGGTGATATCGGTGCAGGCCCTCAGGAAGGCGCCGCGCTTTTGGCCCGGCAGCACCGCTTCCGGGTCGGCAGCAGCGAGCCGGTTACAGGCCAGATGCCCCTGCCGGTTGACGATGCTGCCACGTTCGCACTCGGCGAACTGGTCCAGCCTTGTGGCCGGCATTGTGAGCGGCCAGTTCGGGCAATCGCCAGCCAGCGCAGCATCGTCGCTGACCGCCACCGTGCAGCTTTCCGCGAAGGGACCGAGAGCGGGAACAGGCTGGCACCACAGCCGGCCCTCGCGCAAGGCGAGCGTGTCGGGGACGCAGAAGTGGATATCGGCGAAATGCAGCGTCCGGGGCGCGCCGCCTTCCACGACGCAGGCCGCGGTCAGAACGCCCGCGGCATCGACCTTCACGTCCTTGCACGCCTCAAGGAACGGCCCGCGGCTTTGCTCGGGCACCACCGCTCCGGCCTTATAGAGGCAGGACAGCTTCTGATTGTTCGCGCGGATGGTGTCGGGCTCGCACGCGGCCACGTTGGGGATCGACGTCAGCGCGCCGCCCTCGCCGGCCTTGCCGTAGCAATTGCCGGTCAAGGCGCCCGCCGGGTTGACGGAAAGGTTGAGGCAGCTTTGACGGAACGCGCCAGCCGGCACGTTCTCCGTCCATCCCTTGACATAGGTGCAGCCGAGAAAGCCTTCGGCCACGCGCACCGTGCCAACGCCGCAATTGCCGACCTGACGCAGGACCGTCTCCTTGGTCCAGGCCACGCCGAACCCGTTCGTCGCCCCGGTCTCGCAGGTGCCCTTCAGATCGCCGTTCTCGATCCGCAGATTGAGGCACGCCTGACGGTAGCCACCGGCCGGAATGCTGGGCTCGCCGGACGTGTAGGTGCAGAAGAGATTGCCGTGCTCGACGTCGATGGTGCCGGGGCGACACGTCTCCCAGTTCAGGAGCGTCGCGGTCGGCATGCCGTTGACCATGGACATGGACCGGCCGGTATTGCACGTCGCGGTGAGCGCCCCGTCCGCACCGATCGTGGCATTGATGCAGCGCTGCTTATACGGCCCCTCCGGTATGCCGCGGCGCCCGCTGAGATAGCGGCAAGACAGGCTTCCGCTGCTGAATTCGACGGAATTTGCCGCGCAGTCGGAGATGGCCGCCAGGCGCGTCTGGCGATAGGCGCCGTCATGCCCAGGGCAGAGGGCTTGCAGAGCGCCATCCGCCAGCCGGGGCGAATAGCAGGTCTCGGTGTATGGGCCGGTGGGAATGCCCGGCGCCTGGGTCCTGGTCCGGCACCTCAGCGCACCGTCCAGGAACGCGATGGAATTGGGCGCGCACTGGTCGGCGCCGGCAAGCGTCGTCTCGACCTTGCCGCAAAAGGCAATGAGGCTGTTGTCGGGACGCAGCGCGGCCGTGGCGCAGTCCTTCTTGTAGGGGCCCTCGACATCGGTGGACTTGCCATTGGCCAGCGTGCAGACGAGCCGACCGTTCATCAGCGCGACGGAGTCCGGGTTGCAGTTGGTGGCGTCCGGCAGGAACACCTCGCTGAAGGAATGGTTGCACATCGCGACCAGCTTGCGTCCGTCCATCCGGCGGTCGGCGCAGCTCAGCTTGTAGGACCCGCCGGGCACCGACGGTCCACCCGACTTCAGGGTGCAGACGGCGGTGCCGTAGTCGATGGCAACCGTGTCGTCCTTGCACTCAAGCGCATTGAAGACATGGATCTTGATGCCCCCATCGGATTTGGGGCAGCCGATCCTCAGCATGCGGTCCGCCTGCCACCAGGTCTTGCGGCAGTCCGCGAGATAAGGTCCGGGCGGAGGCACCGGCCGGCTCGCGACCCGCGATGTGCAGGTCAGCCGTCCATCCCGGCCCACGGTGATGGAATCGGCCACGCAGTCCGGGATGTTGTACAGCGTGGACGGCGTGAGCGCGCTCGCGCCCGGCGCGCGGCAGGAGGCTTTCAGCGACGGCACGTTTTCGTCGGTCACGGCCTCAAGGCTGTCGCAACTGGCCATGTAGGCGCCGACCGGCAGCCCGTCATAATCGCAGACCAGCTTGCCATCGGCATTGCGGATCGAGCCCGGCTTGCAGGCGTCGAAGAAGCGCAGGGACGTCTTGATCCTGGTGCCGCCGATAGAGGTGCATGAGGCGCTCATCACGGCGGCGCTCTCCCTGGCGATGCTCTCGCATGTGGACGTGTAGGAACCCGCCGGTGCCTTGAACTTCCACGTGCAGACCAGTTCGCCGTTGGCGTACCGGATCGTCTGCGCTTCACAGTCCTGCCAGTTGCCCAGCCGCGTGGTCCTGGTCTGGCCGAGGTTGTTGCGGCATTCGGCGGTCAGGGTCGACGGCACCACCTCGACCTTGCTGCACGACGCCGTATAGGGGCCGGCCGGAGCGGAGAAGCCATAGCTGCACGACAGCACGCCGCGAGCCGGCTCGAACGTGATGGAGTTGGGCAGGCATTGCGCGAAATCGTCCAGCCGCACCTGCTGCTGGCCGCCGCTGGCGAGGAAGCACTTCGCGTCCAGCGTCGTGCCTTTCACGGTGATATCGAAGCAGGCCTTGTAATAGGGCCCCATGGGGGCATCGGCCGCGTGGGCCCCGCCCACAAGCAGGAGCGCTGTCACCAACGCTCCGGCCAACGCCGTGAGAATACTGCGCATGCCCATCGTCTTTCCCCGTCAGCTGTCGAAGGACCCATGCCGGAGCTCATCCGGGCGCGACGTGGCGCTCCCCGGTCGGCAGACCGCGGTCGCAACAGCGTCGGCGCCTCGAAAGGCTCGCGTGAAATCAGCCGTGTCGGTAACGCCCGGAGCACCGGCCCCGGCGCGTCTGTCGTGATGAAGCGCTCGCGCCTCGCCCCTAACGGACGTGGTCACGCACCCTGATGCTTCATCCGCTCAGTCGTTCGGCGGAAGGCTCGAAGACCTCGCCTCTGCCGGACGCCTGTCTCAATACAGCGGCCGATCGTCCCGCGATCGAACGCGTGTCTTCATGCCCGCCTCGACAGGGGCGAGGTTGGCAAGTCTTCCCGCCCGCTCATCATGCCGGGCGGGTGCCAGATGAGCTGGTACGCCGCGCCATCGGCGGAGGAGACGCTGAAGCCGAGCCGCTCATAGAGCTGGCGCGCCCCAAAGGCGTGCATGGGGGTGGATAGGGTGATCGGCACCCCCGCCCGCACCGCCGCTGCCTGCAGCCCGCGCACCACCCTGGCCCCTGTTCCCCTGCCCTGCGCGGCGGCGCGGATCTGAAGTTCGGCGATCCGCCAGTTGCCGTAGCCGAGATTGACCACGACCCTGCCGACCGCCTCGCCGAGATGCTCGATCAGCAGGTCCATATGCTCGGGATAGACGCTCCCCTGCCCGACCGTCATCGCCTTGTACTGCTCCTCGTACAGGAAGTGGATGAAGTCCCGGCTTCCCTCCACCCAGGACAGCCAGGGTCGGGAATCGACGAAAAGGCGAAACAGGAAGTCCCGGTCGGACGGGCGGACGAGGCGCAGCCCGACGCCGCCGTCCAGTTCAAACGCCCCGGTCAATGCGCTCATCGCCGCTCCCGAACCTCGCTGAACAGGTCTAGTTGAAGATGATCTGGAGCATGGCCTCGCTGGGCCGGGCGCTCAGGATTCGTTCGACATAGACGGGACCGAACGCGCCGAGTTCGGCATGATGCACAAGGAAATGACCGCCATTGATGTTGGGAACGCCATCTGCGGTTGCAGACAGGATGAGGCTGAAGGCGGTACGCGCCGCATCCGGATGTGTCCCCTTCGGGTTAACGGGACATCGCACCAGCGTGGCGTCGATGACGCCGTCAGGCCCTTCAAGGACAAAGTCGCTGCCGAGGTGCGACGCGAACATCTCGGCCGAGAGTGCGCTGAGGTTCATTGTCACGGCCTACTCGGATAAAGGCCCATCACGCAGATCATGAAGTTGATGGCGAGAAAGGGCATGCGCATGTCGAGCGGCGTGGGGCTCGCGCTCCCGGCAGGCTCCACGGCGACAACGCCGCCGATCACCGCGTCCTTCACGGTGGCAGTCATGGCGGGGATGGCCGCCGCTCCCGCCAGATCGACGGACAGCCCTTTCAGTTCAACGGTGTCCGTGGAGGTGGACGTATAGTTCTTGGCAATCTGGTTGGAACTCGCGCCCAGAAAGTCCGACGCCTCCGGCACCTGGTGTGAGCCTGCCGTTTTGGAGGCCTTCAGTTTCGCCGTCACGGCGAGGGTGCCGGCCTGAGCGGGAATCTGCGCCGTGACCTCCCCTTTGCGAGGCTCGAACCGGGCGGCATGCGTGTGGGCGGGCAGGTGCTTCTGCGCCAGCACGGTCGTCTCCGAGCCGCCACTCTTTGCCAGGGCATAGGCGACGTTACGGGGATCGAAACCGACCGGAACACGCGCGCGCAGATCCGGCAGTTTGAAGTCGACCGGCGGATTGCCGCCATAGCTCGCGCCGAACAGACTGTAGAGAGCAGAGTACTGCTGAATAGTCAGCACTTGCCCATGCGCCATCAGCCAGCCCTCGGGCGCATACCCAAATGCAACAGGCAAAATCGCTCCCAACCAGCTTTCCATCCGACCTCTCCCTGCAAAAGCTCGCCCTCAACTCGGCAGGAAGACGGTAGATAATACAACCTAAAGTGGCAAGTGAAATAAAACGTAACAATTCTTCTCTCGCGGAGGTTGGTACTTAGCGCTTGCCGGGCCAACGCCATCTATGTTCAATTCAGCAGTGACCGTTGGGGAAAGTCGGGCTCCCGTAGGTCTGTTGCCGTCGCGTTATTGAAGATAATCAGACGATGCTGGCGGCAACGCGCGGCTCTGCCGCACCTTGCTACTGCAGAAAATTTATATTGATTTTGTCGGAGTTTTTCTGGTGTCGGCGCTGATTTATTTCATGGCGCGCCGCTTCATGGCGGGCCTTGTCACGTCTCGGAAGGCGCTTCAACAGTGGGCGCGGTCGGCAAAACATGCCGGCGCGCAGCTTCTCGTGCCGATTGTTCTTGGACTGCTCGCCAATGTGGGCGCGTCATGGCAGGCCCATGCCCAGTCACAGGCCTGCACCGACATCAACTCCTATTGGTCCGGCGGCAGGTTCTACAATCCAGCCCCAGGCACGCTGGTCACCGACACGCCTGCCTATGGCGAACTTTCGATCGGTGAAACGCTGAACTGGACGTATTCGTCCACGGGAACGACGAACAGCAATAATTTCGCGCAGTGGGTCGTCACGACCACCGTCGACTATATCTTGAATTTCGACAACAACACCTCCGGCAACGCCACCAATGTCAGCGGAAGCCACACGATCAGCGCCGCCGATGACCCTGCCAACGGCCTGTACATGCAGGTTCAGGTCAGCAACCAAAGCGGCAATTTCGGCAATACACTGACAGCCACCATGACCTGCACGGCCGCATCGGCGGCCCCGACCCTCTCCAGCGCGTCGCCGAACAGCGGATCGACCGCGGGCGGCACCAGCGTCACCCTGTCGGGGACGAACCTCTCCGGCGCCACGGCCGTCACCTTCGGCGGCACGGCCGGCTCCATCACCGGCTCCACCGCAACCACCGTCACCGTGACCTCGCCCGCCCATGCCGCCGGCGCCGTCGATGTCGTCGTCACCGCCCCCGGCGGCTCCGCCACCCTCACCAATGGCTTCACCTATGTGACGCCGGCCCCGACGCTCTCCGGCGCGTCGCCGAACAGCGGCTCCACCGCGGGCGGCACGAGCGTCACCCTGTCGGGCACCAACCTCTCCGGCGCCACGGCCGTCACCTTCGGCGGCACGGCCGGCTCC
>QFQD01000006.1 GCA_003241485.1 Ancylobacter novellus
GTGGATCACCCTCGACAAGGATGTGCTCGGCACGGCGGAGGCCGTGACCAACTGGGATCAGGGTCGCCTGACGCTCGACGCGGTGCTGGAGGCGATCGGGCTCATAGCCGGGCACCGCCCCTTGCTCGGCATGGATGTCTGTGGCGATTATTCGCCTGTGGGCGACCTGGGCGCTTTCCGCTCCCTGCTCGCGCGGCTGGACCGCGACCAGCGGCCGGAGCCGCCGACGGACGGGGCCCGCCTGAATGAAGCGACCAATCTGCGCATCCTCGCGGCCATGGGAGCGCTGCTGCAATGACGGCGGAAATCGTCGGGCTGTTCGCCCTGTCTGTATTGTGCGACGTCGCCGGCCAGCTTGCCTTCAAGCTCGGCGCCGGCAACGTGCCGACCCCTTCAAAGGGGCAGTGGGGCGCATTCGCGCGTTCGCTCGTGGCGACGCCGTGGCTCGTGGCCGGCATCGCGGTCTATGTCGCCGAGTTCCTGATCTGGATCCGCATCCTCGCCCTTGTTCCCCTCTCCGTCGCCTTCCCGCTCGCCAGCCTGAACATTCTCGGCGTCCTCGGCGCCAGCCACCTCCTGCTCGGGGAGAGGCTGGGCCGGAACCACTGGGCCGGTGCGCTGCTGATCATGGCGGGAATTTTCCTCGTCGCCGGCAGCCTTTAAGGAGTCATCTTGCGCAAAGCCCTGGTCGATCGTTCCCTCCTGTATGAGCGCGGACCCGTCGGCGTATTGCTGATCCACGGCCTCGGCGGCACGCCAGCCGAGATGCGCGACCTTGCGCGCCGCGTCGCCGCTGCCGGCTACACCGTACTGTGCTGCCAGCTCGCCGGCCATTGCGGCACCGAGGAGGACCTGTCTGCGACCAGCTATGAGGACTGGTACGCCAGCGCGGTGGAAGCGCTGGAGGAACTGGAAAAGCGCTGCTCCACCATTCTTGTCGGCGGCCTGTCCATGGGCGCGGTGCTCGCCGCCTTGCTGGCGGCGCGCGAGCCCCGGCGGGTGCGCGGGCTCGTGATGCTCGCGCCCACGCTGGTCTATGATGGCTGGTCGATCCCGAAATACCGCTTCCTGCTGCGGCTGGTGATGAACACACCCCTCGTGCGCTACTATCGCTTCGAGGAGCGCGAGCCCTTCGGGCTGAAGGATGAGCGCCTGCGGGCGCTGGTCGTGCGATCCATGCGCAGCGGCAACAGCGCAGAGGCGGGGCTGTTCTCCACGCCGGCGCTGGCGCTGCGCGAGCTGCTGCGGTTGAACGCCGCCGTCAAGAAAGTGCTGGGGCACATCCGCCAGCGCACTCTCGTCATCCATGCCCGGCACGATGACATCGCCAGCCTCAACAACGCGATTACCTTGCAACGCCGCCTCGGCGGCGTGGTCGACACCATGGTGCTGGAGGACAGCTACCACCTGGTTACCGTGGATCGGCAGCGCCATCTGGTGGGTGAGCGGGTGATCGAGTTCATGGCGTATTTCGCCCGCAACGCCGAAGCCCTGAGCCTGTCCCCGGTGACCCTGCCGGCGGCGGCGCAGCCGGCGGTGGAACCGGAGGATGCCCGGCAGGACGAGCTCATCGACGCCTGCGCGATTCAACTGGGAGCGGGGCATGGCGCCTGAAACGCTCGCCTTCGGGGCGCGCGGCGCAAGCGCCGGTGCGGACATGAGCGCCAATGCCCGGGGGCATTGCGCGCCCGCGGGCACCGTCGCGGGATCGGTCGTCTCCGGCGTCTCCGCCCTCGCACGGCAGGACTGGCAGGCGTGCCGTCCTGACGACGCCGAGGGCTGGGACTATCTCGTCGCCTGCGAGACCGGTACGCCGCCAGCCTTCCGCCTGAGCGCGGCGCGCGTCGAAGCGGGTGACGCGTTCCTCGCCGGCGCGCCGCTGTTCGGTGTTGGCTATCATCTCGACACACCGTTTCAGGAAGAAACCGCCGCGCCCGGCGGCAATGCGCTCGCGCGCGTGGCGAAAGCTGCTCTGCGCGCATTGCTGCGCGGGCAGGAATGGCGGCTGCTTGCGGTCGGCTCGCCCTTCACCGAGAGCTGTCCGCTCGCTTTTTCCCCGACGCTCGACGGCGCGGCGCGCGCAAGGGTGGTCAGCGAACTGCTGCGCACGGTCGAAACCGAGGCGCGCCGGCAGCAGGCGGGGCTGGTCGCCTTCAAGGACATCAGCCCCTCCGACATGCAGCGCATCGGCCCGGCGCTGGCGGCGGCCGGCTATGTCGCGCTGGAAAGCCTGCCGCACGCGGTGCTCGACCTTGCCGGCGTCGAGGACGTTGAAGGCTGGCTCGCACGTCTGTCCCCCGCCACCCGCAAGGACCTCCGGCGCAAACTGAAACGGGCCGGCCGGGTGGAGGTGGAATGGCGCCACTCGCTGGATGAATTGGAAGCGGAGGTGCACGCGCTCTATGAGAGCACGCGCGCGCAGAGCCATGTGCACTATGGCGACTTCGAGGATCTGCCCGAGGGCTATTTCGCCAATGTCGCGGCTGCCCTGCCCGGCCGGGTCGCCTTCGCCTTCTACCGCGTCGACGGCCGGCTCGCCGCGTTCAACATGATGCTGATCGAGCCCGACCGGGTGATCGACAAGTTTCTCGGCATGGCCTATCCGCTGGCCCGCGAGCATGACCTTTATGCGGTGAGCTGGGCGGAAAATGTGCGGCTGTGCCTGCGGCTCGGCCGGCGCTATCTCCAGACCGGGCAGACCGCCTATGCCGCCAAGCTGCGCTATGGCAGCGGGCTGGCGCCGTCGACCATCATGGTCAAGCATCTGAACCCGGTGCTGCATACCGCGCTGCGCCTCGCCGCACCATGGTTCGGCTTTCCCCGCTGGGATCCCGACCTCGCGGCCTATCGGCGCCGGGCAGTTTCGAGGACGGCCGCGTGATGAGACTTCCGTCCAAGCTTCGCTTTCCGGTTCTGGTCGGCCTCTATCTCGTGGTCGATACGGGGACGCAGATCGCCTTCGAGGCGACATCCCGCGCGATCGGCGATCTGCCGCTGGGGCCGCAGTTCCTGCTCGCCGTGGCGACGACGCCCGCGAGCTGGGTGGCGGCGCTGCTCTATTTCGCCACCTATGCGACGTGGATCCTGATCCTGAAATTCTCCTCGCTCGGCAAGGCCTTCCCGCTGACCACGCTGAGCTATGTCACCGTGCCGCTGGCCAGCTGGCTGATCTTCAACGAGGGTGTCGGGCTGATACCGGCCATCGGCATCGGGCTGATCCTGGCCGGCGTCTGGCTGATCGGACCGGAGGCCGAGGAGCGGGAAGCGGCGGCGCGGGAAGCCGACCGCCCCGGCGTCCGTGCGGGCAAGGTCGCCAAGCCGGCCGCAGGAGCCTGAGCATGTATCGATGCCTGATGTTATCCGCCGCCGCCCTCGCCTTGTGGGGAGCCGCGCCGGCGCGGGCCTCCAGCGAGATTGGCGGCGTCTGGCTCACCGATGATGGGGAAGCCGCCATCGAGGTCGCGTCCTGCGGCGGCGAGATGTGCGGACACATCGTTTGGCTGAAGACGCCCAAAGAGGACGGCCAACCACAGCGCGACGCGAACAACCCCAGCAAAAGCGCGCGCAACAAGCCGATTTGCGGCCTGCGCATTCTCGGCGGCCTGAAGCCGAAGGGCGGGCGCTATGAGGACGGCTGGGTGTATGACCCTGAAACGGGCGGACGCTACCGTCTCTCGGCGGAACTACGGCCGAACGGGCGGCTCGCCATTATCGGCTTCGTCGGACTGGAAAGCCTCGGCGAGACCCGCGAATGGCGCCGGGCGCCGGGCGGGCTAGGCCGCTGCTCGGTCTAGCAACGGCGCACGCCCTTCGGGAACGGAGGGGGCTCCCCCGTTCCCCGTCGTCTCACCTATGCCCGGCGCTGGCGGGCGGCATTGATCTGCAGGCCGGCGGCGAGAAGGGCGAAAGCGATGCCGAGCCCGCTCACCGCGTGCCAGCCGCCCGCATCCCAGGCCAGCGTCGCCGTGGCCGAGCCAAGCGCGCCGCCGAGGAACATCGCGCCCATCAGCACGGTGTTCAGCCGGGCCCGCGCGGCAGGGCGCAGGGCGAAGACGATGTGCTGGTTGGACACCAGCGCGCTCTGCATGCCGAAATCGAGCAGCACCACGCCGACCACCAGCCCAGCCAGCGAGCCCCACACGCCGAACACGATCCACGAGGCCAGCGTGATGACCGCGCCGAGCAGCACCGTGCCGGTGGCGCCATGCTTGTCGGCGAAACGCCCCGCGAGCGGCGCCGCGAGAATGCCCACCGCGCCGACCAGTCCGAACAGGCCGGCAATGTCGGCGCCGAAGCCGAATTCAGGCTGCTCCAGCCGGAAGGCGAGGATGGTCCAGAACACGGTGAAGGCGGCGAACAGCGCGGCCTGCGTCAGCGCGGCGAGCCGCAAGGCAGGGAACTCGACCCAGAGATGGCCGATGGAGCGCAGCAGCCGGCCGTAATTCATATCGGAGTCCGGCGCGCTGTGCGGCAGCACCAGCGCCATCAGCCCGGCCGCGGCCAGCGCCATCGGCACGGCGAGCCAGAACATCTCGCGCCATCCGGCATGGGTGGCGACGAAGCCGGCAAGCGTGCGGCTGAGCAGGATGCCGGTGAGGAGCCCCGCCATCACCGTGCCGACCGTCGCCCCGCGCCGCTCCGGCGCCGCCAGATGCGCCGCCAGCGGCACGATCTGCTGCGCCACCGTGGACAAGAGCCCGATGAGCAGCGACACCGCCACCATGGCGGCGGCGCCGGGGGCGACGGCGGCGATGGCGAGCGCGCCGGCCAGCAAGACGAACTGCAGAATGATGAGCCGGCGCCGTTCGACGAGATCGCCGAGCGGGACCAGCAGGAACAGGCCGAGCGCATAGCCGAGCTGCGTCGCCGTCGGAATGGCGCCGGACAGGCTGCCCGGCAGATCCTGCTCGATGACCGCCAGCATGGGCTGGTTGTAATAGATGTTGGCCACCGCCACGCCGGCCGCCGCGGCCATGGCGAAGGTCGGCAGAAGCCCCAGCGATGCCTTGGGGCTCGCCGCGCCTGTGAGTGAATCCTGAACGGACATGTGTCGTCTCCCGCGCCTCGCCGGGAAACCGGCAAGGGCCATTGGGTTTGGTTGCTGTGAGAGATAGACCAGCGTCCGATTTGTTATAGTGTCGTTCGTTGATCTATAATTATATCGGAATTCGTTAGAATGGATTTCAGCGCCCTCGCCTTGCTCAGCGAGACCGCCAGCGCCGGCAGCCTCGCCGAGGCGGCGCGACGGCTGCGGCTGTCGCCGATGAAGGCCACGCGCCTCATCGCCGCGCTGGAGGACGAACTCGGCACGCGGCTGTTCCACCGCACCACCCGCGCGCTCTCGCTGACGGATGAAGGCCAGGTCTTCCTGCCCCATGCCCGCGCCTTGCTGGAGGAGCAGGCCGCGGCGCTCGCCAGCGTGCGCGGCGCCCGCGCGGAGCCCACCGGCGTGCTGCGGATCAGCGCCTCGCTCGCCTTCGGCCGGCAGGTGGTGGCGCCGGCGGTGGTGGCGTTCATGGCGCGCCACCGCGAGGTGCAGGTCGACCTGCAATTGAGCGACGCGCTGGTCGATATCGTCGCCGACGGTTTCGACCTCGCCATCCGCATCGCCGAACTCGGCGACAGCAACCTCATCGCCCGCCGCCTCGCGGACAATCCGCGCCGCCTTGTTGCCGCGCCTTCCTATGTCGAGCGCTTCGGCGTGCCGGCGGTGCTGGCGGAGCTTGGCGGGCATGAATGCCTGACCGGCGCCTCGCCCGCCCGATGGAGTTTTCACGCCGGAGGCAGCACCCGTCAGTTCCGGGTCAGCGGGCGCTTCACCGCCAATTCGATCGACGCGATTCACGAGGCGTGCCGGGGCGGGCTGGGCATCGCCAACCTTTCGGCATGGGACGTGGCGGCCGACCTTGCCGACGGCCGGCTGCGCGAGATCGTGCTCGCCGACGCCGAACCGGAACCGCTCGCCATCTGGGCGGTCTATCCCAGCCGGCGCCTCGTGCCCGCCAAGGTGCGGTTTTTCATCGACCTGCTGGCCGGGCGGCTAAAGCCCGGTCCCGCCGACACGCTTGCCTAGCCACCCGCGACGCGCACGATCACCTCGGCGAGCGATTGCGCATCGCGCGGGCCGTCATAGCGCTGGCCGTTGATGAACAGGCACGGCGTGCCGTTCACCCCGCTGTGCAGGCCGCTGACGAAATCCTCGCGGATCTTCCCGGCATGGCGACCTTCCAGCGCCGCCGCGACATGCGCCGCATCGAGCCCGATGGCGCGGCCGTAGGTGACGAGGCTGGCATCGTCCAGCGCGCCCTGGTGCTCGTAGAGCATGTCATGCGCCTGCCAGAACAGCCCCTGTGCCGCCGCCGCTTCCGCGAAGGCCGCGGCATGGGCGGCATGGGGATGGGATTCGGTGAGCGGAAAATTGCGGAACACGACGCGCAGCACGTCGCCCAACGCCTCCTCCACCGCCTTCAGCTCGGGGTAGAACTCGCCGCAATAGGGGCATTCAAAGTCGCCAAATTCGACCAGCGTGACGGGCGCGTCGGCGTTGCCGCGCACATGGTCGGCCGGCCCGACCGGCGGGGTGAGATGGCTCATGACGCGGCTCCTGCCTTGGCGGGCGCCGCGGCAAGCGCCTCAAGCGCGGCCAGAATGCCGTCGGCGCCGGGATTGATGCCGACCGGCGAGACATAGCTCCAGCGAATGGTTCCCTCGCCGTCGAGCACGAACAGCGCGCGCTCGGACGTGCCCTCATGCGGGCGATAGACACCGAAGGCCCTGGCGATCTCGCCCTTCGGCTCGAAATCCGCGAGCAGCGGGAAGTGCAGCTTGCGGTCGGCGGCGAAGGCGGCATGGCACCACACGCCATCGGTGGAGATGCCGACAAGCTGCGCGCCGTAGCGGTGGAATTCCGGCAGGACCTGATTGTACAGCCCCATCTGGTCGCCGCAAACCGGGCTCCAGTCGGCGGGGTAGAAGGCGAGGATGACCGGATTTCCCTTCAGGTCGGCGAGCGAGAGAAACTGATCCGGCGTCGCCGGCAAGGTGAAGCCCGGAGCCGGCTGTCCGGCCTGCAGGGCGGTTGGTATCGGCGCGGGGGCCATGGCCCATCTCCCTCTTCGAGCGTGCCGCGATGCCGGGAACAGCAGCGGCTCATGAGGAAGAGGTTAGGACCCGCGCGCCCCTTGCCGATATCGGCCGTTCGGTTGGCCGGCCTATACCTAGGGGTGGCTCGGAAGCGCCGCGGTCGCAGTTCGCGCGGAAAACAGGAAAGCCGCCCGTGCGCAGGGCACGGACGGCTTTCGATGCGGGCCGGATCACGAAAGCGGCCGGTCGCGGAACAGGGCGGGCCGGGAAGGCCGCGCCTGCCCCGCGAACGCGGCTTACTTGCTGATGTCGGTCCAGATGCGGGTGTAGAGCTCGTTCACCTCAGGCGGGCAGGCCTGCAGGAACTCGCCGGCCTTCTCGAACTGCGCGGGGATGACGAGTTCGGGCGCGCCCTTCATCTCCGGCGGCATGAACGCCTCCGATCCCTTGATGCCGTTGGCATATTTGGCGAAGGCCGAGATCATCGCCGCGTTCTCGGGCTCCATGATGAAGTTCATGAACAGCTTGGCGTTCTCGACATTCTTGGCATCCTTCAGGATGGCGACGCTGTCCATGAACAGCGGGTAGCCTTCCTTCGGGTAGCCGAAGGCGACGTCGGGGTTCTTCAGGCGCGAGCGCAGGATGGCGCCGTTCCAGTAATAGACGCCGGCATAGTCGCCCGCGGGCAGCTTCTCGGTGACGCTGTAGTCCATGGCCAGCCATTTCGGCTTCGCCTCGACCAGCTTGTCACGCACCTTCTTGAGCAGCTCCTTGTCGGCCGTGCACCAGTCGCCACCCAGATATTTGATGGTGGCGAACATCACGTCGCTCATTTCCGGCTCGACGTTGATCTTGCCGATCAGCTCCGGCGGCGGATCGAGGAAGATCGCCGAGGTGTTGATGTCACCGCCATAGATCTTCTTGTTCACGCCGATGCCGCTGAGGCCCCACTGCCACGGAACGGTGTAGTGGCGGCCCGGATCCCACGGCACGTTGACCCAGCGCGGGTCGACGTTCTTGAAGTTCTCCATCTGGTCGGGGCGCGCTTCCAGCAGCAGCCCTTCCTTGATCCAGATCGGCACATAGTTGGCGGACGGCACCACGATGTCGAAGCCATGGCCGCCCGCGCGCACCTTGGCCAGCGCGGTGTCATTTGCGTCGTAGTCGGTGACGGTGACCTTGACCTTGTACTTGTCCTCGAACTTCTTGATCATCTCGGGGCTGGTGTAGTCGCCCCAATTGTAGATGTTGAGCGCGCCCTCGGCCGCGGCGCTGCCGACAAAACCGAGGACAGCCACGGCCGCGCCGGCCGCCGTCATCTTCCAGTTCATGTTCCGTCTCCGTAGGTTGTTGTCTTCAGGCGTTTGTTTTCACGTCTTCTTGCGGTTGATGAAGAAGAATGCCGTCACCAGCAGAACCGAAAGGCCGAGGAACGCCGTCGCGATCGCGTTGACCTGCGGGGTCACGACGCGGCGGAGCTGGCCGAGCATGTAGGTCGGCAGCGTGTCCTGCCCGCCCGACTTGACGAACTCGCTGATGACCACGTCGTCGAGCGAGATCACGAAGGCGAGCATGAAGCCGGCGATGATGCCGGGGCGCAGCAGCGGCAGCGTCACGCGGCGGAACGCCTGCCACGGCGTCGCGTAAAGGTCGGCCGCCGCGCGCTCCAGCGAGGTGTCCATGCTCTCCAGCCGCGCCCGGATCGGCAGATAGGCGAAGGGAATGCAGAACGCGGTGTGCGCCAGGATCAGGTAGCCGAGCCCGGAATAGCCGGTCCACACCTTGATGCGCGAGAACACGATCAGCAGCGCCACGGCGGTGACGATCTCCGGCACCATCAGCGGCTGGTTGATGAAGGCGTATTTGAAGCCGAGCCCGCGATAGGGCGCGGTGCGGGTGGTAGCGATGGCCGCCATGGTGGCCGCCGCCGTGGCGATGGTGGCAGCGAAAGCGGCGATGACCAGCGAACGCCACGCCGCGTCCTTCACCGCCTCGTTCTGCCACGCATCGACGAACCAGCGCAGCGACAGCCCGCCCCAGACGGTGAGCGATTCACTCGCATTGAAGGCATAGGCGACGAGCGTGATGATCGGCAGGTAGAGCAGCGCGAAGGTGAACATCGCGATGGTGGCGAAGCCGGGCTGGCTGCGTATGTCGAAGCGCCTAGCCATGCTGGGCCCCCGTTCGGGTGGCGTTGCGGACATAGACCATGAGGGCGAGCATCACGAGCGCCATCAGGGCGATGGACAGAGCCGAGCCGAGTGGCCAGTTGCGGCCGGCGCCGAACTGCAGCTCGATCAGGTTGCCGATCATCATGTTCTTGCCGCCGCCGAGCACGCGCGGAATGACATAGGCGCCCAGCGAGGGAATGAAGACGAGGATCGAGCCGGCGACGATGCCCGGCATCACCAGCGGGATGATGATCCGCCGCAGCACGCTCAGCCGCCCGGCATAGAGATCGTAGCCGGCCTCGACGAGGCGGAAGTCGATCTTCTCCATGCTGGCATAGAGCGGCAGCACCATCAGCGGCAGGTAGACATAGACCATGCCGAACAGGATCGCCCAGTCGGTGTACATGATCTGCAGCGGCTGATCGATGATGCCGGCGGCCCGCAGCACCGAGTTGATGATGCCCTCGTTGCGGATCACCTGCTGCATCGCGAAGGTGCGGATCAGCAGGTTGGTCCAGAACGGGATGGTCACCAGGAACACCCAGATCTCGCGCGTGTTGCGCGGCCGGGTGGCGATGAAATAGGCGGTCGGGAAGCCCAGCACCAGGGTGGCGATGGTGGTGATGACCGACAGCCGCACCGAGCGCCAGACGATCGACAGATGCGCGTCGGCCAGCGACAGCGTGTCGTCGAACATGTCGCGCTGGAACAGCACGGAGAACCAGCCGTCCAGCGAGAAGACCGGCTTCACGTCGCCATAGTCGCCCTTGGCCATGAAGGAATAGGCCAGCATGACGAAAAGCGGGCCTGTAGCTGCGACGAAGATGATGAGCAGCGCCGGCGCCGAGAGCAGCCAACGCCCGCGTATCGTCTCCCGCTCCGCCTTCCTGGCCGTCTCGGCTGCGCTCGCCATGGTCAGTCTCTCAGAACCTGGGCCGCATCGGACGCGATCTCGATACCGGCGCGGTCGCCGACCTCGAAGCCGCAGGACTGCGTACGGCTGTTCTGCTGGCGCACCATGAACGGCTCGCCACTGTCCAGCTTGAGGTGGATATGCGTGTCGGTGCCGAAATAGACGACGTTCTCGACGGTGCCCGCGAGCTGCCCGCTACCGGGCGGTACTGCCCGCGCATGCTCGGGTCGAACGACGATGGTGACCTCCGCCTTGGGCGCCATGCCCTCGGCGATGGTCGCCAGAACCTCGGCGCCGGATTTCAGCCGCACGCGCGCCAGTCCCTGCTCGGTGCCGAGCACCGCGCCGATGAGGAAATTGGTCTCGCCGATGAAGTCGGCAACGAAGCGGTCGGCCGGCTTGTCGTAGATGTCCCAGGGCGAGCCGATCTGCAGGACCTTGCCCTTGGACATGACCGCGATGCGGTCCGACATGGTCAGCGCTTCTTCCTGGTCGTGGGTCACGAAGACGAAGGTAATGCCGGTCTCGCTCTGCATGCGCTTGAGCTCGATCTGCATCTCCTTGCGCAGCTTGTAGTCCAGCGCGGAGAGCGGCTCGTCGAGCAGCAGCACCTTCGGGGCCGGTGCCAGCGCCCGGGCGAGCGCCACGCGCTGGCCCTGGCCGCCGGAGATCTGGTCGGTGCGGCGCTGCGCCAGTTCTTCCATGCGCACCAGCTTGAGCATCTCGCCGACGCGCCGCTCGATCTCCGCCTTGGAGCGGCCGAGCATCTGCAGGCCGAAGGCGACGTTTTCCCAAACCGTGAGGTGGGGAAACAGCGCATAGCTCTGGAACACGGTATTGATCGGCCGCTTGAAGGGCGGCAGGCCGGCAATGTCCTCGCCATGCAGCAGGATGGCGCCCTCGGTGGGGAATTCAAAGCCGGCAATCATGCGAAGAAGGGTCGTCTTTCCGCAGCCGGACGGGCCGAGCAGCGTGAAGAACTCGTTCTCGCGAATCGACACCGAGACGTTGTCGAGCGCCCGCAGAGCGTTCGGCCCCTGGCCGAATTCCTTGACGATACCCTTTGCCTCGATGGCGACGCGCTTATCCTGTGTCGCGGCAGGCTCCGGCATCATACACCCGTTGATTTTATTGCCGTTCTCTGGAAGGCGCGGAGGCTGCCCCCCGACGTCCATGTTCTGATTTTCGATAAGCGTATGTGACGGGTTGGCTTCCGGCAAGGCGGCCGGCTAAGAATGTGATCAAATTTTTGGCCCGCTAAATTTGGGAGCAGCCCGTGCCGACCGCCGACCTCATTATCGAGAATGCCCGGGTCATCACGATGAACCCCGCCCAGCCCCGCGCCGAGGCCATTGCCCTCAAGGACGGACGGGTCCTCGCGGTGGGCAGCCGCGCCGATGTGGCCGCCGCAGTGCCAGCGGCGCTTCGCCGCATCGATGCCGGTGGCGCCTCCGTGCTGCCCGGCTTCATCGACAGCCATATCCACCTGTTCACCGGCGGCGCGCAGCTGAACAGCCTGTCGCTTGCCGGGATGACCGGGTTCGACGCCATCGCCGCCGCGGTGCGGGCGCGCGCCGCGCAGGAGCCGGCGGACCGGCTGCTGGTGGTCGAACAGGCGGCCTATTTCATGTTCGGCGACAATGAGCCGATCACCCGCCATATCCTCGACCGCGTCCTGCCCGACCGGCCGCTCGCCTTCTTCGCCAGCGACCACCACACCATGTGGGCGAATACGCCGGCGCTGAAGCTCGCCGGCATCCTTCACGGCAAGGAGGTGCCTCCCGGCAACGAGATCGTCATGGGCGCGGACGGGCTGGCGACGGGCGAGCTGCGCGAGTTCCAGGGCTTCGCCCCCATCGCCGAACTCGCCCCCACGGGCGGGCGCGAGATGCTCGGCCTGCAGGGCATGGAGCCTTCGAGCCCGCCGACCCCGGCGCAGCGCGCCATCGACAAGGAGATCATCAAGCAGGCGCTCGCCTATTGCGCCTCGCTCGGCATCACCAGCTTCCACAACATGGACGGCAATTTCTACCAGCTGGAGCTGCTCGGCGAACTGGAGGCGGCGGGTGAACTGACCGTGCGCGGCCGCGTGCCGTTCCGCTTCACTCCCGGCATGTCGCTGTCCGAGCTGGAGAAGGCGGTGGAGATGCGCCGGCGCTGGCACTCCGACCGGTTGAAGGCCGATTTCGTGAAGATCTTCATGGATGGCGTGGTGGAATCAACCACCGCCCACATGTTCGCCGATTACGACACCGCCCCGGGCGTGCGCGGCTCCTCCTATTTCGAGCCGGAGGAGTTCGACGCCATCTGCACCGAGATCGACCGCCTCGGCTTCCAGATCACCGTGCACGCCATCGGCGATGCGGCCGTCAACCGCACGCTCAACGGCTATGAGGCGGCGCAGCGCGCCAATGGGGTGCGCGACAGCCGCCACCGCATCGAGCATATCGAGATATTGGCGCCTGCCGATCTGCCCCGGTTCAAGGAACTCGGCGTGATCGCTTCCATGCAGCCGACCCATGCGCCGGGCGGCTACTACCCGCCCGAGCCGATCCTCTCCATGGTCGGGCGCGAGCGGATGCGGCTCGCCTATCCCTGGCAGACCATCCGCGACACGGGCGCGCGCGTCGTCTTCGCCAGCGACTGGCCGGTCGCCCCGCTCGACCCGCTACTTGGCATCATGACGGCGGTGACCCGCAAGCCCGTGTTCGAGGGCGCTCCCGACGAGCGCCAGAGCCTTACCGACTCGATCGCCGGCTTCACCGTCGACGGCGCCTTCACCGAATTCGCGGAGGCCAGCAAGGGGTGCCTCGCACCGGGCCTTGCCGGCGATGTCGTCATCCTCTCCGGCGACATCGAGGCGACGCCGCCGGAGGAGATCGATGCGCTGAAAGTGGCCGCCACCATCTGCGGCGGCCAGATCACCTACGAACGAACGGCCTGAAGGCTGACGGGCGGGCGGCGCTGGAACCACGGCGCCGCCTCCTCGAAGCGCGCGCACAGGCCGAGCAGCATCTCGTCATGGCCATAGGCCGCGGCGAGATGGATGCCGACCGGCAGCCCGTCCGCCGTCCAGTGCAGCGGCACCGACGCCGCCGGCTGGCCCGAGGCGTTGAACGCGGCGGTGAAGGGCGAATAGGCGAACACCCGGCCCGGCCCCATGCGGTAGTCCACATAGTCGTCCGAGGTGTGATTGAAGCGGCCGATAAGCGCCGGCGGCTCGGCCAGGGTCGCGGTCAACAGAATGTCGTAGCGCTCGAAGAACGCTGCCATCTCACGACCATAGGCATGCACCTTGTTGATGGATTCGAGATATTCCGCCCCGCTGATCGTGCGGCCATAGGCGGCCGCGCTGAGCGCGATCGGCTCGACCTCGCCCTCTTCAAGCAGCCGGCCGCGACGGCGCGCCGTGCCGTCGAGCGACAGCGCGCTGCCGCAGGCGACGATCTTGGTCCAGGCCGCCATCATGCCGGGGGTGTCGGCATGCGGCAGCGCTTCCTCGACGATATGGCCGAAGCTCTCCAGCAGCCGGGCCGCCTTCTCCACCGCCGCGCGGCATTCGGGGTGGATCAGCTCGCCGGTGAGCGTGGTGGTGGCGAAGCCGACGCGCAGGCGCCGCTCGCACGGGGCGAGCGCACCGAGGAACGTTCCCTCCAGCGGCGGGGCGACATAGGGCGCGCCCAGATCGGGCCCGTGCGTCGCGTCGAGCAGCACGGCGGTGTCGCGCACCGAGCGGGTGAGGAAGCCGTCGATCGCCATGCCGGCCCAGCCTTCGCCGACATAGGGCCCGTCCGGCAGACGGGCGCGGGTGGCCTTGAAGCCGAACAGCCCGCAGGAGGAAGCCGGGATGCGCACCGAGCCGCCGCCATCCGAGCCATGCGCGGCCGGAATGATGCCGGCCGCCACCGCGGCACCGGCACCGCCGGACGAACCGCCGGAGGTGTGGTCGAGATTCCAGGGGTTGCGGGTCGGCCCGCCATAGACGGCGGCTTCCGTCGTCGGCCCGACGCCGCCCTCCGGCGAGGTGGTGCGCCCGAAGGTGACGAGGCCGGCCGCCTTCAGCCGGGCATAGATGGAGGAATCCTTGCCGTAACGCGTATTGGCGAACAGCCGCGAACCATTGTTCGAGGGGAAGTCGATCGCCTCGGCGCCGAGATCCTTCAGCAGGAACGGCACGCCCTTGAGCGGACCTTCCGGCAGTCCTTCCTCGATCAGCCGGCGCGCCACGCCCTCTTCCAGCATGACCACCGCGTTGAGCTGCGGATTGAGCGCCTCGACGCGCGCCAGCGCCTCGTCGAGCAGCTCCTTCGGCGTCACCTCGCGGCGCTGCACCAGCTCCGCCAGACCCACCGCATCATATGTCTCGTAAACTTCGCCAATCGCCACGATCTCGACCCCTGCAGCTCAACCGGAGCGCTGGAGTAGCATCCCTTGCCCGGGGTAAGGCAATGGGGCACTTGGCCCGCCCCTACCCGCCAAAGCCTCCCTTGGCGAGGAAATCGGCTTCCTCCGGCGTGGTCTCGCGGGCCAGCATCGGGTTGCGATGGGGAAAGCGCCCGAAGCGGCGGATGATGTCGCGGTGCATGTGGGCGTGCTCGCGCGCCTCTTCGTCCAGCCCCGCGCTGAGCGCGACGCACAGCTCCTGATCGGCAAGATCTTCGGAATGGGCGAAGGGCAGCACGAAGAACACCTTCAACGCGTCCGCCACCTGCGCCATCAAACAGGCGTCCGCCGCCTGCCGGGCATAGAGCCGGGCGAGCGGATCGGTCGCGTACATGTGCGCGGTGCCGCGCCAGGCGTTGCGCGGGAACTGGTCCGCGAGGATCAGCAGCGCCAGCGCGCCGTCTGCCGTGACGATCCAGTCGTCGTGCCGGCGCGCCGCGACCGCCAGATGGAGGTCGAGGAAGCCTTCGCGGAAACGGCGATCAAAATCCTCGTCCTTGGCGAACCACAGATCCTCGCCCGCCTCGTTCCAGAAGCGCAGAACGGCGGCAATCGCCTCGCCTGCCACGGCGCTCACGAGGCGTCGCTCGCCGGGGCCGGCTTCAGCGGCAGATTGCCGAGGATGAGGCTGCGCGCGGCATGGCTGTAGAGCCCTTCCGTCAGCTCGATGGACAGCCGCTCGGCGTCACGGCGGCGCACATCGGCGAGCACCTCCGCGCGCTCCTCCGGCTGGACATCCAGCATCTCCAGCGCCCGGTCGGCCACCGCGAGCGCGGATTCGAAGGTCTCGCGCATCTGGAAGTCGGCGCCGGCATTGATGAGGGAGGCGGCATGCTCGCGGTCATGCGCGCGCACCAGCACCGGCACGAGCGGGAATTCCGCCTTCACCAGCTCGGTGATCTTCAGCGCCGCCTCGGCATCGTTCACCGCGACGATGATGAGCCGCGCATGCGCCGCGCCGGCGGCGTGCAGAATGTCGAGCCGGGTGCCGTCGCCATAATAGACCTTGAAGCCGAAATCGCGCGTCACGCGGATCAGTTCAGGGTCGATCTCGATGAGCGAGACGGAGCAGGCATGGCCCACCAGCGGCTGGCTGACGATCTGGCCGAAGCGGCCGAAGCCGATCATCAGTACGCTGGCATTGAGGTTCTCCGCCGCCTCGACGCCTTCCGTGGAAGGCACCACCTTCGGCATCAGCCGGTCATGGGCGATAATCAGGATCGGGGTCAGCGCCATGGAAACGATGATGGTGGCGGCGAGCACCGCATTGGCTTCCACATCGATGATGCCGACCGAGGTCGCCGCCGCGTAGAGCACGAAGGCGAATTCGCCGCCCTGCGCCATCAGCACCGCGCGCTCGATCGCCTCGCGGTGGCTGGCGCGGAACAGCCGCCCAACCACGTAAATGCCGATGAATTTCAGCACCATATAGGCAACGACTGAAATCGCGATGAGCCGCCAGTTCGCGGCGATCACCGCAAGATCCAGCGCCATGCCGACGCCGAGGAAAAACAGGCCGAGCAGGATGCCGCGGAACGGCTCGATGTCCGCCTCCAGCTGATGGCGGAAGGAGGATTCCGACAAGAGCACGCCGGCGAGGAAGGCGCCCATCGCCATGGACAGCCCGACCAGCTGCATGGCGAAGGCCGCCCCCAGCACGACGAACAGCGCCGCCGCCGTCATCACCTCGCGCGCCCTGGCCTTGCCGAGGATGCGGAACATCGGGTCGAGCAGATAGCGCCCGGCAAGGATCAGCGCGGCGATGGCGGCAAGGCCGAGCGCGATGCCCACCGTCCGCTCCCACAGCGTGACCTCTCCCCCGCCCGGCGCGAGGAAGGCGACCAGCGCCAGCAGCGGCACGATGGCGAGGTCTTCCAGCAGCAGGATGGCGACGATGCGCCGGCCCTTCGGCACCGCGAGCGTGCGCCGCTCCTCCAGCACCTGCATGACGATGGCGGTGGAGGTGAGCACGAAGCCGGTGCCCGCGACGAAGCTCACCGGCACGGGATAACCGAGCGCCAGCCCGACGCAGGTCAGAAGCGCGATGCACAGCCCGACCTGCGCGAGGCCGAGGCCGAAGATCTCCCCGCGCATCGCCCACAGCCGGGAGGGCTGCATCTCCAGCCCGATGACGAACAGGAACATCACCACGCCGAGTTCGGCGACGTGCAGGATCGACTGCGGATCGGTGAACACCCCGAGGCCGAACGGCCCGATGACGAGGCCGGCGGCGAGATAGCCCAGCACCGAGCCGAGTCCCAGCCGCTTGAACAGCGGGACGGCGATGACGGCCGCGCCGAGCAGCACAATGATGGGCAGAAGCTCGACACCCTGGGCCGCGTGCGAGGCTGCGGTATCGGCCGCCATGCGGTTATCTCCTGTTCGATAAGGTCGCGTCGGGCAGGATCGACAATTTGTCGAGGCGGGTATAGCCGGCTCGCACGACCTTCCCCCAACGTTAGCATCCCCGGCATGCGCGGAGCACCTTCCGGCCACGCTGTGGCGCGCGCGCCATACCTCAGCGGCAATCGACCGCTTCGCGGCGTCAGCAAGGCTTCATTGGGAGTTTCCACGTCATAATCGCCGACAACCCGGCCGGCACGCGCCATCCTGAATGGCGCAGGAGGCCGGAGAACTCTCTGGGCGTTCCTTTGTGGGGCATGAAATGCGACTGAGACTAATCGCTGCCGCGGCGCTGATGGCCGGGCTGATTGTGGCGGGTGCGCCCGCTTCCGCGCAGGGCCTGTTCGGCAACGTGTTTCCGAAGCCGTTCGACTTCGGCAACGGGCCGAAGAGCGGCTATTCGGGTTCGCCCGTGCCGCGCCAGACCGTGCGCTATGACGGCAAGTACAAGCCGGGCACCATCATCGTGAACACCGCCGAGCGCCGGCTGTACCTCGTGCAGGACAACGGCATGGCGCTGAAATACGGCATCGGCGTCGGCCGCGACGGCTTCCGCTGGTCGGGCGTGAAGACCATCACCCGCAAGGCCGAATGGCCGGGCTGGACCCCGCCGCCGCAGATGATCAAGCGCCGTCCCGACCTGCCGCGCTACATGCCCGGCGGCATCGACAACCCTCTGGGTGCCCGCGCCATGTATCTCGGCTCGACGCTCTACCGCATCCACGGCTCGAACGAGCCGGAGACCATCGGCCAGGCAGTCTCGTCCGGCTGCTTCCGCATGACCAATGACGACGTCACCGACCTCTACAACCGGGTGAATGTCGGCACCACGGTCGTCGTGCTGAACAACTGACGCCTGCGCCGCCATCCGCTCGTCATCCCGGACGGCCGCAGGCCGATCCGGGATCGCGGGCCAAAGGAGGCACAACTGGTCGCGGGCGATCCCGGCTCTCCGGCTTCGCCTTCGGCCGGGATAACGATGGCATCGTCAGTGCCGGCGCACCGTGCCGGCCGCGTCGCGCGACAGGTTCTTCGAGGCCAGCTCCTGCAGATAGCGCGTCCAGCGCGCGTCCTGCTCGCGCCCCAGTTCGTGGAACGTGTCCCAGGTGAAGATGCCGGTCGAATGGCCGTCGTCGAAGACGATGCGGATCGCGTAATTGCCGACCGGGATCAGTTCCTGGATGCGCACCTCGCGCTTGCCCGCCACCAGCTGGCGATCCGCCGCCGAATGGCCCTGCACCTCGGCCGAAGGGCTCTCCACCCGAAGATATTCCGCCGGCAGCGTGAAGTTCGCCCCATCCTCGAAAGCGATGGTGAGCGCGCTGTGGTCCTTGTGCAGTCGGATCTCGGTCGGCCAGGCGTCGGTCACGGCGATCTTTCCCCGGTGGCATGGACTCCCCACATAGACATCAATGCCGCGTGCGCCAAGCCGGTACGCAGGCGGGCGTCACATCGTGCGCAGGGGGAAGACCCTCACCCCGACGTGATGTTCAAGTGGCCGGAACGATCGAGCGATAGGGAGCGACGCCTTGGCACCCTTCGGCCGAGTGTTTAGAAACGTCTGAAAGGGTGTCACCCAACGGCACCTCGGGAGCGCGTCCGTGAGCCAGCAGGAAGCCATTATCGACCGTTTCCAGCGCGAGGCGCACCACGCGCCGCTGATGGACACGTTCGGCCGGGCGGTGACCTATCTGCGCGTCTCGGTGACGGACCGCTGCGATTTCCGCTGTGTGTACTGCATGGCGGAACATATGACGTTCCTGCCCAAGCCCGAACTGCTGACGCTGGAAGAACTCGACCGGCTGTGCTCGGCCTTCGTCGCGCGCGGGGTGAAGAAGCTGCGTCTCACCGGCGGCGAGCCGCTGGTGCGCCGGGACGTGATGACCCTGTTCCGTTCGCTCGGCCGCCATCTCGATTCGGGCGCGCTGGAAGAACTCACCCTCACCACCAATGGCTCGCAGCTCGCCCGCTTCGCCAAGGAACTGGCCGCCTGCGGCGTGAAGCGCATCAATGTCTCGCTCGACACGCTGGACCCGCAGCGCTTCCGCGCGCTCACGCGCTGGGGCGATCTCTCCAAGGTGCTGGCGGGCATCGACGCGGCGCAGGACGCCGGCCTCCATGTGAAGCTCAACGCCGTGGCGCTCGCCGGCGAGAACGAGGACGAGATTCCCGGCCTGATCGAGTGGGCGCATGGACGGAACATGGACGTCTCGCTCATCGAGGTCATGCCGCTGGGCGAGACCGGCGCCGAGCGCATCGACCAGTATCTGCCGCTCACCACCGTGCGCGACAGGCTGGCGCAGCGCTGGACCCTGGAGGACATCCCGTTCCGCACCGGCGGCCCGGCGCGCTATGTCTCGATCAGGGAAACCGGCGGGCGGCTCGGCTTCATCACCCCGCTGACGCATAATTTCTGCGAGGGCTGCAACCGCGTGCGCGTCACCTGCACCGGCACGCTCTATATGTGCCTCGGCCAGGACGACGCGGCGGATCTGCGCGCGCCCCTGCGCGCTTCCGAGAGCGACGAGAGGCTGCACGCCGCGCTTGACGACGCCATCTTCCGCAAGCCCAAGGGGCACGATTTCGTCATCGACCGCCCCGGCCGCCCCCCGGCCCTGCGTCGCCACATGAGCGTCACCGGCGGCTGACACAGTCCGCCGCAGCCCCCATCTCCGCATGGCTGGGTCGCGCGCGGCATTATTGCTGCGACGCAACATGATGTGCTTATGCTCGCCGCGTCGGTAGTGCTACCTACGCGGCGAACTGCGATTCACACTTCAAGCGAGACCGTCCATGCAGCTCCCGCTGTTGGCCCTGGCCATGGCATCGTTCGGAATCGGCACCACCGAGTTCGTCATCATGGGCCTGCTGCCCGAGGTGGCGACCGATCTTGGCGTGTCGATCCCCGCTGCGGGCCTGCTGGTCACGGGCTATGCGCTCGGCGTCGTCATCGGCGCGCCGATCGTCGCCATCATCACCAATTCGCTGCCGCGCAAGGGCACGCTGATGGGCCTCGCCAGCGTGTTCGTCCTCGGCAACCTGCTCTGCGCCATCGCGCCGGACTACTGGTTCCTGATGGGCGCGCGCGTCGTCACCGCCTTCTGCCACGGCGCCTTCTTCGGCATCGGCGCGGTGGTGGCGGCGAACCTCGTCCCGCCGAGGCAGCGCGCCAGCGCCATCGCGCTGATGTTCGCCGGCCTGACGCTTGCCAATGTGCTCGGCGTGCCGCTGGGCACCGCGCTCGGCCAGGCGGCGGGCTGGCGCTCCACCTTCTGGGCGGTGGTGGTCATCGGCATCCTCGCGGTGAGCGCCATCGCGCTGTGGGTGCCGCGCGACATTCCCCACTCTGCCGGCAACATCCTGCGTGAATTCGCCGTTCTCAAGCGCCCGCAGGTGCTGCTCACCATGATGATGAGCGTGCTGGCCTCCGCCAGCCTGTTCACGGTCTTCACCTATATCGCGCCGCTGCTGCGCGACGTGACCGGGCTCACGCCGCATGTCGTGACCTATGTGCTGCTGCTGTTCGGCGTCGGCATCACTATCGGCAACATCCTCGGCGGCAAGCTGGCGGACTGGCGGCTGATGCCCTCGCTTATGGCGACCTTCGTCGGGCTGGCCGCGGTCCTCGTCGTGCTGGTGTTCACCAGTGCCAGCGCCGCCGCGGTAATCGCCACCATCTTCGTCTGGGGCATCCTTGTCTTCGCCGTGGTGCCGCCGATCCAGATGCGTGTGGTGGACGCGGCCGTCGGCGCGCCCAACCTCGCCTCGACGCTGAACCAGGGCGCGTTCAACCTCGGCAATGCCGCCGGCGCCTGGATCGGCGGCGCGGCCATCACCCTCGGCGTCGGCTATGTCGACCTGCCGTGGATCGGCGCGGCGCTGTCGGTCGGCGCGCTCGGCCTGTGCATGGTTTCGCAGTCACTGGAGCGGCGCGAGGGCGGGCTGGTCGCCGGCGGCGAGCCGGCATGCGAGGAAGGCTGAGCCGACCTGACGGAGGCGCAGGGCTAAAAGTCTGGCCCTCGCGGCACCTCGGCCTTATTCCGACATCATCCTGTGGCCAGAAGGGCCACCCTTCTCCGGCTCCCCGTTTTCCATGCACAGCTCCTCTGCCCTGCGCCGCGGCATCCTTCTGATGATCGCGGGCTCCTCCATCTTCGCCACCAACGATGCCTTCTCGAAACTGGCGCTGGCACATGTGCCGCCGACGCAGGTTCTCGCGGTGCGCGGCCTGATGGCCGGGTTCTTCCTGCTCAGCCTGCTCGCCTGGAAAGGCCAGCTGCCGGCGCTGCGCTTCGCCTTTGACGGACGGGTGCTGCTGCGGGCGGTCGCGGAGGCGGGGGTTGCCATCCTGTTCATCACGGCCATCACGACCATGTCGCTCGGCGATGCGGCGGCCATCATCCAGGTCGCGCCGCTCGTCACCATGGCGGTGGCGGTGCTGTTCCTCGGCGCACGCATCGGCTGGACCCAGTGGGCGGCGGTCGGCGTCGGCTTTCTCGGCGTCATGCTTATCATCAAGCCCGGCACGACCGCGTTCGACGCCGTGGCGCTGCTGCCGCTCGGCTCGGCCCTGCTGGTGGCGCTGCGCGATTTCGTCACCGGCAGCATCGGCCGCCATGTACCGACCCTGGTGGTGACGCTGGCGACGACCTTCGTCGGCATGATGCTCGGCTTCGGCGGCTCGTTCATCGAGGGCTGGAAGCCGCTCGACCTCGTCACCTTCGGCTATCTCTTCGGTGGCAGCGTCACGCTGATCAGCGGGCACATGCTCACCATCGCCGCCTTTCGTGGCAACGATCCCGCCGTGATCTCGCCGTTCCGCTACGCGGCGGTGGTGTGCTCGGTCGGGCTGAGCGCGTGGCTGTTCAACTCCATGCCGGATCTGGTCTCGATTGCCGGCATCGCCCTCATCATGGCCGCCGGGCTCTATGCGATGCGCCAGCACCGTCCGGCCCCGCGCGTGCTGCCGGCCCCCGTCGTGGAGCAGCCGCACAAGGCGCTCTGACGCTCCCATGAAAAAGGGCGGCCCGCGCGCCGCCCTTCCCTCATCCCGACGTTACGCGCCCGGCATCAGCCGCGCGTGCGGGCACGGATCATGTAGCCGTCATAGGGATATTCGCCGACCTGCCACCAGAGGTACTCCTCGTTGCGGAAGGCGAGCATGGAGTCGTAGATGGTCTTGAAATCGGGGTTCTTCTCCGAAATCTCCGCCATCAGCGCCGTGTTCTCCTTGTAGGCGGCGTCCATCACTTCCGCCGGGAAGGGCCGCAGCTGCGCGCCGCCGGCCACAAGGCGGCGCAGCGCGGGCGGGTTGCGCGCGTCATATTTCGCCAGCATGTCGGCATTGGCATAGGCGCTCGCCGCCTCGAAGGCCGCCTGATAGGGCTTGGGCAGTCCCTGCCAGGCCTGCTGGTTGGCGATGAAGTGGATGGTCGGACCGCCCTCCCACCAGCCGGGATAATAGTAATAGGGCGCGACGCGGTTGAAGCCGAGCTTCTCGTCGTCGACCGGGCCGACAAACTCGGCCGCGTCGATGGTGCCCTTCTCCAGCGCGGGATAGATGTCGCCGCCGGCAAGGTTCTGCGGCACCAGGCCGAGCCGCGCCAGCACCTGCCCGGCGATTCCCGGCAGGCGCATCTTCAGCCCCTTGATGTCGGCGACGGTCTTGATCTCCTTGCGGAACCAGCCGCCCATCTGCGCGCCGGTATTGCCGCCGGCGAAGCCGATGACGTTGTATTTGGCGAGGAAGGCGTTCTGCAGGTCGAGCCCGCCGCCCTGGTAGAGCCAGGCGGTCTGCTGGCGCGCATTCAGCCCGAAGGGCAGCGTGGTGAAGGGCGCGAAGGCAGGGTTCTTGCCGATATAATAGTAGAGCGCGGTCTGGGCGACCTCGACCGTGTGGTTCTGCACCGCGTCGAAGGCCTGCAACCCCGGCACGATCTCGCCCGGCGCGAAGACATCGATGGTGAAGCGCCCGTCCGTGGCCTCGCCCACATATTTCGACAGCAGCACGGCGGCGCCATAGATGGTGTCGAGCGACTTCGGGTAGCTCGACGTCAGCCGCCAGCGCACCGTCGGCGTGGTCTGCGCAATGGCGGGCGCGGCGAGCGTGCCGGCCGCGGCGGCAAGGCCGGCTCCCTTGAGCAGATGGCGGCGGGACGTCGGGGTAGGCATGGGCGTTTCCTCTTATTCGTTCACGTCATCGCGGCCGCAGCGAGAGCCGGGTGGTCCGCCGATGGCTGGCGATCCCGGACATTGCCTCCGGCAATTCCGGGAGACGGCAGGCAGAACCTCAGCCGCGCGAACGGGCGCGGATCATGTAGCCGTCATAGGGGTATTCGCCCACCTGCCACCACAGATACTCCTCGTTGCGGAAGGCGATCAGCGCGTCGTTCACCTTCTTGAATTCGGGGTTCTTGGCGCTGAGCTCGGCATAAAGCTCGTTGGCGGCGGTCCAGGAGGCGTCGAGGAACGCCGGCGGGAAGGCCTTGAGCTGCGCGCCCGCGCCGACGAGCCGGCGCAGCGCAGCCGGGTTGCGGGCGTCGTATTTGGCCAGCATGTCGGCATTGGCATAGGCGGTGGCGGCCTCGAAGATCGCCTGATAGGCGCGCGGCAGCTCGTTCCACTTGGTGCTGTTGACCACCACATTCATGGTCGGCCCGCCATCCCACCAGCCGGGATAGTAGTAATAGGGCGCCACCTTCACGAAGCCGAGCTTCTCGTCGTCATAGGGGCCGACCCACTCGCAGGCGTCGATCGTGCCCTTCTCCAGCGCCGCATAGATGTCGCCGGGGGCGATCTGCTGCGGCACCACGCCGAGCTTGGCGACGACCTGCCCGGCAATGCCGCCGATGCGGAATTTCAGGCCCTTGAAGTCGTCGAGCGAGGTCACTTCCTTGCGGAACCAGCCACCCATCTGCGTGCCGGTATTGCCGCCGAGAAAGCCGACGAGATTGTATTTGGCGAGAAAGGCATCCTGCAGCTCGCGCCCGCCGCCATGGTAGTACCAGGCGTTCTGCTGGCGGGCGTTGAGCCCGAACGGCATGGTGGTGAAGCAGGCGAAGGTCGGATCCTTGCCGACGTAATAATAGAGCGGCGTCTGCGCGAGTTCGACCGTGCCGTTCTGCACCGCGTCGAGCGCCTGAAGGCCCGGCACGATCTCGCCGGCAGCGAAATTCTGGATGACGAAGCGCCCGTCCGTCGCCTCGCTCACATATTTGGAGACCAGCTCATTGGCGCCGAAAATGGCATCGAGCACCTTCGGCACGCTGGAGGTGAGGCGCCAGCGGACCTGCGGCGCGCTCTGGGCAATGGCCGGGGCGGCGATGGCGGTCGCCGGCGCGGCGATGGCGGCGGTGCGGAGGAAGTCGCGGCGCTTCATGGGCGGGTATCCTGGGTACGGGCGGCGGATGTTTGCAACAAGCGGCTGCGAGGGGCAACCGCGACACCGTCACAATTGGGACACCGCCGAAATCCGTGACCCCGGCCGCCCGCAGGGCTGTTCCGGGATCACGCTGATAGGGAGAGCACCCCGGCGCGAGACGGCGCCCCCGCCGGGATGAGGCCTCATGGCCGTATGCGTCAGGTCCGCGGGCGCGTGCGGATCTGGAAGCTGTCGAAGGTGTATTCGGCCACCTGCCACCACAGGTTTTCTTCGTTGCGGAAGGCCTGCATGGTGTCGATGGCCTTCTTGAAGTCCGCGTTCTTGGCGGAGATTTCGCCCCAGAGCTCGTTGGTCGCCTTGAGGCAGGCTTCCATGACTTCCATCGGGTAGGGCCGCAGCAGCGCGCCATTGGCCACCAGCCGCTTGATGGCGGGCGGGTTCTGCACGTCGTAGCGCGCCTGCATGATGGTGTTGGCGTAGGTCGCGCCGGCGATCAGCGCCGCCTGATAGCTCTTGGGCAGCGAATTGAACTTCTCAAGGTTGGTGAAGGCGTGGATGGTCGGGCCGCCTTCCCACCAGCCGGGGTAATAATAGTACTTGGCGACCTTGTAGAAGCCGAGCTTCTCGTCGTCATAGGGGCCGACCCACTCGGCGCCGTCGATGGTGCCCTTTTCCAGCGCCGGGTAGATGTCGCCGCCGGCGATCTGCTGGGGCACCACGCCGAGCTTGGCCAGCACCTGGCCGGCAATGCCGCCGATGCGCATCTTCAGGCCGTTGAGGTCGCTCGTGGTCTTGATCTCCTTGGAGAACCAGCCACCCATCTGCGTGCCGGTGTTGCCGCAAGGCAGGCCGTAGACGTTGTACTTCTTGTAGAACTCGTTGAAGAGCTCATTGCCGCCGTTCTGGAACAGCCAGGCGTTCTGCTGGCGCGCGTTCAGCCCGAACGGCACCGAGGCGGCGATGGCGAAGGTCGGATCCTTGCCGACGAAATAGTACGAGACGGTGTGGCACATCTCGACCGTGTTGTTCTGCACGGCGTCGAGCACCTGCAGGCCGGGCACCAGCTCGCCGGCGGCGAAGACCTGGATCTGGAACTTGCCGTCGGTCAGCTCGGAAACCATCTTCGACATCACCTCGGCACCGCCATAGATGGTGTCGAGCGACTTCGGGAAGCTGGAGGCAAGGCGCCACTTGATCTCAGGCGCGGACTGGGCGATGGCCGGGGCGGCAACAGCGGTCGCCGCGACGCCGGTACCGGCGGCGGCCAAAAACTGACGGCGCTTCATGCGTCTCTCCTGGTGGGGTTTCCTGTCGGTACGGTTGGGGCATTTGCGCGCCTCCGCACTCGAATTGCTTGTTCTTATAATACTGGTACGCCACGGCTTGACCCAGCGCAACGGCAGGCCGCTTTCGCCTTTTGTCGAACAGGGCGGCGACGGCGAATTGAGCGCGGCACCCCGCGCCATCGGCACAAATGTTCTTGATACGTTCCCTTTCTCCGCCTAATGTCCGGGCTTCGAGGGAGGATCCCATGCCGAGCAAGGCTGCCCGCTTCCGCGCCCTTCACGAAGGCCCCGGCGCCTTCATCCTGCCCAACCCCTGGGACGCCGGCACCGCCCGAATCCTCGCCGCGCTCGGCTTTCCCGCGCTGGCGACGACAAGCGCGGGGATGGATTTCGCGCGCGGCGTGCCGGAAGGAACCACCTCGCGGGCCGATCTCATGGCCCATTGCGCCAGCATTGTCGCGGCGACGCCCCTGCCGGTGTCGGCCGATCTGGAAATGGGTCTGGGCGACAGCCCGGAAAGCGCGGCCGAGACCATCCGCGCGGCGGCCGCCATCGGGCTGGCCGGCGGGTCGCTGGAGGATCACACGGGCCGGCGCGATGCGCCGATCTACGACTTCACTTTGGCCGTCGAGCGCATACAGGCGGCGGTCGAGGCGCGAAATGCCCTGCCCGAGGATTTCGTGCTGACCGCGCGCTGCGAAAACTATCTGTGGGGCCGGCCGGACCTCGACGACACGATCCGCCGGCTGCAGGCCTTCGAGGCCGCCGGCGCCGACGTGCTCTATGCGCCCGGCCCGCCGGACCTCGCCACGGTGAGGCGCGTGTGCGAAGCCGTCAGCCGGCCGGTCAACGTGGTCATCGGCATCGGCGCCACCCGCTTCACCCGCGCCGAGCTGGCGGAAGCCGGCGTGCGGCGCATCAGCGTCGGCTCGTCCCTCGCCCGGCTGGCCTATGGCAGCTTCGCCCGCGCCGCGCGTGAGATGCAGGCCTCCGGCACCTTCGGCTTCACCGCCGATGCCATGGGCTTCGCGGAGCTGGAGAGCTTCTTCACCCCGCCCCCCAGCGCCTAGCGGCGGCAGCGCGCGCTCAGTTCTCCATCACGATGCGCGGCGCGGCGCGGGAGCCGGCGCGCCGGCCGGCCAGCGCCTCGCGCACGCCCTGGGCGATGTTGCGGTAGATCTGCGCTTCCGGGCTGTCGGGCTGCGTCGCCACGATCGGGCGGCCGGCGTCGGAGGTTTCGCGGATCGCCATCTGCAGCGGCACCTCGCCGAGGAACGGCACGCCGAGGCGCTGCGCCTCGTGGCGCGCACCGCCATGGCCGAAGATGTCCGAGCGCGTGCCGCAGTGCGGGCACATGAAATAGCTCATGTTCTCGACCACGCCGAGCACCGGCACATTCACCTTCTCGAACATGGCGATGCCGCGCCGCGCATCGATCAGCGCGAGGTCCTGCGGGGTGGAGACGATGACCGCGCCGGCCAGCGGCACCTGCTGCGCCATGGTCAGCTGCGCGTCGCCCGTGCCAGGGGGCATGTCGACGACGAGAATGTCGAGCGGCGCCCAGTTCACTTCCTTGAGCAGCTGGCTGATGGCGGACATCACCATCGGCCCGCGCCAGATCATCGGCGTCTCTTCCTCGACGAGGAAGCCGATGGACATGACCTTCAGGCCCCAGGACTGCAGCGGCTGCAGCATGCGGCCATCGACGTCCGGCTTGCCCTTCAGGCCCATCAGCCGCGGCACGGAGGGGCCGTAAATGTCGGCATCCAGCAGGCCGACCTTGAGGCCAAGCGAGGCGAGACCGAGGGCGAGATTGGCCGCCAGCGTGGACTTGCCGACGCCGCCTTTGCCAGAAGCCACGGCGATGATGGCGCCCACCCCCGGCAGGCCGGAGGATTCCTTCTGCGGATCGGCCGGCGGCTGCGGGGCATGGGTATGGCCGGCATGGCTGTGGCCGGCATGCGCATGCCCGCCCTGCCCCGAAACGCGCACCGGCTGGGTGGGGCTGCCGCCCGTCGGCGCGGGGGCGGCGCCCGCCTTGCGCTCGGCGGTGAGGGCGACCAGCGCCGAGGTGACGCCCGGCGTGCCGCGCACGGTGCGCTCCACCGCCGCGCGCACGCTTTCCCAAGCCTGCGCCTGCGTCGCCTCGACGGTGATGGACATGTAGACCTTGCCGTCCGAGACGAGAATGTCGGACAGCGCGCCGGTCTCGGTCACGGGGCGGCCATCGGGCGCGGTCACCTGCGCCAGCCGTGCCCGAACCTCGTCTGCGGTAGCCATGATCGCGCTCCTGTCGGTTCTGTTGCCGCGAGGTGAGACACGAGTGTGTGGACAGCGTCAACCCGTCGGCGCCCATCGGCCGATCATATGCGCGTATGGCCCGGCCGGCGCACCGCGGCGCGCGCACGCCCTGCTCAATTCTCCATCATTCTGGACAATGACCGCTATTGCATCAGCGACGTTGCGCAACCTTCGGGAATAATGCCAGCATGGTTCGCCGGATAAAAAACAGAAGCCGGCAGCAGCAATCTCCAGAGGGGAACAGCATGAGCCTCGTCACGCGAATCGCGGCAGCCGCCGTCCTCGCCGCGGCCACCCTGGCCGGGGGCGTCAGTGGCGCCTCCGCCAAGGACTGGAAGGTGGTGCGCATCGGCACTGAAGGCGCCTACCCGCCCTTCAACTATGTCGAGAACAACGAGCTGAAGGGCTTCGACATCGACATCGCCAAGGCGATGTGCGCCAAGATGAAGGTCGAGTGCACCTTCGTCGCGCAGGATTGGGACGGCATCATTCCGGCGCTGCTGGCCGGCAAGTACGACGCCATCGTCGCCTCGATGTCGATCACCGAGGAGCGCCAGAAGCAGATCGCCTTCTCGAAGAAATACTACCAGACGCCCGCCACCTTCGTCGCCCCGAAGGACACGAAGATCACCGACACCTCGCCGGCGGCGCTGAAGGGCAAGGTGCTCGGCGCGCAGGCCTCCACCATCCATTCCAACTATCTCGAAGACGTCTACGCCAAGGCCGGCGCCGAGGTGAAGCTGTACGGCAAGCAGGACGAGGCCAATCTCGACCTCGCCAATGGCCGCCTCGACGCCGTGCTCGCCGACAAGGTGGTGCTGCTGGAATGGCTGGAGAAGACCAAGGAAGGCGGCTGCTGCAAGTTCGTCGGCGGCGAATACAAGGATCCCAAATATTTCGGCGCCGGCGTGGGCGTGGGCATCCGCAAGGACAATCCCGAGCTGGTGGCCATGTTCAACAAGGCGATCGACGAGATCATCGCCGACGGTACCTACAAGAAGATAAACGACAAGTACTTCCCCTTCAGCGTTTACTGACGCCCGCGCGACGCCGTTCCGGGAGAGCCTCCCGGCGCGGCGTCCCATCACTCGGCGTCGAGACGGCGCCTGCCTGCCGGATGAACGCGGAGCCTCACGTCCCCGATGCTGGACCTGCTTGAACTGCTCTCCTTTGGCCCGAATGGCTGGGGGGACGAGATCGCGCAAGGCGCGCTGCTGACCATCGAGCTGGCGCTGGTGACACTGCCCGTGGGCATCGTCATCGGGCTCGCCGTCGCGCTGGCCAAGGATGCCGACTCCCCCATCCTGCGCGCCATTGGCAATCTCTACACCACCATCTTCCGCGGCCTGCCCGAGCTGCTGACGCTGTTCATCGTCTATTATGGCGGGCAGATGCTGCTCACCCGCATCGCCGATCACCTCTTCCCCGGCACGCAGATCGAGGTGAACCAGTTCGTCGCCGGCGTTGTGGCGCTCGGCCTCGTGCTCGGCGCCTTCTCCAGCGAGGTGCTGCTGGCGGCGATCCGCGCCGTGCCCAAGGGCCAGAAGGAAGCCGCCTGCGCGCTCGGCCTGTCGGGCTGGCACACCTTCCGGCTGGTAACCTTCCCGCAGCTCTGGCGTGTCGCCCTGCCCGGCCTGTCCAATAACTGGATGGTGCTGTTGAAGGACACCTCGCTGGTCTCCGTCATCGCCATCAGCGATTTGATGCGCCAGACCAGCATCGCGGTCGGCGTGACCAAGCAGCCCTTCTTCTTCTATCTCGTGGCCTGCCTCATCTACCTCGTCTTCTCCGGCGTCTCGTCGATCGTGTTCACCAAGCTGGAGAACCGGGCGGCGCGCGGCTTCAAGCGCGTGGGAGGCCACTGATGCAGACGATCCTCGACGCCATCGGTGCCGGCTTTCTCTCGGTGATGGGCTTCATCGGCCTCAACGCCGACCTGATGGACCGTTACGGCCTGCGCTTCCTCGACGGCGTGTGGGTGACGCTGAAGCTCGTCGGCATCTCGGTGTTCCTCGGCTGGCTGCTGGCGGTGCCGCTGGCGGTGGCGCGGGTGGAAGGAGGCAAGCTCCTCGCCCGCACGGCCTTCGGCTATTCCTATTTCTTCCGCGGCACGCCGCTGCTGGCGCAGACCTTCCTCGTCTACTACGGCGCCGGCCAGTTCCGCGAGCAATTGACCGATATCGGCCTGTGGTGGTTCTTCCGCGACGCCTTCAACTGCGCGGTGTTCACCTTCACCCTCAACACCGCCGCCTACCAGTCGGAGATCCTGCGCGGCGGCATGCAGAGCCTGCCGGCGGGGCAGATGGAGGCGGCGCAGTCGCTCGGCCTGTCGCGCATGCTGGCCTATCGCAAGATCATCCTGCCGCAGGCCATCGCCATCGGCCTGCGCCCGCTCGGCAATGAGCTGATCCTGATGATCAAGTCGAGCGCCATCGCCTCGGTGGTCACGGTCTATGACCTGATGGGCGTCACCCGCCTCGCCTTCTCGCGCTCCTACGACATGGAGGTCTATCTCTGGGCGGCGGTGCTGTACCTCCTGATGGTCGAGGTGGTGCGCCGCGTGTGGGACGTGCTGGAGCGCCGGCTCAACCGGCATCTCACCCTGTCGCGCTAGGGCACGCGCTCACGCGCCGTCGGCATAGGCGACGACGGCGTTGAGCAGCGTCTGCGCGCCCGCGGCGCAATGCTCGGGGCTCGCGCTCTCCGCCGGGTTGTGGCTGAGGCCGTCCTTGCAGGGCACGAAGATCATCGCCGTGGGCATCACCCGCGCGGTATAGACCGAGTCATGGCCGGCACCGGAGACGATCTCCTGCGCCGGCAGGCCCTCCGCCGCCGCACCGGCCGCCACTGCCGCCACGCAGCCGGCATCGAACGCCACCGGCGGGCTGTCCCAGATGCGGGTGAGTCGCACCGGCGTCCGGGCGAAGGCCGCGCCCGCCGCGACGGCCGTGATGTCCGCCTCCATCGCGTCGAGCACCGCGCTGTCGGTGTGGCGCAGATCCAGCGTCATCCGCACCTCGCCCGGCACCACATTGCGCGAGGCCTGGGCGATGCCGATCTCGCCGACGGTGGCGAGCCCGCCGCGCGCCTGCGCCACGCGCCGCACCTCCAGCATCAGTTCGGCCGCCGCGCAGAGCGCATCGCGGCGCAGCGCCATCGGCGTGGTGCCGGCATGCGCGGCGCGCCCTTCTATGACGAGGTCGTACCAGCGAATTCCCTGCACGCCGGTGACGATGCCGATGGTCGTCCCCGCCTCCTCCAGCACCGGGCCCTGCTCGATATGCAGCTCGAACATGGCCCCGAGCTTCACCGAACCGGCCGGCGCCGCTCCGCGATAGCCGATGGCGTCGAGCGCCGCGCCGAAGGAGACACCCTCCGCATCGGTGCGCGCCCGGACATAGTCCGGCGTGAACACGCCGGCATAGGCGCCCGAGGCAACCATGGCCGGGGCGAAGCGCGCGCCCTCCTCATTGGTCCAGTTCACCAGCACCAGCGGGCGGCGGGTGACATAGCCGGCCGCGTCCAGCGTGCGCAGCACTTCCAGCCCCGCCAGCACGCCGAGCACCCCGTCGAACTTGCCGCCGGTCGGCTGGGTATCGAGATGGCTGCCCATGGCGACCGGCAGCGCATCGGGATCGCTGCCCGGCCGATGGGCGAACATGTTGCCGAGTTCGTCCACGCTCACCGTGCAGCCGAGTTCCTCGCACGCCGCGCGCAGCCAGTCGCGCACCTGCCGGTCCTCCGCGCTGAGGGTCAGGCGGCGGATGCCGCCCTCCGGCGTGCCGCCGAACCGCGCCGTCTCCATCAGCGTGTCCCACAGGCGATCGCCGTCGATCTTGAGGTTCGGCACGGGCCCGGCTCCTTGCATGAAAAGGCCGCCGCACGTTTTTTCGCGCGGCGGCCGGTTTGGTGGGAGCCGATCAGCCCCAGCCGACCACGCCCTTGATCTCAAGGAAGTCGTGGATCGCCCAGTCCGCATATTCGCGCCCGTTGCCGGACTGCTTGTAGCCGCCGAACGGCGCGAACGTGTCCCAGTCCGGGTAGTTCAGATAGACCGAGCCGGCGCGCATGCGCTTGGCCACCGCGCGGGCATGCTCGATATCCTGCGACTGGATATAGGCGGCGAGGCCGTACACCGTGTCGTTGGCGATCTCCACCGCCTGTTCCTCGTCCTTGTAGGGGAGGATCGACAGCACCGGCCCGAAGATCTCCTCGCGGGCGATCGTCATGTCGTTGGTGACGTTGCCGAACACGGTGGGGCGGATGTAGTAGCCGCGGTTGAGGCCTTCCGGCCGGCCGGGGCCGCCCGCCACCAGCGTGGCACCTTCGGCAATGCCGGCTTCGATCAGGCGCTGGATCTTGTCGTACTGGATCTGGCTCACCACCGGGCCGAGATCGCTCTCGGTCGCGTTCGGGTCGCCGGTGCGGAAGGCGTCCGCCGCTTCCTTGGCCACCACCAGCGCTTCGTCATGGCGCGCGGCCGGCACCAGCATGCGGGTCGGCGCGTCGCAGGACTGGCCGGAATTGGCGAAGCAGGAGCGCACGCCCTGCGCCACCGCCTCCTTGAAGTCGGCGTCCGGCAGGATGATGTTGGCGGACTTGCCGCCGAGTTCCTGCGCCACCCGCTTGACCGTGTCGGCGGCGGTCTTGGCGACGATGATGCCGGCGCGGGTCGAGCCGGTGAAGGACACCATGTCGACGTCCTTGTGGCCGGCCATCACCTGCCCGACATCCGGGCCGTTGCCGTTGACGAGGTTGAACACGCCCTTCGGCGTGCCGGCGACTTCCATCACCTCGGCGAAGATGATGCCGCTGATCGGGGCGATCTCGGAGGGCTTGAGCACCATGGTACAGCCGGCGGCAATGGCGGGCGCCACCTTGCAGGCGATCTGGTTGAGCGGCCAGTTCCACGGCGTGATGAGCGCGCAGACGCCGATCGGCTCCTTCAGCACCGTGGTGGTGCCGCGCGTCTCGACGAACTCATAGTCCTCGAACGCCTTGATGGTGGCCTCGATATGGGCGCGACCGGCCCAGGCCTGCGCCTCGCGGGCGAAGGACAGCGGCGCACCCATCTCCTGGCTCACCGCGCGGGCAATGTCCTCGAAGCGGTCATTATAGGCCGCGAGGATGCGCTTCAGCAGAGCGAGGCGCTCTTCCTTCGCGGTGAAAGCGAAGGTGGCGAAGGCCGCCTTTGCCGCCGCCACGGCCTTCTCGACATCCGCCGCCGCGCCGATGGCGATCTGGGTATAGGCCTCCTCGGTGGAGGGATCGATGACATCGAGCAGGCGCAGCTCGACCGGATCGACCCAGGCGCCATCGATAAAGAACTTGCGGTGGTGACTCACTTGAACGCTCTCCCTTGAAGCGGCGACGAGGTGTCGGTCGCGGCGCAGTGCGCGGTGCCTCCACCCTCCGCCAGACACCCCCCGGCGGTCAACGCCGGGCACGTCGCTTGTGATGAAAGCGCTGCGATGCCCGCTGGGGTCATGCCCTCGCCTGGCGATTCACGCGTCCGAAGCGTTCTGGAAGGCGGCTTCCGACAGGTCGGTCTCGCGCAACAGCTTGTGGGCGAGATCGGTCGAGATGCGGTGGCCGCGGGCCATGTTGGCGATGGCCGCGCGCTCGGCCCGCAGCGCCAGCACGTGCAGCCGCTCCTCATTGTGCAGCGTGTCGTCGGCCGGCGCTTTCTGCGCGTCCGGTTCGAGCCGGGTCAGCCGGTGCTGGTAATAATCGGCGACCAGCGCGACAGCGGCGAGGTAGCCGCCCGCCTCGGCAGCCTCCGCGGCGGATTTGCCGGCGGGCAGCTTCCCGGCCGTGGCGAGCGCAGCGATGGCCGCCTTGGCAGCCTCCACCCGCGCCGCGCGCTCCTGCTGGTCCTGATGGGGTTCCGGCGGCACCTTTATGCCCTGCAACAGGCCCGGCAGGCTGGCATTGGCGACGATGAGCGAGACCAGTATGACGCCCGCCGCGATCAGGATCACCAGATCGCGCGAGGGAAAGGGCGCCCCGTCGGGCAGCATGAGCGGCAGGCTGAGCGCACCGGCCAGCGTCACCGCGCCGCGCACGCCCGCCGTCGACATCACGCTCACCAGCCGCAGGTTCGGCCGCGTGTGATCGGTGCTCGCGGGATGACGCTTCAGCCAGACGAAGACCGACAGCCAGACCCAGACGAAGCGCAGCGCCGCCAGCGCCACGGAAACGACGATCACATAGAGGGCGAGCCAGCCCAGCCCGGCATGGCCGCTCTCGGCGGCGCCGGCCTGGAGCCGCCCGACAATGCCGGGCAGTTGCTCGCCCAGCAGCAGGAAGATCGAGCCGTTGAGCGTGAAGGCCAGCGTCTCCCACACGGCGTTGCGCCGAATGCGGGTGACCGCGAGCGCCTGCCCGCTCACCTCGACCCGGCTCATCATGATCCCCGCCGCCACCGCCGCGAGCACCGGCGAACAGCCCGCCGCCTCGGCCAGCAGATAGGCGCCGTAGGGCGTCAGCAGGCTGATGAGGATATAGGACGAGGTGTCCTCGCCCAGCCGGGCGGTGATCCAGAACTTCAGCGACGCGATGATCTGGCTGACGGCAAGCCCCAGCGCGATGCCCCCGAGCGCCGCCCAGACCAGCCCGCCGACCGACGGCCAGAAGGGAAGCGCCCCGGTCATCGCCACGGTCACCGCCAGGCGCAGGCACACGAGGCCGGAGGCGTCGTTGAACATCGCCTCTCCTTCGAGAATGCGCTGCAGCCGGCGCGGCACCGGCACATTGGTCATCATCGCGGTGGCGGCGACCACATCGGTCGGCGACAGCACGGCTGCGAGCGCGAAGCACACCGCGAGCGGCATGCTGGGAATGATGAGATGCAGCAGCGCCCCAACGCCGAGCACGGTGAAGAAGACGAGGCCGAAGGCAAGCGAGAGGATGGTCGGCGCATTGTCCTGCAGATCGTGCTTGGGCACGCGCCAGCCATCGAGAAACAGCAGCGGCGGCAGGAACAGCACGAAGAACAGTTCCGGCTCCAGCACGATGCCGAAATCCGTGGTCAGGCCGATGGCCGCGCCGGCCGCGATCTGGATCAGCGGCAGCGCGATCCGTCCGCCGAGCGCCCGCGCGAGCGCGTTGGTCGCGATCACCCCCGTCAGGAGGATGAGGATCATTCCGATCTCGCCCATGGGCGCGCTCCGGGCAGCGTTGTGGAAGTCGTTCCCGACTATGCCGCAAAAGAAAAGGTGGCGACGGGCGATCCGTCACCACCTGAAGTCAAGGGAGGATAGACGCGCGGGGAAACGCGTGACAGCAACCGCTGTCGGTGAAGAGGATGCCGCGGCCGGCACCCTCCGGTCTTTCCGCTTGGCATCCGCGCTGCGAGAACGCACGCAGTCGGCGGCTTCAGTGCGTGGCGGCCGAAGGCGCGCCGTCTCCATAGGCCCCGTGATTGTGGCTGGTCTTGCAGCGGAACACCCAATAGGCGTGGGCCTGGTAGGCCAGCACGATGGGCAGGATCACCACGATGCCGACGCCGATGAAGGCCAGCGCCTGCGGGTCGGCAATGCCGTCCCACACCGTGACGTTGCGCGGCACGACATAGGGCCAGAGGCTGACGACGAGGCCGATGAGGCCGAGGGCGAACAGCGTGAGCGCGAGCAGGAAGGTGCGCACCTCCGCCCCCTCCCAAAGGCCGCGCCAGATCGCCACGATCACCCCGATCGTCACCACCGGCACCGGGGCGAGCAGCAAGAGGTTCGGCCAGGCGAACCACCGCTCCGCCACGTCCGGCACGCTCCAGGCGCTCCACACGCTCACCAGCGCCATCATCGCCGCGGTGAGGATCAGCGCGGCGCGGGCGATCTCGCGGGCGAAGACCTGCGTGGGCCCTTCCGTCTTCCAGATCAGCCATCCCGCGCCGATCAGCCCATAGCCGCCGATCAGGCCGATGCCGCACAGCACGCCGAGCAGGCTGAAGAAGCTGAAGGTGCCGCCGGCGAACATGCCGTTCTCCATCGGCACCCCGCCGATCAGCCCGCCGAGGATGAGCCCCTGGCAGAAGGTGGCGAGAACGGAACCGCCGGCGAAGGCGATGTCCCAGATGAAGCGGAAGCGCGTCGCCTGAAGGCGGAACTCGAAGGCGATGCCGCGGAAGATCAGCGCGAACAGCATGAACATGATCGGCAGGTAGAAGGCCGGCAGCAGCACATAATAGCCGGCGGGAAAGGCGGCGATGAGCAGCGTGCCGCCCATCACCAGCCAGGTCTCGTTGGCGTCCCACACCGGCTCGACCGTGGCCATCATCAGGTCGCGGTCGGCATTGCGCGGGGCGAGGAGGAACAGGATGCCGACGCCGAGGTCGAGGCCGTCGGCGAGCACGTAGACGGTGACGCAGAACGTGGCCAGCCCGGCAAAGAGGAGCGGGACATAAGCGCCCTGCATGAACTCGACGATCATGGTCAGGCTCCTGCCTGTTCAAGGTTGCGGATCGAGGCTTCCGGCGTGCCGGTAATGCTCCTGGTGTTGGTGCGATCGAGGCCGGGGCGCTCGCCGGTGGGCAGCGAGGTATCGGCCGGGCCACGGATCGCGACACGGGCGCCGAACCAGAAGAAGGCGAGCAGCAGCACGTTGTAGACGAGGAAGAAGATGATCAGGCTGGTCGTCACCGCCCCGGCCGCGACCGGGGAGACGGCGTCGGCGGTGCGCAGCTGGCCATAGATGATCCAGGGCTGGCGGCCCGCCTCGGTCACCGTCCAGCCCGCCACCACCGCAACGAAGCCGAGCGGCGTCGCCGCCATGGCGAGCAGATGGAACCAGCGCGCCTCATAAAGCCGGCCGCGCAGGCGCAGCACCAGACCGGTGAGGGTGATGCCCAGCAGCGCGACGCCGATGCCGGCCATGATGCGGAAGGCGAAGAACACCACCGGCACATTGGGCTGGTCCTGCGGCGGCACCGCCTTCAGGCCCTGCACCTCGCCGTCCCAGCTATGGGTGAGATAGAGGCTGGCGAGGTGCGGGATATCGATGGCGTAGAGGTTCTTCTGCGCCTGCATGTCCGGCCAGGCGATGACGGTCATCGCCGGTCCCTTGGTCGTCTCCCACAGCCCCTCCATGGCGGCGAGCTTGGTCGGCTGCTCGCGCATGGTGTTGCGCCCGTGCAGGTCGCCGAGGAAGATCTGCGTCGGCGCGAGGACCAGCGCCAGCCACATCGCCATGGAGAAGGCGACGCGCGAGGCCGCGACATGCTGGCCGCGCCACAGATGGAAGGCCGAGACGCCCGCCACGACGAAGGCGCCGGTCAGGAAGCTCGCGCACACCATGTGGGCGAGGCGATAGGGGAAAGAGGCGGTGAAGATCGCCTGCCACCAGTCGACGACGTGGTAGATGCCCTGCGCATCGGCCACCGCCCCGGCCGGCGTCTGCAGCCAGCTGTTGGACGCGATGATCCAGCTGGCGCTGAACAGCGCGCCGCAGGACACCATGAGGCAGGCGAAGAAATGCGCCCGCTTCGACACGCGCCCTTCGCCGAACAGCATGATGCCGATGAAGCCCGCCTCCAGGAAGAAGGCGGTCAGCGTCTCGTACATCAGGAACGGCCCGATCACATTGGCCGCCGCGCGCGAGACGCCGGCCCAGTTGGCGCCGATCTCGTAGCTCATCACGATGCCGGTGATGACGCCCATGCCGAAGCCGAGCGCGAAGATGCGGGTCCAGAAGCGCAGCAGGTCGTGATAGATCTGCCGGCCGGTTTGCCACCACATCAGGCTCAGAAGTGTGCAGAACCAGGCGATGCCAATGGAGAAGGTCGGCCACAATATGTGGTAGCCGGCGGTAAGGGCGAACTGCGCCCGTGCGAGATCGACGGCGTCCATCTTCAGTTCGCTCCCTGCTGGGCGGCGACCTTCACGAGGCGCACCGGCACGGCCTTGGACGAGGGGGTGAAGCTCTGCGGGTCGTGCGCGTAGAGCGGCACCAGCGGGTTGGTCTCGGGGTAGTAGGCGGCGCAGCTCTGGTCGGGGAAAGCGTAGGGAACCACCTTGAAGCCACGCACGGCGCGCTCGATGCCATCGGTCGAGAGGGTAACGATGTCGACGCGGTCGTCGGCCTTGAGGCCACGCTTGGCCATCTCTTCCTCGTTGAGGAAGAGCACGTCGCGCTGGCCATGGACGCCGCGATAGCGGTCGGACAGCGAATAGAGCGTGGTGTTGTACTGGTCGTGGCTGCGCACGGTGGTCAGCCACAGCGCCTGCGGATCGGTGACCTTGGGGTCCTCGCACACGCCCTCGCAGGCGAGGAAATGGGCCTTGCCCGACGGCGTTGCCCAGATCCGCTCGCGGGCCAGCGAGGTGAGGTGGAAACCGCCCGGCTGCGCGATGCGGGCGTTGTAGCCCTGGAAGATCGGGAACACCGCCTCGATATCCTCGCGGATCAGGCTGTAATCAGCGATCCGCGCCTCCCAGTCGACCCTGGAGCGCGCGCCCAGCGTGGCGCGCGCCATGCCGGCAATGATCGCCGGCTCGCTCTTCAAATAGGGTGAGGCTGGCCGGTTATGCCCGCGCGAGGCGTGCACCATCGACATGGAATCCTCGACCGTGACCGACTGCGGGCCGGTGGCCTGCTCGTCGATCTCGGTGCGGCCGAGACAGGGCAGGATCAGCGCCTCGCGGCCATGCACGAGATGGCTGCGGTTCAGCTTGGTGGCGATGTGCACGGTGAGGTCGAGCTTGCGCATGGCGCCTTGCGTCTGCTGCCAGTCGGGAATGGCGGCGGAGAAATTGCCGCCGAGGCCGATGAAGACACGGCTCTCGCCCCGCACCATCGCCTCAAGCGCGGTGACCACGTTGTGGCCGAAGGCGCGCGGCGGCTCGAAGCCGAAGCGGGCCTTGAGATTATCGAGCAGCGCGTCGCCCGGCACCTCGGTGATGCCGACCGTGCGGTCGCCCTGCACGTTGGAATGGCCACGCACCGGGCACAGGCCCGTGCCCTCGCGCCCCACATTGCCGCGCAGCAGCGCCAGATTGGCGAGCTGCTGCACGTTCTGCGTGCCATGGCGATGCTGGGTGATGCCCATGCCGAACACGATGATGGCGCGCTCAGCCTTCATATAGGCGTCGGCCGCGACCGCGATATCCGCACGCCGCAAGCCCGAGCGCGCCTCGATGGCGTCCCAGCTCGTGGCCTTCAGATCGGCGATCAGCGCCTCGATGCCGGTGGTGTGGCCGTTGATGAAGTCCCAGTCGAGCACCGCCGCGCGCTCTTCGCGGCGGGCGGTCTCGTCCGCCTCGACCATCAGCTTCATGATGCCCTTGAGGAGGGCGACGTCGCCGCCGACCTTCACCTGGAACAGCCGCGAGGAGATCGGCGTCGAGGTCAGCGTCGCCATTTCCACCGGGTTCTGCGGCGACTGGAAGCGCTCCAGCGCGCGCTCGCGGAACGGGTTGAACGACATGATCGTCGCCCCCCGCCGCGAGGCGTTGCGCAGGTCCGTCATCATGCGCGGCGAATTGGTGCCGGGGTTCTGGCCGAAGATGAAGATGGCGTCGGCCTTCTCGAAATCCTCGAGCAGCACCGTGCCCTTGCCGACGCCGAGCGACTGCGGCAGCCCGACGCTCGTCGCCTCGTGGCACATGTTCGAGCAGTCGGGGAAGTTGTTGGTGCCGTATTCGCGGGCGAACAGCTGGTAGAGAAAGGCCGCCTCGTTGGAGGCGCGGCCCGAGGTGTAGAAATCCGCCATATTGGGGTCGGGCAGCGCGTTGAGGTGCCGCCCGACAATCGCGAAGGCCTCGTCCCAGCTCACCGGCACATAGGTGTCCGAGGTTTCCTCGTAGCGCATGGGATGGGTGAGCCGGCCCACCATCTCAAGCTGGAAATCGTCCCAGCACTCCAGCTCCGTCACCGAATGGGCGGCGAAGAACTCCGGCGTGCAGCGGTTGGTCGTCGCCTCCCAGGCGACCGCCTTGCCGCCATTCTCGCAATATTCAAAGGGCGAGGTGTGCTTCGGGTCGGCCCAGCCGCAGCCGGGGCAGTCGAAACCGCCCGGCTGGTTCATGCGTGACAGCGTCGCCATGCCGGAGACGGCGATGTGCTGCTCGACGAGGGCGGCGCCCATCGCCTTCAGCGCGCCCCAGCCGCCGGCCGGCTCATGGTAGGGGCGAATGGTCTTGGCTATGCCCATGGGGCGCTCCTGTGCCTGGGGTCGGGGCGTGCGTCGGCGGCGCCGGGGTCAGCCCGGCTGGATGCCGACCTGACCGCGCGGGAAGCGGGCGATCACGGCGGGGTCGATGTTGAGGTGCTGGGCGACCAGCTCCGGCGGCGCATGGGCCAGCCAGTCGGAAAGGTCGACTTCCTGATATTCCGGCGCCCGGAACACCGCGAGGACCTGCACGTCCTCATCGCCGATGTTCTCGATGTAGTGGCCCTGGCTCTTGGGCACGACGCCGAGATCGCCGGGCTGGAAGTCGATGGTCTGCGCGCGCGGCCCGGTGTTGAACACCGTCATGCGGCCCTTGCCCTTGATCCAGTACTGCCACTCATCGGCGTTGGGGTGCCAGTGCATCTGGCGCAGCCCGCCCGGCTTGATGGTCTCGATCGCGGCGGCGATGGTCTTCGAGGCCTTGAAAGTGCGGCTGTCGGCAAGCTGCACCATGCCGGCGGCATTCTGCTTCACCGGCTTGGTGCCGGTGAGCGAGAAGGTGAAAGGCTCGGCGGGCGCGCCGGCGCCGGCAATAGCCGCCTGATCGACGGCGAGCGGCGGCGGCTCCTTGCCCTGGAAGATCCACAGATCCTGCAGCGGGATGTTCTTGAACACGTCCGGCGACACGCCGAAATTCTGGCCGAGGATCTTCGGCGGCGTGTGGGCGAACCAGTCGGTCAGCAGCAGCGTGTTGTATTCGGACTGGAATGCGTCGTCGAACACGATGAGGAATTCGCAGCCATCCGGCCCGAGGCCCTGCAGCGAATGCGGGCAGCCGGCCGGGAAGAACCAGAGATCGCCCACGCCGACATCCTGCACATAGGGATGGCCGTACTGGTCGAGCACGGTGACGCGGCAGCCGCCATTGGTCATCAGCGCCCACTCGCCGGCGAGGTGCCAGTGCATCTCGCGGATGCCTCCCGGCCCGAGGCGCATGTTCACGCCCGACACTTCCTTGGCCGCGGGAAACTCCGTGGCGGTGATCTGCCGCGCCCAGCCGCCGCCCTGAACGCGCTTGGGCATGATGTTGAAGGACGACCACATCATCGGCATGTTGCCGACATCGGTGGGGGGCGGATTCTGGAAGACGGGAATCTGCGCCTCCAGCGCCGGATTCTGCGGGCCGGGATTGGAAGTGGCGGCGGGGGTCGAATTGATCGCCCCTTCCGCCGGCTGGTCGGGATTGCCGAACGTGGCGGCATGGGCAGCACCGCTGGCGACGGCCGCGCCACCGAGGGCACTGAGCGCCAGCATCATCCGCCGTGACACGTCTTCCATGATCGCTTCTCCTGTTTCAGCGCCCCGCGGCGCCGCGGCTCGCGGGCATCCCTGCGGGAACCTGCTGCACATATTCAGGAGAAACGGACGCTCTGTATTTTCTCAACGCATGGCGTCAGATGTAAAAATAACTAAAACACGCACAGGCGTCAGAATAAACCGAAGAATGACAAAGCAAAACGATGATACTATACTGGACAGACGATACTCATTGGATATGAGCATCATCATTCGCAGCGGCGCGGCAATAATACAGACGTATGCCGCCCACATCTCCGCGAGGCGCGGCGCCAGGGCCGCGACACGGGCGCGCCTTAGCGGTGCGCCTTCAGCCCGGCGGCGACGAGCGCGGACCAGGTGTCCTCGGCGGTCTCGGCGAAGCGGAACAGGCCGCATTCTTCTGCCGAGATCATGCCGTTCTCGATCAGCACGTCGAAATTGATCACCGCGCGCCAATAGGCCTCGTCGAACAGCACGATGGCGAGCGGCGGCGCCTTGTCGGTGGCGCGCAGGTTCAGGATCTCGAACAGTTCGTCGAGCGTGCCGAACCCGCCGGGAAACACCACCAGCCCGTTGGCACGCATCGCCAGATGCATCTTGCGCATCGCGAAATAATGGAAGCGGAAGGTCAGGTCGGGCGTGGAATAGGGGTTCGGCCCCTGCTCGTGCGGCAGGCTGATGTTGAAGCCGATGCTCGGCGCGCCGGCGTCATAGGCGCCGCGATTGGCCGCCTCCATGATGCCCGGCCCGCCGCCGGTGGCGATCACATTGTCGCGCGAGCCATCGCCATTGACGCTGAGCGCGCCGCCGCGCTCGGAGGCGATGCGGCCGAAGGCGCGCGCCTGCTCATAGAGAAAGGGCTGCCGGCCGGGGCCGTTCTCCCGCAGCCGCGCGGAGCCGAACACCACGAGGGTCGAGCGGATGTGCCACGCCCGCAGCGCTTCCTCCGCCTTCTCATATTCCAGCATGAAGCGCAGGCCGCGCGTGGAATCACCCAAGATGAAGTCCTGATCGAGCGCTGCCAGCCGGTAGCTCGGCAACGAGGTGCGGTCCGTGCTCAAGCCCGGTGTCTCCTGCTGGCGGGGTTGGGAGCGATATCAGCGGCGCGCGCGGACACGCAGGCGGACGGGAAGCAGAGCACCGGTCCTTCGTCCGCCGTCGCGCGGGCGCGGCGCGTCGTCCTCCGGCAGCAGCATCACCGCAAAGCCCATCTGCGCGCTGCCGAAGGTAACCGACAGCGCCACGGTCAGCGCGAACGCCGCGATCAGGCCGGAGGGAGACTGCCACATCAGCGTGCCGAGCCCGGCAATGTCGAGCGCCAGCAGCGCGCCGACAAAGACGACGGTCAGCGCCACGCCGAGAAGGGCGTGCCGGAGGAGGAAGCGCACGAGGTGCGGCATGTCGTGTCCCGCCTTTCGCTGGACGCGGCCTCAACGAGGATCGGCTGCGCCGCCGGCAAGCATAGACCCTGCCTCGCCCGGAGTGAATGCCCGCATCGCCTCCGGTGTCTCCACGACCTGCCGGATGAAGTTGCGCGCCATCGGCCCGCTCTCGCTGGCGCGGAACAGCGCCGCGACCTCGGAGCCGATCGTCGCGCCGGCAAGCCGCGCAAAGGCGACATTGGTCAGGCCGACCACCTGCCGCACCACGCCGGGCACCACCGCGACACCCATGCCGAGCGAGACCTGCGTGAGCACCGCCAGCAGATTGCCGGGCGCGGAGACGATCCTCGGCGTGAAGCCGCCGCGCCGGGCGACTTCATAGGTGCCGGCGCCCTGTTCCGGCATGATGAAGGCCTCCCCCGCCAGAGCTTGCGGCGCCACCGCCCCCTCCCCCGCCGCGACGTCACCGGCGGGATGGCCGGCGGGATGGGCGAGGCAGAAATAATCGCGCAGCAGCACATGGGTGCGCAGGCCCCGCGGCAGCGCCATCGGCAGGCGCACGAAGCCGATATCCACCTGCCCCTCCGCGACGAGGCCCGGCAGCGCGTCCATCGGCCATTCGCGGGCGGTGATCTCGACCGCGGGAAAGCCGGCGCGGAAGCGGCGCGTCTGGTCCTGCAGCACGCCGGCATAGGCGGCCGAACCGACATAGCCGAGGGCGATGCGGCCGATTTCGCCGCGCCCCGCGCGCCGGCCGGTGCTCTCCGCGCGAGCGAAGCGCTCCAGCACCGCGCGGGCCTCGACGAGGAACACCTCGCCCGCCGGGGTGAGCGCCACCGAGCGCCTGGTGCGCGCGAAAAGCCGCGCCGCCAGCGTGCGCTCGATCTCCTGGATCTGCACGGTGAGCGTGGGCGGGGCGATGTTCAGCCGCTGCGCCGCGCGCGCGAAATGCAGCTCCTCGGCGAGGGCTATGAAATAGCGCAGATGCCTCAGTTCCATCGAGCGACCGCCTGTTAGCTTCTACCTAACAAAATGCCATATCGGCACGAATGAAGCTAATTCAGCGCCGTGCTTGAATCTCCGCGTCCCGCACAAGGAGCGTCGCCGTGCCGTCCCGCCCCCTTCCGCATGCCGGTGGTTCGCTGGCGCTTCTGCTCACCGCCTCCACCGGCTGCGCGATGACGGTGCTGGACACCAACATCGTCGCCATCGTGCTGCCGACCATCGCGCGGGATTTCAGCGCCAGCTTCGCCGATATCGAATGGGTGGTGAGCACCTATGTGCTGTGCTTCGCCGCGCTGCTGCTGCCGGCCGGCGCCATCGCCGACCGCTTCGGCCGGCGCCGCATCTTCCTCGCCGGCATCGCCCTGTTCGCCCTCGCCTCGCTGCTGTGCGGGCTGGCCCCCTCCGCCCGGCTGCTCTCTCTCGCCCGCGCCTTGCAGGGCATGGGCGCCGCCTTCCAGCTGGCGCCGGCGCTCGCGCTCATCGGCCACGGCTTCCATGGCGAGGCCGAGCGCAACCGCGCCTGGGCGATCTGGGGCGGCATCATGGGGCTGACCATGGTGCTGGCGCCGGTGCTGGGCGGGCTGATCGCGCATTTCCTCGGCTGGCGATGGGCGTTCCTCGTCAACATCCCGATCGGCCTCGCGCTCGGCGCCGCCGCCCTCGCCTTCACCGAGGAATCGCGCGACGCGGCAGCGCGCCGGCTCGATCCCGCCGGCATCGCGCTGTTCGCGGCGTTGATGTTCGCCCTCACCTGGGGGCTTATCAACGGGCAGGCGCAGGGCTGGACCTCGCCGAGCGCGCTGGCCGGCTTTGCCGCCGGCCTGTGCGCCCTCGCCGGCTTCATCGTCGTGGAGCGCGCGCAGGCGCGGCCGATGCTCGACCTCGGGCTGTTCCGCCTGCCCCGCCTTGTCGGCGGGGTGTGGGCGATGTTCGCCTATGCCGCCTGCGCGCAGGTGATGGCCTCGCTGCTGCCGCTGTTCCTGCAGAACGGGCTCGGCCGCTCGCCGCTGGAAGCGGGCCTGTCCATGCTGCCCTTCGCGCTGACCATGCTGGTCTTCCCGCAAGTCGGGCGCCTGCTTGGCGGCCGCCTTACCTCGCCGCGCATCCTCACCATCGGTCTCGCCACGGTGGGGCTCGGCAACGGCGTCACCGGCTGGGGGGCGCATCTGGGCGACTGGCCGGTGGTGATGGCCGGCATGCTGGTGCTGGGCGCGGGCGGGGGACTGCTCAATGGCGAGACGCAGAAGGCGATCATGAGCGTCGTGCCACGCGAGCGCGCCGGCATGGCCTCGGGCATCAGCACCACGTCGCGCTTCTCCGGCATCCTCATCGGCTTCGCGCTGCTCTCGGGCGTACTGGCGACCGTGGTGCGGGCGGGGCTGGAGCGCACGCATGATGCGCATTTCACCGAGGCGGTGATCGCCGGCGATCTGCCGCAGGCGGTGGCGGGCCTTGCCGGCGGCGCGCGCGAGGCCGCCATTGCCCACGCCCATGCCGCCTATTCCGGCGGCTTTGCCGTCGCCCTGTTCGCCGCCGCCGGCATTGCTCTCGCCTCCGCCGTCGCGGTCGGGCGGCTCATGCGCGCGCGATGAGGTCGAGAAAGGCCTGCGTCGCCCTCGTCGCGTAGCGCTCCTTGTGGCGCAGCGCGTAGAACGGGCGCGAGGGGATGGGCACGTCGATCAGCGCCAGCCGGCCAAGGTCGATCCCCTCCCCGACCACGCGGCGCGAGATCACCGCCGCCCCGCTTCCGGCCTCGACGGCGGCCCGCACCGCCTCGTTGGAGGGAAACTCGAAAGCGACGTCGAGATCGGCGAAGCCGAGGCCGAGGCCGGCGAGATAGGTCTCGAAGATGGCGCGGGTGCCCGAGCCCTCCTCGCGCAGCACCCAGGGGCCGGCCTTCAGCTGGTCCGGCGCGCGCGGCGCCCGCCATGTCCAGGGGTGGGTCACGGGCGCAACCAGCACCATCTCGTCCTGCGCCACCGCGCTGATCGCCAGCGCCCCATCCTCCACCTCGCCCTCGACGAAACCGAGATCGGCGGTGCCCTCATGCACACGGGAGGCGACGAAATCAGTGTTGCCGATGGCAAGGCTGATGGCGATGCCGGGATGCAGCTCACGGTAGCGCTGGATGAGCGGGGGCAGCCAGTAATTCGCCACGGTCTGGCTGCCGGCCAGCGCCAGCGCGCCGCGCGAGAGGTCGGCAAGATCGGTCAGCACCTTCTCGGCGGCGGCCGCCTGCGCCAGCACGGCCCGCGCCTCCGTCAGGAACAGCCGGCCGGCATCGGTCAGCACGATGCGCCGGCCCACCCGGTCGAACAGCTTTGTCGCATAGCGCCCTTCCAGCGCGGAAATCGCCGCGCTCACCGCCGACTGCGTGAGGTTGATCGCCTGCGCTCCCCGCGTGAGGTGCTCGCGCTCGGCGACGGCGACAAAGATGCGCAGCTGTTCGAGCGTCATGGGCTACTCACGCAGGGCTCCTCAGGCGACGAGCTTTACCAGCATCAGGCTGAACAGGGCGATGAAGATCGACGCGGCGAGGCCGAGGAAGAAGGGACGCAGGCCCTTGGCGCGCAGCTTGCCGATATCGGTCTCCAGGCCCATGGCGGCGAGCGAGATGGACAGCATCACCGTCGTCGCCAGCACGAGGAACGCCTTGGCCTCCGGCGGGATAATGACGATGCTGTTGACCACCACCAGCGCGAGGAAGCCGAGCACGAACCACGGCATGGGCGGGCGCGCCGCACCGTGGCCGTCGGCATGCCCGCCGCGCCGCATGCGGCGGGTGGCGAGGAGGCCGAGGCCGATCACCATCGGCGCCAGCAGCATCACCCGCGCCAGCTTCGCCACCGTGCCGAACTCGCCCGCCGCCTGGCCCTGCTGATAGGCGGCGGCGACCACCTGCGCGATCTCGTGGATCGAGGCGCCGGTCCACAGGCCATAGGCATGGGCGTCGAGCGCCAGCAGGCCGGGCAGCAGCGGATAGAGGAACATGGCGAGCGAGCCGAACACGGTGACGCAGGCCACCGCATAGGCGACATCCTCGTCCGGCGCGCGCGTCACCGTATTGGTGGCGATGACGGCGGAGGCGCCGCAGATCGAGGTGCCGGCGGCGATGAGTTCGGCGAGCTTGCGTTCCACCCCGAGAAGGCGGCCGAGCCCGAGCGTGAACAGGAAGGTCGAGACCAGCGTCAGCGCGATCACCGCGAAGCCGGCAAAGCCGACCTCGACCAGCTGCGCGGCGGTGATCTGCAGGCCGAGCAGCGCGATGGCGAGACGCAGGATGCGGCGCAGCGCGAAGGTAAGCCCCGGCTTGGTGCGCGCGGGCGTGCCGATGAGGTTGCGGAAGGCGATGCCCAGCACGATGGACAGGATCATCGGGCTCAGCACCCCGACCATCGGCAGGCCGCGCACGCCGAAGGCGGCGGCGACGATGACGCCGGTCAGCAGCAGTCCGGGCCAGATGCCCTCGCTCTGCCGCCCGATATATTTGTCCGGCACCACATCCGTATGCGCGACCATCGCCGTTTCTCCCGTGAACGAGCGATACGTTCGCAGCTGACGATCAATCGATCCAACGCATTATATAGCACGTTTCGTTCGATTATGACGAACGAAACGTGCTGACGTCTAGGCGTAGCGCGCGAGGTTGAGGTCGCCCGCCTCGATCTCCGGCTTCACGCCGCTGACGAGGTCGGCCAGCACGCGGGCGGAGCCGCAGGACATGGTCCAGCCCAGCGTGCCGTGGCCGGCATTGAGGAACAGGTTCGGGTAGCGCGTGGAGCCGATGATCGGCGTGCCGTCCGGCGTCATCGGCCGCAGCCCGCTCCAGAACAGCGCCTGCTTCTGGTCGCCCGCCCCGCCGAACAGGTCCTCCACCGAGTGCTCCAGCGTCGCCCGGCGCGAAGGCGGCAGGTCGGTGGAGAAGCCGGCGATCTCCGCCATGCCGCCGACGCGGATGCGGTCGCCGAGGCGGGTGATCGCCACCTTGTAGGTCTCGTCCATCACGGTGGAGACCGGCGCCAGCGCCTCCTTCACGATCGGCACGGTGATCGAATAGCCCTTCACCGGGTAGATCGGCAAAGTGAGCCCCAGCGGCGCCAGCAGCTGCGGCGTGTAGCTGCCGAGCGCGGCGACGAACAGGTCCGCGCTCACATCGCCGGTCGCCGTCTCGATGGCGGTGACGCGCCCGCCCGCGGCCTTCACCCGGCGGATGTCGACGCCATAGCGGAAGGTGACGCCGAGTCCCTCGGCGAGCGTCGCCAGCGCGTTGGTGAACTTGAAGCAGTCGCCGGTCTCGTCGCCGGGCAGGCGCAGGCCGCCGACGATCTTCTCCGCCGCGGGCGCGAGGCCCGGCTCGGCGGCGACACAGCCGGCGCGGTCCAGCACCTCGAAGGGCACGCCGTCGGCCTTGAGCACCTCGATGTCCTTGCCGATGCCGTCCAGCTGCTTCTGGGTACGGAACACCTGCAGCGTGCCCTGCATGCGCTCGTCATAGGCGATGCCGGTCTGCGCCCGCAGATCCATCAGGCAGTCGCGGCTGTATTCGGCCAGGCGCACCATGCGGCCCTTGTTCACGGCATAGCGGGCGGAGGTGCAGTTGGCGAGCATGGCCAGCATCCAGCGCCAGGTGGCAAGATCCACGCGCGGCCGGATGATGAGCGGGGCATGCTTCATGAACAGCCATTTCACCGCCTTCTGGGGAATGCCGGGCGCCGCCCAGGGCGAGGCATAGCCGGGCGAGACCTCGCCGGCATTGGCGAAGCTGGTCTCCAGCGCCGGGCCGGGCTGGCGGTCGAGCACCGTCACCTCATGGCCGGCCTTGGCGAGGTAATAGGCCGAGGTGACGCCGATCACGCCGGCGCCGAGTATGACGATCTTCATCGGAAGGCCCCTGGTTTTTCTTGCAGTATCTTAGGACGACGCGTTCAGCGGTAAATGCGGTGGTAGCGCGTGCCGAGCGAGGTCAGGATCTCATAGGCAATGGTGCCGGCATCGCGCGCCACGTCTTCCAGCGTCTGATGCGCACCGACGATCTCGACGAGGCCGCCCAGCTTCAGCGCGCCGGGGGGCAGCGCGGAAATATCGAGCGTCAGGCTGTCCATCGACACGCGGCCGACAATGGGAAGGCGCACCCCGCCCAGATAGGCCGCGCCCCGATCGCTCAGCGAGCGCAGCAGCCCGTCCGCATAGCCGGCGGCGATGGTGGCAAGGCGCATCTCGCGCGCCGCGACATGCACGCCGCCATAGCCGACCTTGGCACCGGCCGGCACGGTGCGGGTCTGCACCACGCGCACGTCGAGCCTGACGACCGGCGCCATCGGGTTCGGCACGCCCATCGTCGGCGCACCGCCATAGAGCGCGATGCCGGGGCGCACCAGCGTGCCGTGATACTCCGCGCCGAGGAAGATGCCGCCGGAATTGGCGAAGCACATCTCCACGCCCGCAAACGCTTGGGCGAAGCGGCGCATCTGCGCCAGCTGCGCGCCATTCTGCGCGCTCTCCGGCTCATCCGCGCTGGCAAGGTGGCTCATCACATGCAGCACCCGCACGCCCTCCAGCCGCGCGGGCTCGGCGAGCAGGGTCTCGACTTCCTCCGGCGGCAGGCCGAGGCGCGACATGCCGGTGTCGAACTGCAGCAGCGCCGGCAGCGTGTCACCGCGCGTGCGCGCGTGCGCGGACCAGTTGGCGACCTGATCGAGGCTGTTCAGCACGGGGATGATGCCGGCCTCGGCGCAGGCCCATTCCGCGCCCGGCTGCAGGCCGTTGAGCACATAGAGGCGTGCCTCCGGGCCGATGACGCCGCGTATCGCCTGCGCCTCGGAGAACTGGGCGACAAAGAAATCGCGGCAGCCGGCGGCATAGAGCGTGGGGGCGACGCGCAGCGCGCCAAGCCCGTAGGCATCCGCCTTGACCACGCCGGCGACACGCGCAGCGCCCACGCGCTGGCGCAGCAGCCGGTAATTGGCCGCGAGCGCGCCGAGATCGATGGTCAGGATTCCCGGCGCCGTATCAATCGCCAGCTGGTCGTTTGAAATCTCGCCGAACATCGCCCGCTGTCGCCTCACGCTTGCCGAACGGAGGAGAATGATAGCGCAGAGATCGCGCAAAAGCCGGTCGATTTGCGCACGCTTGCTTCAGACGCTACTGTTTCATGCAGAATTCAACGAATTTTTGGCGATAATCGTCATGAGCGTGCTCGACCCCATCGACCGCAACATACTGCGCCTGCTGCGCCTCGACGCACGCATGAGCACGGTGAAGATCGCCGAGGAGGTCGGCCTCTCCCCCTCCACCTGCCAGCGCCGCATAAAGCTGCTGGAGCACAGCGGTGTCATTCGCGGCTACACCGCCCTCGTCGACCACTCCGCGCGCGACGCCGCCATGGCGGTCATCATCAACATCACGCTGGAGCGGCAGACCGAGGATTATCTCAACCGCTTCGAGGCGGCGGTGCGCAAGCACCCGGAAATTCAGGAGTGCTACCTGATGACCGGCGGCGCCGACTATCTGCTGCGCGTGGAGGTGGAAACGCCGGCCGAGTTCGAGCGCATCCACACGGAGATCCTCTCGACCATGCCGGGCGTGCTGCGCATCCATTCCAGCTTCTCGATCCGCAACGTGCTGGCCAACCGCCGCCGCGCGCGCTAGCCGCGCTTTCGGGGCCGCAAGCCGCGCGCCTAAGGCCGCCGCCCCACGGGCGAGGACGACAGATACTGGATGGAGGCGCGCACCAGCTCCGGCAGGCTGGTGGCGCCGAGCTTGGCCTTCAGCATGGACGAGGTGTTGGCGACGGTCTTGTAGCTGATACCCAGCTCATCGGCGATGCGCGTGTAATCCTTGCCCTCGGCCAGCAGCGAGAGCGTCTGCAGCTCGCGCGGCGTGACATCGGCGAGCGGGGCCTCCTTGCGCGTGCCGAGCAGCGCCACCTGCATGGCGAGGTCGTGGCTCATATAGGGCTGGCCGCGCCGCACCCGCTCGAACGCCTCCATCAGCGCGCCGGACGAGGTGTCCTTCAGGACATAGCCGGTGGCGCCCGCCTCCAGCGCCCGGCTGGCGATCACCGGATCGCCATGCATGGAGAACACCAGGATCGGCATGCGCGGGCTGTGGCCCCGCATACGCCGCACCAGCAGCAGCCCACTCAACCCGCTGCTCTGCAGCGACAGATCGACGATGACGACATCGGGCTTGGCGCGGCGGAAAAGCCGATAGCCGCCGAGCAGCGTGCTCGCCTCCAGCACCCGCTCCACCCCCGCATCCTCCAGCAGCCGCCGGCAGCCCTGCAGCACGATGGGATGGTCGTCGATTACCAGCACGGTGGTCATTGCGCGGCCACCCTGTCGCTGGTCGTGCCGGTCGTATCGGTCATGACCGACATGACCGGCACGACCATCTCCACCCGTGTCCCCCCCGCCGCCGCCGGCACGATGCGCCAGCTGCCGCCGAGCGCGCTGAGCCGCTCGCCAATGCCGGTGAGGCCGAGGCCCGGCGCGGCCCCCGGCGCCATGCCGACGCCGTCATCCTCCACGGTCAGCCGCAATTCGCCCTCCGCCCCGCGCAGCGCGATGGAAATGTTGCGGGCGCCGCCATGGCGCAGCGCATTGGTCGCGGCCTCGCGGAGGCAGCGATAGACCGTGAGTTCCACGCTGTCGGGATAGCGCTCCGCCACCTCTTCCACGGTGAGGTGAAACCGGTGCTCGGGCGAGTGGCTCTCGAAGTCGGCGACGAGATCGCCGATCACCGCGGCCAGCGGCACATGGCCGAGAGCCATGGGCCGCAGCTGGCGCAGAAGGCGCCGGTTAAGTCCCTGAACACGATCGAGGATTTCAGCCATCGTGCCGGTGCGCTCGCCGATGCGGCGGCCGAGATCCGGCTCGGTGCGGCCCGCCAGCCGTTGCACCGATTCAAGGTTCGCCCGCAGGCCGAACAGGCAGGGGCCGAGTTCGTCATGCAGGTCCGAGGCGATCTGCCGGCGCTCGTCGTCCTGCACATGGATGACGCGCTCGTTCAGCCGCGCATTGTCGGCGCGGGCGGCATTCAGCGCCGCGCCGAGCGCGTTGAAGCGGTCGGCGATATGGGCGAGTTCGCGCACATCGGGACGCGGCAGACGGTGCGCAAAATTGCCCGCCTCCAGCTGAGAAAGACCGACCGAGAGCGTCTGCAGCGGGCGCAGCAACCGGCCGAGCACGAGATACAGCGCACTGAGCACCGCGATGTTCACCCCCAGCGCCAGCACGGCGAGATCGGACGTGTCGCTCCACACTTCCGCCACCTCATCGGAGGCCTCGCCGGCAACACGGACATGACCAACGACACGGCCGCCCTCCACCACCGGCACATCCCTCACGCCAGCATCTACCGTCACCAGCGCGGCGAACCAGCCGGGCACCGCTTCATGGTCGCCATCCCGCTCGGCGGCCTTGGGGGCGATATCGACGATGCGCCCCTGCAGATCCTCGACGGCAATGCGCACATGGCGCAGCCCGCTGATGTGGAGCGGCAGCTGGGCCAGCGAGGCCTCGCCGCCCGCACTGCTGGCGAGGCGCTGCACGGTCTCCTCCACCAGACGCTCGGCGACGACGAGCGAGGCGGTCATCTCCGCCTCGGTGGCGCGGCGGGCATTGACGATGACCACCAGCAGTGCGGCCAGCGCAGCGCACAGATTGATCGCGACCACCGCCACCATCACCTGCCAGCGCAGCGAACGGCGCCGCCAGAAACCGTGGTCGCGGTTGGGCGCGGGCTCCCGCGCGGCCTCTGGGACGAACGCGCTCATCCCCTCTCCTGCAAAAGGACAACCAGCGGCGCGAGCCGCGCGGACGCGGGCAGATCGCGGAACAGGCGGAAAGAGATCATGGCGCTAATTACTTATAATGTTCTTATAAAAGACTCCCGCATCGGCCGCAACGTGCCATATAGACCGGACAACGGCACGCGACATGAAAGACGCACCACCGCTCCCCGCCCCTTGCACACACGCGGCAAGACCCTGTTATGACAGCATTTTATGAGCGCGCGGGCAAGCTTTCCGCGAACGGCCGGCAAAAATCATCGAGGAAGGGGAAAAGTTCCCGCCTTGTTTTTCCTACCTATCCAGAGACAGCCTTGCAGGAATTGCGCAAACAATAATCCAACTAATCGCCCGTTTACAGAATATATCCAGGATGATCGGAGATTATCTCTCCAGCCCGACATTTTCTCAGGGCCATGCACGCCAGCCAATATCGTTACGCAGTTTCGCGAGATCCCACTGTGGGTGAACGGCTTCCTCGCTGTCACCCAACGATCCTCCGGGCGACAGCCCGGCCGGTGGGCAACTGGCGCGGCCGGCGCGTCGAGGACTTCCCCGCCGCCCGGCCGCGCTGCCTTTACAGATGGATGGGATAAACGTCGGCCTGAACGCCGGAGCCGCCGAACCCGGGGCTCAGCCGGCCGTGTCCTGCACCTCGGCATCGGGCCGGTCTATGCCCTGCGCGGTTTCCTCGTGCCAGTTCCCGGCCTTGTCCTGATAAAGGATGGGACGCGTCTCGCCCGGCACTGCCTGCCGCGCCGCGACGTCGCGCGCCGCCGCCAGCGCCGCCACATGGGTGGGGAAGGTCTCGGAATAGACGTCGCCGAGGCGATAGGCCCAGCCGTCATTATGCGGCACGACCTCGTAACGTATATGGCTCATAGCTCTGTCCTCCTGCGGGCGGAACGCTGCCGGCCGGCCGGCGGTTCCCCTTCTCTCGCTGTCTTCCAAGATCGAAAGCCGCGAGGCCGGTTTCAAGCCTGAAGCGCGCCGGACTTGCCCATGCGCACGCTCTTCGTTTCCGTGCGAGCGGCACGCGTGTAACAGTCGCGGGTGCCAGGCGAAGGTCGAGGACAGGCAAAAGGTGCAGAAGCAGGACGATCACACCACGGCCGTGCCGGTTCCCTCTCCGCTCGGCAATGTACCGGCGACACGCGGGCGGAGCGCGCTGGCCGTGGTGCTGTCGCTGTGCCTCGTCGCGCTCTTCGCGGCGTCCATGCCCTTCGCCCGCACACCCACCGCCCATACCGAACTGCTGCTGCCGGCCTATGCCGCGGCGATCTTCCTGCTGGAGCTGATTACCGCCGCGCTGCTGTTCTCGCTCTATAGCGTGCAGCGCTCGCGGGCGCTGCTATTCCTCGGCTCGGGCTACCTGTTTTCCGCCCTGCTGGTGCCGGCCTGGGTCCTGTCCTTTCCCGGTGTGTTCTCTGCCTTCGGTATCGATCTCGGCCTGCAGGCGACCGCCGCCATCGCCGCCGCGCGTCGCCTCGGTTTTCCCCTGTTCGTGCTGGCCTATGCGCTGGCGCCGCGCCGGGCGCCGGCACGCGAATCCGCGCGCCTCGGCATAGGCGGCGCGGTGCTCGCAACCTCCGCCGGCGCCGGGCTGATACTGGCGCTCGTCTTCTCCAATCGCGACGCGCTGCCGCCTTTCATGCTCGACGCGCGGCAGGTCAGTGTGCTGTGGAGCTTCGTGCCGCCGCTGGCGGTTGGCCTCTATCTCGCGGGAATCGCCCTCCTGCTCACGCGCCACCGCAGCCAGCTCGATATCTGGATCTGCCTGGTGCTGTTCTCCCTCATTATCGAACTGCTGCTGATCTCCTATCTCGGCGGCGCGACGCGGCTGAGCGTCGGCTGGTGGGCGGGGCGGCTCTACGGGCTGGTTGCCGCCAGCATCGTGCTGCTCGTCCTCCTGTCGGAGAGCACACTGGTCTATGCGCGCCTCGCCCGCACCATCGCCACCGAGCGGCGCACGCGGCAGAACCGGCTCACCGCAATGGAGGCGCTGTCGGCCTCGATCGCGCATGAGATCAACCAGCCGCTTGCCAGCATGACCACAAATGCCGACGCCGCGTTGCGCTGGCTGGCAAAGTCCGAGCCCCGGCTCGACAAGGCGAATGACGCGCTCTCGCGCATCGTCGCCGACGGCCACCGCGCCAGCGCCATCGTGGCGGGCATCCGCTCCATGTTCACCACGGGCTCGCAGGAACGGGCCGAACTTGATCTTGCCGCGCTGGTGACGGGCGCGGTACGGGCTGCGCATGCGGAAGCGGTCCACGAATTCATCGACATCGACACCGATGTCGACAAGTCCCTGCCCTGCGTCATCGGCAACGCCGTGCAGCTGAACCATGTGCTGCGCAACCTGCTGGAAAACGCCATCGACGCGGTGCGCGGCACCGGGCAATGGCCGCGCCGTATCGTGGTGCGGGCGCATCGCGATGCGAGCGGCGACGTGCATGTCCGCGTCGAAGACAATGGACCGGGCATTTCCGACGCGGTGGCCGAACGGCTGTTCGACCCGTTCGTCTCAACCAAGCCGGGCGGCATGGGCATGGGGCTGATGTTCTGCCGCACTGTCATCGAGGCGCATGGCGGGCGCATAGGGGCCGGCGCCAATCATCCCCATGGGGCCATCTTCCATTTCTCCCTCCCTGCCGCCATCTTGCCGGCCGTTGAAGAGAGGGAGCGTGCGCGATGACGGAATCCGTTGTCTATGTCGTCGACGACGACCGGTCGGTGCTCGCCTCGCTCGATAGCCTGCTGTCGTCTGAGGGCTACCGGGTGCTGACCTTCGAGACCACGCAAGCCTTTCTCGCCATGGCGCGCCCCGATCTGCCGGGCTGCCTGGTGCTGGATGTGCGGTTGCGCGGCGCGAGCGGTCTCGAATTCCAGCGCGAGTTGCGGCGCAGCGGCGTGCCCACGCCCATCGTCTTCATCACCGGCCATGGCGACGTGCCCATGTCGGTGGCGGCGATGAAGGCGGGAGCCATCGAGTTCCTCATGAAGCCGTTCCGCGACCAGGACCTGCTCGACGCGGTGCATAACGGTATCGACATCGACCGCGCCCGCCTCGCCCATGACGCGCAGATGGTCGAGCTGCGCACGCGCTATGCCGCAATGACACCGCGCGAGCGCGAGATCATGCCGCTGGTGGCGAGCGGGCTGATGAACAAGCAGATTGCCGTCAACCTGCAGCTCAGCGAGGTGACGGTGAAGGTCCACCGCGCGCAGATCATGCAGAAATTGCGGGTTCGCACGCTCGCCGACCTTGTGCGCGTCGCCGATCGTCTCGCCGGGGATGGCGCCAAGGCGTAGGCCGGCGCGCCTCGCGGATAATTGCCACCGTTCGGTTCCAGTGCGACGCGGTCATGGCGCCCGGCGAACTCCCCGCCCGGCCGAACAGCGCCCTGCGGTGGGTGCACCTATCCCTGAGCTCAATAGTCCCCCACCCGGCGGATAATTGTACCGCACCGCCGCCGCTTCCTACTACTCGCCCCCGTGCAAATCGAACCAGCTGGAGGGGATGAGCCGATGCCGACCGCGAGCGCCACACCGGGCAAGGCCCTGATCGACCCGAGCAACCATGCGCTGATCCTCATCGACTTCCAGTCGCAGATGTCCTTCGCGACCAAGTCGATCGACGCGGTCACGCTGCGCAACAACGCCGCGCTCATCTCCAATGCCGCCGCCGGCTTCAAGGTGCCGACCATTCTGACCACGGTGGCGGAGAAGAGCTTCTCCGGCCCCATGTTCACCGAGATCACCGATGCCTTTCCCGGCAAGAAGCTGCTCGACCGCACCTCGATGAACACGTGGGAAGACGCTGCGGTCATCGACGAGGTCAACCGCCTCGGCAAGGCCCGCGTCGTGCTCGCCGGCCTTTGGACCAGCGTGTGCATCGTCGGCCCCGCGCTTTCGGCCCTGCATCAGGGCTTCGAGGTCTATGTCATCGCAGATGCCTGCGGCGACGTTTCCGACGAGGCGCATGAGCGGGCGATGCAGCGCATGATCCATGCCGGCGTGCGGCCCATGACCTCGCTTCAGTACCTGCTCGAACTCCAGCGCGACTGGGCCCGCGCCGACACCTATGAGCTGACCACCGGAATCGCCAAGAAGTTCGGCGGCGCCTACGGCCTCGGCATCATCTACGCCAAGTCCATGTTCGGCGCTTCCGAAGGCCACTGAATCCGAGAGGACGGCTCCCATGACCTCAACCACCTCCTCCAAACGCGCCACGGTCGTGCTCGTGCATGGCGCGTGGGCCGATGCCTCCAGCTGGCGCGCCGTCATTCCCTATCTGCACGGCGAAGGGATCGCCGTGGTCGCGGTGCAGAACCCGACGACCTCGCTCGCGGACGACGTCGCCGCCACCCGCCAGACGCTCGACACCATCGACGGACCGGTGGTGCTCGTCGGCCATAGCTGGGGCGGCACGGTCATCACCGAGGCCGGCAATGACCCCAAGGTGAAGGCGCTGGTCTATGTCGCCGCCTTCGCCCCGGATGCCGGCCAGTCCACCGGCGACCAGGTCGCGGCGCACCCCGCCCCGCCCGGCCTTGGCGGCGTGACCCCGTTCGGCGACGGCTATCTCAAGATGAGCGTCGAGAGCTGGATCAACAATGTCGCGCAGGACCTCGCCGAGGAGGACGCCCGCGTGCTCGCCACCGTCCAGACCCCGCTGGGGCTCTCCACCTTCAGCGACAAGGTGAGCACGCCCGCCTGGGCGGACCGCCCCAGCTGGTACATCGTCTCGCGCGATGACCGGGCGGTCAGCGTCGAGCTGCAACGCGCCCTGGCCAGCCAGCTGAAGGCGCGCACCACCGAGCTGAGCTCCAGCCACATGTCGCTGCTCTCCCTGCCGCGCGCGGTGGCCGAGATCATCGGCGACGCGGTGAACGAGGTCTCCACGGCCTGAGAGCCCGCGCACGCACAGGAAGAGGATCCGCCGGTGAAGCTTTATCTCGCCTCGCTCGCCGGCGGCCTGTTCGTCGGCATCGTCTACAGCCTGATCAATGTCCGCTCGCCGGCACCGCCGGTGGTGGCGCTGATCGGGCTGTTCGGCATTCTCGTCGGCGAGCAGGTGGTGCCGGTGGCGCGTAACCTGCTGAAGGGCGAAGGGCTGTTCGCCGCCATCGGCCTTGCCGAGTGCTCGGACCATGTGCTGGGCCAGCTGCCCGGCCGCAACGCCGCCGCGCCGCCCGAGACGCCGCCGAAATCCTGAAACCGTCGGGAGGAGCGCCGCATGCCGAGCCGCCGCGAGATCAATCACGCGCTTGCCGACATGGCCGGCCTTTCCGCCGGCCTGCCCCGTTCCTAGCTGGAGGCCCAGACCATGGATCAGCCCGCCGCCGACCTCATCCTGCTCAATGGCCGGGTGACGACGCTCGACCGCTCCAACCCGGCAGCGGCGGCGGTCGCGGTGAAGGAGGGGCGTATCCTGCTCGCCGGCACGGCCGCCGACGTCATGACCCATGCCGGCCCGCACACGCAGGTGATCGATGTCGCCGGCCGGCGGGTCATTCCCGGCCTGATCGACAGCCACATGCACATCATCCGCGGCGGGCTGAACTACAATATGGAGCTGCGCTGGGACGGCGTGCGCTCGCTCGCCCACGCCATGGAAATGCTGAAACGCCAGGTCGACAACACCCCCGCCCCGCAATGGGTGCGCGTGGTCGGCGGCTTCACCGAGCACCAGTTCGCGGAAAAGCGCCTGCCGACGCTCGAGGAGATCAACAAGGTCGCTCCGGATACGCCGGTGTTCATCCTCCACCTCTATGACCGCGCCTTGCTCAACGGCGCGGCGCTGCGCGCGGTCGGCTACACCAGGGACACGCCCAACCCGCCGGGCGGCGAGATTGCGCGCGACGCCAATGGCAATCCCACGGGGCTACTCATCGCCCAGCCCAATGCCACCATCCTCTATGCCACGCTGGCGAAGGGCCCGAAGCTGCCGCTGGAGTACCAGAAGAACTCCACCCGCCATTTCATGCGCGAAGTGAACCGGCTCGGCGTCACCGGCGTCATCGACGCGGGCGGCGGCTTCCAGAACTACCCCGACGACTACGCGATCATCGAGGACCTGCACCGCGACGGCGAGATGACCGTGCGCATCGCCTACAACCTGTTCACCCAGAAGCCGAAAGAGGAGCTGGCGGACTTCGCCGGCTGGGCGAAGCAGGTGACGCCCGGACAGGGAGACGACCTCTACCGGGCCAATGGCGCCGGCGAGATGCTGGTCTATTCCGCCGCCGACTTCGAGGACTTTCAGGTTCCCCGGCCCGACATGCCGCCGAACATGGAGACCGACCTCGAACCCGTCATCCGCCTGCTGGCGGAGAACCGCTGGCCGTGGCGGCTGCACGCGACCTATGACGAGACCATCTCGCGCGCGCTCGACGTCTTCGAGAAGGTGAACCGGGACGTGCCGCTCGAAGGGCTAAACTGGTTCTTCGACCACGCCGAGACCATCACCGACAGGAATATCGAGCGCATCGCCAGACTCGGCGGCGGCATCGCCGTGCAGCACCGCATGGCGTTCCAGGGCGAGTATTTCGCGGAACGCTACGGCCATCGCGCCGCCGAGCGCTCTCCGCCCATCCGCCGCATGCTCGACATGGGCGTGACGGTGGGCGCGGGCACCGATGCCACCCGCGTCGCCTCCTATAATCCGTGGGTGTCGCTCGCCTGGCTGGTCGGGCTCGCGCTCTATCCCTCCGCCAACCGGCTCGACCGTGAGCAGGCGCTGCGCTTGTGGACCGAGGCAAATACCTGGTTCTCCAACGAGACCGGCAAGAAGGGGCAGATCGCCCCCGGCCAGCTCGCCGACATCGCCGTGCTCTCCGACGACTATTTCGCCGTCCCCGAGGACGCCATCCAGGACATCACCTCGGCGCTGACCCTGCTCGGCGGCAAGCCGGTGCAGGGATTTGGCCCCCGAGCTGCCGCCGGCCATGCCGGACTGGTCGCCGGTGCGCACCTTCGGCGGCTATCAGCAGCGGGCGGAAGCGAGCAAGGAGGCGAAGTATCAGTTCGCCACGCTGTGCGGCTGCGCCAATAGCTGCAATGTGCACGGCCACGCCCATGCCGGGGCGTGGGGCGCCAGCGTGCCGGTCTCCGATGAACGTTCATTCTGGGGAGCGCTCGGCTGCGCGTGCTGGGCAGTATAGGCCATGACAGATACCAAGATCGCCGCCCCCACCGATGGTTTCGCGCCGCTACGCCGGCCGGTTTTCGCCGTACTCTGGGCGGCTACCGTGCTCGGCAACACCGGCACCTTCATGCGCGACGTCGCCAGCGCCTGGCTGGTCACGGACCTTTCCGCCTCGCCGGCCGCCGTGGCTGCGGTGCAGGCGGCAGGCATGCTGCCGATCTTCCTGCTGGCCATTCCCGCCGGCGTGCTCTCTGACATTCTCGACCGGCGCAAATTCCTCATCTTCATCCAGCTGATGCTGGCCGGCGTCAGCCTCACGCTGCTGCTGCTGTCCGCCTCCGGGCTGATCACGGTCTCGGCGCTCATCATGCTCACCTTCATCGGCGGCATCGGCGCGGCGCTGATGGGGCCCACCTGGCAGTCCATCGTGCCCGAGCTGGTGCCGCGCGGCGAGCTGAAGAGCGCGGTGGCGCTAAACTCGCTCGGCATCAACATCGCCCGCTCCATCGGCCCGGCGGTCGGCGGCCTGCTGCTCGCCGCCTTCGGGGCAGCGCTCACCTATGGGGCGGATGTGGCGAGCTATGCCATCGTCATTTCCGCCCTGCTGTGGTGGAAGCGGCCGGCGGCGGGCGAGGACACGCTGAGCGAGAGCTTCGGCAGCGCCTTCCGCGCCGGCCTGCGCTATGCCCGCTCCAGCCGCGAGCTGCATGTCGTGCTGCTGCGCGCCGTGGTGTTCTTCGCCTTCGCGAGCGCGGTCTGGGCGCTGCTGCCGCTGGTCACGCGCGAACTGCTCGGCGGCAACGCAGCGTTCTACGGCATATTGCTCGGCTCGGTGGGCGTCGGCGCCATTCTCGGCGCGCTGGTGATGCCGCGCCTGCGCGCGCATCTCGATGCCGACGGGCTGATGCTGGCGAGCGCCGTGCTGACCGGCCTTGCCGCCGCCGCGCTCGCCCTCGGGCCGCCGCGCTGGGCGGCGCTTGTCATCCTGCTCGTGATGGGCGGCGCGTGGATCACCGCGCTGACCACGCTCAATGCCACCGCGCAGGCGATCCTGCCGAACTGGGTGCGCGGGCGGGCGCTCGCCGTCTATCTCACCGTGTTCAACGGCGCCATGGCCGGCGGCAGCCTCGGCTGGGGCTTCATCGCGCAGGAGATCGGCCTGTCCTGGACGCTCGTCGCTTCCGGCGCCGGCCTTATCCTCTCCGGCCTCATCGTCCACCGCATCGGCCTGCCCAAGGGCGAGGCCGACCTCACGCCCTCGCATCACTGGCCCGAGCCGATCCTCGCCGAGCCGGTGGAGGGCGACCGCGGCCCGGTGCTGATCCTCATCGAGTACCGTGTCGCCAAGGCCGAACGCCCCGCCTTCCTCGCAGCGCTGAAACGGCTGTCGGATTCGCGCCGGCGGGACGGCGCCTATTCCTGGGGCGTCATGGAGGACGCAGCCGAGCCGGAACTCATCACCGAATGGTTCATGGTGGAGAGCTGGGCCGAGCATCTGCGCCAGCACCGGCGGGTGTCTCTCGCCGATGCCGACGTGCAGCAGGAGGTGCGCAAGTTCCACCTGCTGGAGGAAGGCCCGAAGGTCCGCCATCTCCTCGCCAGCACGCTGCCGCGCTAGGCGCCGTCCTCGCCGCGTCCCCACGCTTTGCGGGCGCGCCAGAACACGGTGCTGTCGGCATAGCCCAGCGTCTCGGCGATGCGTGCCTTGCTGGCCGCCGCGCCGTGGTGATGGGCCATGATGGCCTGACGCTGCACGCGCACCAGCTCGCGCAGGGAATAGCCTTCCTCCGCCAGCCGCCTCTGCAGCGTGCGCACCGAGAGGCCAAGCTCCGCGGCGATGGCTGGCAGGGTGATCGGCTTGTGGCCGAGATAGATGCCGATCAGTGCTTTCACCTGCTCGGAAAGGCCCGGCGCGATCACCGCCCGGGCACTGATGTCGGCGACATGGCGTTCGAGGATGGAGATGAGGTCGGCGTCCTCGACGCGGTACACCCGGTCGGCGTCTTTCCTGTCGACCACGATACGGTTCGCCGACTGGCCAAACCGCAGCGGGCAGCGGAGAAGCCGCTGCAGCGTTGGCGCTTCCTGCGGCGCGCCATGCTCGAAATGCACCTCCACCGGGTTCCAGCCTGCGCTGAAGCAGCTGCGCACCAGCTGGCAGGTCGCCGCCACGGAATATTCGGCGTCCTGCCGGCGCGGCCACAGGCGCGGATCTTCCAGATGGTAGCTCCACAGCAGTCGGTCTTCTTCCTCCACCACGCCGATGGCGGTCGCGCCCTGCACCACGGCGACATGACGGGCCATGCGCTGCAGCGCCGCGCGAATGGTGGCCGAGAGCGAGAACAGCATGCCGATCGGCCCGATATCGGCCGGCCGGAAGGTCGAGCCGAGACGCGCCCCAAAGGCCGCGTCGCCTGTATGCACCGCTGCATCCTCGAACACCGCGATGTAGCGCGCGATGGGGATGAGGCCGTAAGGATCCTCCAGCTGCGAGCGCAACAACCCGTGTCCGGCCAGCAGCATGTCGGTCTTGCCGGTCTGGCGGTCGAGCTGGGCCACCACGCTCAGCAGAACCGAGGCGCGGATTGAAGCGATTTCGGGCAGGCGGGCGTTCAAATTCGATGCATTTGCCATCTTGGACGGCTCCGGTGGCATCGCTGGCGCGAATTATCGAATTGTCGGCATACTGAGCAATTCAAGGGCCAGACGGGCGTCGATATTCCTGTCAGGAAATAAATCGCCCGCAGCAGAGGGGTCTGCCATGTCCTTGAACGACGCATTGCCAAGTGATGCCTTGCCCGTTGACGCGGTGCCGTATGGCGCAGGCCGGAACGCGCTGGCGAAGAATTCGGTCGGGCTCGCCCATATCGTGTTCTTCGTGGTGGCCGCCGCCGCCCCGCTCACCGCCGTGGTCGGCGCCTCGCCGGCCGCCTTCGCCTTCGGCAACGGTCCCGGCGTGCCCGGCGCCTTCGTGCTGGCGGGGCTGCTCTATCTCGTCTTCTCCGTCGGCTTCGCCGCGATGAGCCGGCATATTGGCGGCGCGGGGGCGTTCTACACCTATATCGCCCAGGGTATCGGCCGCCCGGCCGGGGTCGGCGGGGCCTTCATGGCGCTGGTCACCTACAGCGCGGTGCAGATCGCCATCTATGCGCTGTTCGGCGTTTTCGTCGCCGGCGCGCTGGCGCCCTTCGGCGTCACGGCGCCCTGGTGGGTGTGGGCCTTCCTCGCGCTGGTCGCTGTGATGTTCTGCGGCCAGCGCAACATCGCCTTCTCCGGCACCATCCTCGGCGTGTGCATGCTGGCGGAGATCGCCATCCTGCTGCTGCTCGACATCGGCATCGTGCTGAAGGGCGGCGGGCCGGAAGGCTTCAGCCTCGCCTCCTTCGCGCCGGCGACGGTGTTCGCGCCAGGGCTCGGCGTGGCGCTGGTCTTCGTCATCGGCTCCTTCATCGGCTTCGAGGCCACCGCCATCTTTGCCGAGGAAGCGCACACGCCGGAGAAGACGATCCCCCGCGCCACCTATGTCGCGGTGCTGCTGATTACCGTGTTCTACGCCTTCTCCACCTGGGCGGCGGTGCAGTTCTATGGTCCCTCGCAGGTGCAGGGCGTGGCGGAGAAGGGGCTGGAGAGCTTCTACTTCACCGCCGCCGGCGCGGTGCTCGGCGCCTGGTCGGTGGAGGTGATGAACGTGCTGCTCATCACCTCGCTGTTCGCCTGCGTGCTGTCCTTCCACAACACGCTGAACCGCTACTTCTTCGCGCTGGGCCGCGAGGGGCTGGCGCTCAAATCGATGGGCAAAGTGCACGCGGTACATGGCTCGCCGCATATCGCCGGCTATGTGCAGAGCGCGGTGGCGGCGCTGATCCTCGCCGTGTTCATCCTCGCCGATGCCGATCCCTACACGGTCGTGTTCTCCTTCATGTCGGCGCTGGCGGTGATCGGCATTCTGGCGGTGCAGGCGCTGGTCTCCATCGCGGTGATCCGCTTCTTCCGCAGGACGCGGACCGGCCATGGCGTATGGACCACGCTGATCGCCCCCGCGCTCAGCCTTGTCGGCCTTGTCGGCGCGCTGGCGCTGGTGGTGTCCAACCTGTCGCTGCTCACGGGAAGCGAGGGTCCGGTGGTCGCCGCCTTCCCCTATGGCATCGCGCTGGTGTTCCTCGTCGGCGTCGGCTTCGCGCTGTTCATCCGCCGCTGCCGGCCGGACCTCTATGCCTCGCTCGGCGAGGTGTTCGGATGAGCACGCTCGCCCTGCATCCCGCCCGCCCGCTCGCCGGCCTTGTCGGCGGAATGGCCTTCGGCGCCGTCCTGCTCATCCTAGGCTCGCTCGCGCATCTCACCTGCGGTCTGTTCTGCCTGCATGAAATGACGGCCGGACAGGCCATGGCGGCCGCGCCGCTGCCGTTCGAGATCTGCTCGCCCGCGCGCTGAAGCGGACGAAAACCGGCTCCGGTGCGGCGAAAACCGCCGCGTCACCCCCATTTTTTCCAATTCGCACGGAGCTTCCGTATGGATGCCAAGACCGACGTCATCGTCGATGCCGCCCATCCGCTCGACCCGCTTTCGCTCACCGAGATCGCCCGCGCGGTCGCCCTGCTCAAGGCGCAGAAGGCGCTCAGCGAGACACATCGCTTCCCGATGGTCAGGCTGGAGGAGCCGGCCAAGGCCGAGCTGAAGGCGTGGCGCGCAGGCGCCGCCCTACCGCGCCTTGCCTTCGTGCTGACGCTGGATGCTGCCACCGGCACCGCCTCGGAAGCCATTGTCGACCTTACCGCCGGTCATGTCGCGGACTTCAAGGTGCTGCCGAACGACCAGCCCCCCTTCGGCCAGCCGCCGATCATGATCGAGGAGTTCATTCGCGCCGAGGAGATCGTCAAGGCCGATCCCGGCTGGCGCGCGGCGGTGGCCAAGCGCGGCATCACCGAAGACGACATCCCGCTCGTGCAGATCGACCCGTTTTCCTCCGGCTATTTCGGACGCGACTTCGAGAAGGGTCGCCGCATCGTGCGCGCGGTGTCCTATTGGCGCGAGGATATCCGCGACAATGGCTACGCCCACCCCATTGAGGGCGTCGTCGCGGTGGTCGATCTCATCGCCAACAAGGTGGTGCATCTGGTCGATGAGGAGAAGATCGTCCCGATCCCGAAGAAGAAGCGCAATTACGGGCGGGAGGCCTTTCCGGACACCCGTGAGGACATCAAGCCGCTCAATATCGTGCAGCCGCAGGGCCCGAGCTTCACGCTCGATGGCTGGAAGGTCACCTGGCAGAACTGGAGTTTCCGCGTCGGCTTCACCCCACGCGAGGGACTGGTGCTGCACGAACTCGGCATCACCGAAGGTGGAAAGCTGCGCCCGGTGATCTTCCGCGCCAGCGTGACCGAGATGGTGGTGCCCTATGCCGACCCGACCGCCAATCACTATTGGAAAAGCGCGTTCGACGCCGGCGAATACGGCCTCGGCCGGCTGGCCAACCAGCTGGAGCTGGGCTGCGACTGCCTCGGGCTGATCCATTATTTCGACGTGCCGGCGGCGGACGATCTCGGCCAGCCCTTCGTGATGAAGAATGCCATCTGCATGCATGAAGAGGACTACGGCACCCTGTGGAAGCACTACGAATTCCGCAACGGTATATATGAGACCCGCCGCTCGCGCCGGCTGGTGATTTCCTTCTTCGCCACGGTCGGCAATTATGACTATGGCTTCTACTGGTATCTCTACCAGGACGGTACCATCCAGCTGGAAGCCAAGCTCACCGGCATCATCCAGACCGCGGCGGTGACGCCCGGCGAGACCTATCCGTGGGGCGGCATGGTGGATGAGGGGCTGGGCGGGCCGACGCACCAGCACTTCTTCAACGCCCGTCTGCACATGGATGTCGATGGCGGCGGCAACACCGTGACCGAGCACGAATTCGTGCCGCGCCCCTGGGGCGACGACAACCCCTATGGCAACGTGTTCGATTCCCGCAGCCGCGTGCTGAAGCGCGAACTTGACAGCCCGGCGCTGGCCAATGGCGAGACCGGACGCTTCTGGAAGGTGTCGAACCCGAACGTCGCCAACAGTGTCGGCAAGGCGCCGGGCTACAAGATGGTGGTGATGCCCACCCCGGTGATGCTGGCGCAGGAGGGCTCCACCGTCGCCCAGCGCGGCGGCTTCGCCAAGAAGCACATCTGGGTCACCGCCTTCGACAGGTCGGAGAAATACGCCTCCGGCGACTATCCCAATGTGAATGCGGGCGGCGGCGGCCTACCGGCCTATGTGCAGCAGAACCGGCCGATCGAGAACGCCGATGTCGTGCTGTGGCATTCCTTCGGCCACACCCATGTGTGCAAGCCGGAGGACTTCCCGATCATGCCGGTCGAATATGCCGGCTTCCTCCTGAAGCCGAACGGCTTCTTTTCCGCCAACATCGCCATGGACCTGCCGCCGGAAAAGAACGCCCATTCGCGCGACAATCGCGACGCGGAGGGGGGCACCAAGGGCGGCGGATCGTGCTGCCATTGAGGCGGGCGTGCCTGACCGGGATCGCTCGCCCGTTTCCCGCGATCCCGGATCGACCTTTGGCCGTCCGGGATGACGGGATGACCGTGTAAACTCTTCACACACTCCGCCGCGCGGTGGCATAGAAGCTCTCCGCGCGGTCGGTCTCGTTCAGTGTGAAGCGATGGTCGACCGGGGGCTGCGCGCGCTGCTCGCAGTCGAGCCGCGGACAGATGCGGCAGCCCACCCCGATCGGCACGGTCTGCGAGGGGTCCGACAGGTTCATGCCGTCGGAATAGACCATCTGCTGCGCGTGGCTGATGTGACAGCCGAGCCCGATGGACAGATGTCGGCGCGGCGCGTTGTGGCGGTAACCGCCCTTGGTGATCGACTTGGCGATGCAGAAATAGCGCTGGCCCTCCGGCATCTGGCTGAGCTGCACATTGATCCGCTCGGGATGGAAGAACGCCGCGTAGACGTTCCAGCGCGGGCAGGCGCCGGAATGGCGCGAAATGTGAATTCCCGACAGCGAGAAGCGCTTGGAGATATTGCCGGCGATGTCGGTGCGCACGAGATGCAGGGGAATGCCGCTGCGGCCCGGGCGCTGCAGCGTGGTCATGCGGTGGCACACCTGCTCGAAGCTGGTGCGGAAACGTCGCTGGATGCGCTCGATGTCGTAACGCGTCTCCTGGCAGGCGGACAGGAACGGCTCATAGGGCATGACCAGCGCCGCGCCGAAATAGCTCGCCAGCGCGTTGCGCGTCACAATCGCCGCGTCGGCAGCGAGATTGCCGCCTTCGATCAGCTGATCGATCTCGCGCGAGGCGGCGAGCAGGCCAAGCTGGTGCGCCACCACGAACACCGCCGATTCCGGCGGCAGAACTTCGGCGGTGATGAGTTCGCGCGCATTGGCGTCATAGCGCCGGGCAATGCCGCCGGGCAGTGATGCGGAATGCCAGTTCAACCCGAACACGTTGGAAAGATAGGTCTTCAGCCCGTATTCAAAGGAGTCCGAGGCGAAGTCGATATCGCGGCGCACCCGCTCGGCTGCCGCCTCCAGCGTGGGAAAGTGGTTGGCATTTTCCTGGATGAAGTCGGACACCGCGTCGGTCGCCGGGTGGTAGCCGACCTCGTCCGCGTCCGGAGCGCCGGGCGCGCCGCTGCGCCGCGCCTCGCGCAGCGTCTTGAACTGGTCGAACAGGCGCACCACCGCCCGCCCGACCGTCGGGTTCGAGGCGGCGAGGTCGCGAATGTCCTGGTTGGTCAGGGTGTTCTCGGCGAACACGTCGTCGCTGAACAGCTCCATCAGGTCGCCGACGAGACGCGACTCGTCGCTCTCCACCAGTTCGCCCGGCTCGATGCCGAAATAGCCCGCCAGCTTCATCAGGAGCGGCACGGTGATGCGCCGGCGGTTGTGCTCGATGAGGTTGAGATAGCTCGCGGAAATGCCCAGCGCGCTCGCAAGGTCCGCCTGCGAGATGCGCTTGGCACGCCGCAGCCTCTGCACCCGGCTGCCGATGCGCGGTTCGGTGGCGAGCATGGCCCGCTCCTTTGCTCGGTTTACAAAACAGGCCTGTAAACTTTACAAGCCTTATCAGCTTAACATGCTCATATTGCTATATTTATTGCTCCATCATGTCGAGTGTGAAATCTTTACATCACACCCCTCAGGGAGGAATTGACATGCGACACCACCGGAACGACGGCCAGCCGAGCGGCAACGAGGAATTCGTGACCATCGTCGGCGGCACCGCCGAGGAGATCAGCCAGACCTTCCGCGAGCAGGGCCTCGCCGAGCAGGACTTCACCATCGTCCACCGCATCGGCCGTCACCGCCTCGCGCTGCCCACCGGGCAGGATCTCCTGTCCCTGCTCGACGGCCGGCAGCTCGTGGCCGCCACCTATACCCGCCGTGGCCGCTAGGCCCCGGTTCCGACCCGTCCGCCTTGAGGATGCCTGGCGTCCACGCGGCGGATCGGCCGGCGCGGGTGCCGCCCCCTCCGCGGCCCCCGCGCCCACCTCACCCTCTTCCGACACTTCAGCAGCAGGGGACCACCATGCTGGATCAGCTTCGCCACACCGCCACCCCGTTCGCCGCCCCGCACTGGGCGCCGGACCGCTGGAACGGCATCCACCGCAGCTACTCGCCCGCTGACGTTGCGCGGCTTTCCGGCTCGCTGCGCATCGAGCACACGCTGGCGCAGAACGGCGCACGGCGGCTGTGGGAGCTGCTGCACACGCAGGATTTCGTGCCGACGCTCGGCACCTATACCGGCGCGCAGGCGATCCAGCAGGTGAAGGCCGGGCTGGAGGCGATCTATCTCTCCGGCTGGCAGGTCGCGGCGGACGCCAACTCCTCCGGCGAGATGTATCCCGACCAGAGCCTCTACCCCGTCGACAGCGTCCCGGCGGTGGTCAAGCGCATCAACAAGGCGCTCACCCGGGCCGACCAGATCCAAACCATGGAGAAGGCGGACGGCGTCGCCGGCCCCGAGCTCGACTTCTTCGTGCCGATCATTGCCGATGCCGAGGCCGGCTTCGGCGGCCAGCTCAACGCCTATGAGCTGACCAAGGCGCTGATCGAGGCCGGCGCCGCGGCGGTCCACTTCGAGGACCAGCTGGCGTCGGAGAAGAAGTGCGGCCATCTCGGCGGCAAGGTGCTGGTGCCCACCCGCCAGTTCATCCGCACGCTGAATGCCGCGCGCCTCGCCGCGGACGTCATGGGCGTGCCCACCCTCATCATGGCCCGCACGGACGCGGAATCGGCACGGCTCATCACCTCGGACATCGACGAGGCGGACCGGCCCTTCATCACCGGCGAGCGCACGGCCGAAGGCTTCTATCGGCTGAAGGGCGGCTTCGAGGCCGGCATTGCCCGCGCCGTCGCCTATGCGCCCTATGCGGATCTGTTGTGGTGCGAGACTTCGACCCCGAGCCTCGACGATGCGCGCCGCTTCGCGGAAGGCGTGCACAAGGTGCATCCGGGCAAGATGCTGGCCTATAACTGCTCGCCTTCCTTCAACTGGGCCAAGCATATGGACCGGGCGCAGATGAAGACCTTCCAGAGCGAGCTGGGAGCGATGGGCTACAAGTACCAGTTCATCACGCTGGCCGGCTTCCACAACCTCAACTACACGACCTTCGAGCTCGCCCGCCGCTACCGCGAGGACGGCATGGCCGCCTATTCGCAGCTGCAGGAAGCCGAATTCGCGGCGGAGAAGTTGGGCTTCACCGGCATGCGCCACCAGCGCGAGGTCGGCACCGGCTATTTCGACGCCATCGCAACCGTGCTCAGCGAAGGCGCCTCCTCGACCACGGCGATGCAGGAATCGACCGAGACCGCGCAGTTCTGACGGCAGGCCCTGCGGCCTGTCTTTCACCAGCTTGTCATTCCGGGGTGGAAGCCCAGCGAGCCCGCGGGCGGTTTCGGGGAGAAGCCGTCCGCAGGTCCGGCATCGCCGGCGCCGCGGAATGACACTTTCATCGCGACGCAACCCAGCCATGTCGTCGAAGCGGAGGGGCGCCCTTGCAACGGGCGCCTCTCCGACTATCTGCGATATTGCGTCGCACCAAATCTCGCCGCATAGCACAAACGGCCGGTTTCCGTTCGGGGATCCGGCGCCCATCCGAGAGGGACACGCCATGAGCTATACCGACGTCGCCGGCCTGAAGGTGGATACCGCGCTGCTCGACTTCATCAACAATGAAGCCGTTCCGGGCACCGGTGTGGATGCCGCCGCTTTCTGGAAGGGCTTCGCCGGTCTGGTCCGCGCATTCGCCCCGCGCAATCAGGCGCTGCTCGCGCGCCGCGACGAATTGCAGGCGCAGATCGACGTCTGGCACCGCGCGCACCGCGACAAGGCGATCAATCCCGCCGCCTATGAGGCCTTCCTCGGCGAGATCGGCTACCTCCTGCCGGAGCCCGAGCCCTTCGACGTCGTCACCTCCAAGGTCGATGACGAACTCGCCCGCATTCCCGGTCCGCAGCTCGTCGTGCCCGTCACCAACGCACGCTACGCGCTCAATGCCGCCAATGCCCGCTGGGGCAGCCTCTACGACGCGCTCTACGGCACCGACGCGCTGCCCGAGGACAATGGCGCCTCCCGCTCCAACGGCTTCAACCCGGTGCGCGCCCAGCGCGTGATCGAGCGCGCCCGCGCCTTCCTCGACGAGAGCGTGCCACTGTCCGGCGCCAGCCATGCCGACGTTGTCGCCTACCGCATTGATGACGGCGTGCTGCAGGCCGAGCTGACGGACGGCAAGGTCGTCGGCCTGAAGGACGCCGGCCAGTTCGCCGGCTTCCGTGGCGAGGCGCAGGCGCCCTCCTCCATCCTGCTCGCCAATCACGGCCTGCACATCGACATCGAGATCGACCGCAACCACCGCATCGGCAAGACCGATCCGGCCGGCATCGCCGACATCGTCATCGAGGCGGCGGTGACTACGATCGTCGACGCCGAGGACAGCGTCGCGGCGGTGGACGCGCAGGACAAGATCGTCGTCTACCGCAACTGGCTCGGCCTGATGAAGGGCACGCTCAGCGCCGCCTTCGCCAAGGGCAAGGAGACGGTGGAGCGCCGGCTCGCCGGCGACCGTACCTATATCGACGCCAAGGGCGGCGAGCTGACCCTGCACGGGCGCAGCCTGATGCTGGTGCGCAATGTCGGCCAGCACATGATGACCGACGCGGTGCTGGACGCGTCCGGCGCAGAGATTCCCGAGACCATTCTCGACGCCGCCGTCACCACGCTGATCGCGCTGCACGACCTCAAGGGCACCAGCGCGCTGCGCAACAGCCGCACCGGCTCGGTCTATATCGTGAAGCCGAAGATGCACGGCCCGGAAGAGGTCGAGTTCGCCTGCGACCTGTTCGCGGCGGTGGAGCGGCTGCTCGACCTCGACGCCAATACGCTGAAGATCGGCATCATGGACGAGGAGCGCCGCACCAGCGCCAATCTCGCCGCCTCGATCCGCGCCGCCCGCGAGCGCGTCGTGTTCATCAACACCGGCTTCCTCGACCGCACCGGCGACGAGATCCACACCTCGATCGAGGTCGGGCCGATGGTGCGCAAGAACGAGATGCGCGCCCAGCCCTGGATCAAGGCCTATGAGGACGCCAACGTCGATGCCGGCCTCAAGGCCCATCTCGACGGCAAGGGCCAGATCGGCAAGGGCATGTGGGCGATGCCGGACCGTATGGCAGACATGCTGGTGCAGAAGATCGCCCACCCGCTGGCCGGCGCCAACACCGCCTGGGTGCCCTCGCCCACCGCCGCGACGCTGCATGCGCTGCATTATCACAAGGTCGACGTGTTCGCCCGCCAGGCGGAATTGCGCGCGCGCACGCCGGCTTCCAAGCGCGACCTGCTCACCATCCCGGTCGTCGATCGCGGCAACTGGGAGCCGGCGGCGGTGCAGGAGGAACTGGACAACAACGTCCAGGGCATCCTCGGCTATGTCGTGCGCTGGATCGACCAGGGCGTGGGCTGCTCCAAGGTGCCGGACATCCACAATGTCGGGCTGATGGAAGACCGCGCCACGCTGCGCATCTCCTCCCAGCACGTCGCCAACTGGCTGCTGCACGGGGTGGTCACGCGCGAGCAGGTCGAGGAGACGCTGCGCCGCATGGCCAAGGTGGTCGACGAGCAGAATGCCGGCGACCCGGACTATGTGCCCATGGCGCCCGCCTATGACGGCGTCGCCTTCCGCGCCGCGCGCGACCTCGTCTTCGAGGGTCGCACGCAGCCGAACGGCTACACCGAGTTCATCCTCACCCGTCGCCGCCGCGAGGCGAAGGAAGCGCAGAAGCAGGCCAGGGCGGCCTGACGAGCGCCCCCTCGGCTCGATCGACAGCAGGCCGCACCGGAAAACCGGTGCGGCCTTTCGTTACCGTGGGCGGGCATCGCGAGAATTCCCGATGGACAGCCCGCCCGGCTCGCCGGATAGTTGCGCCGTCGCGCGATTTCGACCACCTCGCGACGACCCATCACGTGCGGGATCGCCGTGGCGGCTGGCATGCCGCGCTCGCCTCGCGGCGGCCAGGACAGGCGGTCGCCCGCACGGCACTGATTTCATGACTTGCCTTCTCCGTCGTCTCGACTGCTGCCGCTCCTCTCTGCTGGCCGCGCTGCTGGTGCTTCTGGTCTCCGCCGGCGGCGCTTTCGCACAGGCCCCCGCCGGGCAAGCCCCCGGCACCGCGCCCCTGCCGCTGACGCAGCAACAGCTCGACCAGCTCGTCGACCAGCTCTCCCGCGCCGTGGCGGAGCGGCTGAGGAGCACGGAGACCACCGCCCCCGCCGTGGCGCAGCCGGCCAAGGCGGAACCTGCCAAAGCCGTACCGGCAAGGCCGGCGCCCGAGGAGAGCAGTTCCTCGGCCGAGCCTCCGGCCGACCGGCCGATGATGGCCATCGCCAATGAAGAGCCGATGAGCGAAATGTTCATCGAGGTCATCGGCCGCAGCGACGACGTGCTTGCCGAACTGCCGGCCCTCGTCGAGCAGAGCGCGCGCATTCCCACCATTCTCGGCCCCGAGTTGAACGGCGGGCGCGACCCGAACCGTTTCCTGCTGCTGCTGGCGGCCTGCGTCGCCGCCGCGCTCGGCACCGAAATCGGCCTGCGCGCCGCCTTGCGCCCGCTCCGTCGCCATCTGGCGAGCCGGGTGGAGGGCGCCGCCTCGATCTGGGCGCTCGCCGCGCTGATCAGCCTCGACATTGTGGTGCTGTTCGGGCTGTGGCTGGTGACGCACGGCTTCGTCGTCGGCCTGTTCAGCGGCACCGAGCCCCAGGCGCGCTTCGGGTTCCTCGTGCTCACCAGCGTGTTCTACTGGCGGCTCTATCTGCTGATCTTCCGCATCGCCCTGCGCCCGCGCCTGCCGCAGGCCCGCCTCGCCGAAGTCGACGACGCCGGCGCGCACAAGATCTACCGCTGGGCCGCTCTGGTCATCGCGGTCGCCATCGCACTGGCGGATCTGAGGCGGATTCTGGAAGGAATGCACTCCTCGCCGCTGGTGGTGGCCTGCGCCACGCTGGTCAACACGCTCATCCTGACCTCGCTGCTGGTGCTGACGGTCGTGGCGATACGCGAGCCCGTCGCGCAGTGGCTGCGGGGCCTCTCGCAGAGCGGCAAGCCGGGGCCCATGGTTACCATCGTGGCGCGGTTCTGGCTGGTCGTCGCCATCCCGATATTCCTGATGCTCGGCATGGCGCGCATCTATGGTGCGCTCACCTCGGCGGACGGTGTGCACCAGGCCATCCAGATGTCGATGAACGTGCTCATTGGCCTGGTGGTTCTGGAATCCTTCATGGACAAGGTCTGCCGCCTGATGCAGATCGAAGAGGCGCAGCCGAACGCCAGGCACCACAGGGCCATCGAGGCCCTCATGCGCTGCGTGCGGGTCGCCATCCTGCTCGGCTCGCTGACCCTGCTGTTCCGCATCTGGGCGGTGCACGGCGTCGGCATGATGGACATGGACCGCTACTACACGCTGGCCAGCGCCGCGCTCCCGGCCGGCGCCATCCTGCTCGGCGCCTATTGCGCCTGGCAGGCGGTGGAGTATTTCACCCGTGTGCACGCCTCCAGGGGCGGCATTCCCATGCCCGGACAGGAGAGCGAAGGCGACGACAATCTCGGCGCGCCGGCCTCGCGCATGAGCACGCTCATGCCGCTGCTGCGGGTCACGCTCACCCTCGCCATCATCATCATGGCGAGCCTCACCGTCCTGTCCCAGCTCGGCATCGACATCATGCCGCTGATCGCCGGCGCCTCCATCGTCGGCCTCGCCATCTCCTTCGGCAGCCAGACGCTGGTGAAGGACATCGTCTCGGGCGTGTTCTACCTCGTGGACGATGCGTTTCGCGTGGGCGAGTACATCGACTGCGGCAAGGCCAAGGGCACGGTGGAGGGATTCACCCTGCGCTCGCTGCGGCTGCGCCACCAGAACGGCATGATCCACACCATCCCCTTCGGCCAGCTCGGCCAGGTGACCAATTTCAGCCGCGACTGGTCGACGCTGAAATTCAACCTGCGTTTCACCCGCGACACGGACATCGAGAAGCTGCGCAAGACGGTGAAGAAGATCGGCCTCGAACTGCTCGAAGACCCGGACTTCAAGGACGACTTCCTGATGCCGCTGAAGATGCAGGGCGTGGCCGACATCACCGACAACGCGCTGGTGGTGCGCTTCAAGTTCACCGTCAAGCCGGCCCGCCCGACCGTTATCCAGCGCGAGGCGGTCAAGCGCATGATCCGCATCCTGCCCGAGCAGGGCATCGAGTTCGCCAACAACATGGTGCCGGTGCAGTCGCTCGGCGGTCCGGCCGCCGGCAGTTCGGAACAGGCGGCGGCGGTGATCGCTCGCAACAAGATCGCCAACGATCTCGCCGCACAGGCCGCCGCCGATGCCGAAGCCGCCGCGGCGGGGTGAGGGCCAACGCGCGCCAGGCCGGTGATCGGGATTTCGGACTAGGTCGCCGCCCGGCCGCGCAGAAGCACGAAAAAGGCGAAGAGCGCGCAGATCGCGGCCGCGAAGAAGGCGAGGCCGTGCACGCTCAGCTCCATGGCGAAACCCGCCAGCACGGGACCGAGCAGCGCACCGACACCCCACACCAGCCCCATGGCGGCATAGATGCCGATAAGTTCGGCGCCCTGGAAGCGGCTGCCGACCACGGTGAGCATGATGGTGTAGATGCCGACGAACACCCCGCCCCAGACGAACAGCAGGCCGTAGGTCAGCCACTCGCTTTTGAGCGCCAGCGGCCACACCAGAGCGCCGAGCGCCGCAAGCGCCCCGAGCGCGGCCACCAGCTTGACCCGGTCCACCTTGTCGCCCAGCCAGCCAATGGGCAGCTGCAGCAGGATGGCGCCGATCATCATGCAGGACATCAGGCTGGTCGCCCCGCTCTCCGGCCAGCCCAGATTGACGGCATAGATAGCAAGGAAGGACAGGCCGGCCGTCTCGATGGCGGCATTGAGCATCGTGGCAAAGATCGCGACGGGCGCGAGGCGCATGAAGCGGAGCGGGCTGCCGCTCGCCGGCTTGTCGAATTCCGGTGCCGCAACCTTGGGAGAGGCGACCAAGGTCGCCGCCATAAGGGCGATGCCCGCGCCGACGAGATAGGGCGCGTGGCCGGCCGATCCCAGCACCGAGAGGATCATCGGCCCGAGGGCGAAGCCTATGGACAGAGCAGCGGTGTAGGTCGCCATGGCCCGCCCGCGCGTCGCCTCCGTGCTCAGGCTGTTGGTCCACGCTTCCGACAGCACGAACAGGATTTCGGAGGACATGCCGAGCACCAGGCGGAGCAGGAACCACACCCATAAGAGCGGGAGCGCCGGAAACGCCGCCAATGCCGCCGCGGCGACGACGAGGGCAAGGATGACCAGCCGGCGAATGCCGAACAGCGCCACGATACGGGGCAGCGTCACCGCCGTGATCAGCACCCCGACGGCGTGCATCGCCGCATTGGCGCCGATGACGGATTCGCTCAATCCCCGCTCGACGAGATTGAGCGCGATGACCGCCGCGCTCAGGCTGTAGGTCAGGCCGAACATCATGGCGGTGACGATGACCGCGCCACGCGACAGAAGATGGCCCTCGGCGGTTTCGGGAGGCGATGCCGGCTCTAGGATGGGAGAACCCCGATGTTGTCATCACCGGCGCGCAGCCGCGCCAGAAAATCGGTGAAACGCTGCGACCAGGAAAGGTCGCGCTGATCGACGATTCGGGCAAGAACCCGCGCGTAATCCAGCACGAGGCCGGGCGTCCAGGTCATCGACATCGCCCGGCTGCGGATCATCGTCGCGGCCCACATGTCCGGGTTCAGCAGCAGCCGGATCAAGCGCAGCCAGGGCGTGCGCCGCGCCAGCGCTCCCTCCAGCGCGGCGTCGAGCGCGGCGGCGACGACAATCGAGCAGTTGCGGTTGGCCAGATTGTACGTCGCGTCCTGCCGATAGCCGATCCAGAACGCGCTGAGCCGTCGCGCGCTGAAATTGTGAAACACGACATGCGCGTCGGCCGGGCACCAGTCGGCCACTTCCTCGGCATAGGACGTGAGGAAACGGCCGGGAATGTTGTTCGCCGCGCCGGCATGCAGCGCGGTCACGCCGACGGCGTGCTCCACAGCGGGGTAGTGGCTGATATAGAGGTTCGGCGGCATTTCCAGCGAGGCGTGCCCCGTCGACAGATTGCCGTCCGAGCCGACGGCAATGAGATAGCGGTCGATGATCGGCCGCCGTTGCCGCGCATTGGCGGAAGCCGCGGGGGTCCAGACATGGACGATGAGCGGCGCCTCGTCTCCGCGCCGCGCCGGCTCCTCGCCGATCAGCACCGGCGCGTGATCGTACCACCCCCGGCCAGCGAAAACGGGCAGCATCAATATCGCCACCTCGTCCTCAAGCGTGCGCAGCAGCAGGCCGAACCGCAGCAGCAGCCACCCCGACAGCACGATGAAGAGGCCGACGCAGAGCGGAACGTTCTGGCCGTGCGGCAGCGGCCAGTCGGTCAGCAGCAGCGTCGTCAGTACCAGTTCCCCAAGCCCGCAGACGGCGATGAACCGCCAGCCGGGAAACCGGAAAATGAGCGCCGATGCGAGGCGGATCGATCCGTCCAGCGCGAAGGCCAATGCGAAAAGCAGGGCGAGATGCCAGTCGTTCTGGAACAGCGCGGCGAGGATCAGCCCGCCGGTAAGGACAAGGCCGCCGCCCCTCAGCAGGGCGAAACGCTGGCCGCTGGCGTCACCCGCGACAAGGAACGCCGCCAGACCGGCCCCGATGAAGATCAGCCCCAGCACGCCATAAGCGATGAGCGCGAGGGTGTGCATGACGTCGATGGCGAGCAACGCACCCAGCGCGATGACGACGACGCCGGTGACCGCCAGCATGTACCAGCGCGAACGGAAGGCGTCCGGACCGATCAACACGAAGGCCAGCTTCAACACGACAGAACCCCGACAAACGAACCGACATATCCTCTACTGTAGATATTTACCGCCGCAACAGGGGCAGCGGAAATGCTCACTTGACGCAAGATCGCCACCCTTTCATCCCGGCGGCGACCACCGCGTGGTGAGCGCGGCCACATCCGGGCGCGGGCGGTCGGCGGGCACGTCCGCCGCCGTGCCGATATGGACGATGCCGGCGACACGCTCGCCCTCGCCAAGGCCGATATGGGCCAGCGCCTTCGGATCATTTGCCGCCCAGCCCGTTACCCAGATGCCGGAAAAGCCGAGCGCCCGCGCGCCGAGCAGCAGGTTCATGCACACCGCCCCGGCGGAAAGCTCCTGCTCGATCACCGGGATCATGGTCTCGCGATTCGGCCGGCTCACCACCACGACGGCAAGTGGCGCCGGAAACAGGCGCGACATGATGCCGGCGAACTTCTCGCGCTTTTCCGGCGCCATCTGCGGGTTGCCGGCGCGGTAAGCCTCTGCCAGCAACGCCCCGAGCGCGCGGCGCGCGTCACCTTCGATCACAATGAACCGCCACGGCACCAGCATGGCGTGGTCGGGCACCCGCGCGGCGATGGCGAGCAGCCTGTCCAGCTCTTCCGGCGTCGGGCCCGGCTCACTCAGGCCGGCGGCGGGCACCGAGCGGCGGGCTTCCAGAGCCTCAATCAGGGTTTCGTGCGACGCGGCACCGAGCTTTTGCGGCATTGACAACCTTCCACCTCCGCCGAACCGCCCTACATGCAAGGCGGCGCCGACGGGAAATCCACGTTTCGACCCGGCGGTGGGGACGACAGGCCCACCGTTTTGGTCGACAATATCCCATGCCGCCCAATCGACTCGACGACTGCAATAAACGGGCGCGGCCCCCAAGGAGCAAGACATGACAATCAACGGCGAAATCCCGGTCCGCGACAATCGCGGCGCTGACCGCTTCGAAATCGAGCAGGATGGCCATCTCGCCGTCGCGCAGTACATCCTCGCGCCCGATCACATCATTTTCACCCACACCGAGGTTCCCCCGGAACTGGGCGGTCGCGGCCTTGCGACTCGTCTGGTGGAAGCGGGGCTTGCGAGCGCCCGCGAGCGCGGCCTGTCGGTGATTCCGCGCTGCTCGGTATTCGGCCGCTACATGATGAAGCATCCCGAGACCCATGGGCTGATGGCGCCGGAAATCCGTGCCACGCTCGGCCTGCCGGTATAGGACAGGTCGTCCCGGATCGGCGCTCGGCCATCCGGGATGCCGCCCTCGGATGAACTGCGTCGCCGCCGTGCCACAGTACGGGGAAAACCTGCCGCGCCACACCGTTCGTTAACGCTGTGCTCCTAACCATGGGAGCCGTCGATCAGGGACGTCTCGCGCGTTCCCGGTCACCACGCCAACGGTAGAAGCGGCAAAGGTTCCAGCGTCCCATGCGTACTCCGGCGCGTCCGTCCGATCCGAGTGAAGCGAAGTCCTCAGATGCGGTGCCGGAGAGCCCGCCGCGCCTGTTCTCGCGCGCCAATCCCAAGCCCGTCTTCGCCCCCCCGGCGCCGAAGGCGAAACCCACGCAGGCCGCCAAGCCGGCGCAGGTCAGCCGCGCCGCCTCACCCGCGCCAGCAGAGCCCGGCTCCCGCACGGTCGGCGGCTCGCTCGGCAACAAGGCTGGCCGCCCCTCGATGAGCGCGCCCAAGAGCGGGACAGGCGCAAGCCGCGAGCTGATCCCCAGCTGGCTGCAGCCCTTCACCATGCCGTCGAACACGCGCTTCACGCGCACGCCGGATTATCTGCTGCGTAAGCCGCCGGTAGAGGAGGTGGCGCCGGTCATGCCCGCCGCCACCCCGGTACAGTCCACCACCGCGCTGGTGCCGCCGCGTCCCTCGCAGACGCCGGTGCTGCGCGTGCCCCCGCGCAAGCCGCCGCTCGGCAGCGCCGCCGGCCCTTTCATCGCCGCCGATGCCCGCCGCGCGCTCGCCGCCCAGTCGGAAGCGCTGAAGGAAGCCATCGCTGCGCCGGCCGCCGCGACGCCCGTTGCGACCAGCCCCGCCACTGCCACACCTGCCACGGCGGAGCCTCTTGCCACGGCGGAGCCTCTTGCCGCGCCGCCCGCCCCCGAGGCGGAGTCGGCGCCACACATGGCCGTGGCCAGCGCGCCCAGCACCGTTCGTCCCTTCCCCGGCGTGATCCAGCTCGGATGGCCGCAGGACGGCGCCGAATGGCTGCCGGACGAGACCATCGAAGCCGCCAACGACACCGGAATCGCGTTCGACGGTGCCGACGACGCGAATGACCCGCTGATCGCGACCGCCTTCGAGGCGAGCGTCGAGGAAGAGGAGTTCGACGACGCGTTCGAGGAAGGTGAGGTCGAGACCTCCGAAGACGAGATCGTCTACGCGGCGAGCCTTGACGCCGAGGAGGCGATGGACGAGCCCTCGCCGGCAATCGCCTCCCCGGAACTTGGCGGCTACAGCACCGCCTCGGCGGCGATATCCTTCTCCTGGCCGGTGTTCGGCATGATCGCCAGCCCGGCCGCCGCGCCGGCGCCCGAGCCGGTGGCGCCCGTCGCGACCCGCCCGGCGGCGCCTCCGCCGGCTCCGGTCACGGCCCCCGTCCCGGCGCCCCGCGCTGCGCCGGCCCCGCGCCCGGCCACGAGCGAGAGCGAGGAGTACGAGCTGCCGCCGCTCGACCTCCTCACCGAACCGCCGGCCAACGAGCCGGACTACGAGCTGTCGGAAGAATTCCTCGACCGCAATTCGGTGAAGCTGCAGCAGGTGCTGCATGATTTCGGCGTGCGCGGCGAGATCATCGACGCCAATCCCGGCCCCGTCGTCACGCTCTACGAGCTTGAGCCGGCGCCCGGCATCAAGTCCAGCCGCGTCATCGGCCTGTCGGCCGACATTGCCCGCTCGATGAGCGCCATCTCCGCCCGCGTCGCCGTGGTGGAGGGGCGCAACGTCATCGGCATCGAACTGCCCAACCAGCGCCGCGAGACGGTCTGGCTGCGCGAGATGCTGGCGAGCCATGAGTTTGAGGCGGCCAAAGCCAAGCTCGGCATCGGGCTCGGCAAGACCATTGGCGGCGAGCCTGTCATCGTCGATCTCGCCCGCATGCCGCACCTGCTGGTCGCCGGCACCACGGGCTCGGGCAAGTCGGTCGCCATCAACACCATGATCCTCAGCCTGCTGTACCGGCACCGCCCGGACCAGTGCCGCCTGATCATGATCGACCCGAAGATGCTGGAACTCTCGGTCTATGAGGGCATCCCGCACCTCCTCACCCCCGTCGTCACCGACCCGAAGAAGGCGATCGTCGCCTTGAAGTGGGCGGTGCGGGAGATGGAGGACCGCTACAAGAAGATGAGCCGCCTCGGCGTGCGCAACATCGACGGTTTCAACGCCCGCGTGGCCGAGGCCGCCGCCAAGGGCGAGATCATCACCCGCAGCGTGCAGAAGGGCTTCGACAAGGAGACCGGCGAGATCATCGAGGAGGAGGAGATCATGGATCTTGCTCCCCTGCCCTACATCGTCATCGTCGTCGACGAGATGGCGGACCTGATGATGGTCGCCGGCAAGGACATCGAAGGCGCCATCCAGCGCCTCGCGCAGATGGCCCGCGCAGCCGGCATCCACCTCATCATGGCGACACAGCGCCCCTCCGTCGACGTCATCACCGGCACCATCAAGGCGAACTTCCCCACCCGCATCTCCTTCCAGGTGACGTCGAAGATCGACAGCCGCACCATTCTCGGCGAGATGGGCGCCGAGCAGCTGCTGGGCCAGGGCGACATGCTCTACATGGCCGGCGGCGGGCGCATCTCGCGCGTCCATGGCCCCTTCGTCTCCGACCAGGAGGTCGAGCGCGTCGTCGAGCATCTGAAGAGCCAGGCGCGGCCGGAATATCTCGACGAAGTCACCGCCGAGGAAGAGGAAGAGGTCGTGGCGGACGACACCGCCGTCTTCGACAAGAGCGAAATGGGTGCCGAGCCCGGCGATCTCTACGATCAGGCCGTGTCCGTGGTGATGCGCGACAAGAAGGCGTCGACCTCCTACATCCAGCGCCGCCTGCAGATTGGCTACAACCGCGCCGCCTCCATCATGGAACGGATGGAGAATGAGGGCTTCGTCGGCCCGGCCAACCATGCCGGCAAGCGCGAGATCCTGCGCGACACACGCTGACGCGGCCGCGCCGTCCGGCAAAGGCCGAACCTATTTGCTTGCGGGCGGGGCCTTCGGTCTCGCCCGCTTTGCGTTTAAGTACACATCGATCCTGCATCCGCACCTCTTTCGCCACGGGCCAAGGAGGATTAGGTGTGTGCCACTCCCCCCGCCGGCGCCCGCCCGCGCCCATTCCCGAGGTTCGCCATGTCCGCCGTGAATGCCCCCACTGTCAGCTATCCCGACGTCCTCCTGTTCATTGATGGTCAGTGGCGCGAAGGCACGGGGCAGGACGGCAAGCCGGCGAACCAGCCCATCATCAATCCCGCGACGGAAGAAGTGATCGGCACCCTCGCCCATGCCAGCCGCGCCGACCTCGATGCCGCGCTGGTCGCGGCCGAGCGCGGCTTCGCGACCTGGCGCCATGTCGCCGCGCATGAGCGCTACAAGCTGATGCGCAAGGCGGCCGAGATCCTGCGCGAGCGCGCGGAGGAAATCTCCACCATCATGACGATGGAACAGGGCAAGCCGCTGTTCGAGGCGCGCGTGGAGACGATGGCCGCCGCCGACATCATCGACTGGTTCGCCGAGGAAGCCCGCCGCATCTATGGCCGCGTCATCGCCCCGCGCGCGGCCGGTGTCGAGCAGGTCGTGCACAAGGAACCGGTCGGCGTCGTCGCGGCGTTCACGCCGTGGAACTTCCCGATCAATCAGGCGGTGCGCAAGATTTCCGCCGCGCTCGCTGCCGGCTGCTCCGTCATCCTGAAGGGCCCGGAGGAAACCCCCGCCTCCTGCGCCGCGCTGGTCAAGGCCTACGAGGATGCCGGCCTGCCCAAGGGCGTCATCAACCTCGTCTTCGGCGTGCCGTCGGAAATCTCCGGCTATCTCATCCCGCACCCGATCGTGAAGAAGATCACCTTCACCGGCTCGACCGTGGTCGGCAAGCAGCTGACCGCGCTCGCCGGCGCGCATATGAAGCGCGTCACCATGGAGCTGGGCGGCCACGCCCCGGCCGTGGTGTTCGAGGATGCCGACGTCGACCACGCGGTGAAGCTGCTGTCCGGCGCGAAGTTCCGCAATGCCGGGCAGGTCTGCGTCTCGCCGACCCGCTTCCTCGTGCATGAGGACATCTATGCGCGCTTCGTCGACGGTTTCGTCGCGGCGGTGCAGGGCGTGAAGGTCGGCAACGGCCTCGACGCGGATGTGCGCATGGGGCCGCTCGCCAATTCCCGCCGCGTCGAGGCGATGGAAACCCTCACCGCCGACGCCATTGCCAAGGGCGCGACGCTGCGCACAGGCGGCGCCCGGCTCGGCAACAAGGGCTATTTCTTCCAGCCCACCGTGCTGACCGACCTGTCACCGGACGCCCGCATCCTCAATGAAGAGCCCTTCGGCCCGATCGTGCCGATCCAGCCCTTCACCTCCACCGAGGCGGTGATCGAGGAAGCCAATCGGCTGCCCTACGGCCTCGCCGCCTATGCCTACACCACCTCGGCCAAGCGCGCCGACGAGTTCGCCCGCCGGGTGGAAAGCGGCATGGTGTCGATCAACCATCACGGCCTCGCCCTGCCCGAGACGCCGTTCGGCGGCATCAAGGATTCCGGCTATGGCTCGGAAGGCGGCATCGAGGCCATCGAGGCCTATGTGAACACCAAGTTCGTCACTCAGTTCGGCCTGTGAGGCCCGGCGGGTGCGGGCGCCCCCGTCGCGGCCCGCCTCCGCGAAACGACATCGGCAGATCGGGGGAAATGCGGTACTAAAGTAGAGGCCCGCATTTCCCTCCGGCTCTGCCATGGACCTCACCGTCTTTCTGGTCGTGCTCCTTTCCGCCCTCATGCAGGCGGGGTGGAACGTGATCCTCAAGATCCGCCTCGACCCCTTCAGCGCGCTGGTGCTGGTCGGCATCTGCGGCGGCATCGCCGCGCTGCCCTTCGCGCTGTGGCTCGGCCCGCCCGATGCGGCGGTGGTGCCGTGGATCGGCCTGTCAGTCGTGTGCCACCTCTCCTATTACGCCTTCATCATCGGCGCCTATACGCGCGCCGATCTCGGCATGGCCTATCCGGTAGCCCGCGGCAGCGCGCTGCTGATGACGGCGGCGGTGGCGATCTTCGTGCTGGCCGAGCCCATCGGCCTCATCGGCGTCACGGGCATCGTGCTGCTGGCCGCGAGCGTGCTGCTCATGGCCCGGCACGCGATCGGCCAGAGGATGGAGGCGGCCGGGCTGCTGCTGGCGCTTGGCTCGGGCGTCTCGGTCACCGGCTTCACCATCATCGACGGTACCGCCGCGCGCATCGCCGGCTCGGCCAATGCGTATACGACCTGGCTGTTCGTCTGCGATGCCGTGGTCATCCTTGCCCTCGTGCTCGCGTGGAAGGGCCCGCGCGCGCTGAAGCCCATGCTCGGCTTCCTGCCCCTCGGCATGCTCGGCGGGAGCATGCTGTTCGTGAGCTACTGGCTCTCGGTCTGGGCAATGACGCAGGCGCCCATCGGCCTCGTCACCGCCGTGCGCGAATCCAGCGTGCTGTTCGGCGCGATCATGGCGGTGACGCTGCTGCGCGAACCGCTGCGCGCCGATCGCGTGGTCGCCGCCGTTCTGGTGGTCGCCGGGCTGACGCTGATCAAGTTGCACTGAACTGACGCTCGGCACGCCGCGCGGAATCGGCTATTGCAGCGCGGCCTCTTCCTCCCGCCGGCGTGTCGTTCAATGGAACCCAGCGTGTTCATGGCGGTCATCGCCGCCGCCGCGATGCACGCGGGCTGGAACGCCATCCTGAAAATCCGGCTCGACCCGTTCATCGCCGTCGTGCTGGTGAACGCGGCCTGCGGCGTCATCGCCCTGCCGGCGGCGCTCTATTTCGGCCTGCCGGAGCTGCATGTCTGGCCGTGGATCGTCGCCTCGATCCTCATCCACCTCGTCTACTACCTGACGCTGAGCGGCGCCTACCGGCTGGCGGATATGGGGCTCGTCTACCCCATCGCGCGCGGCAGCGCGCCGCTGATGACCACGATCCTCTCGGTCACGCTGGTCGGTGAGGCGGTCGACGCGCAGGGCTTTCTCGGCGTCCTGCTTCTTGCCGTCGGCATCCTCGCCATCGCCTGGCGCCGCAAGGGGCTGGCGGCGCTGAACGGCACGGCGCTGCGCCTCGCGCTCACCTGCGGCGTCAGCATCACCGCCTATACGCTGGTGGACGGCCTCGGCGCCCGCGCCGCCGGCAATCCGCACCTTTATTCCTCCTGGCTGTTCGTGATGGACAGCTTGCTGATCACGCTGTTCGGGCTAGCCTGGAAGGGACCGCGCGCCTTGAAGCCGGCGCTCTCCTTCATCGGGCCGGGCTTTGCCGGCGGGGCGATGTCGCTCGCGGCCTACTGGATTTCGATCTGGGCCATGACGAAGGCGCCGATCGGGCTGGTCGCCGCCGTGCGTGAATCGAGCGTGCTGTTCGGCGCCATCATCGCCGTGGTGGTGCTGCGGGAACCGCTGCGCGCCGAGCGCCTCGTCGCCGCCGTGCTCATCGTCGCCGGCCTGACGCTGATAAAGCTGCACTGAATTCGCCCTCGGCCCGCGGCTGTGCTCCATTGCGCCGATGAACGCGACGTCCAGCCTCACGATTCGCCCGGTCCTGCCGGAGGAAGCCTTCGCCGGTCCCCTCGCCACGGTGCGCGAGGGTGCGCCGGTCATCATGGTTCTCGGCGGCGCCGGCACCGGCAAGACCACCTTCCTGCAGGCGCTGCGCAGGATCGGCGGCAGCCGGCAGGCCTTTCTCGCCCCGACCGGCGTTGCCGCGCTTCAGCTCGGCGGGCAGACGGTGCATTCCTTCTTCGGCCTGCCCCCGCGCCTCGTCGACCCCGACCAGGTCAAGCCGCGCTCGCCCAAGCGCACCCTGATGAAGAAGCTGGAGCGGCTGGTCATCGACGAGGTGTCGATGGTGCGCGCGGATGTGCTCGACGCCGTGGACCGCTGCCTGCGCATCGCGCGCGGCAATCCGGAGCCGTTCGGCGGCGTGCAGGTCGTGCTGGTCGGCGACTTCCTGCAGCTGCCGCCGGTGGTGCCGCAGGCGGAACGCGAGATACTCGCCCATTTCGGCTATGAGGGCCCCTTCGCCTTCGACGCGCGCGTGCTGAAAGAGGTCGAGGTGGCGCGCCTGCCGTTCACGCAGGTCTATCGCCAGACCGACGAGGACTTCGTCACCCATCTCGCCAATCTGCGCGCCGGCCGGGAAGTTCCCCACGCTGTCGCCGCTATCAACGAGGCCTCGTTCCGCGAGCACAGGCAGGGCCGCATCCCCGTGGTGCTCGCCCCGACCAACAGCCGGGTCGATGCCTATAACCGGCGCGGCCTGGAAGCGCTCGCCGATGACGGGCGGGCCTATGAGGGCAAGAGCGAGGGCGAGTTCGACCTCGCCAATGATCGCCTGCCCGTGCCCGAGACGCTGGTGCTGAAGGTGGGCGCCCGCGTCATGATGGTGCGCAACGATCCCGAGAAGCAGTGGGTCAACGGCTCGGTCGGCACCATCATCGGGCTGGCACATGACCGCGCCTTCGTCCGACTCGATTCCGGCGGCGTGGTGGAGATCGAGCGCACCAGCTGGGAGCGCATCCGCTACGACTGGGACGACGCCACCGGGCAGGTGGCGGCCAAGGTGGTCGGCTCCTACACCCAGCTGCCGCTGGTACCGGCATGGGCCGTGACCGTGCACAAGGCGCAGGGACTGACGCTCGAAGACGTGCGCATCGACTTCGACACCGGCACCTTCGCCGCCGGCCAGGCCTATGTCGCGCTGTCGCGGGCGCGCTCGCTGGCGGGGCTCTCGCTCGCCCGGCCGTTGCGCACCTCCGATATCCGGATCAGCCGGCGGGTTGCCGAGTTCAATCACGCCTTCGAGACGGACACCGCGTTGTTGCGGGGATAATTCCCAACCGGCTTTACTTAATTCATATTCTTGATAGATTAAGGGCGACCGTGAGAGGAAGCCCATGAGCCAGACCAGCCTTCGCCGCTACCGCGACAAGCTCCTGTTCGCGCTCGCTTATGGCGCTGTGATCGGGGCTGTTCTGTTCGCGCACCCTTTCAAGCAGGACGCGCCGGCCCCGACTGTCATCGGCGCCGCCGACATCGTGCGGTGAATTCGCTCTGGTAAAAGTCCGGCCCGTCTATCATCTATATAGCGTGTTACGGACGTGGATTCTCTGCGGCCGTCCGTGAGGTTGCAGGCGGACATGCTGACGAACAAGGGCAAATACGGCCTCAAGGCCATGCTGTTTCTGGCCCGGCTCGAACCCGGCTCCAGCGCCATGGGCCAGGAAATCGCCACCGCCAACAACATCCCCAAGAAGTTCCTCGACGCGATCCTGCTGGAACTGCGCAATGCCGGCATGCTGCGCTCGAAGAAGGGCCCGGGCGGCGGCTACGCGCTCGCCAAGGCCCCGCGCGACATCCGCATCGGCCACATCATCCGCACGCTCGACGGCCCGCTGGCGCCGATCAACTGCGCCAGCAAGAGCGCCTACGTGCCGTGCCAGGACTGCGAGGACCTGAAGACCTGCTCGGTGCGCATCACCATGAGCAAGGTGCGCGACGCCATGTCGGACATTCTCGACGGCATGTCGCTGCAGGACATGATCGTGTTCGCCGAAACCCCGAACGCCGACCTGATGTACAACATCTGAGCGGGCGGCAACGTTGTCGCCCGGCCGGACGGCGCTCCTGCCGGCGCCCGATCCCGGATCAGCCTGTCGGCCGTCCGGGATGAGGTTCTAGGAACGCGGCCTCAGAAGAACGCCTGATGCCCGGTGATCGCGCGGCCGAGGATCAGCGCGTGGATGTCGTGCGTGCCCTCATAGGTGTTCACCGTCTCCAGGTTCACCATGTGGCGCATGACCGGATATTCCGACGAGATGCCGTTGCCGCCGTGCATGTCGCGCGCGAGGCGGGCAATGTCCAACGCCTTGCCGCAATTGTTGCGCTTCAGCATGGAGATGGCCTCGACCGGCAGTTCGCCCGCATCGAACAGCCGCCCGACACGCAGGGCGAGCTGCAGCCCGAGCGTGATCTCGGTTTCCATGTCGGCGAGCTTCTTCTGGATCAGCTGGTTCGCCGCCAGCGGCTTGCCGAACTGCTTGCGGTCCAGCGTGTAGCTGCGCGCCGCCGCGAAACAGGCTTCGGCCGCGCCCATCGTGCCCCAGCCAATGCCGTAGCGGGCGCGATTGAGGCAGCCGAACGGGCCCTTGAGCCCCGCCACGTCCAGGAGGTTCTCCTCGGGGATCTCCACGCCGTCCAGCACGATCTCGCCGGTGATGGAGGCGCGCAGCGAGAGCTTGCCCTCGATCTTCGGCGTGCTGAAACCCTTCATTCCGCGCTCGACCAGGAAGCCGCGGATTTCGTTGTCATGCGCGGCGGACTTGCCCCACACCACCGCGACATCGGCGATGGGCGAATTGGTGATCCACATCTTGGTGCCGGTCAGGCGATAGCCGCCGTCGATCTTCTCCGCGCGGGTGCGCATGCCGGCGGGGTCGGAGCCGGCATCGGGCTCGGTCAGGCCGAAGCAGCCGATCCACTCGCCGGTGGCGAGCTTGGGCAGGAACTTTCGCTTCTGGGCTTCGGTGCCATAGGCGTTGATCGGGTGCATCACCAGCGAGGACTGCACGCTCATCGCCGAGCGGTAACCGGAATCGACCCGCTCCACCTCGCGGGCGACCAGCCCATACGAGACATAGCCGAGGCCGGCGCCGCCGAACTCCTCGGGAATGGTCGGGCCGAGCAGTCCCAGCTCGCCCATCTCGCTCATGATCTCGCGGTCGAAGCGTTCATCGACATAGGCGGAGACGATGCGCGGCAGCAGCTTTTCCTGTGCATAATCACGCGCGGTGTCGCGTACCAGTCGTTCCTCTTCCGTCAGCTGTCCGTCGAGATCGAGAGGATCTGCCCAATCGAAGTCGACGCGCTTCGCGGATGCGACGGAGTGGGAAGCGGCGGCGGAAGCGGAGGACGGCGCGGCACTCATTTCATCGTTTCTCCTGGCCTTTCACCGACCCGGGCAGATCGGCTGCTTGCTCTTACAACTTCGCACGCCCGTGTGCACGCGGCGCCTGCCGTAAAGAACGTGTCGGCAACGCCGGAACGGTGCCGCATTAGCCCTTCGTCTAAGTACAGGGCGAGATTGCGCAATCCTCATACACATGCTTGAGTAGCTCAGGGGCGACGGTGAGGAAACAATAGGCCAGCCTGCGTATTAGGCATGCCAGCATCGTGCGCCTACGAGAGGGGATCTCATATGTCATCCATCAAGACCAAAGCGGTCATCGCGGCCGCGATGCTTACCGTGCTTTCCGCGCCCGCCTTCGCTGCCAAGACGCTTGTGTACTGCTCGGAAGGCAGCCCGGAAAATTTCACCCCGGCGCTCAACACCACCGGCACCAGCTTCGATGCCGCCCGCCCTGTGTACAATCAGCTCGTCGAGTTTGAGCGCGGCTCCACCAAGGTGGTGCCTGGCCTCGCCGAGAGCTGGACGGTCAGCCCCGACGGCAAGGAGATCACCTTCAAGCTGCGCAAGGGCGTGAAGTTTCACTCCGGCGTCAACGGTTTCACCCCGACGCGCGACTTCAACGCCGACGACGTGATTTTCTCGTTCGAGCGCATGTGGAAGCCCGAGAATCCGTACCACAAGGTCACGGGCGGCGCTTACGACTACTTCAACGACATGAGCATGCCCGAGCTGCTCAAGTCGATCGACAAGGTCGACGACTACACGGTGAAGTTCGTGCTCACCGAGCCGAACTCGCCGATGCTGGCGAACCTTGCCATGGACTTCGCCACCATCCAGTCCAAGGAATATGCCGACGCCCGTTCTCCTTCGTGAACTACCAGAAGGACGCGGTCATCCGCTACAAGGCCAACCCGGCCTATTTCGCCGGCAAGTCGCCGCTCGACAACCTGGTCTTCGCCATCACGCCCGACGCGACCGCGCGCTACGCCAAGCTGAAAAAGGGCGAGTGCCATGTGATGATCGCGCCGAACCCGGCCGACATCGCCGGCCTGAACTCTCGTTCAACACGCAGAAGCCGCCCTTCGACAAGAAGGAAGTGCGCCAGGCGTTCAACATGGCGATCGACAAGGCCGCCATCATAAAGGACGTCTACCAGGGCGCCGGTCAGGCCGCGATCAACCCGATCCCGCCGACCATCTGGTCCTATAACAAGGACATCAAGGACTATCCGTTCGATCCGGCCAAGGCCAAGGAGATGCTGGCGGCGGCGGGCGTGAAGACCCCGCTCGAGATCGACCTGTGGTGGATGCCTGTGCAGCGCCCCTACAACCCGAACGCCAAGCGCATCGCCGAAATGATGCAGTCGGACCTCGCCAAGATCGGCGTCAATGCCAAGCTCGTCTCCTATGAGTGGGGCGAGTACCGCAAGCGTCTCCAGCAGGGCGAGCACATGACCGGCCAGCTCGGCTGGACCGGCGACAATGGCGATCCGGACAACTTCTTCTTCCTGCTCGGCTGCGCTGCCGCCCGTCCCGGCGGTCAGAACCTGTCCAAGTGGTGCAACAAGGAGTTCGACGACCTGATCACCAAGGCGAAGACCATTCCGGACGTGGCCGAGCGCACCAAGCTCTATGAGCAGGCGCAGGTCATCGTGAAGGAAGAGGCTCCCTGGTTCACCATCGCCCACTCGGTGGTTTACGAGCCGACCCGCAAGGAAGTGGTGGACTACAAGGTCAGCCCGCTCGGCCGCCACGACTTCTATGGCGTCGACCTGAAGTGACCTGACGCCGGCGCGGGGGGCTGGAGCGCCCCGCCGGCGCCGTGCATACTCGAAACAGCCGCCAAGCCGCCGCCTTTACAAGGGCGGCGGCTTGTGCCGCAGGAAAAGCGGCACAGGCCGCGTCCCTTGAGACGCCGTTTTCTCCCCGCCCTGGACGCACCGACGCGTCCTCGCGTTCGTCGCGACGCCCGAGGCGGGACCTTTAGAGCCCGGGATATCAATGTTCCGATTTTTCCTTCGCCGCGTCGCGCTGACGCTGCCGACTTTCGTGGCGTTGATGTTCGTCACTTTCGTCGCCGTGCGCCTCGTCCCCGGTGACCCGATCGAGGCCCGCACCGGCGAGCGCGGCATCGCGCCCGAGCGCCTCGCCCAGCTGCGCCACGAACTCGGCCTCGACCAGCCGGTGTGGGAGCAGTTCCTGCACTACGCCAACGGCCTGATCCATGGCGATTTCGGCGTGTCCATCGTCACCAAGACCCCGGTGCTGCAGGAATTCGCCATCCTGTTCCCGGCGACGCTGGAACTCGCCTTCTGCGCGCTGGTCTTCGCCGTCGTGCTCGGCATTCCCGCCGGCGTGCTCGCGGCGGTCAAGCGCGGCAGCTTCTTCGATCATTCCGTGATGACGGTCGCGCTCGCCGGCTACTCCATGCCGATCTTCTGGTGGGGTCTGCTGCTGATCATGTTCATGTCGGAATATCTGGGGCTCACCCCGGTTTCCGGCCGCATGGATCTCATCAATTACTATTTCGAGCCCGTCACCGGCTTCATGCTGATCGACAGCCTGCTGTCGGACCAGGAAGGCGCGTTCGGCGCGGCGGTGTCCCACCTTATCCTGCCCTCAATCGTGCTGGGCACCATCCCGCTCGCGGTGATCGCGCGCATGACGCGCTCCTCGATGCTGGAAGTGCTGGGCGAGGATTATGTGCGCACCGCCCGCGCCAAGGGCCTGTCGCCGCTGCGCGTGGTCGGCCTGCATGCGCTGCGCAACGCGCTGATCCCGGTGGTCACCGTCATCGGCCTGCAGACCGGCACGCTGCTCGCCGGCGCGGTGCTGACCGAAACCATCTTCGCCTGGCCCGGCGTCGGCAAGTGGCTGATCGAGTCAATCTCGCGCCGCGACTATCCTGCGCTGCAGGGCGGCATCATGCTGATCTCGGGCATCGTCATTCTGGTCAATCTCATTGTCGACCTGCTCTACGTCGCCATCAATCCGAGGATTCGCAATGGCGGATAATCAGGTCCTCGACACCACGCCGGCCACGTCGCTGATCGAGACGGTGCCGCCGGAAGTCTCGCCGCTGAAGGCGTTCTGGTCCGCCTTCTCCGAGAATCGCGGCGCCGTGGCCGGCCTCATGGTGGTGATCTTCATCGCCCTGCTCGCCATCTTCGCGCCCTTCGTCGCGCCCCATTCGCCGATCGAGCAGTTCCGCCAGAGCGTGCTGCTGCCGCCGGTGTGGGCGGGCGGCAACTGGAGCTTTCCGTTCGGTACCGACGCGGTCGGCCGCGACGTGCTCTCGCGCCTGATCTATGGCGCACGCATCTCGCTCGGCATCGGCCTGTCGGTGATGCTGGTGTCCGTCGTCATCGGCATCGTGCTCGGCCTCGCCAGCGCCTTCATGCGCGGCATCGTCGAGGTGGTGGTGATGCGCATCATGGACCTCGTGGTGGCGATCCCGAGCCTGGTGCTCGCCATCCTCGTGGTCGCGGTGCTCGGCCCGAGCCTCACCAACACCATCGTCGCCGTGACCGTGGTCTATCTGCCGCGCTATGTCCGCCTCGTGCGGGCCGCCGCCATGGCGGAGCTGTCGAAGGAATATGTCATCGCCGCGCAGGTCGCCGGCGTCGGCAAGCTGCGGCTGATGTTCGTCACTGTGCTGCCGAACTGCCTCGCCCCGCTCATCGTGCAGGCCGCGCTCGGCATTTCCGACGCGATCCTGGAAGCGGCGGCGCTCGGCTTCCTCGGCCTAGGCGCACAGCCGCCGACGCCGGAATGGGGTGCCATGCTGGCCGACAGCCGCGAATTCATCCGCTCGGCGCCCTGGATCGTCACGCTGCCGGGCCTTGCCATCCTCGCCACCGTCGTCGCCATCAACCTGATGGGTGACGGCCTGCGCGACGCGCTCGACCCCAAGCTGAGGAGGAGCTGAGCCATGGCCGCCAATCCCCTGCTCTCCATCCGCAACCTCTGCGTCACCTTCGCGACCGGCCGCGGGCCGTTCAAGGCGGTCGACGGCATCAATCTCGACGTGGATGCGGGCGAACTGGTCGCCATCGTCGGCGAATCCGGTTCGGGCAAGTCGGTCGCCATGCTCGCCGTGATGGGGCTTTTGCCCTGGACCGCCAAGGTGACGGCCGACCGCCTCGTCTTCGACGGGCATGACATGCTGGCGCTCTCGGCGCGCGAGCGGCGCCAGTTCATCGGGCGCGACCTCGCCATGATCTTCCAGGAGCCGATGTCGAGCCTCAACCCGTGCTTCACGGTCGGCTTCCAGATCCGCGAGGCGATGAAGACGCATCTCGACCTCGACCGTGCCGGCCGGCAGGCCCGCGCCATCGAGCTTCTGGAGCTTGTCGGCATTCCCGAGCCGGAGCGCCGGCTCAAGGCTTTCCCGCACCAGCTCTCCGGCGGCATGAGCCAGCGCGTGATGATCGCCATGGCGCTCGCCTGCAAGCCCAAGCTCATCATCGCCGACGAGCCGACCACCGCGCTCGATGTCACCATCCAGGCGCAGATCCTCGACCTTCTGCTGCGCCTGCAGAAGGACAGCGGCGTCGGCCTCGTGCTCATCACCCATGACATGGGCGTGGTGGCGGAAACCTCGCAGCGCGTCTGCGTGCAGTATGCCGGCCAGCAGATCGAGATGCAGTCGACGCGCGGCCTGTTCCGCGATCCGCACCACCCCTACACCCACGCGCTGCTGGCGGCGCTGCCGGAGCGGGCGCATGGCCGCATCCTGCCCTCCATTCCTGGCGTCGTGCCGGGGCTGGCGGACCGGCCCAAGGGCTGCCTGTTCTCGCCGCGCTGCCGCTTCGCCACCGATCTCTGCCGCAACGTGCCGCCGCCCCGCGCCGGCGCGGAACTCGGCCTCGCGCTCTGCCACACCCCGCTCATTGACGGCGTGCCGCAGGGCAGGGAAATCGCCGCATGAACCAGATCGCTCCGTTTGAACCCAAGGCGTCCGACGCCGTCATGGAAGCCGTGAACCTCACCCAGAGCTATGAGGTGGCGCGCGGCATGTTCGCCAAGTCGGCCACCGTCAAGGCGGTGTCGGGCATCAGCTTCCGCCTCGCGCCGCGCTCGACCCTCGCCGTCGTCGGCGAAAGCGGCTCAGGCAAGTCGACGCTCGCGCGCATGCTCACCATGATCGAGCGGCCGGGCACGGGTGCGCTGCTGCTCGACGATGTGGATGTCGCCGATGCCGACAAGGCCACGCTGCGGCGCTATCGCGGCGAAGTGCAGATGGTGTTCCAGAACCCCTATGGCTCGCTCAACCCGCGCCAGACCGTGGGCAAGGCGATCGAGGAGCCGCTGCTCGTCAACACCAGCCTCTCCGCCGCCGAGCGCCGCGAGCGCACGCTGGACATGATGAAGCGGGTCGGCCTGCGGCCCGAGCATCACGGGCGCTACCCGCACATGTTCTCCGGCGGCCAGCGCCAGCGCATCGCCATCGCCCGCGCGCTGGTGCTGCGGCCGAAGATCCTGGTGCTGGACGAGCCGGTCTCCGCGCTTGACGTCTCGGTGCGCGCGCAGGTGCTGAACCTGCTGGTGGAACTGCAGGAACAGCTCGGCGTCGCCTATGTCTTCGTCAGCCACGATCTCGGCGTGGTGCGGCACATGGCCGACGAGGTGATGGTGATGTATCTCGGCCGCACCGTTGAGTACGGGCCGCGCGACGCGATCTTCGACGCGCCCCGGCACCCCTACACGCGCGCCCTGCTCTCGGCGACGCCGGTCGCCGATCCCGAGGCGAAGAAGGAGCGGATCGTGCTGGAGGGCGAACTGCCCTCGCCCTTCAACCCGCCCACGGGTTGCCCGTTCAACCCGCGCTGCCCGCTGGCGATCGAGCGCTGCCGGCAGGAAATGCCGCCGGCCGAGCGCAAGGGCGAGCAGCTGGTCGCGTGCTGGGTGGCGCAGTAGGCGCCACCTTCGGCCGCTGCCGGGTCCGTCATGGACGCGTGGCCCGCGTCGCCCTAACTCTTCTGCGTGGAATTCGCGGAGGAGTCGGGCCATGGAACGTTTCACCGGCGGCTGCCAGTGCGGCGATGTGCGGATCGTGGCGACCGGGCAACCCTACCGCGTCGGCCTGTGCCACTGCCTCGACTGCCGCAAGCATCACGGGGCGCTGTTCCACGCCTCGGCGATCTTCCCGCAGGACGCCGTGTCGATCGAGGGCGAGACGCGCGATTATGCCGGGCGGTTCTTCTGCCCGCGCTGCGGCTCGTCGGTCTTTGCGCGCACGGGCGACGAGGTCGAGGTAAACCTCGGCTCGCTGGACGCTCCGAACCAGCTTACCCCGACCTATGAGAGCTGGATGATCCGGCGCGAATCCTGGCTGCCCCCCTTCCCTCTGGCCCGCCATTATGAACGCGACCGGGAAGCGACCGGCCGCTCCGAATAGGCGGCCGGGCGCCCTCACCGCCGGGTGAAGTCCACCGGCACGGTGAAGGAGATCGTCCCCCCTGCCACTTCCGGCGGAGGCGGCGGCACCGGCGAGGCACGCCGCACCATCGCCACGGCTTCGCTGTCAAAGGTCGGATTGCCCGAACTCGCCGCCAGACTGGCACGAAGCACCCGGCCCGAACGGTCGATCACGAACGCCACGCGCGCGCGCCCGCTGCCGGTCTCGCCGGCGGGAAAATGCTTTTGGCGGTTGAGATGCGCCATCAGCCGCGAGCGCCAGTTCGCCGGCGCCCGGCTGCTGGAGGAAGAGGCGCCCGCGCTCGGCGCCGCCACGCGCTCCGCCGGCGCCGCATCCAGCGCGGGGGCGGCGGAGGTGCGTGGCGCCGGCGGCTTCTCGCTCTTCTCGCGCTCCTTCGGCTTGGGCGTCGGCTTGGGGCGCTCCTTTGGCGGATCCGGCTTTTTCTCCGGCGGCGTCAGCTCGGCGGAAAGCGGCGGCGGCGGGGGCAGCGGCACCTCGATGTCCGGCGCCGGGCTCTCGCTCACCTGCGGCACCGGCTCCCGCTCGGGCTCCGGCTCGGGCGGCGGCACATCCTCGGCTTTCGCGAGCGGATCGGGCGGCACCTCTTCCTCAATCTCCTCCGGCGCTTCCATCATCTGCGGACCGGGCGGCACCTCGCTCGGCGCGGCCTCGGGGGCCACCGGCAATTCGGCCAGCTCGATCATGATCGCCGCCGGCTCGTCCGCCGCCACCATGGGCGGATCGGACATGATGTAGCCGAGCGCCGCGCCATGCGCGGCGAGGACGAGCACGGCGCAGCCGACCCAGGCGGCGGTCTCCACCGCGCGCTGGCGCCGGCTCCCTTTCAGGAGCATCAGGCTCATGGAGCCGCGGATCCCGCCGCCGCCGGCGGGCCGGTGAGTTCCAGCCCGACCAGCGCGATCTTGAGATAGCCGGCAGCGCGCAGCAGGTTCATCACCTCCATCAGATCGCCATAGGCGACCGTCTTGTCGGCGCGCAGGAAGATGCGGGTTTCCCGTTTGGTCTCCGTCGCCTGGTCCAGCGTGGCACCGAGCGCCTCGCGCGCCACGTCCTCATTGCCGAGCGCGAGGCCGAGATCGCCCTTCACCGTGAGATAGACCGGCTTGTCGGGACGCGGCTGCACGGCCGCGTTGGAGGCCGGCAGGTCGACCGCGACATCCACCGTCGAGAGCGGCGCCGCGACCATGAAGATAATCAGCAGCACGAGGATCACGTCGATGAACGGGGTGACGTTGATCTCGTGATTCTCGGCCAGCTCGTCGCTGTCCAAACTCTGCAGCTTCGCGGCCATGGCCCCTACTCCGCGGCGGCCCGCAGGCGGGCGGCAGCCACGCCATGGCTGTGCGGCACGCCGCGCCGGGCGGCCATGTCGCGCCGGTCGAGATCGCGCGAGAGCAGGCGCAGCACTTCGGCGGCGGCATCGCCCATCAGCACCCGATAGCCCGACACCAGCCGGGTGAAGTGGTTGTAGATGACCACGGCAGGAATGGCGGCGACGAGGCCGATGGCGGTGGCCAGCAGCGCTTCGGCGATGCCCGGCGCGACGACGGCGAGATTGGTGGTCTGCGCCTTCGAGATGCCGATGAACGAGTTCATGATGCCCCACACCGTGCCGAACAGGCCGACAAAGGGGGCGGTGGCGCCGATGGTGGCGAGTAGGCCCGTGCCGCGGGTGATGGCACGCCCCGCCGCCACCTCGATGCGCCCGAGCGAGATCGACACGCGCTCCTTGATACCCTCGGCCGGCAGATCGCCGGAGCGCTTCAATTCGAGATCGGTCGCCTTGAGCATGGCGCCGGCCGGGCCCGCCGCCGCCACGCCGCGCGCCTCATCCAGCGAGGCGCTGGCGAGATAGCCCTTCAGCGCGCGCCTCAGCCGCCCCTTCGCCACGAGAAGTTCGAGCGATTTCGCGAGCCACACCGTCCAGGTGACCACCGAAGCCAGGGCGAGGCCGATCATCACGCCCTTCACCACCCAGTCCGCCGCCATGAACATGCCCCAGGGCGACAGGTCGTGCGGCAGCTGCGCGGCGGGGGCCGGCGTTGTTCCGGGCGTTATGGCAGTGTCTTCCGTGGTGTCGATCGCGCCGGGCAGCACCGGGCCCGGTGCCGACTGGCCGATGGGCGCGGCAGGCGCCTGCGCCAGCGCTGGAACCCAGCCCGGCAGCAGCGAGACGCCGGCGATAATCAACGCCACCAGCGCATTGAAGCGCGCGCGAGAGGCAGCAGTCCTGCAACGTGTCTGCATGGCGGCAATCCGATCTTCGGTCGGCCGCCCCGCTCCAGGCGTGGATACGCAAACATGGAGGCGGGCCGGTCCTGTCCGTTACCGGCCTGCATAAACCTCAAAACACGAGATAGACAACATGAAAAAGCTTTACACCCTCAATGTATAACGCTTCAAAACAGCGCTCACGAAGATGAAATACAGTTTTTCATTATTCCAAATTAGTTTTTATACGCCGGCAGCGGCACGAGTACCTTGCCGGGGTTCAGCAGGCCCGCGGGATCGAACGCCGTCTTCAGCCGGTGCATGAGTTCCAGCCCGACCGTGTCGGCGTAGCGCACCAGTTCCTCGCGCTTGAGGATGCCGATGCCGTGCTCGGCGGCGATCGAGCCGTCCATGTCGGCAACGATGTCGTGCACGATGCGGTTGAACGCCTCCCACATGGCGAGGAAGGCGGCCTTGTCCATGCCGACCGGCTGGCTGAGATTGAAGTGGATGTTGCCATCCCCGACATGGCCGAACGGACAGGGGCGCAGACCCGGCAGCGCCGCCTCGACGGCGGGCAGCGCGCGCTCCAGGAATTCCGGCACGCGCGAGACGGGGACCGAGACGTCGTGCTTGATCGAGCCGCCCTCGAATTTCTGCGCTTCCGACATGTCCTCGCGCAGCCGCCACAGCGCGCTTGCCTGCGCCTCGCTGGCGGCGATCACCGCATCCACCACTTCGCCGGCCTCCATCGCCGCGCCAAGGCTCTCCTCCATCAGGGCGGAGAGATCGAAGGCCCGCGTCGGCGCGGAGAACTCGGCCAGCACGTACCAGTCATAGCTGTCGCGGAACGGGCGCACCGCGCCGGGCATGTGCTTGAGCACGGTCTCGACGCCGAAGGCGGCCATCAGCTCGAAGGTGGTGAGCGCATCCCCGGCTTCGCCCCGCAGGCGCTTGAGCAGAGCGAGCGCGGATGCGGGGTCCGGCACCGCGAGGAAGGCGGTGGAGCGCTGCGCCGGCTGCGGGAACAGCTTCAGCACGGCCGCGGTGATGATGCCGAGCGTGCCCTCCGAGCCGAGGAAAAGTGGCTTCAGGTCATAGCCCGCATTGTTCTTGCGCAGCCGCTTCATGCCGTTCCACACGCGCCCGTCGGCCAGCACCACTTCGAGACCAAGCACCAGCTCGCGCGCATTGCCGTAGCGCAGCACGGCGGTGCCGCCCGCATTGGAGGCGAGATTGCCGCCGATGCGGCACGAGCCCTGCGAGGCGATGTGCAGCGGGAACAGGCACCCGGCCGCCTCCGCGGCCTCGTGCACCTTGTCGAGGATGCAGCCGGCCTCGACCGTCATGGTCATGTCCACAGGGTCGACATGGCGGATGCGGTCGAGCCGGGCGAGCGACAGCAGCACCTCGCCGAATGGCATCTGGCCGCCGACCAGCCCGGTATTGCCGCCCTGCGGCACAATGGGAACGCCCGCCTGCGCGCACGCCTGAACAACGAAGGCGACCTCCTCGGTGCTGCCGGGCCGCAGCACGGCCGGCGCCTTGCCCGCATAAAGCCCGCGCTCCTCGTGCAGATAGGGCGCCATGTCGGCGGCATCGGTGAGCACATGGGCGGCCCCGATGCGCGCGGCGATGGTGGCAAGGAGCGAGGCAAGCGAGGCGTCGGACATGACCATCTCCGGCAGGCGGACCTGAAGAAAGGCGTCGCATAGCGCGATGCCTGCCGACTTACCACAGCTCGCGCGCCCCGGCGGCACCGCAATGCCGCATTGTGGCCTTGCCCGCCGCCCACTTTCCCCCTATCCCCGCCCCATGGCACCCCCTCTCCTTCTTCTTCAAGATACCCGTCTCACCTTCGGCGGCACGCCGCTGCTCAGCGGGGCGGAGCTTTCCGTCTCCGCCGGCGAGCGCGTCGGCCTTGTCGGGCGCAACGGCTCGGGCAAATCGACCCTGCTCAAGATCGCCGCCGGCCTCGTGCAGGCCGATAGCGGCCCGCGCTTCGTGCAGCCCGGCGCCACGGTGCGCTACCTGCCGCAGGAGCCGGATCTCTCGGGCTTCAAGACCACGCTCGATTATGTCGAGGCCGGCATGGGGCCGGGCGATGCGGAATACCGCGCGCTCTATCTGCTCAATGAACTGGGCCTCACCGGCGAGGAAAACCCGGCGAACCTCTCCGGCGGCGAAGCCCGCCGTGCGGCGCTGGCCCGCGTGCTGGCGCCCGAGCCCGATATCCTGCTGCTCGACGAGCCAACCAACCATCTCGACCTGCCGGCCATCGAATGGCTGGAAGCGGAGATCGCGTCGCTGCGCTCGGCGCTCGTGCTCATCAGCCATGATCGCCGCTTCCTCACGGACCTGACCCGCGCGACCGTCTGGCTCGATCGCGGCACCACCCGCCGCATGGAGCGCGGCTTCGGCTTCTTCGAGGAATGGCGCGACCAGGTGCTGGAAGAGGAAGAGCGCGACCAGCAGAAGCTCGCCCGCAAGATCGTCGCGGAAGAGCACTGGATGCGCTACGGCGTCACCGCGCGCCGCAAGCGCAATGTGCGCCGCGTCGGCGAGCTGGCGGACCTGCGCGCGAAATTCCGCGACCACCGCGGCGCGGTCGGCACCATCTCCGTGACCGCCACCGAGGCCGACGTCTCGGGCAAGCTGGTGATGGAAGCCGAGCACATCTCCAAATCCTATGGCGAGCGCGTCATCGTGCGCGACCTCTCCATCCGCATCCAGCGCGGCGACCGCATCGGCATTGTCGGCCCCAACGGTGCCGGCAAGACCACGCTGCTGAAAATGCTCACCGGCGAACTCGCCCCCGATACCGGCAAGGCCAAGCTCGGCACCAATATCGAGATGGCGACGCTGGACCAGCGCCGCGCCGCACTCGACCCCAACCGCTCGGTGCGCGAGACGCTCACCGACGGGCGCGGCGACCAGGTGTTCGTCGGCGGCAATCCGCGCCATGTCATCGGCTACATGAAGGACTTCCTGTTCACCCCGGAACAGGCCGGCACCGCCGTTTCCCGCCTGTCGGGCGGCGAGCGCGGGCGGCTTTTGCTCGCCTGCGCGCTGGCGCAGGCGTCCAACCTCATGGTGCTCGACGAGCCGACCAACGATCTCGATCTGGAAACGCTCGACCTCCTGGAAGAGATGATCGACGACTATGCCGGCACGGTGCTGCTGGTCAGCCATGACCGCGACTTCCTCGACCGCACCGTTACCGCCACCATCGCCTATGAGGGCGACGGCAACTGGGAGGTGTATGCCGGCGGCTATTCCGACATGGTGGCCCAGCGCGGCCATGGCGTGAAGGCGCGGGCCGCGGCGGCAGCGGCGGCGCCCTCCCCGGCCAAGCCGGCGGCGGCGGCCGCGTCGACACCGTCGTCCTCCAAGCGCAAGCTCTCCTTCAAGGACAAGCACGCGCTGGAACAGCTGCCCAAGCGCATGGCGCAGCTGGAAGCCGACATCGCCCGGCTGAACAACACGCTGCACACGCCGAATTTCTACACGCGCGATCCCGCCGGCTTCCAGAAGGCCACAGCGGAACTGACCCGCGTGCAGGCGGAGCTGGCCAAGGCCGAAGAGCAATGGCTGGAGCTGGAGATGCTGCGCGAGGAAATCGGCGGGTGAACCTCATCCCCCTCGCCTCGCCGGACGATCCGCGCATCGACGCCTATCGCGTCATCAAGGAGCGCGACCTCGTCGGGCGCGGCGGGCGCTTCATCGTCGAGGGCCGCACGGTGCTCGACGTCGCGCTCTCCGCCCGCAACCGCTTCAAGCTCGAATCGCTGCTGCTGGCCGAGAGCCGGGTCGAGGCGCTCGTCCCCCTGCTGGCGCAGGCGCCCGAAGGCCTGCCGGTCTACACCGCCAGCCAGGCGATCCTCGACGGCATCACCGGCTTCCACATTCATCGCGGCCTGCTCGGCGTCGGCCTGCGCGGCCAGATGCCCTCCATGGCGGACGTGGTCGGCGCCCTGCCCGAGACCGCGCTGGTGGTGGTGCCGCTCGGCATCACCAATCACGACAATGTCGGCGGCATCATGCGCAACGCGGCGGCGTTCGGCGCCGATGCGGCACTGTTCGACTTCGCCTCCTGCGACCCGCTTTACCGCAAGGCGATCCGCGTCTCGGTCGGCGGCAGCCTCATCGTGCCCTTTGCCCGCGAAGGCTCGGCGGAGGACCTGCTCGACCTGCTGACCGCCCACGGCTTCGAGCTGATCGCGCTCAGCCCGGCCGGCGCGACTCGGCTGGAGGAGATCGTGCGCCCCCGCCGGGCGGCGCTTTTGCTGGGCGCGGAAGGCCCCGGCCTGCCGGCGGACATACTCGCACGCGCCCGCACGGTCAGGATCGCGATGAAGGGCGGCTTCGATTCCCTGAACGTCGCCACAACCAGCGGTATCGCATTACACGCCCTCGCCGAATCAATGTAACGGCGGCGTGATTCAGACAAATCGCCCCTCGACAAGCCCACCGATCAGGATCATGCTCATTTCGGAATACAGGCGGAGTCCCCGTCTGATGACCGTCAACCTGATCAGACCCGAGGCCTCGCTTCGGGTCTTTTTTTGACTCAGCACCGGCGGGACGTTTTGACGCCCGCCCCCGCATGCCCCGCGTCGTTTTCTCGCCGGGGCATGTAAGCTAGTTTGGCGCCTTCGGGGTCCGGCTCACCGGGCACCCGCAAGAATGGAACGCCAACGGAAGCCCCATGCCGGAACCCTCGCACGCCACGCCGCGCCCGATCGTGGTGAAGCTCGGCGGCAGCCTCATAGCCGATCCGCGCCTGCCTGATCTGCTGGCCGCGCTCGCCCATGCCGGCGCGCCGCTGCTGCTGGTCGCCGGTGGCGGGCCGCTGGCCGATGGCGTGCGCGCGCTGCAGCCGCGCCTTTCCCTCAGCGAGGCCGCCTGCCACCGCATGGCCATCCTCGCCATGGAGCAGACCGCCATCGCTTTCGCCGACGGGACGCCGGGCCTCTTGCTCGCCGACAGCGCCGCGTCCATCGCCCAAGCGCACGCGCAATGTCGCGCGGCGCTGTGGCTGCCGGCCCGCATGGCGCTGGCGGCACGCGACCTGCCGGAAAGCTGGGAGCTCACCTCGGACAGCCTCGCCGCCTGGCTGGCGCGGGAGGTGGGTGCGCGCCGCCTCGTGCTGGTGAAGTCCGCGCCGGCCACCGCGCGCTCGACACCGGCGGACTGGGCGAGCGCAGGTCTTGTCGACCCGCTGTTTCCCGCCTACGCCGCACCGCTCGGCGGCGCGATCGAACTTGTGACCCTCGATGCCGCGCTGACGGCCTTCACCAAAGGGAGTCTGGCGGCATGAGCACGAATAAGGGGCGCTATCCGCGCTGGGCGTGGGCGCTGACCGGCTCCGGCCATTTCTTCACCGAGTCCATCGCGCTCATCAAATCGCTCGATGCCGTCGACCTGTTCGTTTCCAGGGCGGCGGACGAGGTGCTGCGCATGTACAAGCAGGAACTGCCCGAGGGCACCCGCATCTTCAAGGAAACGACGGCAAGCTCGGCGCCGGTCGGTCGCTTTTATGAGGGGCTGTACCACACGCTGGTGGTCTCGCCCGCCTCCTCCAATACGGTGGCGAAGGCGGTGTTCGGCATTTCCGACACGCTGGTGACGAACTGCTTCGCGCAGGCCGGCAAGTGCCGCGTGCATGCCATCGTCTTCGCCTGCGACACCGCGCCGGAAATGATAACCATGGCCCCGAAAGGCCCGGTGTCGGTCTATCCCCGCCGCATCGACCTCGAAAACACGGCCAAGCTCAAGGAGTTCGACGACACCACGGTGGTCGAATCCATCGAGGATCTGGAGAGTGCGATCGCCGCGCGCAGGCTGCATCTCGCGGAGAAGGCCGCCCCGGTCGATGGCTGACGCGCCGCGACGGCCGGAAAAGATCGCCCTCGTCACCGGCTCGCTGGCCGAACCGCGCCTCGCCCGCATCGCCGGCGACATCGCCGATCCCGCGCTCGATCCGGTGGTGGTGAATGTCGGGGTAAAGGTCGCCGCGCTGATGACAGCGGAAATCGTCGAGCGCCGGCTCAAGCTGCCGGAGGGCACCGACCGCGTGCTGATGCCCGGCCGCTTTCGCGGCGACCTCGCGCGGCTGGAGCGCTTCTTCGGCGTGCCCTTTTCGCGCGGGCCGGACGAGATGGCGGATCTGCCGGACTATTTCGGCCAGCAGCGCCGCGCCGTCGACCTGTCGAAGCATGACGTGACCATCTTCGCCGAGATCGTCGACGCGACGGTGCTCGACGTCGAGGGCCTCCTCACCCGCGCCCGGCATCTCAGGGACGAGGGCGCTGATGTCATCGATCTCGGCTGCCTGCCGGACACGCCCTTCCCGCATCTGGAAGAGGCCATCGCCGCGCTGCACGCGGAAGGGCTGAAGGTCAGCGTCGACAGCTTCGACCTCACCGAGCTTTCCCGCGCCACCCGCGCCGGCGCCGATTTCCTGCTCAGCCTCAACGAGACCAATCTGCATGTCGCGCAGGAAGGCTCCGCCGTGCCGGTGCTGGTGCCGGCCAAGCAGGGCGACCTCTCGTCGCTCTGCCGCGCGGTCGATGCCTGCCTTGCGAGCGGCCAGCCCTTCTATGCCGACCCGATCCTCGATCCGATCCATTACGGCTTCACCGCTTCCGTGGTGCGCTATGCCGAACTGCGCCGGCTCTACCCGGACATCCCTATCCTCATGGGCATCGGCAACGTCACCGAGCTGACCGATGCCGACACCACGGGCATCAACGCCATCCTGATGGGCATGATCTCCGAACTGCACATCAGCGCGGTCCTGGCGGTGCAGGTCAGCCCGCATTGCCGCACGGCGGTGCGCGAATTCGACCGCGCGCGGCGCGAGTTCTATGCCGCGCGGCAGGCCGGCGCGCTGCCGCAGGGCTTTGGCGGCGGGCTGATGGCGCTGCGCGACCGCAAGCCGAACGCCGCCAGCCCGGACGACATCGCCCGCCTCGCCGCGGAAGTGCGCGACCGCAATTTCCGCATCGACGTGACCGAGGCCGGCATCCACATCTACAACCGCGACGGCCATCACATCGCCGACGAGCCCTTCGCGCTGTTTCCCCACCTCAAGGTCGAGGAGGATGGCGCGCACGCCTTCTATCTCGGCGTGGAAACCGCGCGGGCGGAGATCGCCTACAAGCTCGGCAAGCGCTATGCGCAGGACGAGGGGCTGAAATGGGGCGTGGCCGGCGAGATCGCCGGCAGCCCAGAGGAAGCCCATCGTTTGACATTCAAGCAGGCCGGCACGACCCTGCAGGCAAAAGAAGGCCGGCAGGCCGAAGCTGGAAAGGCGCCCGAACGTGATCCGTGAAGCCATCGTCACCACCCGCTCGCTGAGCGGCGAGCCGCATCTGGCGCCCATGGGCGCCACGGTGGTCGAGGGTGGCTATATCCTGCAGCCCTTCCGCCCCTCGCGCACGCTGGAGAACCTCGCCGCGACCCGCATCGCCGTCATCAACTTCACCGACGATGTGCGCATCTTCGCGGGCTGCGTCGTGGGCAGGCGCGTGCAGGTGGACGTCCGCAAGGCGACCCATATCGACTGCCCCCGCCTTGCCGACGCGCTCTCGCATGACGAGGTGACCGTGGAGAGCGCGGAAGACGACCCGCAGCGGCCGAAATTCTTCTGCAAGACCTATCATTCCGAAGGCCACCGCCGCTTCGAGGGGATGAACCGCGCCAAGGCGGCGGTGTTGGAGGCTGCGGTTCTGGTCAGCCGGCTCAGCATGCTGTCCGACGAGAAGATCGACAACGAAATGGCCTATCTCGCCATTGCCGTGGAGAAGACCGCCGGCCCCGAGGAACAGGAAGCCTGGGGCTGGATGGTCGATGCCATCGCCGAATTCCGCCAGAAGCGGGCCTCTTGAGCCCCGGTGAGTACACGCCCATGAGCGAGAGCCCGCCCGGCCTGCTCGCCAGCGTGGCCGATCTCCACGAGATGGGGGTGGCCCGCGCCGGCGGCGCCGACATCGTCGATCTCAAGCAGCCGGCCTTCGGCGCGCTCGGCGCCTGGAGCCAGGACGCGCTGGTCGCCGCTGTCATGCTGTGGAACGCATGGGGCGAGCACCGGCCCGCGCTCAGCGCCACGGCGGGCGACCAGCCCATGGTGCCCGCCCTCCTCCTCGCCGCCGCGCAGCGCATCGCCAGCGCCGGGGTGCCGATGGTGAAGGTCGGCCTGTTCGCCTCCCCGCATGCGGCCAGCTGCGTCGAGGCGCTCGCCCCGCTCGCCATCCACACCCGGCTGATCGGGGTGCTGTTCGCCGATGAAGGGCCGGACTTCGACCTCATCCCCGCGCTCGGCCGCGCCGGCTTCGCCGGAGTGATGATCGACACGGCCGACAAGAAGGCCGGCTCGCTGACCGCGCATCTCGACCCGCTCACCCTCAGTCAGTTCGTCGGCGAGGCTCGCCAGCACGGGCTGATGACGGGTCTGGCAGGCTCGTTGCGGCTGGACGACATCCCCGGTCTCGCCGCTGTCGGGCCGGACTATCTCGGCTTTCGCGGCGCGCTCTGCTCGGGCGGGCGCACCGGAAGGCTCGATCCGGAGAAACTGGCGGCGGCGCGCGCGCGGCTCGGCCTGCCGACGGGTTTTCCGCGCGGGTGACCGATGGTGCCCGGACGAGTTGCGCGCAGCGCAACGATGATCCGGGACCCAGCGGAAGTCGCGAAGCGGCAATGTGTTTTCATGTGACGCCTGCGGCGGGGTCGTGCGCTGGATCCCGGCTCGGCGCTTCGCCTGCGGCTTCGCTTGGCCGGGAACCCGACCTTCCAAAGCCCCACTCTTCGCCGCTTGACTTACCCGACCAGCGGGTCCATCTCCCCGTCGCCGCCTGTCATGGCGGCGCAAACGGAATCCTCTACCCATGCCCAGCGACAGTTACAGTCGGCCTGGGTCTCGGCTCTCCGCGCCCGCCTGCCGAAGGCCGGACGTCGGAAAGAGAGCCGAGATGGAAGATATCCGCGACGCGACGGACGACCGTCGTGAAGATCCGCGCCGCGACGATGAGTTCGTGGACGCCGCCGCCCTTGCCGCCGAGCTCTCCGAAGAGCACCCCGCCGACATTGCCGAAGCACTCGACGAGGAGGAGCCGGAGGTTGCCTCCGCGGTTCTCGCCAGCCTGTCGCGCGAGCAGCAGGTCGAGGTGCTGGACCAGTCCGATTTCGAGCTGTCCGGCGACCTGATCGAGGCCCTGCCGGTCGAGGAAGCGGTGCGCCTCATCGCCGCCATGTCGGCCGACCGAGCCGCCGACATGTTCCGCTGGATGGAGGAGCCGGCGCGCTCGCATTTGTTCGCGCGCCTCGCGCCGGAAACCCAGGCGGAGCTTGGCCGGCTGCTGTCCTATCCCGAGCACAGCGCCGGCGGCCTGATGACGACGGAGTTCGTCACCGTCCCCTCCACCTGGACGGTGGGCGAGACGCTGCGGCACATCCGCGAGATCGAGCGCACGCGCGAGACCATCTACGCCATCTATGTGCTCGATCCCGTCACCCACAAGCTGGAGCAGGCGGTGAGCCTGCGCCGCCTCATCACCGGCGAGACCGGCCTGCCGATCCTCTCGGTGGCGCCCAAGCACGACCCCATCACCTGCGATCCGCTGATGGACCGCGAGGATGTGGCCCGGCTCATCTCGAAATACGACCTGCTGGCCGTCCCGGTCGTCGACGAGCACGAGCATGTGCTCGGCATCGTCACCGTCGACGACATGATCGACGCCATCATCGAGGAAGGCACCGAGGACGCGCAGAAATTCGGTGGCATGGAGGCTCTGGACGAGCCCTATATGGAGATCAGCTTCTTCGACATGCTGAAGAAGCGCGCCGGCTGGCTCTCCATCCTGTTCCTCGGCGAGATGCTGACCGCCAATGCCATGCAGCATTTCGAGGACGAGCTGGAGCGCGCCATCGTGCTCACGCTGTTCATCCCGCTCATCATGAGCTCGGGCGGCAATTCCGGCTCGCAGGCGACCTCGCTCATCATCCGCGCGCTGGCGCTGGGGGAGATCAAGGTCAAGGACTGGTGGCGCGTCGCCTTGCGCGAGCTGCCCTCGGGCCTCGCGCTCGGCGGCATCCTCGCCGTGCTCGGCGTCGCCCGCATCACCGCGTGGCAGACGCTCGGCTTCTACGATTATGGCGAGCACTGGGTGCTGGTGGCCTTCACCGTGGGCTCGGCGCTGGTCGCCATCGTCACCTTCGGCTCGCTCACCGGCTCGATGCTGCCCTTCGTGCTGCGCCGGCTGGGCTTCGACCCCGCCAGCGCCTCGGCGCCGTTCGTGGCCACTTTCGTGGATGTGACGGGGCTGGTGATCTACTTCTCGGTCGCGCTGCTGATCCTGCGCGGCACGCTGCTCTAGCTGATAGGACGACGCCCTCCCGGCCGGAGCCAAGCGCAGGGCCGGGATCGCTCACCAACATGGCACGCGATCCCGGCGCGGTCCTGCGGACCGTCCGGGTGACGTCTTAGCCTGGCACCAGCACCTCGCCCTGCCCGCCCATCAGCGTATCGCCGACGAGGCGACGGGCGCTGGTGCGGCCGGCCAGCACGCCCGCCAGCTCCGGCACGCGCCGGGCCAGCACGCGCAGCGCGATGAGGTCATGCGTGCCGGTGTCGACGAAGCCGGCGGCCAGCGACGGCATCTCCTTCGCGAACACCGTGCCGCGCTTCATGCCGCGCCCGAGCAGCGGACCGATCGTCCCGCCAATGCTCACCGTGCCGGCGATCATGTCGGTCGCCAGCCCCTCGCCGGCATCGCCGTCGACGATGATGAGCCCGCCGCGCTGGCGCTCGGCCACACGCGCCCCGGCCGAACCGCCGACCTTCAGCACACCGCCGGACATGCCGCGCCGCGAGCCGGAGGACGCCCCGCCCAGATGCGCGCCGGCATTTCCCGCCAGCTCGATGCGCCCGCCGGAAAGCTCCGCGCCGGCGAAATCACCGGCATCGCCGGCGATGCGCAGGACGCCCCCCGCCATGCCCCGGCCCGCCCAGGCACCGACATTCCCGTCGACGATCAGTTCGCCCTCGCGCATGCCTGCGCCGACACCATCAAGACGCGCGTCGCCGATCTCGATCAGCAGCACGCCTTCGGGCGCGCCCTCGATGAAGAACAGCTCGGCGAGCGGCACATTCTTGGTGCCGAAGGGCACCGGCAGATGCTCCAGCTCGCGCAAGGTGAGCGGACAGGTGACGGCCGGCGTGATGCCGGAAAAATCCACCCGCGCCTCGAAGGGCGCGCGCGGCTTCAGCGAGACCCCGCTCATGCCGCGCCTCCTTGGCTGCCCATGATCTCACGCAGCTTGAAGTGGAACGGCCCGAGATTGCCACCGTAATTACCGGCATCCACCGCCACCACGCCCCCCTCGCTGCCGACCTCGCAGACGGCGGTGATGCCGACGCGGGTCGCTTCCGACACCGCCTCGAAGCTCACCCCGTCGATGACGATTTCCATGACCGAGCCGACCTCCGGGGGAAGCTGGCTCGGCACGGCGCCGCGCAGCGTCGGGCAATAGGCATCGTTGGTGGAGGCGAACAGGCCCTTATATTTCGAGCCGACCTTGGAGCCGGAGCGCACCACCCCGCCCGGAAACGGCAGGATGATGCCCTCGACCTCGCCCATGGCCGCCACCGCCGCCTCGGCCGCCGTCAGCGCCGCGCCGCGGGTGCGGGCGAGGATGAGGAAATTGCCGCCCCCCACGCCTTCGACCGAGCCGGTGTCCTCGTCGCAGACGAACTCGCCCTCCATGACCGGCAGGCGCCAGAAGCGCTTGCTGCCGATCTTCTTGGAGATCTGGTGCCCGTCGGCGAAGTAGCGGATGGTCTTGGCCAGCGGCACGCGCTTGCCGGTTTCGATGCCGGCATAGCAGGCCGTGGTCGGGCAGGTCAGCACGCACTGGCCGAGGCGCAGCGGCACCACCTTCTTCAGCGAGCCGAAGTCCATGGCGAAGATCAAAAGCGAGACCCCCGGACGTCCGTCCGGCGTGTCCTCGGGCGCTAGAACGCGCTCGATCGCCGCCTCGCAGCCGCAGCCGATGACCGACGTGGCAAAGCCCGTGGTGGTGCGCCCGGCGATCAGCGCCCATTCGGGCGTATCGGCGGTGACGATCAGCCTTGTGCCGACCATCGGGAAGGCCTCCGCGAAATTGTCGCGGATCTCGACGCCGTTGATAATCATGGCGCCACCCCCTCGCATTTCAGGATGGTCGGCCCGGCACCGCCCCTCAGCTCGCCATCGGCGACGCGGAAATGGTGCGATTTCAGCCCCACCGCCTCATCGAACCAGCGCTGCATGTCCTTGTCGATCGCGCGGTCGAACTCGGGACGGGCGACATGGGTGGTGCCCTGCGCCAGTTCCACGATGATGCCGTCCTTCACGATCAGCCGGCCGTTCTTGAACACGAAACGCGTGGTCGAGAACATCGCCTCGCGGTCGGCGTCCTCGGTGTGGACGGCGATATCGGCCACCGCGCCGACGCCCAGATGGCCCTTGTCGGTCAGTCCGAGAATGCGGGCCGGCGCGGCGCGGGTGAGGATGGCGATTTCCTCCAGCGAATATTCGCGGGTGATCTGCGCGAGCATCGTATGGGCCTGCGCCGCCTTGTTCAGCGTGGCGAGCTGGGCATTGCGGAAGTCGCGGTCCATCAGCAGGCGGATCAGGTGCGGGTAGGTGGTGAACGGGCCACCATTGGGATGATCGGTCGTCAGGAAGATCCGCCAGGGGTCTTCCACCAGCAGGAACAGCTCCAGCCCGATCGCCCATTGCAGCGCGTTGACGAAGGACTTGTCCTTGTATTCAAACGGCACCACGCCGCAGGCCGCGTCCAGCTCGATATCCATGCCGATGGACTTGTTCGGGCTGGCAATGGCGCGGTTGCGGTATTGCGACATGTAGTCGGCCGAGGCCGTCACCGTCTGGCCGAACATCACCTGCCCGACATCGACGGAGATGTTCGGGTTGGCATTGACCATTTCGGCGATGCGCGCGGCGGAGGAGGAGAAGCGCTTGTCGCCCTCCGTGCCGTAGGAGTGGAACTGCAGATGCGTCAGATGCAGCCGGCGCCCTTCGGCGGCGGCGATGGTGGCGAGCGTGGTCTCGTCATTGCCGGGCACGCCGAGATTGCAGCCGTGCAGGTGGATCGGATGCGGCAGGCCGAGCTCCGTCACCGCGCGAATGAGCGTGGTCAGCACCTGCCGCGGCGAGACGCCGTAATGCGGGTTGGCCTCGTCGAGGTCCATCTTGCGCGCATTGAACTTGAAGGCGTTGATGCCGCCGGGATTGACGATCTTGATGGCGAAGGCCTGCGTCGCCTCGATCATCCAGCCGACATAGGCGTTGATCGTCTCCTGATGCGCCCCCGCCGCCATGAGGCGCTGGATGAAGTCGTCATTGCCCAGCACCAGATAGGCGCCGGTGTCGAGATTGGGGATGTCCGCCATTTCCAGATGCGCACCGCGCGCATTGGCGCCGACCATGGCCGGCTCGAACACCGTGGTGTAGCCCAGCTCCGCATAGCGGCAGCCGGTGGCATGCGCGGTCGGCGCCGCGCGGCCGCCGCCGCAGCCGCAGAAATTGCCGGGCATTTCGGGGAAAGCGCGGCGGTCCTCCTGCATCAGCAGGCGGGCCAGATTCATCTTGCCGCCGGCGATATGGCTGTGCAGGTCGATGCCGCCCGCCATCACCACGTCGCCGCCGAGGTCGTACTCGGCATCCGCCTTGAGATCGGTGGCGGCGACGATGCGCCCGTCCTCGATCTCGATGTCGCGCACGGTGCCGCTGGCGACACCGTTCTCCCCATTGGCCGGATCGAGCACACGCCCGCCCTTGAGCCGCAGTCTCATCTACCCCTCCGCTAGGCGACGCACAGCCTCGGCAACGCTGGGGAGCGTCGCGACGCGCAAGGCGCCGAGCGGCAGGCTCACGATGGAATCCATGCGGAACACCGTGCCGGCATGGTCGATGCCGGGCGTGCCCACAGGGATAAGAACATCTGGTTCTTTGTCGAATACTGTCTCGGGATGGGCAAGAGCAATGATCTTGCCCGTGAAAGCCGGCGGGGGCTCGGGCCGGAAGGCCGAGACCCACACCAGCACGTCGGCATCGGCCAAGGCGGCCTCTGTCGCGAAGAGCGTGCCGTCATGCGCGCTCTGCTGGTCCCGCACCGCGGTGCGCAAGGGATAGCCGAGCCGCCACAGCATCAGCTGGTTGACGCCGATGATGTTGTCGCGCCCGCCGAGCGGGAACACGCCAGCCCGCGTGGTGACATTGAGCGCATCGACCAGAGCGGTCGAGCGCTCGGCGACCAGATCGCCATCGGTGGAGGCTCCGGCATTCCAGGTCACCACCGCGTAATGCGCCGCGCGCAGCGCTTCCGCGAGGCCGGCGATCTCCGCCGCCGGAACGCCGCCGAAGCTGCTGCCGGGCGGGGTGCGCCCCGCCACCAGCACGCTCAGCGCCTCCAGCACGGCAACGGGATCCTCGGTCGCGATGTGCGAGAGGTCGGCATGGGTGAGTTGCCCCGTTGCCTTCTCGCCCGGCGCGCCGCCGAGGAAGACGACCTTGCGGTTCTGACCGGCAAAGAGCGGTGTCTCGGGGAACAGCCGCTCGAACAGCCGGCCCCAATTGGCGGTCGGGTCCTCGCCGACGACAAGCAGCACGTCGCAGCGGTTGCGCACCTCCGCGAGCGTGGTGGAGAGCCAGCCGGTGCGCTGGGCCGCCGCATAGTTCCGGAACAGGCCCTCGGAGGCGTAGTGGTCGAGCACGCCGCCGAAGCGGATGGCAAGGTCCACCAGCGCGCCGGCGCCGGCCATGTCGGTGCCCAGCCCGCCGATCAGCGGGGCGCGGGCGGCGGAGAGGACGGCCCGCGCCGCCTCGATCGCCTCTTCAAAGCTGGCGGTCGCTCCCGCGACGCTCGCCGGACGGTCGGCGACATCCAGCCGCCGCAACAGCCGCGCCGCCTCGGGGCAGACCGTGCCCTTGGCCCGGACCTCGCGGCCCTCGACCTCGACGGAAAGGTCGTCGCAGCCCAGCCCGCAGAAACCGCAGACCACATCCCGGAACGTTTCAATCGCTGCGTCGGCCATCATGCGTGCTCGGCTCAATCATGTTTGATGTAGGCGAAGCGCAGATCGGTGCGCGGCGTGCCTTCCAGCGCGCTGCCCTCCTCAAGGCCCGGCTGCCAGCCGACAACCTCCTCGATCTTCTTCGCCAGCTGGAAATCGCGCTCGGTAATGCCCTTGGCGTCGTGCGACATGAGCCGAACCTCGACCCAGGCATAGGATGCGGTGATGTCGGGATGGTGCCAGGCAGCCTCTGCGAGGTGGCCGACGGTGTTGATCACCATCAGCGTGCCCTTCCAGCTCGACGTGCGATAGGTGCGGCGAATCCAGCCGTCCTGCAGCTTCCAGTGCGGCAGGTCGACGGCGAGCCGTTCCTCCACCTCACGGTCGGTGAAGGTCTTTTTCGGATCCGGTGCCATGCTTTGGCATCCTCCAGGCGGCGTGCCCCCGTTCTGTCGCGGGTGGCTTTCCCGATTCGGTAGCACGCACCGGGGGCCGCGGGCAAACCCCTCGTCGCGGCCCTGTCTGCCGCGCCGCTTGTCCTCGGCACGCTCCGCGCCTTACGATGGGCTTTGAGGAAACAGCCGTGAACAAGACGACGATCGAACAATCGACGGCAACCGGACCCGAGGATGGAAACGTGGTGCGCATCACCGCGCCGGGTCGCCTGCATCTTGGATTCCTCGATCTTTCCGGCACGCTCGGCCGCCGCTTCGGCAGCCTCGGCATCACGCTCGACCGGCCCTCGACCATTGTGCGCATGCGCCGCGCGGCCGCGCTCACCGCGACGGGCCCCGATGCCGGCCGCGCCCTGCTGGCGGCGGAGAAGGCGGCCCAGCGCTTTGGCATCGACAAGGCTGTCGAGATCACCGTCGAGGCGGCGCTGCCGCCCCATTCCGGCCTTGGCTCCGGCACCCAGCTCGGCCTTGCCGTCGCAACGGGGCTCTGCCTGCTGAACGGGCTAAACCTGTCGCCGCGCGAGGTTGGCGCGGCGTTGGGTCGCGGTGCGCGCTCCTCCATCGGTATCGGCGCCTTCACCGAGGGCGGGGTGATCCTCGACGGCGGCAAGAAGCGCGGTTCGGACGCGCCTCCGCCCATCCTCTCGCGCCTGCCGTTTCCCGAGAACTGGCGCCTGCTGCTGGTATATGACAACAGCCATCAGGGGCTTAGCGGCTCCGAGGAAAGCGCGGCGATGGAGAATCTGCCGCCCTTCGCCGACACGCTGGCCGGCCACATGGCGCGGCTCGCGGTGATGGTGGCGCTGCCGGCGCTGGCGGAAGCGGATGTGGATTACTTCGCCGCGGCGGTGGGCGAAATGCAGCGTCTGCTCGGAGAGCACTATGCGAGTGCCCAGGGCGGCCGCTATACAAGCTCATCCGTCGCCGAGGTGATGGACTGGCTGGAGGAACGCGGTCTGCGCGGCCTCGGCCAGAGCTCCTGGGGCCCCACCGGCTTTGCCGTGCTGGGCAGCCCCGAGGAAGCCGAACGAGTTCTCAGCGAGGTCCGGGTTCGCTTCGGCGACCGGCCCGCTCTGGCTTTCGACTGTGTACGCGGCTCCAATGCCGGCGCACGGATCGAATGGCTTGCCTGCGTCGAGCAGTGCTAGCGGCGGTTTTGGCGTTTCGCCCGCGTCGCTCTTGATCCCCCTCTACCCAGAGGCCGCAAGGCCCGTTTTGCCTAGGGACATGAAACGACATGGCGGATATCGCCCCGATTCTCCACATCGTCTCGCCGCTGCGCCACGTCTCGCCCTTCGACGTGAACATGGCGGTCGATGCCGGCTACACGACCATCCTGCCCTATTCCGGCGTGACGCTGGACGAGATGGCCGACCTCACCCAGGACATGATGTTCTCGCGCAGCCCCCAGGCGGCGCCGCGCACCGGCCTGTTCATCGGCGGCAAGGATGCCAGCCTCGCCCTCGACATGGCCGCGCGGGCGAAGAGCGTGCTGTTCCCGCCCTTCGAGATTTCGCTCTTCGTCGACCCGGCCGGCTCCTTCACCACCGCCGCCGCCATGGTCGCCGAGGTCGAGCGCAAGCTGCGCCCCACCCATCCCGACGGCATCAAGGGCCTGAACGTGCAGGTCTATGGCGCGACGGGCGTGGTCGGCGGGATTGCCGGCGTCATCGCCGCGCAGGCGGGTGCTCAGGTGACGCTGGTCAGCCATCGCGACATCGAGGCGGTGGCCGCCAAGGCGCGCGATTTCAAGCACCGCTTCGGCGTGGATCTCGCCAGCGCCTCCGCCACCAGCGAGGAGGAGAAGCGCGCTTTGCTGCCGGGCACGCATGTGGTGCTCGCCTGCGGCCGGGCCGGCGTGGAAATCCTGTCCGGTGAGGCGCTGGCCTCGGCAAAGGACCTGGTGGTCGCCGCCGACGTCAACGCCGTGCCGCCGGCCGGCATTGCCGGCATCGACGCTCATGCCGACGGCATCCGGCTTTCCAACGGCACGCTTGGCATCGGCGCGCTCACCATCGGCCATCTCAAATACCGCGTGCAGCACGACCTGCTGGCCCGCATGCGGGTGGCAACCCAGGCAATGACGATCGGATTTGAGGATGCCTTTGCACTCGCCCGGTCCCTCGCCGCTTAGGGATGTCGCCGATGTCGTGCTGGTCGGCATCGCCGCCCGGAATCTGGCGCGCGCCGCCCGGCGCGCCGGACTGCGTGCGCTCGTGCTCGACCTGTTCTCCGACGAGGACACGCGCGAACTGGCGGTCGAGGCGATACCGCTGCGCCGCCTCGCCGGCCTGCGCCTCGACCCCGACGATCTGCACGAACAGCTCACCGTCCATGCCGGACCGGGCGTGCCGCTCGTGCTCGGCAGTGGCTTCGAGGAGATGCCGGAAACGCTCGACCGGCTGCAAAAGGGCTTCCGGCTCCTCGGCAACGGCGCGCGCACGGTCGCCGCGCTCAAGGAGCCGGTGATGCTGGACCGCACGCTCACCGATCTCGGCATCCCGCATCCGCGCCTCTTCGCCGATGCCGCGCCGGAAGGCGTGGCGACGCTGGAGAAGCGCATCGGCGGATCGGGCGGCGAGCACGTCCGGCCCGCCCGCCGGGTGCGCGGCGAGGGCTGGTACCTGCAGGAACAGGTCGAGGGCCGCACCGTGTCGGCGCTGTTCCTCGGCAATGGCCGTGAAGCACGGCTTCTCGCCTTCTCCGAGCAATGGTGCGCCCCGACGCCGGAGGCGCCCTATCGCTATGGCGGGGCGGCGGGCCCGATCCGGCTCGCCCCCGCGATGGAGGCCGAGGTGGCGGCGGCACTGACGTCCCTCGTCGCCGCGACCGGCCTCATCGGTTTGGCCAGCGCGGACATGATCGTCGGCGCGGCGGGCTGGAGCCTCATCGAGATCAATCCGCGCCCCGGCGCCACGCTCGACGTGTTCGACCATCCGCCCCTGCCGCCGCTGCTGCGGCTGCATATCGAGGCCTGCGAAGGGCGCCTGCCCGACCTCGCCATCCTTGATCCCGCCGCGGTCGAGGCGGTGTGCGCCGCCGCCATCTTCTACGCGCCGCAGCCCTTCGAGGTCGCTCTCGACCCGCTGCCCGACTGGACCGCCGACCGACCCGCGCAGGGCACGCGCATCGAGGAAGGCGAGCCGGTCTGCACCGTGCTCGCCACCGGACACGACATCACCCACGCCCGCGAGGCTCTCGCGCGGCGCACCGACCATCTCTGGCGCGCGCTGAGCACAGCCCACCGGAAAGCCGCGGAGTAGCCTGCCATGGACCACCAATCGCGCCCTGCGCGCCCGAGCGTCTCCGCCCTCGCCGAACCGCTCGTCGAAAGCCTCATCGAGCGCGCCGCGATCCTGCGCCTCGATGTCACCCGCAGCGCCCAGGGCGCGCGCATCGTCGACGCCGGCATCCATGCGCGCGGCGGCATCGAGGCCGGGCGGCTGATCGCCGAGATCTGCCTCGGCGGCCTCGGCACCGTCGACATCGTGCCGACCGGCCATTTCGCCCGCTGGGGCACCTCGCTCAGCGTGCGCACCGTCGATCCCGTCACCGCCTGCCTTGCCAGCCAATATGCCGGCTGGAGCCTCGCCCAGGGCGACTTCTTCGCCCTCGGTTCCGGCCCCGGCCGCGCGCTGCACGCCAAGGAGGAGCTTTATGCCGAGCTCGGCTATCGCGACCAGGCCGCGAGCGCCGTGCTGGTGCTGGAAGTGGATGCCTTCCCGCCGGAGGTTCTTGTCGACCGCATCGCCGAACTGTGCGGCGTCGCCACCGACCGGCTGACCCTCATCCTCACGCCCACGCGCAGCCTCGCCGGCACGGTGCAGGTGGTCGCGCGCGTGCTGGAAGTGGCGCTGCACAAGGCGCATGCGCTGCATTTCCCGCTGGATCGCATCGTCGACGGGCTCGCCAGCGCGCCGCTGCCCCCGCCGGCGCCGGATTTCATCACCGCCATGGGCCGCACCAATGATGCGAGCCTTTATGGCGGCGACGTGCATCTGTTCGTCGAGGGGCCGGAGGAGGAAGCCGCAGCCCTCGCCGCCGGCCTGCCGAGCTCGACCTCGCGCGACTATGGCCGCACCTTCGGCGAGATCTTCACCGCCTATAAGGGCGATTTCTATGCCATGGACCCGATGCTGTTCAGCCCCGCCCGCGTCACCGTCACGGCGCTGTCCACCGGGCGCAGCTTCACCCATGGCGCCTTCGACGAAGCGGTGCTCGACCGCTCCTTTGCGTGAGCCTTTCCATGAGCCTGCCCCGCGGCGACACGGTCGTCATCTTCACCGAGGACGCCGACTGGCACACCCGCACCCTGAAGGCCGCGATCGAACGGACGGGCCTCTCCGTCATCGTGCTCTCGCTCAATGATTGCGGTTTCGCCATCGGCGAGACGGCCCACGGGCTGAAGCTGCCGGGCTTTGGCGACACGCTGCCGGCGGCCGCCTTCGTGCGCCTCATCGCCAAGGGCACGACCGAGCAGATCACCGCGCGGCTCGGCCTGCTCCACGCCTTGCGCGAACTCGGCGTGAAGGTGATGAACGATGCGCGCGCCGTCGAGCGCTGCGTCGACAAGAGCACCACGAGCTTCCTCATCGCCCGCGCCGGCCTGCCCACCCCGCGCAGCTTCGTCGGCGAGGATCGCGCCGCCATGCAGGCGCTGGTCGACGAGGCGCCGGGCGACATGGTGCTGAAGCCGCTGTTCGGCGCGCAGGGCAAGGGCATAAAGCGCATTCCCCCCCGCACCCAGCTGCCCGAGCCGGAAAAGGTGGGCGGCGTCTATTATCTCCAGGATTTCGTCACCCAGCCCGGCGGCGAGGGCCGCGCGGAGCTGGCCTATCAGGATTGGCGCGTCTTCGTGGTCGGCGGGCAGGTCGCCGCCGCGATGATCCGCCGCTCGCCGCGCTGGATCACCAACATCCATCAGGGTGCCGTCGGCGAGGCCGCGCCGCTGGACGCGCAAGCGTTCGACTACGCCATACGGGCGACCGCGGCAGTCGGTGCCGACTATGCCGGCGTCGACCTGATCGAGGATGCGCGCGGCGGCTTCCAGGTGCTGGAGGTCAACTCCATGCCGGCCTGGAAGGGCCTGCAGAAGACCACGGAGGTCGATATTGCCGGCGCTCTTGCCGGCCATCTGGCAGAGGCCCTAGGCTCTGTGCGCTTCACACCCGAACCCGCCGCGCCCCTGACGCCTGCCCGATGAGTCCTCCGCGCATCGCGACCGCCTTCCGCGCCGCCTGCCGGGCGGAGCTTGACGCCCTGAAGGTGGGCAATGTCCACCGCTTCGCGGCGGGGCATGGCATGGAGGTCGCCCATTTCGAGCACGCGGCCGAGGCGGCGGCGCCCTATATCGCCGCCGCCGGCGTGCAGGTCGGCGCGCGCATCGAGGCGGCGGTCGCCGCCTCGCTCGCGGTCGCCGGGCTCAACACCAATCTCGGCATTCTCCTGCTCTGCGCGCCCTTGGCCGCCGCAGCCGAACGCGGCGGCATGGCGGGCGAGGGCTCGCTGCACGGCGCGCTGAAACTGGTGCTGGCGCGCCTCGACATGAATGACGCCGAGGCGACCTTCCGCGCCATCGCCGCCGCCAGTCCGGGCGGGCTCGGCCGCCATCCCGAGCACGATGTGGCCGCCCCGCCGCGCATCGGCCTGATCGAAGCCATGGCGCTGGCAGCCGAGCGCGACCGCATCGCCCGGCAATATGTCACCGACTTCGCCGACGTGTTCGAGCTCGGCCTGCCAAGGCTCATCGAGCTGGCCGACGCCGAGCCGCAGGCGCGGACCGAGGCGGTGCATCTTTCCTATCTCGCGGCATTTCCCGACAGCCATATCCTGCGCAAATTCGGTGCGGTGATCGCCGAGGACGTGCGGCAGGAAGCCCGTCGCCTTGCCGCCAAGGTCGATTTCCGCGCCCCGGCCGCGCGACGCCACCCCCCGCTTCTGGCTTTTGATGCCGCGCTCAAGGCGCGCGGTCTCAATCCCGGCACCAGCGCCGACCTCACCGTCGCCACGCTGTTCGCCGCGTTGCTGGCGGAAGAGTTCAGACCATGAAGGCCTCGATGTCGCGGCGCGTGAGGCGTCCGTCGTGAAGCGCGCTGGCCAGCAGCACGCCGGCGCAGCCGATCTCGGCCAGCCGCGCGAGGTCGTCCGCGTCGCGCACGCCGCCGGCGGCGTAGACCCGCCGGCCACCCGCCTGCGCCAGCACCGCACGCAGCTTGTCGAGATCGGGCCCCTGCCCGGCGCCGACCCGCGCCAGCGTCATCACGATCACCTCGTCCGGCCAGGTTTCCGGCTGTTCGTGCAGCGCCGCCGGGCCGCGCGGGCCTTCCGGGCCGTGATCGAGGGAGAGCACCGCGCCACCCGTGAGCGCCGCGCGCGCCTCCTCAAAGCTCGCGACCGTCTCGCTGCCGACCACCGGCCGGCCCGGCCCCTGCTGCACGCGGCGGGCCACGGCGCGGGGGCTGGCCTCGCCGGCATCGACCCAGAGCGACAGGCCGGGATGGCGCGTCACCAGCGCCTGCATCTCGCCGTCATGCCCGCTTCCGCCGGCAATGGCGTCGAGGTCGGCGACATAGAGCGTGCGGAACGGGGCGAGCGCCAGCAGCGCGGCCGCAATGTCCGCAGGGGCCGCGCCGGCGGCCAGCGGCGTTTCGATGGGACGGTAGGCGGCGCGCTCGCCGCGCCGGGCGTGGACCACCACGCCTCCCATCAGGTCGAGGACCGGTATAAGTTCCAAACTGCGCCCTCTCCCCTCGTGCCCTGCGGCAACGGACACACGTAATGCGGGTCTTCGTCTGCGAAACCGTGACTGGCGGCGATTACGCCGGCAACCCCTTGCCCGAGGAGCTGATAGCCGAAGGCACGCTGATGCGCGATGCGCTTATCGGCGATCTGGAGGATCTGCCGGGCGTGCGTGTCGTCACCACCCATGATTCACGCCTGCCCCCGCCGCCGCGAGGGGAAAGCCGCGCCATCGCGCCGGGCGAGAACCCGCACGCCATCTGGGGCGACATCGCCGCCAGCGTCCATTGCTGCTGGCCGGTGGCGCCGGAAATGGACGGCATTCTGGCCGCGCTCGCCGGGCAGCTGCGCGCCCGCAATCCGCGCGTCATCGCCTGCGACGGGGAAACGCTGCGCGCCTGCGCCAGCAAGGGGCGCACGGTGGAGATCCTTGCCGGCGCCGGCGTCCCTGTCGTGCCGACCTGGCGGCCGGCCGACGTGCCCGCCGGCACGCCCGGTCCCTTCGTCATGAAGCCCGATGACGGCGCCGGTGCGATGGATGTGCGGCTGTTCCAGCGCCTGCCCGCCCCGCCCTATCCCGAGGGCGTCGTCGCGCAGCCGCTCATCGCCGGCATTCCCGCCAGCCTGACGCTGCTGTGCCAGTCCGGTCGCACGCATGTGCTCACCGCCAACCGGCAGCATGTCGAGGTTGTCGACGGCCATTTCCAGTTTTCCGGCGTCACCGTGGGCGGGTTGGCGGTGGACGACGAACTGCGCGATCTCGCGTCCCGCATCGGTGCCGCGCTGCCGGGCCTGCACGGCATTGTCGGGGTCGACTACATCGCCACCACGGACGGTCCTGTCGTGATAGAGGTGAACCCCCGTCTCACCACCTCCTATGCCGGGCTGCGCCGGGCGCTCGGCATCAATCCGCTCGCCTTCGTCGCCGAGCTTATCCGCGACGGGGCCGTGCCGGACCTGCCGCATCTTCCTCCCGCTGTGCCCATCGAGGTGAGACTATGACTTCCGACAGACTGCGCAACGTCGTGCGCCTCGGCTGGGATGTGGGCGGCGCGCATGTGAAGCTCGCCGCCTTCGGGCGCGACGGGCGGCTCGTTGCCATGCGCATCCTGCCCTGCCCCGTGTGGAAGGGTGCGGACCACCTGCGCGACGCCATCGCCACGCTGCGCGCGGAATTCGCCCCCGATGTCGCCTCCGCCGTCACCATGACCGCCGAGGTCGCCGACCTCTGGCCGGACCGGCGGGCCGGCGTCGTCGGCACGGCGGGCATTCTCATCGAGACGCTGGGCGGCGCCCCGCTCGCTCTGTTTGCCGGTCCGGAGGGCTTCGTGCCGGCCGAGAGCGCTGCCGCCCATGCCGACAGCATCGGCTCCGCCAACTGGTACGCGACCGCCGCCGTGCTGGCGCATCTGCTGCCCGGCGGCATCCTCGTCGACATCGGCTCGACCACCAGCGACCTGATCCCGTTCGAGGCCGGCCGCGTCACCGCACGCGGCTTCACCGATGCCGAGCGCCTGGCCAATGGTGAACTCGTCTATGCCGGCGCCGCGCGCACCCCGGTGATGGCGCTCGCCACCGACGCGCCCTTTGCCGGGCGCTGGCTGCCGCTGATGGCCGAGCATTATGCCACCAGCGCCGACATTTATCGGCTCACCGGCGACCTCACCGAGGGCGCGGACCTGCACCCGAGCGCCGATGGCGGGCCGAAGACCGTCGAGGCCAGCGCCCGGCGGCTGCTGCGCATGGTCGGGCAGGATTTCGCCCCGCCCGTGCTGCCGGCCGCGAAAGCACTGGCGCGCTATTTCGCGGAGGAACAGCTGAACCGGCTGCGCCGCGCCTTCGATGCCGTCGCCTCCGTGCAGGAAAATGGCGTCGAGATGATCGTCGGCGCCGGTGTCGGTCGCTTCCTCGCCGCCCGGCTCGCCGAGCGCCGCGATATCGCCTATCTCGACCTCGCCAATGTGCTGACCGACGATGAAGCGCTCGCCAGCGAGGCGGCCGATTGCGCGCCCGCCGTCGCCGTCGGCCTGCTTGCCGCCGCCCTCACCGACGCCTGACCAGGAAACGCCATGTCCGACCGCATTTTCCTCCGGGGTATCGAACTGCACGCCCATCACGGCCTGTTCGAGGAAGAGGCGCGGCTGGGCCAGCGCTTCATTGTCGATATCGACTGGTGGCTCGACACCGCGCCCGCCGCCGCCCACGACAATTACGATGAGACCGTCGGCTACGAGAAGGTTTTCGCCATCGTGCACGAAGTCTCCTCCGGGCACCGCTTCCACATTCTCGAAGCCCTCGCCGAGGCCATCGCGGGCACCGTGCTGGCGCGCTATGGGCGGGTGGAGAAGGTGCGGGTGGAAATCCACAAGCCCTCCGCCCCCATCGCCGGCATCTTCCGCGACGCCGGCGTCGAGATCACCCGCCTGCGCGGAGCGATCAGCGCCGCCGGCGTATAGGCGCGGGCGCGGCGATGGCGGAGCGCGGCGGCAGCGGCGCGTAGAGCCCGCCTCCCGCCTCGACATTGCGCGCGAAGCGGGTGATGTGGTCGCGCCACGGCACCTCGATCAGCCGGAAGCTGGCCGCCGCAAGGGCGATGACAAGAGCGATGAAGCCGGCCAGAAGCGCCCCCGCCAGCCAGGGATCGCCGAGGTCGTAGAGGTTCTTGGCGTGGCCGAGCACCTCGATCTCTTGGCGCAGCGCGACTCCCGACACATCGCCATAGAGCCACAGCCCGTAGCCGAGCAGGATCAAGAGCGGCATGTGGATCAGGTAGATCGAATAGGACCAGCGCCCCAGCGCGCGCAGCGGGGCGGCGCGCAGCAGCCGGGAGAGCGCGCCCGCGTCCCGCGCGAAGACGAGGATGGCGAGGCCGAACGCCAGCGGTGCCAGCACGCTCAGCGGGCGCACCTCATCGGGGCCAACGCCGGCGGACGCAATGAACACGCCCACCAGCGCCAACACCGCCACCTCCCACAAGGTGGCGAAGGGCATGTCGACGCCGCGCAGCCTGTCATGGACGTGGTACACCGCGACGCCGCCGAAGAAGCCGGCGATGCAGCGGATGAAGCCGTAATCCGCCGTGGAGTTCATATAGGCCGGCGCGACCAGCAGGATGGCCAGCATGGCCGCCAGCGAGATCGCCAGCGCCACCGGCAGCAGGCGGCGGGTGCCGGCCAGCAGCGCCACGCCGGCGAACAGCGCATAGGTGTAGAACTCCGCGCCGATGCTCCAGGCCGGCCCGTTCCAGGCGACGCCGTAAAAGCCCATGGAATTGAGCAAGGCCGCGTTCAGCAGCAGCGCCTTGAGCGAATAATTGCCGGTCTCGGCCTCGATCATCAGGCTGTCGGGATGCGCGCCGCCGGCATTGATCGCCATGAGCGCGAGCATGAAGGCGAACAGCACCGCCAGATGCAGCGGCCACAGACGCCCCGCACGGCGCAGCAGAAACCCGCCCACCTGCCGCGGGCTGCCAAGCCGCCGACGATAGGCGTGACACACCACGAAGCCTGACAACGCAAAGAAAAAGTCGACAAAAAGATACGAATTCGAGATCAGGCTCGCATGAAGCCAGTCGAGCCGCACGACATAGATGAAATGATAGACAAGAACCATGACGGCGCACAGACCACGCCAGGAATCGAGAGCCTCAAATCGATCGAGCCGGCCGGCTGAACTCATACGAAGATACCCTTCTGCTTCACGTGCACGCGCATGCCGCCACCTCCCCCGGCTCGATCAACCGAAAGACGGCGAAAGGGTTCCGCAATTTCGGCGGCGCAGGGGACCGCGCGGCGCGCGCATGGGGGCTTCCGGTCGGCGCGCCGAAGGCCTAATCCTTCGTCCAGAGTCGTCGGAGTGAGTGAAGATGCCGCGTGATGCCGAGCCCCAATATGTCCGCCTGAGCGACTACCTCCCGCCCGACTGGCTTGTGGACACCGTCCATCTCGACGTTCGCCTGCATCCGACCGCGACCCGCGTCACCGCGCGCCTCGCCCTGCGGCCCAATCCGCAGGGGCGCGAAGGCTCGCCCATCGTGCTCGACGGGGATGAGCTCACGCTGAAATCCGTGGTCCTGGACGGCCGGCCGCTCGCCGGCACCGCCTATGCCGCGACGCCCTCGGCGCTCACCATCTTCGCCCCGCCGCAGCAGCCGGTGGTTCTGGAGATCGAAACGCTGATCGATCCGTCCGCCAACACCAAGCTGATGGGGCTCTACCGCTCCAGCGGCACCTATTGCACGCAGTGCGAGGCCGAGGGCTTCCGCCGCATCACCTATTTCCCCGACCGGCCGGACGTGCTCGCGGTCTACACCACACGCATCGAAGCCGAGCACGAGGAAGCCCCGGTGCTGCTCGGCAACGGCAATCTGCGCGAGAGCGGGCCGATCGAGGGCACCTCGCGCCATTATGCCGTGTGGCACGATCCGTGGCCCAAGCCCTGCTACCTCTTCGCGCTGGTCGGCGGCCGGCTCGACCGCATCACCGAGCCTTATCTCACGGCCACCGGCAAGCCGGTCGAACTCGGCATCTATGTCGAGCCCGGCAAGGCGGGCCGCGCGGGCTACGCCATGGACGCGCTCAAGCGCTCCATGCGCTGGGACGAGGAAGCCTTCGGCTGCGAGTACGATCTCGACGTGTTCAACATCGTCGCGGTGGCCGATTTCAACATGGGCGCCATGGAGAACAAGGGCCTCAACGTCTTCAACGACAAATACGTCCTCGCCAGCCCCGAGACCGCGACCGACGCCGACTTCGCCCATATCGAGGCGATCATCGCGCATGAATATTTCCACAACTGGACCGGCAACCGCATCACCTGCCGCGACTGGTTCCAGCTGTGCCTGAAGGAGGGCCTCACGGTCTTCCGCGACCAGGAATTCTCCTCCGACCAGCGCTCGCGCGCGGTGAAGCGTATCGCCGATGTGCGCCTGCTCAAGAGCCAGCAATTCGCCGAGGATTCCGGCCCGCTGGCGCATCCCGTGCGGCCCTCCGCCTATCGCGAGATCAACAATTTCTACACGGCGACCGTCTACGAGAAGGGCGCCGAGGTCGTGCGCATGCTGAAGACCCTGCTCGGCGAGGAGGGCTTCCGCGCCGGCATGGACCTCTATTTCGACCGCCATGACGGGCAGGCGGCGACCATCGAGCAGTTCCTCGCCTGTTTCGCCGACGCCAATGGCGTCGACCTCACCCAGTTCGCGCTGTGGTACGCCCAGTCCGGCACGCCGGAGCTGAACGTGCACGGCAGTTGGGACGAGGCCTCGCGCAGCTACCGCCTCGATGTCGAGCAGAACCTGCCGCCGACGCCCGGCCAGAGCGACAAGCAGCCCATGGTTATCCCGCTGGCGCTGGGCCTTGTCGGGCCGGACGGCACCGATCTGCCGCTCACCCTGGACGACGGCTCCAACACCGAGCGCGGCGTGCTCGTGCTCTCGCAGCGCAAGCACAGCTTCGTCTTCCGCGATATCGATGTGCGCCCGGTTCCCTCGCTCAATCGCGGCTTCTCCGCTCCGGTGAAGCTGACCACCAACCTGTCGACGCAGGACCTCGTCTTCCTGGCGCGGCATGACAGCGACCCGTTCAATCGCTTCGACGCCACGCAGTCGATCGCCCTTGCTTATCTCGTCGCGGCGACGCAGGCGCAGCAGGCCGGCACCGCCGCGCCCTCGGCGGCGCCGCTGATCGAGGCGCTGGAAGCGACGCTGACGGACACCACGCTCGATGCCGCCTTCGTCGCGCAGGCGCTTTCCCTGCCCTCCGAGACCGACGTCGCCCGCGAGATCGGCCGCGATGTCGACCCGGACGCGATCCACGCCGCGCGCCGTGCGCTGCGCCGCGTGCTGGGCGAGGCGCTGCGCCCGGCCCTTGAGGACGCCTATGCGCGGCTGCGCCCCACCGGCCTCTATTCGCCCGACGCCGCCTCGGCCGGCGGGCGGGCCCTGCGCAATGCGAGCCTCGACCTACTCGCGGCAACGGGCTCGGACGCCGACATCGCCCGCGCCGTGACGCATTTCGAGACGGCGGACAACATGACCGACCGCTTCGCCGCGCTGTCCATCCTGGCCCATGGCGCGCCGGCGGAGCGCGAGGCGGCACTGGCCGCCTTCTATGAGCGCTTCAGGGACGATCCGCTCGTCGTCGACAAATGGCTGGCGCTGCAGGCGCAGATCAGCGAGCCGGGGACGCTGGAGCGCGTGCGCGGGCTGACCGAACATCCCGCCTTCGACATGAACAATCCCAACCGGGTACGCGCGCTCATCGGCAGTTTCGCCGCCGCCAACCAGACGCAGTTCCACCGTCCGGACGGGGCGGGCTATCGCTTCGTGGTGGATACGGTGCTGGCGCTCGATCCGCGCAACCCGCAGCTCGCCGCGCGGCTGCTCGCCGCGTTCAAGAGCTGGCGCGCCGTGGAGTTCCGCCGCCGGTCGCTGGCCGAGATCGAGCTGCGCCGCATCGCCGATACGCCCGGCCTCTCGCCGGATGTCGCCGACATCGTCGCGCGCTCGCTCGGATGAGCGGGCCCGCTATGCGCTTTTTACGTTCCGGGACGCCGATATAGGCGCTACAGTAACGTCCCTCGCGGGGACAAAAAGCGGTTCATGGCAACTGACGGATCTTTCCCCGATCGATCCTCACTGATGACCCTGTCGTCAGCCTATCTGAGCGCGCCTGTCGCCCTCGCGACCATCGGGCTGGATCTGAAGTGCCTGAACGCCAATAACCGCGCCGCCGCGCTGTTGGGCAGGCCGCTGGCCGCGATCATCGGCCGGCATGTCGACGAACTCGTGCCCGGCTCGTCCGAACCGCTGGCGCGCGCCTTCGAGCGCGCGGAGGCGGGCCTGGAGCTGTTCGAGCGCGAAACCACCCTGCCCGGCAGCGATGCCGTCTATCTCGTCACCTCGGAAGCGTTCCGCGACCCGTCCGGCGCCATAGCCGGCCTGTCCTTCGCGCTGATCGACATCACCGAGCGCCGCCGCGCCGCCGATGCGCTCATCGAGATGGAAAACCGCATCGCCTTCGCGCTGGAAAACGCCAACCAGTGGGTCTGGGAACTGGATGTTCGCACCAACAAGGTGCACCGCTCCTCGCACTGGAAGGCGGGCCTCGGCTACAACGCGCGCGACGATGTCGCCGGCACCGAGCATGTCGCCTGGAGCGTGGTCAACCCGGATGACCGGCCGCTGGTGCTGCGCCGCTACCAGGACCTGCTGGACGGCAAGACCGATCTGTTCGACGCCACGTATCGCGTGCAGCACAAGAGCGGCAAATGGGTCTGGATCCTTGCCCGCGGCCGCATCGTCGCGCGCGACGGCGAGGGCCGGCCGCTGCGCCTTCTCGCCACCAGCGTCGACATCACCCGGCAGAAGGAGACGGAAGAGGAACTCGCCGCCACCGTCCGCCAGCGCGAGCGGCTTGAGCGCGAACTGGTGGATGCCAACCGGCGGCTCACCGCGCTGTCCGAGATGGACGCGCTCACCGAACTGCCCAACCGTCGCAAATTCGACGAGGTACTCAGCCGCGAGATCCACCGCAGCGGCGTGCGCCGTCCGACGCTCGCGCTCATCATGATCGATGTCGACCACTTCAAGAGCTACAACGACCTCTACGGCCACATCGACGGCGACGAATGCCTGCGCACGGTGGCGGAAACGCTGCGCGGATCGCTGCAGCGCGCCGGCGACATCGTGAGCCGCTATGGCGGCGAGGAGTTTGCCGCCGTGCTCTCGGACACCGACGAGGCCGGCGGCATCGCGGTTGCCGGGCGCATGCTGGAAGCCGTGCGCGCGCTGAAGCTGCCCCATGCCGGCTGCGCCGCCGGCCATGTCACCGTCAGCATCGGCCTGACCCTGTTCGACATGACCAACGCGCCCAGCACCGGCACGCCGCCGGCGACGGTGATCGCGGCGGCCGATCGCGCGCTCTATGCCGCCAAACAGGCGGGACGCAACTGCATCGCCGTCGCCAGCACCGCCAGCGACGGAACCCTGCGGGCCATGGTGGTGACCGAAAGCGGCTCCGCCGTGTCGCCCACGCCCGGCAGAGCGGAAGCCCGGCGCTGATCCGCGCCGGACTCTCTCCCGCTCAGTACTCGACGACGCCGTCGAGGGCGTAGTGCTTGATCGTCTTGCGGTTGGCGATCAGTTCGTCGACGGTCGGCTTGCCGGTCATGGCGCGCTCGATCGCGATCTTCATGGCCTCGTAATTGGTCCGGTAGAGATCGACCTTGTCGAGGTTCGCGTCCTCGGCGCAGCGCGGGTCGAGCCACACCATCACGATCATGCAGAGTTCGTCGGCCTGGTCCTTCGGCAGGAGGCCCTCGGCCAGCGCATCGACGATCGCGTCGCCGATCGCGCCCTGAACGACGCCGCCGAGCAGATTGACGTATTCCATCGACTCGATGGTCACCTTGGTGGTCATCATCGTCGCGGGACGAACCTGCTGGTTCAGGTCGCGGACGACGAACATGCGGGTATGGCCCGCAGCCTGACCCATCATCGACGCGAAGGCATGGCCGGCCGGGCCGCGCACCGAGCCGATCAGCACTTCCGGCATGGCATCGGTAAACTGCCCATCGGCGGCGAGGACGGTCGCTTCGCCCGTGCGGAACCAGATGTCGCTCATGTTTCGTCTCCGTGAACGGGTTTTCCCCAGGGCCCCAGCGCATAGCATCGCCCCTCAAAGCCGTCCATTGCCGGTCGCGACATTACCGCTGCACCGCCGCGACCACTCTCAGGTTGCTGTTTCGTTAACTTGACTCCCTGGGACTCTGGACACGCAGGGGTCGATTCGATTCAAATCGGGGTGATTCGGAGAGATGCGGCACATCGCTCCTGTCAGTGAACTGGGCATGGGACTTCGGGGGAGGCCGGCGATGGCGCGCGCCAACGCTGCGGGCGCGTCCGTGCGCGTGCAGGCCATGCAAGGCCTGGCGCGTTCGGTAGCGCGACCCGCTTATCAGCGGCTGGTGGACGCCGAACCTTTCATGCGCAAGGCGGTGCCCGCGCTGATCGTCGCCTTTATTGCGATCGTCGCCGTCGCCGCCGTCATCCAGGTGCGCTCCTATCGCGCCGACGCCGTCGCCAGCGCCAAGGACGAGCTGGCGCTGTTCGCCTTTGCCATTTCCAGCGAGATCGACCGGCGCGGCGCGACGAGCAGCCCGGCCGAAGCGCTGTTGAAGTCCGGCCTCCCGGCGCGAGCGAGCGACGATGAGCGCCGCTACGGCCTCGTCGATCAGACCGGCAAGGTCGTGGCGATCTATGACGACGCCGCGGCGTCGACCACCGCCGACGACATCCGCTTCCTGCTGGCCAATGTTCAGGCGATCTCGATCTTCGCCGAAGATGCCGGCGTGCTGGAAGTGACCCTGCCCAATGGCGCGCCGGCGCTGGCCACGGTGCACAATCTGCGCTCCGCACAGTTGCAGCTGGTTGCGCTGCAGCCGGTCGCCAGCGCGCTGTCGACCTGGCAGTCCGACACCATTCTCACCGTCACCCTGCTCTCGACCACGGGCGGCGTGCTGCTGATCCTCGGCTTCGCCTTTCACTGGCAGGCCACCCGCGCCCGCGAGGCCGACGGCATTTACGACACGGTGCGCGTGCGCATCGACACCGCCCTCTCGCGCGGACGCGCCGGGCTGTGGGACTGGGACATGGGCCGGGGTCGGCTGTTCTGGTCGAGTTCGATGTTCGAGCTGCTGGGTCTTGAGCCGCGCGACGAGCTGATCTCGTTCGGCGAGGTCGCCGCCCTCGTCCATCCCGACGACACCAATCTCTACGATGTCGCCAAGGAAATCGCCGACAAGCCGGGCCGGATCATCGAGCGCATCTTCCGCATGAAGCACTCGGACGGGCACTGGGTGTGGCTGCGCGCCCGCGCCGAGGTCGTGCCGCAGGAAAATGGCGAGCCGCCCCATCTGGTTGGCATCGCCGTCGACGTTACCGAGGAACGACGCCTCGCCGAGCGCACCGCCACCGCCGACATGCGGCTACGCGACGCCATCGAGAGCATCTCGGAATCCTTCGTGCTGTGGGACAGCGCCAACCGTCTGGTGCTGTGCAACTCCAAGTTCCAGTCGCTGCACGGCTTCGGCGACACCAATGTCACGCCCGGCACGCCTTTCGACGCCGTCGCCGCCATTGCCCGCCAGCCGGTCGTGCGCATCCCGCTGCGGACCGAGGACCGCCCGGAGGAAGGCGCGCGCGCCTTCGAGGCCCAGCTGGAAGGCGGACGCTGGCTCAAGGTCACCGAGCGGCGCACCAAGGATGGCGGCTTCGTCTCCGTCGGCACCGACATCACGGCGCTCAAACGCCATGAAGAGCGGCTGATGGAGAGCGAAAAGCGCCTGATGGCGCTGGTCGCGGACCTGCGCAAATCGCAGCAGACACTGGAAATGCAGGCGCTCCAGCTCGCGGAGCTGGCGCAGAACTATGCCGACGAGAAAACCAAGGCCGAGGACGCCAACCGCGCCAAGTCCGAATTCCTCGCCAATATGAGCCATGAGCTGCGCACGCCGCTCAACGCCATCATCGGCTTCTCGGAACTGATGGAAAGCGGGCTGTTCGGCCCGCTCGGCAACGACAAGTACAATGAGTACTGCCGCGACATCCGCGATTCCGGCCGCTATCTGCTCGACGTCATCAACGACATTCTCGACATGTCGCGCATCGAGGCGGGCCGGGTGCACCTCAATTTGCAGCCGACCAAGCTGGACGAGATCATCAAGGACGCCATCCGCGTCATGTCGGTGCGCGCGGACGAGAAGCACCTCGTGGTCGCCTGCGAAAGCGACGAGGACCTCACCATCGACGGCGATCGCCGCGCGCTCAAGCAGATCGCCCTCAACCTCATCTCCAACGCCATCAAGTTCACGCCCGAGAATGGCCGTATCACCCTGCGCACGCGCGGCTCGGCACGCTCGGCGCTGCTGGTGATCGAGGACAGCGGCATCGGCATCCCCAAGAGCGCGCTCGCCAAGATCGGCAAGCCCTTCGAGCAGGTCGAAAGCCAGTTCACCAAGTCCTACAAGGGTTCGGGCCTCGGCCTCGCCATCGCCAAATCGCTGGTCGAGCTGCATGGCGGCACCATGCGCATCTCCTCCTCCGAAGGCGTCGGCACCACGGTCATCATCCGCCTGCCGCTGCACGGGCGCCCCGCGCTGCAATACCGCACCGCGCCGGCAACGCTTGAAGGCTGACCGGCTCTCATGAGCACCTCCGAACCCGACTTCATCGAATGCGTCGTGGCCGGCGCCGGCGTCGTCGGCCTCGCCATCGCCCGCGCCCTCGCGCTGCAGGGTCGCGAGGTGCTGGTGCTGGAGGCGAGCGGGCTCGTCGGCTCGGAAACCTCGGCGCGCAACAGCGAAGTCATCCATGCCGGCATCTACTATCCCGCCGGCACGCTGAAGGCGCGGCTCTGCGTCAGCGGGCGCGACGCGCTTTATGCCTATTGCGCCGAGCGCGCCATCCCGCACCGGCGCTGCGGCAAGCTGATCGTTGCCACCAGCGCGGCCGAGACGGCGAAACTCGACGCCATCGACGCCCATGCCCGCGCCTGCGGCGTCGACAGCCTGCAACACCTCACCGGCGCGCAGGCTCGCGCGCTTGAGCCCGCGCTCAACGCGGTCGCCGCGCTGCTCTCGCCCGACACCGGCATCATCGACAGCCACGCCTACATGCTGGCGCTGCGCGGCGACCTTGAAGATGCCGGCGGCATGATCGCCTTCAACGCGCCGCTGCTGCGCGGGTCGGTGGAAAAGGACGGCTTCCGGCTCGATGTCGGCGGCGAGGCGCCGATGACGCTCGCCTGCTCGACCTTCATCAATGCCGCCGGCCACGGCGCCGTGCCCGTTGCCCGTGCCATCGACGGCATTCCGGCGGAGACCGTCCCCCACGCCTATTTCTGCAAGGGCAGCTATTTCACCCTCGCCGGCAAGGCGCCGTTCGCCCGGCTCGTCTATCCCGTGCCGGAACAGGCGGGCCTCGGCGTGCACCTCACGCTCGATCTCGGCGGGCAGGCCCGCTTCGGCCCGGACACCGAATGGGTCGACACGCTCGACTATGCCGTCGATCCCGCGCGCGGCGAGAATTTCTACGCCGCCATCCGCACCTATTGGCCTGCCTTGCCGGACGGCGCGCTGCAGCCGGCCTATGCCGGCATCCGCCCCAAGATCACACCGGCGGGAACGCCCGCCGCCGATTTCCGCGTCGATGGCCCCACCGAGCATGGCGTGCCGGGGCTGGTGCAGCTGTTCGGCATCGAATCCCCCGGCCTCACCGCCAGCCTCGCCCTCGCCGATCTGGTGATGGAAAAGCTGAAGTCCTGATCTGACACGGGTGGTCGCCGAAGAGCCTTTGCGCTCAAGAGGCTGTTGCAGAAGAGTTTTGCGTTGGATCCCGGATCGACGCTCCGCCTGCGGCGTCACTTGTCCGGGACACATGTTGCTCTCTCTGTTTCCCGGACCAGCTGCGCGCAGCGCAGCGCCGATCCGGGATCCAGCGAGAGACTCTTCCGCCGAATCCCCTCAGCCGCCCGCCGCCACGCCCAGTATCCGCTCGAACGCCGCGCGGACCTGCGCCTGCGTCTCGAACAGATGGGCCTCAAGCGTCGAGAAGTCCGGCATGGCGCCCGCGCGCGCGAGCAGGCGGCGCAGAGCCGGGCTCGCCTCGGCCGGGACGAACGGCCCGGTCAGCGCCAGCCGCAGCACCTGCGTCAGATCGTGCAGCAGGCGGCAGGCATCGCCCAGCAGCTGCCCATCCTGCGCGTCGAGCAAGCCGGCCTGCGTCGCCAGCGCGATCACCCGCGCCGTCGAGGTGTCGATGATCTCGGCATGGGTGCGCGCATGCGCGAGCAGCAGATACTGCGCGATGAACTCGATATCGACGAGGCCGCCACGGGCATATTTCAGGTCCCAGGGCGTGGCATCGCCCTTCTCGTCGGCGATGGCGCCGCGCATGTCGACGATGTCGGCCGCAAGCCGCGCCGGCTCGTGCGGCACGCGCAGCACGTCGGCGATCGCCGCTTCCACCCGCGCCCGGAAGGCGGGCGGCGCGGAGACCACCCGCGCGCGGGTCAGCGCCATGTGCTCCCAGGTCCACGCTTCCTCCGCCTGATAGGCGATGAAGCGCGGCAGGCTGGTGGCGACCGGGCCGGCGCGGCCGGAGGGCCGCAGGCGCAGATCCACCTCATAGAGCTGGCCGGCATTTGTCGGCGTGGTCAGCGCATTGACCAGCCGCTGCGTCAGCCGGGCGAAATACTGCGCGCCATAGAGCGGGCGCGGGCCGTCGCTCTCAGGGTGCTCCTGGTCGAAATCATAGAGCATGATGAGATCGAGATCGGAGCCGGCGGTCATCTCCCGCCCGCCCAGTTTGCCCATGGCCAGCACCGCGACCTCCGCGCCGGGCAGCGTGCCGTGCGCCTCGCGGAAGCGCGCCAGCACCGCCGCCTCCAGCGCGCGGATGATGACATCGGCCAGACGGGCGAAGGCTTCCCCCGCCCGCGCCGCCGGCAGCGTGCCGGAGAGGATGCGCACGCCGATCAGCACATGCTGCTCCTGCCGGAAGCGGCGGGCCTGGTCGAGCAGGTCCTCCTCGTTCTCCGCGTCCTCGATCAGCGCCGCCAGCCGCGCCGTCAGCGCCGGCTCGTCCGGCAGCATGCCGAAGAAGGCGGGGTCGAGCAGCGCGTCGATCAGCGAGGGCCGGTGCGCCAGCATCTCGCCGAGGCGCGGGGCGGTGCCGAGAATGGTGGCCAGCAGGCGCACGAGATCGGGATGGCGCGCCAGCGCCGGCATCAGCCGCACCGCGACGGGCAGCTCGGCGAAGAAGCGGTCGGCCGCCGCCAGCGCCTCGTCGGGCGCGCCGCCGCGCGCCAGCGCGTCGATCAGCAGCGGCACGATGGTCGCGAGATGGCTGCGCACCGTCTCGGGCTTCAGCGCGCGATGCGTGCCGGCCATCCAGCCGCGCACCGTTGCGCTCGCCTTGGCCGGGTCGGCATAGCCGAGCTTGTGCAGGGTGGCGAGGGTTTCGCGGTCGTCCTTGGCGCGCGGGAATTCCAGCGCCCCCTCCACCGCCGCGCGAGGCGGCGCGTCCTCGAACAGCTTGGAATAATGGTGCTGCACGCGGGCGAGCCGCTGCAGCAGCGCCTTGGCGAAGGCCTCGCGCTTGGCATAGCCCATGAAGCGGGCGAAGGCGGCCAGCGCCTCGGCATCGTCCGGCAGGGAATGGGTCTGCGCGTCCGCCACCATCTGCAGCCGGTGCTCCACGCGGCGCAGGAAATGATAGGCCTCGTCCAGCTCCAGACGCGCGCTCTCGTCGATCCAGCCGGCCTGGGCGAGCAGCTCCAGCGCTTCCAGCGTGCGGGGGTTGCGCAGATGCGGATCACGCCCGCCGGCGATGAGCTGCTGGGTCTGGGCGAAGAACTCGATCTCGCGGATGCCGCCGCGCCCGAGCTTCACATTATGCCCCTCGACCGCGATGGCGGCATGGCCGCGAAAGGCGTGGATGTCCTGCTTCATCGCGTGCACATCCGCCACCGCCGCATAGTCGAGCGAGCGGCGCCAGACGAAGGGCGAGAGATGGCGCAGGAAAACGTGGCCCAGCTCGATGTCGCCGGCGATGGGCCGCGCCTTGATATAGGCCGCGCGCTCCCAGGTGGCGCCCTCGCGCTCGTAATAGTCCAGCGCCGCCTCGACCGAGAGCGCGACGGGCGTGGACGCCGGATCGGGCCGCAGGCGCAGGTCGACGCGCGCGACATAGCCGTCCCCGGTGCGCTCCTGGATCATGCGGGCGAGGCGCTGGGTCAGCCGCACGAAGAACGGCGCGGGCTCGACCTCCTCCGCCAGCTGAGCGAGGGCGGGATCGTAGAGCACGATGAGGTCGACATCGCTGGAATAGTTCAGCTCGCGCGCGCCGTGCTTGCCCATGGCGAGCACGGTGTAGCCGATGCCGGCCAACCCTTCCTTCAACGCCCCCTTGCGCAGCTTGCCGGCCTGCGCCGCCTCGCGGAACAGGAACTGCGTCGCGGCCGCGATCGCCGCGTCGGCGCTGTCGGTCAGCTCGGCGGTGACGGCTGTGAGGTCGAACACGTCGCCGATGTCGGCCAGCGCCACGGTGAGCGCGGTCTCGGCGCGCAGGCGGCGCAGCAGCGCCATGGCCTCGGCCTCGTCCTGCGTCGCGCCCACCGCCCGCGTCATCTGCGCGCGCGCCGCCGCGAGGCCAGCGGCCGGATCGGCCTCCAGCACGCGGAGGAGCCGCGCGGGATCGATGCGCATCAGCTCGGTGAGAAAGGGGGAGTGCTCGGCAACCCGCGCCAGCACCGCGCGGGCGGCCGGAGCGGCGCTCATCAGCGCGGTGAAGCGCCCGGCCAGCGCGGCGTCGTCGCCGAACAGCGCCGTCAGCGCCTCGGGGAGCTTCGCGGGAGGCTTGGTACCGGCGGCAAGGCGCATCCGGCTGGCAAGGGAACCGCTTGGAAGCGCGCCGGGTGCAAGGGCGTCCTCGCCGGTCAGCGCGCCCGCTTCCGCATCCTTCGTCCCACTGCGCCGACCTGCCATTCCCGCGGTACCCCCTGAACTGCCTGCGAAACTAGCAGGCATTGGTTGTCAAATTCCTCAGCGGCAGAGGGCGTAGCTCGGGATTCGTCAGCTCTCCGCGTTCAAGGCCGGCGGCTCGTCCGCTCCGGCGTCGAGCGGCAGGTCGATGACGACGCGCAGCCCCGGCTCATTGCCTTCCAGCGTCAGCGTGCCGCCGTGCAGATGCACCACCGCGGCGGCGAGCGCGAGGCCGAGGCCCGAGCCCGGCCGCGTGCGGCTTGCCTCCAGCCGCACGAAGCGTTCCAGCACGCGGGCGCGGTCGGCCGGCTCGATGCCCGGCCCGCTATCGGCGATCACGAGGCGCACCCGATCGTCTACGCGCGCCGCCTCCAGCCGGATCAGCCCGCGTGCCTCGCCCTCACCCGGCGCGCTGTATTTGATGGCGTTGTCGATGAGGTTGGCCAGCGCCTGGCCGAAGAGCTCGCGCACACCGCGGATCGGCAGCGGCCCGGGCGCGTCCGCGGTGAGGTCCAGCCCGCTCTCATCGGCCACCGGCTCGTAAAGCTCGGCCACGCTGGAGAGCGTCTCGGCGAGGTCGAACCGCACCATGGCCGCACTCGCCTGCCCGGCCTCGGCGCGCGCGATCATCAGCAGCGCGTCGAAGGTGCGGATCAGCCCGTCGGATTCCTCGATCGTCTGCTCGGTCGCGGCGCGCCATTCCTCCTCGCTGCGGGCGGTGCGCAGAGCGTCCTCGGCCCGGTTGCGCAGGCGCGTCAGCGGGGTCTTGAGGTCATGGGCGATGTTGTCGGAGACCTGCTTCAGCCCCGCCATCAGCACCTCGATGCGCTCCAGCATGGCATTGAGGCTGAGGGCGAGCCGGTCGAATTCGTCGCCCGTGCCGGCAACCGAGAGCCGGCCGGAGAGATCGCCGGCCATGATGCCATCGGAGATGGCCGTCATCTGGTCGATGCGCTTGAGCACGCGCCGGGTGACGAACAGGCCGCCCGCAACGCCCAGCACCACCAGCAGGCCGAGCCCCCACAGGGCCGGGCCGATGATGATCTTGCGCAGTTCCTCGCGCTCGACCACGTCGCGGCCGACCAGCAGCCGGAACTCGCCCGGCAGGAAGATGACATGCACCAGCGCGCGGCTGGGCGCGGCCGACTGGTCCTCCGAGCGCACATAGTCGATTTCCCGCCAGCCTTCCTTGTCGAGGAAATCGAGCGGCAGGTTCAGCACATTGCCGGCGAGCGCGTCGCCATTGAAGCTGGTGACGAGGATGAGGCCGGCATCGGGCGCCCGCGCCCGGCGGTTCACCGCCTGCGACAGCCGCGCAATGCCGCCGCGCTCGAACTGGCCCTGCATGAAGCGCGTGTCGGCCTCGATCGCCTCGACCGCCTGCCGCGTCACCAGACGCTGCGTGTGCCAGCCGAGATAGGCGATCACCGAGCCCGCGAAGATCGCGAAGACGACGAGATAGGCCGCGATCAGCTTGAACGCGGTGGTGCGGATAAGCCTACCGAGCGACGTCACGGACGATGTATCCCGCGCCGCGCACCGTGTGGAGCAGCGGCGGATCGAAGCCCTTGTCGATCTTGGAGCGCAGCCGCGAGACGTGCACGTCGATCACGTTGGTCTGCGGGTCAAAATGGTAGTCCCACACATTCTCCAGCAGCATGGTGCGCGTCACCACCTGCCCGGCATGACGCATGAGATATTCGAGCAGGCGGAATTCGCGCGGCTGCAGCACGATCTCCTGCCCGCCGCGGGCGACGCGATGCGCCAGCCGGTCGAGTTCGAGATCGGCCACGCGATAGACGGTGTCGGCCGCCTGCGGGCCGCC